>NZ_JBNHFJ010000007.1:0-202148 GCF_059090105.1 Arthrobacter sp. K410C
CTCGCGCTGTTCATCAGATAACGAACTACTCTCCTGCATAAAACTGCTCCCCGATAGAAGGACCGATTTCTCAGTCCAACTTTCGGGGAGCAGTTCACTTCGGAGGCCCGGGCTTTCCTCATGTTGCAGGAGCTTTACCGCTTGCGGCCAGCACTCCCGGGCCCGTGAACTGCAGCGCGTGGTTTCGCACTGCCTGCGGGGTGGTGAATGCCTTATAGCTGTAGGCATCCGCCGGGCCCCGACCCAAAGCTGCCGCTCCACCTCTGGGGCCCTCCTGACGAACGCTCTCTCACTTCCGGCGGCCCATTCCCGAACGCCGGCGCAGTTTTGGCGGGTAAACAGCAAACCCTTCCGCAGCGCTGTGACAGGATTGGGCCATGAGCGCGCCCATCGCCACGCCGTGGCTGTCCAGCCAGCCCAACACGGACCCCCGTTCCGCCACCGGGGACTCCCTGCGCTGGGGAATCATCGCCACTGGCGGCATTGCCCGGTCAGTGGCCCAGGACCTTGCCCTGCTGGAGGACGCGGAACTTTATGCGGTCAGTTCCCGGGGCCAGGGGACGGCAGACGCCTTCGCCGCGGCGTACGGCGTCTTCACTGCATACGGGGACGACGACGGCGTGCACGGCTACGAGCGACTGCTCGCCGATGAGGCGGTGGACGTCGTCTATGTCGCCACCCCGCATGCCCAGCACCACCAGATTGTCCTCGCGGCCCTCAACGCCGGCAAGCACGTCCTCTGCGAAAAGGCATTCACCGTCAATGCCCGCGAAGCCGCGGAGCTCATCGACGTCGCCCGGAGCCGCAACCTGTTCCTGATGGAGGCAGTCTGGAGCCGCTTCCTGCCGGCCATGCAGCGGGCGTTCGAGATTGCCGCCTCCGGCGAACTCGGAGACCTTCATTGGGTCTCGGCCGACCTCGGCTTCCCCGCTCCGTACTCCCCCACCTCCCGACTGTGGGCACGCGGGGACGGCGGCGGAGCACTCCTGGACATTTCGGTCTACCCCCTGCTCTGGGCGCTGGGAACCCTGGGCTTTCCCCAGACGGTCAGCGCCACAGGCTTCGTCAACGACGACGGCGTGGACGCCCAGAACGCGATGACCCTTGGCTACAGCGACGGCGCGCAGGTCCAACTCACCTCATCGCTGTTGTCCCACGGTCCACGCACCGCTACCGTGGCCGGCAACCTCGGCTTCCTGCAAAGCATCGGGTCCATCAACAACCCCCACAAACTCAGCGTTGTCACAGGCCGTACCGACCACAGGACCGAGACCTTCGACGTCGTGGGCAAGGGCTACACCTACGAGCTGCGTGAGGTGACGCGCTGCATCCAGCAGGGCCTCACCGAAAGCCCCGTGATGCCGCTCGAGGATTCGCTGAACACGATGCGCCTCTTTGATGGCGTGCGTGCACAGCTCGGCGTCAGCTACCCGAATGACAGCCACTGAAGGGCATAACTGAGAGGCTGATTCGCATTAGAACGCCTGCCTGTTTTTCTCCTGCAAACATTTGCATGACGGACATTTGCGAGCTGTCATGATGTTTACCCGGGAATGTTCTGAGTTTGTCGATTTGTTTTAGAACTCCCTAGACTTTCCGCAATATCCGGTCTTACGCTATAGGCATCGTCGAATGCAGCAGTACTGGGGGTGGTACGCGTGGGTGAAGCTCATTCACCGTGGCGTGCCCTGCGGCCGGTCCTTATGGCCGGCGCCGCTGCCTTCACCTGGCTGACATTCTCGGCGACGTCCGCCTCTGCAGACCTGCTTCCGGACACATCATCCCTGTTGGGGGGCGTCACCAGCTCAACGCAGTCGGTGACGGAGAGTCTTGTCCCGGCACTGCCCGCACCACCTGTCCAGGTCCCCGCGGCGCCACCTGCGGCCGGCCTGCTCCAACCCGTAGCGGGGCAGGTCTCAACTGTGGCGGATAACCTCGTTGCCTCCGTACCGGTGGTGAACCAGGTGGTTCCGGCCGGCACCGTTGATGCCATTTCCGCGCCAGTTGCACAGATTGCCGACGGCGCAACCACCGCCGTGGTGGAAACTGTTGTGCCACCGGTCGTTGAGACTCTTCCTGCACTTGAGCCCGTACTGCAGCCAGTAGCGGATGTTGTGACCGGCACTGCTCCGCTTCCTGTTCCGGTTCCCGAACTGCCCGAGGTGGCAGCCGGGGAAGAACCTGCTCTGGACGTCCTTCCGGCCGTACCTGCAGATTCCGGAAGCGCATCTGCAGTGACCGATGTGGTGCCTGCCGGCGACGGCGCTATTGGCGCTGATCAAACCATTCGGGGAGCAGGAACGGCCGGCACGGAGGCAACCGCTCTCGCGGGCACATCTGCCGTTCCCCCGGCCGGCCGCACCGTGCCTGCAATGACTGGTGACCAGCCCGATACGACGGAGGCCTCACCGCACCCTGCCCAGGTCCCGGCTGCGCCCGGTTCAGGCAGCGGCAGCAGCCGTTCCCCCGCCGGTTCTTCCGGCTCCGCCGCGTGGCTGAACTCCTTCGACTTCAAGCTTCCTGATGTCGGCGCAGTACTCGCCGACGATGCTCCCGAGCACGCTCCCGCACCGGTGTCCTTCGACCCCGGTTCTTCTCCTGACTAGTTGAGTCCACCCTGCCCTTTCGGGCAGCACGTGGCCATACGGGCAGCTGACCAGCGCCCGAACCTCAACTCTTTCAGGAGACATCACCATGAGTTCCAACCTTCGCAGGGGGCTGCTTGGCACCCTCTTTGCCGGCGGGCTCCTAGCCGTCGGCTGCACTGCGGCAAACGCTGCGGACACCACTAGCGGATCGGATCTTTCCGCTTCCGCCCTCATCTCGGCGGCGGCGTCCGCTGACACGACGTCGTTGGGCCTGCTGGGTGACCCAACGCCGTCCGGCTCAACGGACGTCGCCGCCGTAGCAGATGCCGCCGTCGTAGCTGACGTCGCCGTCGGCCTCGGAACCGGAACCATTGTCGGTACGACCGGGACGGACGTGGCAGTAGCCGCAGACGCCGCCCTCGCCCTGGGCACCGCCACTGGAACCGGCACAGGCGCCACTGACCTGGCCGCTGTCGCCGACGTTGATCTGGGCCTCGGCACGGCCACGGGTACCACCGACGTCGCCGCTGCAGCCGATGTCGCCGTCGGCCTCGGAACCGGAACGGTTGCCGACACGACCGCCACGGACGTGGCCGTAGCCGCAGACGCCGCCCTCGCCCTCGGCACCGCCACGGGTACCACCGACGTCGCCGCTGCAGCCGATGTCGCCGTCGGCCTCGGAACCGGAACCATTGTCGATACGACTGCGACGGACGTGGCCGTAGCCGCAGACGCCGCCCTCGCCCTCGGCACCGCCACGGGTACCACCGACGTCGCCGCTGCAGCGGATGTCGCCGTCGGCCTCGGGACCGGAAACGGTGCCGACACGACCGCGACGGACGTGGCAGTAGCCGCAGACGCCGCCCTCACCCTCGGCACCGCCACGGGTACCACCGACGTCGCCGCTGCAGCCGATGTCGCCGTCGGCCTCGGGACCGGAACGGTTGCCGATACGACCGCAACGGACGTGGCCGTAGCCGATGCTGCCCTTGCCCTCGGCACAGCCACCGGAACCGGCACAGGCGCCACTGATGGGGCTGCAGCAGCTGACATCACCCTGGGCGTCGGTAGCGGAGATGGCGTAGCAACAGATGCAGCCGTTGCCGCCGACGTAGCCCTGGGGTTGGGCGGTGTGACGGGTACGGACGGAACCACTGGAGGCCTGGATGCCGCCGTTGACGTAGCCCTCGGCCTCGACCTCGGAACCGGCACCACCGACGGAACCACCGGCGGCAACGGCGGTCTCGATGCAGGTGTCGATCTCGGGATTGACCTGGGTATCGGCGTCGTGGGCGGCGGCAACGGCACCGAAAACCCGGGCACCGGCACTCCGGGTGACGGCAACACCGGCGGTGTTGGCACCCTTGATCCCGGCACGGACAACCCCGGCACCGATAACAGCTCCGGCAGCGGAAATGGTACCGACAACGGCACCACGGGCACGAACAACGGCGCCAACGGCGGGGGCACTGCCACCGCCGGGACCGGCAGCTTCTCCGTAGCACCGGCAGGTTCCACCGCGGTGGGCGGCGCCATTGCAGCGGACACCACCGAGCGGAACGTGCAGCCCCGGGCCGCCAATACCCTGGCAAACACGGGCATGGACGCCTCGCTGGTCCCGCTCGCCCTGCTGCTGCTGGTGGCCGGACTCCTGATGCTTCGCAAGCGCAAGGTGTCCTAACCGTACTAAAGGCATCAGACAACGCCTGCGCCATGCACCTGAAGCGGCAGCAACCAGCAGGCTGAAGGAGAGGAGGGCCGCCTAGAAGCGCCAAAATCAGACGCAAACATGTCCTCAGCACACATGTCCTTGTGGCTGGTGGTCCGGTGGCGAAAGCACCTGTTTCGCCTCCGGACCACCGGTATGCCCCCACCGGTACATCCGGACCAATCGCTAGTTCGGCCGTAGCCCCCGTATAATTTGAGTACGACAGTGCCGCAGCGCACCGGGAGGAACGGTCATGGTGGCGGAATCGCCTAGCTCCATTACGAATGAAGTGGTTGGCGGACGTTATCGGTTGGGTGAAGTTATTGGCCGTGGCGGAATGTCATCCGTGTATTGTGCCCGGGACGAAAACCTGGGCCGCGATGTAGCCCTCAAGCTCTTCGCACCGCAGGCCCCGGACGCCGATGAACTAAAGCGCCAGGAAGCGGAAATCCAGCTTCTGGCCACACTGAATCATCCGGGCCTGGTCACCCTTTTCGACGCCGGGATCGATGACCGCATACCCGACGAGCCCCGCCCGTTCCTCACCATGGAACTGGTGGAGGGCCAGGACCTGCGCACCCGGATCCGGCACAGCACCGTCCCGCTGGAGGAGTTGGCCGTCATCGGCGCGGGCATCGCCGACGCCCTGGCCTACGTCCACGGACTCGGCATTATTCACCGGGACATCAAGCCCGCGAACATCTTGTTGGTCCAGATCCGTCCCGGCGAGCCGCTGCGCCCGAAGCTGACCGACTTCGGCATCGCCCGGATCGCCGATTCAACCAGGCTCACGGCGACCGGAACCATGGTGGGAACGGCCGCGTACCTCAGCCCTGAACAGGCCATGGGACAGCCCCTCACCCCCGCATCCGATATTTATTCGCTGGGCCTCGTGCTTCTGGAATGCATCAAGGGCGCGGTGGAGTACCCGGGCGGCGCGGTGGAGTCTGCGGTTGCCCGCCTGCACCGGGCACCCGAGATTCCGGACGACGTCCCCTCCGAATGGGCAGACCTCATCCGCTCCATGACCGCCATCGAGCCGCTGGAGCGGCCAGCCGCCGCGGACATCGAAACCGCGCTGCGGCAGGCTCTGGTGTCACCGGCCTCGACCCCCGGGGAGCTGGCGCCGGAAACAACCAGGGTACTGCCCGCCATGCCTTTCCACCCGCCTTCCATCACTGCCGAGGAATCGGTGGAAGAGATCCGCGAGGCGGCTGCTTCCCCCGATAAACCCGCACCTGCAGCAGCACAGGAAGAATCCGCAGCAGCCCGCCCTGAACCGCAGGCCGTCCAGCCTGCACCGGCTGACAATCCTGCCGCAGGACCTTCCTTGCATCCGCAAACCCGGACTAAGCGCTTTTGGTTGGCCGTGGTCATGGGGCTGGTGGTGGTTGCCGCGGCTGTCGCCGCGGTCCTGATGACCCTCAACGCCCAGGCTCCCGCCGACGTCGTGCCCTATCCCGAGGTGACCGGCGTCCTGGGTGAGCATTTGGAAGAATTGCAGAAAAGCGTGGAACCGTGAGGTTTAACCGGGGCAACCGGCTGGCCCTTGCCTGGTCAGCCACCCTGGTGGCAGCAAGCCTGCTCACCGGCTGCGCTACCGCGGAAACGGGACTGCAGCGTGATGCTGCCCGCCAGCTCCAGGCCCGGGTCCTTGAGGTGACGCAGGCTTCGTCGCAAAGCGACCCTGCGACAGCCCTGAAGGCCCTGGACGGGCTCGAAGCCGAGCTTGAAGCTGCCCAGGCAATGGGCGATATTTCCGAGGAACGACGGCGGAGCATCACCACCATCGCCACTGCTGTGCGCGCAGACCTCGAGGATGCAATAGCCGCCGCGGAAAAGGCTGCAGCGGATAAAGCCACGGCTGAGCAGGCGGCAGCTGACCAGGCCGCAGTTGAGCAGGCCGCTACCCAGGCTCCTCCCCCGGCCGTCCAGGAGCCGGCACCCGCTCCGGTGCCGGAGCCCCAGCCGCAGGAGGCCGACAAGAGGGACGACAAGAGGGACGACAGGGGCAAGGGCAACGACTAAGCCGCTGCAGGCTCTGATCCGGGTTCAGTACAGCGCAGCCACCATTCACCTGTCATGACGAAGGAGGCGGCGCCCCGTTTACCGGGGCACCGCCTGCTTTGTCTTTAGGGCTGCCGCGGCAGCGCTTCACCTAGTTCAGGGTGGCAATGACCTTGTTCAGGGTGGCCGACGGGCGCATCACTGCCGAAGCCTTGGCGTCGTCCGGATGGTAGTAGCCTCCGATGTCCACGGGCGAACCCTGGACCTCGGCCAGCTCGCCGACGATCGTGTCCTCCTTCGAGGTCAGCTCGTCGGCGACGGAGCTGAAGGCGGCGGCGAGGTCGGCGTCGTGCGTCTGCTTGGCCAGTTCCTCGGCCCAGTAGCGGGCCAGGAAGTAGTGGCTGCCGCGGTTGTCGAGCTCGCCGGCGCGGCGGCTCGGGGACTTGTTCTCCAGCAGGAAGGTGCCGGTGGCGCGGTCCAGGGTGTCTGCGAGGACCTGTGCGCGGGCGTTGCCCGCCGTGGTGGCCAGGTGCTCGAAGCTGACGGCCAGGGCCAGGAACTCACCGAGGCTGTCCCAGCGCAGGTGGTTTTCCTTCAGGAGCTGCTGGACGTGCTTCGGCGCGGAACCGCCGGCGCCGGTTTCGAAGAGGCCGCCACCGTTCATTAGCGGAACAACGGAGAGCATCTTGGCGCTGGTGCCCAGTTCCAGGATGGGGAACAGGTCCGTGAGGTAGTCGCGGAGGACGTTGCCGGACACGGAGATGGTGTCCTCGCCCTTGCGGATCCGCTGCAGGGTGTAGGCGATGGCCTTGACCGGGGACATGATCTGGATGTCCAGGCCCTCGGTGTCGTGGTCCTTCAGGTACTCGTTGACCTTGGCGATGAGGTTGGCGTCGTGGGCGCGCTCCTCGTCCAGCCAGAACACGGCGGGGGTCTGGGAGGCGCGGGCGCGGGTGACGGCCAGCTTGACCCAGTCGCGGATGGGGAGGTCCTTGGTCTGGCAGGCGCGCCAGATGTCGCCCTCGGAGACCTGGTGTTCGATCAGGACGTTGCCGGAGCCGTCAACGATCTGGACGGTTCCCGGCTCCTGGATCTCGAAGGTCTTGTCGTGGCTGCCGTATTCCTCTGCGGCCTGCGCCATGAGGCCAACGTTCGGCACGGTCCCCATGGTGGTGGGGTCATAGGCGCCGTTGGCGCGGCAGTCATCGATGACCACCTGGTAGATGCCGGCGTAGGAGCTGTCCGGCAGGACGGCCAGGGTGTCGGCTTCCTTGCCGTCCGGGCCCCACGTGTGGCCGGAGCTGCGGATCATGGCCGGCATGGACGCGTCCACAATGACGTCGGACGGGACGTTCAGGGTGGTGATGCCCTTGTCCGAGTCCACCATAGCCAGCGCGGGACCGTCTTCGAGGCCCTTCTTGATGAGCGACTGGACGCCTTCGCGCACGTCCTCGGGCAGGTCTTCGAGGCTGCTCAGGATGGCGGCCAGGCCGTTGTTCGGGCTGATGCCGGCGGCGGCGAGCTGTTTGCCGTAGGTCTCGAAAAGCTCCGAGAAGTAGGCCTTCACCACGTGGCCGAAGATGATGGGGTCGGAAACCTTCATCATGGTGGCCTTCAGGTGTGCGGAGAACAGCACGCCCTCTTCCTTGGCGCGGGCAACCTGGGCCTTGAGGAATTCGTCCAGTGCGGCGGCGCGCATGACGGTGCCGTCCACAACCTCGCCGGCCTGGACCGGGAAGGCCTTCTTCAGGACCTTCACGGAGCCGTCTTCGCGGACCAGCTGGATGGCGATGGTGCCCTCGGACTCGATGACCACGGACTTCTCGTTGGAGCGGAAGTCGTCCTTGCCCATGGTGGCCACGTTGGTCTTGGAGTCTGCGGTCCAGGCCCCCATGGAGTGCGGGTTCTGGCGGGCGTAGTTCTTGACGGACAGTGGAGCGCGGCGGTCCGAGTTGCCCTCGCGCAGGACCGGGTTCACGGCCGAGCCCTTGATCTTGTCGTAGCGGGAGCGGATGGCCGTCTCCTCATCCGAGGAGGGGTTGTCCGGGTAGTCCGGCAGTGCGTAGCCCTGGCCCTGCAGCTCTGCAATAGCGGCCTTCAGCTGCGGGATGGACGCGCTGATGTTCGGCAGCTTGATGATGTTGGCTTCCGGCGTCTTCGCCAGTTCGCCCAGTTCAGCAAGTGCGTCACCGATCTGCTGCTCCGGGGTGAGGTAGTCACCGAACACGGCGATGATGCGGCCGGCGAGCGAAATGTCGCGGGTCTCCACCTCCACACCTGCGGTCGAAGCGAACGCCTCGATGATGGGCAGGAACGAATAGGTAGCCAGCATCGGCGCTTCGTCGGTGTGGGTGTAGATAATCTTGGACATGCGCGGGCGTCTCCCTGTGGGTCGGCTTGGTTGTGAAATGTCGGTCTATTTCACCATCTACAACTTACCCGAGGACGCGGGTTTGAACCTTACCGGCGCCGCTTGATTACCCCGCGGTGAGTAGGATTACAGCGATGCAGAACAGCCGACGGCGGCACGCACCCGCGTGCCCTCCCGCCGTCGGAATAAGCCTGCCTTCCCGCGCCGATAACGGGCACAGGGCCCTACATGATACGTCACTACTATTTACAAACTTGTCATGCGACGGTAAATTCGCTACGTCACTCTCCGGCCCGCGCCGGGGCCGATACCCCGTTCAGACAGGACACCAATGACACGCACCAGGTCTCTCGCTTCGTGCTTCCTGAGCCTTTCCGCCGCCGCCGTCCTGGCAGTTGCCACGGCCGGCGGAGCCTCAGCCGCACCGGCCACAGAAGACAAGAACACCCCGGCCATCGCCAGCGTCACAGTCGACGGCACCGGCGCGGCCGAATACTGGACGGCGGACAAGATGAAGGGCGCCATCCCGGGCGATGTTTTGGCCGGCAAGGCCCTGGAACGCGGCAACCGCTCAGCTGTTCCCGTCGAAAAGGGAAAGGGCTCGCAGGTCAGCCCCACCCGCGGCAAACAGACCATCGCTGCCAGTGAGGCCCCGGTGAAGCACATCGGGAAGGTCTTCTTCACTCTGGGTGGCGCAAACTATGTGTGCTCTGCCAACGCGGTGTCGTCGGTCAATAAGAGCACGGTAGCCACCGCGGGGCACTGCCTCAACGAGGGCCCGGGTGCTTTCGCCACGAACTTCATCTTTGTTCCTGCCTACGACAACGGGGCTACGCCGTACGGAAAATGGACAGCTCGGAAGTACTTCGCCCCCACTCAGTGGAGCGCCGGCGGGGACATGGCCTACGACACCGGCTTCGCCGTGATGAACCGGCTGAACAACCAGAACTTGACCGACGTGGTTGGCGGGTCCGGCGTCGCCTTCAACCAGGCGTACGGCCTCACCTATAAGTCCTTCGGCTACCCCGCGGCCAAGCCGTTCAACGGCGAGACCCTGAAAAGCTGCACCGGAACGGCCAGCCCTGACGGCAACAACCCGCAGTTCGGCACGCAGGGCATCCCATGCGACATGACCGGCGGCTCGTCGGGCGGCCCGTGGTTCATCGGCACCAGCTCCTCCGGCGTCCAGAACTCCGTTAACAGCTACGGCTACACCGGCTCCAACATCATGTACGGCCCCTACTGGGGCACGGCCATCCAGGCGACATACCAAAGTGCAGCACTCTCCTAGCAACGAATCCGGCCAGGACCCTTCGGTCACCCGCAGCGACGTGACGCAGACGCACGAGGAGATCCTCGAGTACTGGACTAGGCAGCGGATGGCAGAAGCCAAGCCCCGGGAGCTCCGGCTTCCGGCGGAGGGTCCGCGTCTCAAGCAGAGGGACGCGGACGCTGGTGAAGCCGGGTCCTAGACCATCTGCCCTTAACGACGACGGCGCCTGTCCCCTTCGCGGGGACAGGCGCCGTCGTCCATTCTGCAGGCGCTGGGGCCGCCCCGCCCGGGTTCCCTGGCCGAGAGGCAGCGAGGTTAGGGAGGCGGTGGGGATCAGTGGAAGAAGTGGCGCGCACCCGTGAAGTACATGGTGATGCCGGCCGCGTTGGCTGCCGCGATCACTTCATCGTCCCGGACGGAACCGCCGGGCTGGACCACGGCACGGACGCCGGCGTCGATCAGGATCTGCAGCCCGTCGGCGAACGGGAAGAACGCGTCGGAGGCGGCAACGGCCCCGCGGGCACGCTCAGGGGCGTTGGAACCGCTGGCGTTGGACGCGCCGCCGGCACCGTCGACGTCGGACTCCACCGTCACGCCCAGCGTGTTGGCCCGCTCCACAGCCAGGCGGCACGAATCCAGGCGGTTTACCTGGCCCATGCCGATGCCGACGGCGGCACCGTCAGCGGCAAGCAGGATGGCGTTCGACTTCGCCGCCCGGCAGGCGGTCCAGGCGAACGCAAGGTCCGCGAGGGTCTTCTCGTCCGCCGCTTCACCCGCTGCGAGCGTCCAGTTGGCGGGGTTGTCGCCGTCGGCGTCCACTTTGTCGCTGACCTGGACCAGCATGCCGCCGGACACCTGGCGGAACTCCGTGGGGTACCGGCCGTAACCCTCGGGCAGGGCGAGCAGGCGGATGTTCTTCTTCTTGGAGAGAATCTCAACGGCTTCCGGCTCGAAGCCCGGGGCGATGACCACCTCGGTGAAGATGTCCTTGACGGTGTTGGCCATGCCGGCGGTGACGGGACGGTTGGCTGCGATCACGCCGCCAAACGCGGAAACGGGATCGCAGGCGTGGGCCTTGGCGTGCGCATCTGCAATGGGGTCGGCGGCGTCCGCGGATCCCACGGCCACGCCGCAGGGGTTGGCGTGCTTGATGACGGCCACGGCGGGCTCGCTGAAATCGAAGGCTGCGCGCAGGGCGGCGTCGGCGTCCACGAAGTTGTTGTAGCTCATGGCCTTGCCGTGCAACTGGTCTGCCTGGGCGATGCCTACCGGTGCGGCCTTGTCCACGTACAGGGCTGCCTGCTGGTGCGGGTTCTCCCCGTAGCGCAGGACCTCGGAGCGCTCCAGCGAGAGGCCTGCGTAGGCGGGCCAGTCGATGACGCCGTCGCCGTCCTCGTCCAGGAACTGGCTGGCCGTCCAGGTGGCCACGGCGTTGTCATAGGAAGCGGTGTGGGCGAACGCCTTGGCGGCCAGCCGGCGCCGGGTCTTCAGGTCGAAGCCGCCCTCCCCGGCCGCGGCAACCACCTGGCCGTAGAAGGAGGGGTCCACCACAATCGCGACGGCGGCGTGGTTCTTTGCTGCCGACCGCACCATGGCGGGGCCGCCGATGTCGATCTGCTCGACGACGTCGTCCGGGGCCGCGCCGGACTTGACGGTTTCCACGAACGGGTAGAGGTTCACCACCACCAGGTCGAAAGGTTCGATCTCCATGCGGCTGAGCGTTTCCATGTGGGCGGGCACGCGGCGGTCCGCCAGGATGCCGCCGTGGACCCGCGGGTGCAGCGTCTTGACGCGGCCGTCCAGCATCTCCGGCGAGCCGGTGACTTCCTCAACCTCCTGGACAGGAATGCCGGCGGCGGCGATCTTCTTGGCCGTGGAGCCGGTGGAGACCAGCTTCACTCCCGCTGCGTGCAGGCCCTGGGCGAGTTCCTCCAGACCGGTCTTGTCGTATACCGAGATCAGCGCCCGGCGGATGGGAACACGGTCAATGGATACGCGCTCATGCTGCGTGAAGCTCACAAATGTCTCCGTCTTATCTCGCGGAACAGTGCCGCGGTTGGTGGGGATAGGGCCAGTTTATCGCGAAGCGCAGGTTGCCCCGCGTGTCAGCCTGAGTGTGAACGCCAGTGGGCCCGGCTAGAGTTTTTCCCAGGAGGCTGCGATGAATACTTACACCACTGTGCCGAGCGGCGAGCAGGTGGTCCAGGAACTGCCCTGGCGATGGAAAGTCCAGGGCAGGATCTTCCTGATCGGCGGGCTCGGGTTCATGTTCGATGCCTGGGATGTGACCCTGAACGGCATCCTCATTCCGCTGCTCTCCACGCACTGGGCACTGACTCCGGGTGAAGTGGCATGGGTAGGAACGTCCAACCTCATCGGCATGGCCCTCGGCGCCTTCGTCTGGGGCACCATCGCGGACACCATCGGGCGCAAGAAGGCATTCACGGCCACGCTGCTGATCTTCTCGCTCTTCACCGTGTTCGGCGCCTTCTCCCCCGACTTCATCTGGTTCTGTGTGTTCCGGTTCATGGCCGGCTTTGGCCTGGGCGGGTGCATTCCCGTGGACTACGCACTGGTGGGTGAGTTCACGCCACGGAAGCAGCGCGGCAAGGTGCTGACCGCCATGGACGGCTGGTGGCCCATCGGAGCCGCGCTTGCGGGCTTCGTCTCGGCCGGCCTGGTGGCCCTGTATGGCGACTGGCGCTTCACCATGCTGGTGATGGTCCTGCCAGCACTGCTCGTCTTCTGGGTACGGCGGAGCGTGCCGGAGTCACCGCTGTTCCTGATCCGCCAGGGCCGGCGGGAGGAGGCCGCCAAGGTCATCGACGGCCTGGTGGAAGCAACCGGGGCCGAGCCCCGCGCCTACAGCCTGCCGGACGCCAAGGACGTACCGCGGCTCTCCGCCGGCAGCGCCTGGACCCAGCTGCGGTCCGTGTGGCAGTTCAACTGGAAGATCACCGCTGCGGCATGGGCGCTGTTCTTCAGCATCCTGCTGGTCTACTACCTGTCCCTGACCTGGATGCCGCGCATCCTCATCGGCGCCGGCTTCGCGGAGTACAAGGCGTTCGTGACCACCGCGTCCATGGCCGCCGTCGGCCTGCTGGGTGTGATCGTGGCCGCCCTCCTGGTGGAGCGGGTGGGCCGTAAGTGGATCCTGGCCATCACCGGTCCGCTATCCGCACTGACGCTGGTGATCGTGGCGTTCGTGGTGGACATCCCCACAGCGGCGGTGTTCTGGCTGCTGGTGTTCGGGTTCGTGGTGCAGGTGGCCATTCCGGTGCTGTACGCCTACGTGTCCGAGCTCTACCCCACGGAGCTGCGCGGCAGCGGCTTCGGCTGGGCGTCCACGTTCTCACGGCTGGGCGCAGGCTTCGGCCCGCTCATATTCGCCAACTACTTCTGGCCCGAGCTGGGGCTCGCAACATCCTTCGCCCTGGCCGGCGGGCTGGTGCTGCTGGCGGTGCTGTGGATGGCGTTCTTCTCCCCAGAGACCAAGCAGCGCCGCCTCGAGTAGGGCTGCTTTCGACGCGCTCATCCGGGGCCGACACGCATGTGCACTTACGCACCGTGTATTTTGGGTGCGGCCAATGCGTGTGCGCGTCGACAAGTAACCTGCGCGTCGACGGCGGGTCAGGACCGGGCGGCGGCGAGGTCTGCCAGGGTGGAGACCAGCAGCCGGCGCTCCACCACCTTGATCCGTTCATGGAGGGTTTCCTCGGTGTCGGCGTCCTCGATGGCCACGGCTTCCTGGGCGATGATCGGGCCCGTGTCCACGCCGGCGTCGGCCCAGTGCACCGTGCAGCCGGTAACTTTCACGCCGTACGCCATCGCGTCCCGCACGCCATGGGCGCCCGGGAAGGCGGGCAGCAGCGCCGGGTGGGTGTTCAGGTATTTACCGTTGAACGCGTCGATGAACTCCGGGCTCACGATCCGCATGAACCCTGAAGACACCACAACGTCAGGCTCGAAGGCAGCCACAGCCTTTGTCAGCGCGCTGTTCCACTCCGCCCGGTCCGGGTAGGCCTTGAAGTCCACCACGAACGTTGGGATGCCGACGGCGGCGGAGCGCTCCACGCCGTACGTCCCCGGGCGGTCGGCCCCCACAGCGGCGATTTCCACGTCCAGTTCGCCGGCCTTCACCGCGTCAATTACTGCCTGGAGATTGGACCCGGTGCCGGAAACGAGGACTACGATGCGCATTGGTCTAGCTTATGGGCAGCCTCGCGTAGGCTGGAAAACATGAACAGCAACCCCGAACCGGCGCAGCAGCAGCGGACCAGAGCTCCGCTCAGCGAGGCGGCAAAAGCCTCGCTCGCCAGGACTCACACGCTGTTCCGGATGTTCGTCGTCTCAGTCCTGGGCGCGTTCTTCGTCTACCAGCTGGACGTCAACTACCTCTGGCTGACAGCCATCCTCACGGCCGCCAGCCTGGCCCTGGGGGTGGTGCTGTTGATCCGGGCAGCGAGGTTTCGGGAGTCCAAACTAGTCCTTATCGGCACCATCTCAGGGATGGTGGTTGCGGCCATCCTGGTGCTGCTGATCGTTGTTACAGCAGTTTTCTTTGGGGAAATCCGTGACTACCAGGCGTGCGTGGGCCGGGCGCTGACGGACCAGGCCCAGACTGCGTGCCGGGTACAGCTTGAGAAGTCGCTGCCCCCCCAGCTCCCCTAGCACCCACAAGGGGCATCCACGCTAGTGGATCAGTTCTGCATCCGCTTCTTTTGCGGCCCGCTCGCGTTCCAGCCAGGGTCCGGCTGCGTAGCCGATAACGACGCCGGCCCCCACCTCGGCTGCCACCCACACTCCCGTCCACAAGGGGTCGGGCCCGATTTCCGTCAGCCGTCCGATCCCGGCCGAGCCCCGCGCCATCCACGCCAGCGCCATGGTCAGCAGCCCGGCCGCGAGCCCGGTCAGTGCGCCGAGCACCAGGGTGGAGACGGTGGCCGTAAACCAGCGCGCGCGGACCTTGATGGAAAGCCACTCGTCAAAGTGGTTTTCGCCTTCCCGCAGGAACCACCACCCGGCCAGGACACCGGCAAGAACCGGGGCGATCAGGGCAACGAAGGCATAATCGAGCGGCCCGCTCGGAATCGCTGCCAGGACGGGGATGGAGGGCAGCGGTCCGACGGCGGTGCCGAGCGGACCAACCTGGGAGCCCACCCCCATCGCAAAGCCCGAGCCGGACGTCCACGCGAGGGCGAAGACCACCAGGTTGGGCAGGTAGCCGAGTTGCGCGACGGTGAGTGCCGCGCCTCCGATGGCGCCGGCGTCGAGCGCTTCATAGACGGCGACCACGAGGTTCCAGTGGATGAACAAGTCCACGGCCAGCAACGCCGAGGCAAGTGCCAGGGCGGACACGACGCCAACGAAACCGGCTTTGGCAGCGGAAGCGAGGTACGAGCCGGCCCAGCGGGAATGCTGGCTGGTGCGTGAAATCCAGTCCACGGCGTCGACGCCGATCAGCCGGCTCCAGGACCCTGCCTCACGGCGGGCGCCGATCACCATTCCCAGGGCGTAGGGAATCAGGGGGAACAGCATCGCGTGCCCCAGGTTAATGCCGACGTCGGCCGTGCGGCAGACAAATCCGGTAGCGGCACCAAAGGCGGAGTAGACAAGCCACGATCCCAGGAGCGCCTGCCAGAGCTGGTCCGTGTAGGACGCCCGCGCCAGGCGCCGGCCCGCGCGCCACGCCAGCAGGAACGGGATCAGGGTCAGCCCCAGGGGAACGAGCGTCAGGAGGCCGGCGTCACCGCGGGCCGCGGTGTCCGATCCCGCGGCCGTGAGTGCCAGCGGCACTCCGTGGACCAGCAGCCAGGACTGCCCGGCGAGCCGTGCCAGAGTTTCGAACTGCCCGTCCCGGAAGCCTGCAGTCGCCCAGACGGCAATGATCGGTGCGATCACCACGAGCGCGGAAATGACCGCTGCCTGGGCTGTCTCAAGGGCACCCTGCAGCCACAGGGGCATGGGGAGGCCAGGGTCTCCGGTCTGGTCGGCGCGCAGTTTCATCGTGTCCATGGTGTCACGGCGGGTCCGCCAGGCCCGGAAGCGACAGGCTCCCGGGCCGCATCAACCGAGACTTACATGGCTTTTCCCGGCGCTTTTTACAGGGGTCCGCCGTAAAATGGGATTTACTGCAAGCGCCGGCACCCCAAGGGTGCATCGAGAGTACGCCTGGCCCCTGTCGTGTGATCGAACAGCAGCATCGCGAGCAGGCCAGCGAGGGCCCGGAAACCGTAAGCCGGGAAACAGGAGCCGCGAATGAGAGATGAACACTAAGTTCTGAAGATATTCGTCCTACTGGCTGGTGCAGTCACCGTTTCGGCGGAGGCTGCACCAGCGTTTTCATATTTCTGCAAGCACAGCGGCGCCGGGAGCCCCCAAGTAGGCTCCCGGCGTCGTCTGTTACTTTCGCGAATCGTCGCAGGTCCGGACCTGCCCGCTGTCAGCGGGGTGTCAGGACCTCTGGCTTCCGTTCACTCAGAGGCGGCGGTCGCGGTCCACGCCGTCAGCATCAATTTGTTCCTTGCGGACTTCCTCATCGACCCGGACGTCCTCCTGGACCACGTCCTTGTCCAAGCGGACACGCTCCACCGGCACGGTTTCCTTCTCCACCACGGGGCGCTCCTCATGGAGGATCACCTCGTGCTCTTCTTCGCTGATGTCCGGCCCGGACATTGCAGCGCCGCGGTTGGCGTCCGTAATGGGCTCGCGCTCCAGGCGCACCTCTTCCCGCTGCACGGGAACAGTCTTTGTGACGTTCTCGGTAGTGACATACTTCCGCAGCCGGGCACGTCCGGTGGCCTCGCGTTCCTTGCCGACGTGCAGCCGTTCCTCGGAACGGGTCATGGCATCGTCGGTGTTGGGGCCCGAGGTGTCGTGACCCACCGTTCCACGATCGGTGTCGCGGTCAGTGAAGTCGCGGTCCCGGCCGATGCCGGCTGTGGGGGTGCCGGTGTTAAGGTCGGCATCGCCCTGGAGGTCCACATCATTCCGGGACTCGGAGTAGGTGCGGGCTCCGCGGTCGTAGTAGGTGTAGAGGCTATCCTCTTCCTCGGGGGTGAGGTGGCCGTCCACGTCCACGCGGGGTGCGTCCTTGACGTGTTCCTTGGTGTACGGAACCACCAGGTCATCGCCCTGGGTGTGCGCGCCTTCGACGGGGACGAAGGACTGGGAGGTGCCGAAGAGCCCCGTCTTCACAGTGACCCACGTCGGTTCACCCGTGTCGTCGTCCGCGTACAGCTGGCCAATCGAACCGATCTTCTCGCCATCGGAGCCGATGACGTTGCCGTTCCGGTTGAGCAGGTCTTCAATGTTTTCCCGATTGAGCATGACGTCTCCTTGGATGTGTCGTTGCACTGGGTTTTCACCAGCTGCGGATGGTCCGGTGCAGGGGTTGCCCGCTCTCCGGCCGAGCCCCGGCTGCTTGAGGCTTTTGTGCTGGCTGCCCCTCTACCGTAAGCATGCTTAGCATCATATGCAAAGCCTACTTAGTAATTTTTTTAAACCGGACCGCCTGCCGTTCACCCAAGCTTTCCCTCCGGGTAACGCGTTCTCCCCCGCCACGTCAGGGCCGGAGCCCACGGTGGTGGGGTGAGGATCGCAATTGTTGCTGAATCATTCCTGCCGCTGATGAACGGGGTAACGCACTCCATCCTGAGGGTGCTGGACCACCTGCAGGACCGGGGCGATGACGTCCTGGTCATTGCGCCGTCCACCCAGGACGGAGACGCGCCCGATCAGGTCAAGGGTGCCGAGGTCCATCGGCTGCCCGCCGTGCCGCTGGCGGGATACACGAATGTCCGGGTGGCGATGGGCGGTGTGTACCGGGTCAAGAGAATCCTTGCCGACTACGCACCGGACGTTGTCCACCTTGCCTCACCGTTCGTCCTCGGCTGGCGGGCGGCGCAGGCAGCACGTCAGTTGGGGATCCCCACCGTGGCCATCTACCAGACAGAGGTTCCCAGCTATGCGGCCCGCTACGGTGTGCCCTTCCTGGAGAACTGGGCCTGGAACCGCGTGGAAAACATCCATTTGCTGGCCTCCCGCACCCTGGTGCCGTCCACGTTCGCGCTGAACCAGTTGCGCGGCCGCGGCATCCCCCGGGTGCAGATGTGGCGCCGAGGCGTGGATACCGCCCGGTTCTCGCCGGAAAAGCGCGACGACGGGTGGCGGGCTTCGGTGGCCCCCGGCGGCGAGCGGATCATCGGCTACGTTGGCAGGCTCGCCGTGGAGAAGCAGGTTGAGGACCTCGCAGCCCTCGCCGGGATACCCAACGCGAAACTGGTGATCGTGGGCGACGGTCCCCAGCGGGCCGCACTGGAGGAAGCCCTGCCGGCTGCCGCCTTCACCGGATTCCTGGGCGGCGAGGACTTGGCACGCGCCATGGCATCCTTCGACCTGTTCGTCCACCCCGGCGAGTTCGAGACGTTCTGCCAGACCATCCAGGAGGCCATGGCGTCGGGTGTGCCGGTGGTGGCCACGGGCCGCGGCGGCCCCCTGGACCTGGTGGAGAACTCCCGGACGGGCTGGCTCTACGAACCGGGTGACTTGTCCGCCCTGCGCGCCCGCGTCCTGGACCTGATGGGTGATGACGCGAAGCGCCGGGCGTTCGCCGCTGCGGCCCATGCGTCAGTACAGGACAGGACCTGGCCTGCACTCTGTGCCGAACTGGTCCGCCACTACGAGGACGTCCTGGCGGACGCACCGGCGGCACGGGCATCCGGGTCCTGGACATCCGCTTCAAAGACAGGGGCAGCATAGTGAAAATCTCGGTCATCGGCTGCGGCTACCTTGGTGCCGTCCACGCTGCCACTCTGGCCTCGATGGGCCACACGGTGGTGGGCATCGACGTCGATCCAGCTAAAGTTGAACAGCTGGGCCGCGGGGCCGCTCCCTTCCACGAGCCCGGACTGGACGAACTGCTCCAGGACGGGCGCAGCAACGGCAGGCTGCGCTTCTCCACGGATGCCTCGGATGCCAAGGATTCGCAGGTCCACTTCCTCTGCGTCGGGACTCCCCAGGACAAAACGTCCGACGCCGCCGACCTCACCTTCCTGGTCTCCGCCGCCAGAACGCTACTGCCGCACCTGGCGGCGGGCGCCGTCGTCGTCGGTAAATCCACCGTGCCCGTGGGCACCGTTCAGATGCTCCGCGGCGTCCTGGCCCGGCGGCCGGACGTGCTGCTGGGCTGGAACCCCGAATTCCTCCGCCAGGGCACCGCGGTCAAGGACTCGCTGGTGCCTGACCGGCTGGTCTACGGCGTGGACGGCGGCCGGACCGCCGCGTTCAACCCGTCCACCGGCGCGCCGCTGGGCGTGACGGCCGCGCTGGATGCGGTGTATGAGCCGCTGCTCCGGGCCGGGATTCCGCGGCTGGTCTGCAATTTCGCGACGGCGGAACTCATCAAGTCCGCGGCTAATGCGTACCTGGCCACCAAGGTCAGCTTCATCAACGCCGTGGCCGAACTCTGCGACGCCTCCGGGGCGGACGTGGGCGAACTCAGCGAGGCGATGGGCTTGGACCCGAGGATCGGGAACCGGTACCTGCATGCCGGGCTGGGCTTCGGCGGCGGCTGCCTGCCCAAGGATATCCGCAGCTTCCGGTCCCAGGCCGCCGGGCACGGCGTCACTGCCGTGGAGGACTGGATGCGCCTGGTCGACTCGGTGAACCTTGGGCAGCGGTCCCGGACGGTGGACCTGGCAGCGGAGCTCTGCGGCGGAACCCTGGCCGGCCGTTCGGTGACCGTGCTGGGGGCGTCCTTCAAACCGGACACGGATGACATCCGGGACTCCCCCGCCCTTGACGTGGCGGACAGGCTTGCGGCCGCAGGGGCACACGTGACGGTGACGGATCCCAAAGCGGTCAACCATGCCTGGCGGCGGTACCCCCGGCTGCGGTTCGAAACCTCCACCGGACGTGCGCTCGAGGGTGCGGAACTGGTGCTGCTCCTGACGGAGTGGGACGAATACCGGCAGCTCTCCCCCACCGTTGCCGGCGGGCTTGTCCGACGGCGGGTGGTGCTGGACGCACGCAATGTGCTGGACGCCGCTGCCTGGCACGCAGGCGGCTGGGTGGTGCGCGGCCTGGGTTCGGCGGCCGGGACGTCAACCGGCAGTGCCGCACCTGCCGCACCTGCCGCTGAACGCGTACCGGCCTCCCGGGCGCGGTAAAACCTCTTAGGTAAGCAGCCCCAGTTCGGCGAACGCGAGCGCCACGCCGTTGCCGGCGGGGCCTGGGGTAACCCGGTCTGCGACTGCCAGCACGCCCGGGTGGCCGCCTTCCACGGCGATGCCCGTGCCGGCGTACTCCAGCATCTCGATATCGTTGGCGCTATCCCCGATCGCCACAATGTCTTCCCGCTTCAGCCCCAGGCGCTGCTCCAGCACCTGGATCCCCAACGCCTTGTGGGTTCCGGCCATGTAGATCTCCCCGGCGCGGTCACCCAGTGCGGAGAGGGAGCTCGGGATCAGCCCCACCCCGGGACCGAAGTCGTGCATGAGGCCGGTCAACGGCACAGGCGAGTCGAAGCAGGAGATTTTGGCGAAGGAAACGGACCTGAGGTCGTCGCTGTACTGCATGGGTCCGAGGATGTCTTCAAGGGGATCCACGTCGGTGCTCAGGACGCCGTCGTGCTGCGGGCGTCCGGCAAAGATGGGTCCCAGAACCTCCCGCAGGCGCTGGTCCACGCCGGTGCGTCCGTGCAGGGCCTCGGGTGCTTCCAGGATGTAGGCGGCGTTGTTGGCGTCCAGGGTCTCGACGATGCGGGCAGCGACGTCCGGCTCGAAGCGCGAGTCCTTGAGGATCTCACCGTCCATTTCCACCCGGGCGCCGGCGCCGGTGATCACGCCGTCGAATCCCGCCGCCAGGATGTGGCCGGGGACCATGGACAGCGGGCGTCCGGTGCAGACGAACACCAGGTGGCCGTTCCGGCGCGCGGCCTGGACGGCCTCAACGTGGGCTTCCGGGGCCAGCCCGTGGTCGGCGTAGGTACCGTCGATGTCGAGGAAGATGGCACGCGGCCGGACGGTTCGCTGGCTGGACATGCCGGACTCCTTGGTCTGTTACGGGGACCGTTTCATCCTATCCAAGGCGGGAACCGCGGCAGATTATTGCCGTTCAGGTCCCCCAAAACCCTGCGGCCCGACGGGCAAAGTGATAGTCATCCTGTGATGTTTGAAGCCTTGCAGGCAAGTAAGCACACTGATTGAATTAGCACACCGGAATATGGGGGCCCGGCACAACTTACTGACTAAGGAGTGACAACATGGGCATTCTCGGATTTCTCATTTTGGGCCTGATCGCCGGAGCTATTGCAAAGGCAATCCTGCCGGGCCGCCAGGGCGGCGGCTGGGTGATCACCATGGTCCTCGGGGTTGTCGGGGCCATCCTCGGCGGCTGGATCGGTTCGCTGATCTTCGGTGGCGGGCTGGCGGAATTCTTTGACATCCGCACCTGGCTGCTGGCCATCCTCGGCTCGATCATCGTCCTGCTGGTCTACGGCATGGTCACGAACCGCAGCCACCGCAGGGTGTAGCTCACCATAATTCCCAACGCAAAACGCCGTCCTCCATTTCGGGGGACGGCGTTTTTGCGTCCCGGCTTTCCGAGAGCAAACTTCCAAATAACTTAATGGGAACCGATTTCCCCTTTCCGGGCGATAGTCCCGGGTCCGCATTTATGATGTGCGAGGGGGTGGTCTCATGGCTGATTCAAGCCACGCGGAAAATCTGGCGGTCCGGGCATTCAGTGCGGTCCTGGACGCGAGTCCGGACGCCCTTTTGGCCCTTTCTGCGGACGGCACCATCACCGTGGCCAATGCCGCGGCGGCGCGGCTCTTCGGGTTTCCACCCGAGGAGTTGACCGGGCGCAACTACCGCACGCTGCTGGCCCCCGGGTTCGGTGACGACGTGGACCGTCTGCTCCGCCGGCTTACCCTCGAGCCCGGCCGCTACCCATCGCCCGTGGAGATCCGGGGGAAGCATCGCGACGGTACGGAATTCCCCGCGGAGGTGGCGTGTTCCCTGGTTCCTTCCGGCGGGCGTGATGAGGCAGCGGGCCAGGCAATCCAGCCCACGCAGGCGGGGCACGACGGCGGGATGCCCGCCGGAACGTGCCTGCTGCTGTCCGTCCGGAGTACGTCACACCGCCAGGCCGCGGACGCGGACCTGCGGGAGGCCATGTCCCTGCTCACGGCCACCTTGCAGTCCACCGCCGACGGGATCCTGGTGATTAGTTCCGAGGGACACGTGGCCGGCTTTAACGACCAGTTCCTCACCATGTGGAACATCCCGGCGGAGCTCCTAAAGGGCGACAGCGAAGAACCCATTATGCGGCTGATCGTTTCGCAGCTGGCGGACCCCGCTGCCTTCATGGCCCGGCTGACAAAGCTGGAAGAGGACCCGGCAGCCGAAAGCCACGACGTCCTGGACTTCAAGGACGGCCGGACCTTCGAGCGGTACTCCCGGCCGCAGCGGGTGGGCGAGAACGTTGTGGGCAGGGTATGGAGCTTCCGCGATGTGACGCCGCGGCGGAAGGCCCAGGAACAGGCCCAGCAGGCCATGCTGGACCTCGCGGCGCAAACAGAAAAACTCCGTGCCATGGCCTTCCAGGACCCCCTGACCGGGCTGGCCAACAGGGCAGTCTTCAACGACTCCCTGGCCGAGGCGCTGCAGGAGCCGCGGCTGAAGGCCGTGGACGTCCTCCTCCTGGACCTCGACGACTTCAAGGAAGTCAACGACATCCTGGGCCACCAGGCGGGCGACGACATGCTGATCGAAGTATCGCGCCGGCTCCGCGGCTGCGTCCCCACCGCCGACGTCGTGGCACGCCTGGGCGGCGACGAATTCGTGGTGCTGCTCACCGCCTGCCCCGACGCCGATGACATCGCTGCCTGCATAGTCCGCTGCCTGCATGTACCGCTGACCATCAACGGCACGGTGCTGCGCCCCCGCCTCAGCCTGGGGCTCGCATCGCTGGCCCAGGACAGCGTGGGCCCGTCCGAACTCCTGCGCCAGGCGGACATCGCGATGTACGCGGCGAAGGCCGCCGGCAAGAACCGGTTCCTGCGGTTCCACCCGGACATGATGACTGCACTCGTGCAGCGCACGGACATGGAAAGCGCCCTGCAGCTGGCCGTTCCTCGCGGCCAGATCACCGTTGACTTCCAGCCCATCGTGTCGCACCGCATGGGGCAAGTGGTGAAGTTCGAGGTGCTGGCCCGGTGGGACCGCGGCGGCGAGCGGGTCCCGCCGTCGATCTTCATCCCGCTGGCTGAGCGCACCGGACTCATCAACGAAATCGGTGCGGAGGTGATGGCGCTGGGGATGGTGCAGCTGGCACGGTGGCTCAGCGAGGATCCCTCGCGGTCCCTCGCAGTCAACGTCTCCGGGGTCCAGCTCCAGGACCCTGAGTTTGCCCAAGGGGTGCTCCACCTTGCGGAGGCCAGCGGTGTGGCGGCCTACCAGCTGGTGCTGGAGGTGACCGAGAGCGTGTTCTTCGACGCCGACTGCAGCCTGATCAGACAACTCAGCTCGCTGCGCGACGCCGGCGCCCGGGTGGCCCTGGACGATTTCGGAACCGGCTACTCCTCCCTCGGCAGGCTGCAGGACCTTCCCGTGGATACGGTGAAGATCGACAAGACCTTCGTGTCCATGGTCCGCACCGGCGAGGAACGCCTGCCCATCCTTAGCTCAATGATCAACATGGCCCACAGCCTCGGCCTGACGGTGACGGCGGAGGGCGTAGAAACGGCGGCGCAGGCGGACTACCTGACAGCACTGGAATGCGACTCCCTGCAGGGGTACCTGTTCTCGCTCCCCGAGCCAGGTGAACGTCTGGACCACGCCCTGCGGCGGGCCGAGGAAGCCCTCCAGGCCCTCAAGGGTAGGTAAGTTCCAGGCACAGGCAGCCCGCCCGCCCTTAAGGTGTGAGGGATACCATAGGGAGGCGTCTCCACCCAGGTCTCGGGTGGGCCCGGCTGGGGGCTCAGGGCGCCGGTAGGGGGAAGGGTTTGTCCGTGTCTCAGGCTGGTCTCTTGGAACGTAGTCCCACCACGGGCAGCAGGACACGGCTGGGCCTGCTTGCCCTGCTGGTGGCAGCAGGGCTTGCGGCGCTGGGCCTGTACTTCGCCGCGAACAGCGGCACGTTGCATGCGCTGGTGACAGGAGATTTCCTGATTCTCGCCGCATCGCTGCTGGCAGGGGCAAGCTGCGCGCGCGCAGCCCGGCTGGGCGGAGTGAACGGCAGGGCCTGGACCTTCATGGCCATAGCGGTATTCGTGTGGGCCGCCGGCATGGCTGTGTATACGTACTACGGCCTGGCCTTCAACCACGTCTATCCCTTCCCGTCGCTGGCCGACGCCGGGTTTATCGGCTACGCGGTGCCCGCCGTCATCGCGATATTCGCCTTCGCAAGGCGGGCGGGAAACCCCGTAGCGTTCTACCGGGCCCTGATGGACGCCGCGGTCATCGCCGGTTCGTTGCTGGTGGTCAGCTGGTATACGGTGCTCGGAGCTGCGTTCAATGCAGAAGGGGACGCCCTGGCCCGGCTCACCGGCATGGCCTACCCCGTGGTGGACCTGGTGATCACATCCCTGGTGCTGGTCCTGGCCATGCGCCGGCAGCCCGGGGAGCGGCTTCCCTTCCTGTGCTTCGGGGGCGGCATGCTGGTCCTTGCGGTCACGGACAGCATTTATGTGCGAATGACGTTTGACGGCTTCACCGGGGCCACCGGTTCGCTGCTCACTCTGGGCTGGGTCGCCGCCTTCCTCCTGATCGCTTTTGCCACCCTGGTGCCGGATGAGGACAAGCCAGGCCCGGTGGGGAAGGGTGCCACGCTGGCGCTTGAACTGCTGCCATACGGGCCGTTGCTGGCGGCCGTGATCCTGTTGGCCGGGCCTGATTTGGCCACACACGATCCGTTCCCGCTGGTGGTGGGAGCCGCCGTGCTGGTATCCGCCCTGATACGGCAGGTGCTGATTGTGTTTGAGAACATCACGCTCACCGGCGGACTCGAGGAGGAAGTGGCGGCCAGGACCCGGGAACTGGAGACGGCACGGGAGGCGGCCATGGAATCCAGCCGGCTCAAGTCGGAGTTCCTGGCCACCATGAGCCACGAAATCCGGACCCCCATGAACGGCGTGGTGGGCCTGACCGCACTCCTCCTCGAAACACCGCTGGACGAAACCCAGAAGCAGTACGCCCAGGGGGTCCGCGGCGCCGGCGAGTCGCTGCTTGCCCTGATCAACGACATCCTGGATTTCTCCAAGCTGGAAGCCGGCAAGGTGGACCTGGATGTCCGTCCGTTCGATCCCCGGCTCCTCGTGGAAGAGGTGGCCGGGCTCCTGGCCGAGCCGGCCCTCGCCAAGAACCTGGAGCTGATCGGATACTGCGAGCCGGATGTGCCGGCGCGCCTGCAGGGCGATTCGGGGCGGATCCGGCAGGTCCTGCTGAACCTCGCCTCCAACGCGGTGAAATTCACGGCATCCGGGGAGGTGTCCATCCGGGTGACAACACAGAACCCCGGCGCCGCCCCCGGAACCATTTCCGTGGTCCACTTCGAAGTCCGGGACACCGGCATCGGCATCGATCCCGCGCACCACCGGAAACTGTTCGAATCGTTCTCGCAGGCGGATGCCTCCACCACGCGCCGTTACGGCGGAACCGGCCTTGGCCTGGCCATCAGCAGCCGGCTCACCGAGGCGATGGACGGCGATATCGGACTGAAAAGTGTCCCCGGGAAGGGCAGCACCTTTTGGTTCCGGCTGCCCCTGCCCGTGGCGCCGCCGTCCACCGATCCCGTTCCCGCTGCGGGCTTCCTCAACGGCCTGCGCGTCCTGGTGGTGGACGACAACGCCACCAACCGCCTGGTGCTGGAGTCGCAGCTGCGCGGCTGGCGGCTGCAACCGGAGGCCGTTCCGGACGCCGCTGCAGCACTGGACCGCGCCCGGGAAGCAAGTGCCGCCGGCGAGCCGTTCCAGCTGGCGGTGCTGGACTTCTGTATGCCGGACATCGACGGCCTGGAGCTGGCCCGGCGCATGAAGTCCGATCCCCGCCTGGCCGGCATTGAACTGATCATGCTTACCTCCACCATGCAGGTGAACACCGCCGAGATCACCGGGGCGGGAGTCCGCGAATGGCTGATGAAGCCCGTGCGCAGCTCCGAGTTCTACAACCGGCTTGTCCGCCTCATGTCCAGCAGCGAAACCGTGCAGCCGGCAGGGGCCTCCGGCCTCCAGGAGGCAATCACGGGCACCGGCCCCGACCGCGGGCGGGTCCTGATCGTGGAGGACAACGAGGTCAACCAGCTGGTGGCCGAGGCGACGGTCAGCAAGTTTGGCTACGCGGTGGACGTTGCCTCCAACGGGGCCGAGGCCGTGGACGCCACAGCAAGCACCCGTTATTCCGCCGTCCTGATGGACTGCCATATGCCGGTCATGGACGGATTCGAGGCCACCCGCGTGATCCGCGCGCGCGACGGAAGTTTCCGCCTGCCGATCATCGCCATGACTGCCGGCGCCCTGGACGGGGACAGGGAACGGTGCCTCGCCGCGGGCATGGATGATTACCTGGCCAAGCCGGTGGATGCGGCAGCACTGCAGGCTGCACTGGCCCGGTGGGTTCCTGAACCGGCCGCCCAGGTATTGGCAGCCGCCGGCGCCACCCGCGCTGCCACAGAGCCCCCGGCTGTGGACCAGGACCGGCTCGCCATGCTCCGCGGCCTGGGTCCCGACGACGGCCGCGGGCTGCTGCCGGCCACGGTGGAAGCGTTCCGGAAGGACGTGCCCGCTCGGATGGCAGCACTGCAGGCCGCGCTGGATGACGGCGGCGGGGAGGCACTGGTGCAGGCTGCGCATGCCTTGAAGGGGTCGGCGGCCAACATCGGCGCCGGCAGGGCGACCGCCATCTGCGCCGACCTGGAAGGGCTGGGCCGGGCAGGAAACCACGACGGCGGAACGGACCTGCTGCGCCGCCTCAAGGCAGAGCTGCGGCGGGTGGATATTGAACTCGATGCGGCGCTGGGGGTGGACGGATGAAAGTCCTCGTTGCCGATGACGATCCGGGTTCGCTGCTGGTGGCCCAGGCCGCCGTCGAGCGCGCCGGGCACGATTGCCTGGCCGCAGCGGACGGTGACGAGGCGTGGGGACTGTACCTTGAGCAGCAGCCGGATGTGGTGGTTACGGACTGGATGATGCCCGGCATGGACGGGCTGGCCCTCTGCCGCGCCATCCGGTCCCGGGGCGCGGACCTGTACACGTACATTGTGATGCTGACTTCGCAGGACTCCCGTGATGACGTGCTGGCCGGGATCGAGGCCGGGGCTGACGACTACGTCACCAAGCCGCTGGATCCATTCGTGCTGCGGGCCAGGCTGCTGGTGGCACTGCGGATAACCACCCTGCATGCGGACCTGGCCCACTACCGGAAGGTGCTGTCGCAGCAGGCGCGCACTGATCCGCTGACCGGGCTGCACAACCGGCTGAAGCTGGCTGAGGACCTGGAACAGTTGCATGCCCGCAGCGTCCGCTACGGGGAGCAGTACAGCCTGGCCATGTGCGACGTGGACAATTTCAAGGCCTACAACGACGTTTACGGGCACCAGGCCGGCGACCTTGCGTTGCGCGCTGTGGCCGCGGCCCTCGCGGGGCAGGCCCGGAAGTCCGACGGCGTGTACCGGTTCGGCGGCGAGGAGTTCCTGCTGGTCTTCCCGCACCAGAGCCTGCTGCGCGCGAAGGCCTGCATGGAGCGTGCGCTGGACGCCGTGCGGGATCTTGCCATCCCCCACTGCGGCGACCCGTCAGGCCAGTTGCGGCTCAGCGCCGGGATCTCGACGTTTTCCCCCGCTGAGGGCCGGGACGCCGAGACACTGCTCGGTGCTGCGGACGCAGCGCTCTACGCGGCGAAGACGGCCGGCCGGGACAGGGTGGAACTGGCCGGGTAGCCGCCTTTCCCGCGCGGTCAGGCTGCTTTCTTGCTGCCGGTCTTCTTCACGGCGAGCTTCCTGATGCCGGGCTTCTTCACGGCCGCCTCCCTCTGGACCGGGCCTTCCGGGTACGGGTTCGGCTCCTGGCGCAGATCTGCCGCTTCGGCGGAAAGCGCTGCCTCAGCGGCACGGTCCGGAACTGCCGCACTGGCGTCGGCACCTCCGTCGGCAGCTTCAGCAGCTTCAGCAGCCTCGGCCGCACGGTTGCGGCGCCAGCGGCGGAGCAGGTCCGCGGCGGCCAGCATGCCCGCGAGGGGCGTGAGCACCGCGGCGCCGTAGACGAACAGCATCCAGGTCAGCGTGGTCAGCGGCGGCTGGTTGTTATGCAGCAGGGACAGCCCGCCCAGCAGTCCCACGGCCCAGAAAAGAATCACTGCCGTCAATACGGCAGCGGCGGGAAAATACTGGTTGGTCACGACTTTTTTCAGGGTTTCCATGCACTTCCTCCTGCCTGGCCGGGGGCTGCGGAAAGTGGCCGCATCAACACAAGTATGGGGCTGGCTTGCGGCGAAACACGGCAAGACACCGTTTTGAGTGATGAACATAACTGGCGGCCCCGCGGTCGGGCGTGCTGGTCTGGATCTTCCCCGCTGCGGGCAGCGCCGTTACGGTGAGTTTGTCCGCCCGATTCTAGGAGGCTTTCCATATGCGCAAAGTAACTGCCGGCTTGTTCCATTCCGTGGATGGCGTGGTGTCAGATCCCTACAAATTCCAGTTCGACAGCTTCGATGACGAGCTTGGTGAAGGCCTCACCAGGATGATGGACAACGTGGACACCGTGGTGCTGGGCCGGGTGAGCTACCAGGAGTGGGCCGGCTACTGGCCGAACGCGTCGGTGGACGAGGACTTTGCCGCCTTCATCAACCCGGTGGAGAAGCACGTGGCCTCACGGACCCTCACCGAACCGCTCGCATGGCAGAACTCCCACCTGATGGATGCCCCGCTGGAAGAGTTTGTGGCAAAGCTGAAGGAGCGCGACGGCGGTGAGATCGCCGTCTGCGGCAGCATCTCCGTGACCCGGCAGCTGCTGTTCGCCGGGCTGCTGGACTCCCTGACCCTGATGACGCACCCGGTGATCGCCGGGAGCGGCCGCCGGCTCTTCGAGGACGGCGATCCCACAACCCGGCTGGTGCTGCAGGACGAAAAGCGGACCAGCAAGGGCAACGTCCTCAGCACCTACAGCCGGCTGGAGGGCTGACGCCGGGGCAGGCCATCGCCGGCTAGTGGCTGACGGTCCCTCGCCGGGATGCCAGGACCGGCCGGATCCAGGTGTCGGCCAATAGTCCGGTGGCCACCGAGTAGAGGGCCTTATGCGTCACGTCAACCAGCTGTTCCCTGGCAGGCCAACTGGTGGGCGGGGCGCCGGCGCCTGTGGAGTTTTCCAGCGTCTGGTCGAACGCGAGCCGGACGACAGTGTGCTTGACATGGGCCAGCGGACCCCGGATGCCGGTGACGGCCCAGATCCCCCGCAGCGACCCCAAAGCAGCGCCGGTCCCCCAATGCATGATGTGGTTCCAAACAAGGGGCTGTTGCGCGTCGTCGGCCCGCTGCCGCAGCAGGGTGAGCAGTGTCCGGGCGGGAACGTAGGAGTTGGGACGCTTGGTCAGGATTTGTTCAAGCTTCTCCCCCGCCGTCATCACCGCGACGCCGGCAAGGCCGCAGACAGCACCTCGTGCAGCCGCCGCAAGTAACACTTGACCGCGTGATTGGGGCATTGCTCCTCCTGTTGACTCTGGAACGGTGACAGGACATTCCGTACCCCTCGCCCGTGGCGGCAAACAGGAGGCCGTCACACGTGCGGTTCAGTACCTGGGGGACAGCAGGCGTCCGACGGCGGCGACGTCACCCGGGGTTGTCCGGCAGCACCCGCCGATGATGCGGGCACCGAGGTCCTGCCAGGTTGCCCTGCCCTCGGCAAGGCTTGCCGGATGCCCGAGCCCTGCGCCTTCGGACGGTGCGGCAGGGCTCCAGGTCTTGGTACCGGGATCGTAGGTCTCACCCGAGTTCGGGTAGGCCACCAGCGGCTTGCTGGTGGCCGCCCCCAAAGCGGCGAGCGCCGGGGTGACCAGCTCCAGTGGCACGCAGTTCACGCCGACAGCTGCCACGGACGCCTCGCCGTCCAGCAGTGCCGCCACCAGCGTCAGCGGAGTGCCGTCACTGATGTGTCCGCCGTCCCGGAGCGAGAAGGAGAACCAGGAGTCGACGTCGAACTCCTTGCTGAGTGCCAGCAGCGCCTCCGCCTCGGCGAAGGACGGGAGTGTTTCGAAGGCGAGAACATCGACGCCGGCGCTCACGAGGGCTGCGATCCGGGGATAGTGGAAGCCGCGGAATTCTGCGGGAGCCAGGGAGTAGTCCCCGCGGTACTCGGAACCGTCCGCAAGGTAGGCGCCGTAGGGTCCGACAGAGCCGGCAACCAGCAAGGGCTTGGCTTCCGGGTGGGCGGCAAGGTGTTCGCGGCGGGCCTCGTCGGCAAGCCTGACCGACAATGCCACCAGCCCCAGCGCCTCCTGCTCACTGATCCCCCGCGGGGCAAACCCCTGGGGCGTGGCCTGGTAACTGGCAGTGGTGGCGATCCTCGCTCCCGCCGCAAAGTAGTCCCGGTGGACGTCCCTGATCAGGTGGGGCTGTTCGAGCAGGACCTTGGCAGACCACAACGGGTCGTCCAGATTGCAGCCCCGGGCCTCGAGCTCTGTTGCCAGGGCGCCGTCGGACGGAAGGTACTCCCCCGATTCGAGAAGGGAGGACAACGCGTTTACTGGCATGACAGCCATCATACGCATTTCCTTATGCTTGTAATGAATGTTTCTTTCTGCCACGATGGCAGGCAGCCGTCAGCCCGGCGGCAGGAAAGAGGACAGTTTCTTGGACGTTCAACTACACGCGGTGCGCAAGCTGCGCGTCCACTGGCCCATCAGCGGCACCACGTTTGCGCAGCTGGCCCAAGGGGAAGCAGATGCCTTCCGGGACGATCCGGGCATCGCAGCCCTGCTCCGGGCCTTGGCGCAGTTCCAGGAACTGGGCGACTTTGGCACCTACAAGCACGTGTTCGAATCCGGCCTTGGCTTCGAAGGGTTCACCACAGCAGAGGGAGCCAACCCCACGCTGGGGCGCGTCGGCGAACAGACCCTGTCGCCCACCTTCGTTTTCACCACCTACTTCGATGCCTCGCTGGAAGACGCAGCCGTTGAGCGGTTCATGCGGCAGATCGTGGACATCCACCCGTGGGAAGTTCCGGTGATCGAACTCGAAGGACCCCTCAGCGTAACCAGCACGGCACTGGCACCGGTCACCCAAGGAGCGGCAGCATCATGACGGAAACCCTCACCACCTCCCTGTGGGAAGGACTGCAGCAGGTGCTCGCGGGCCGCCGGTTCGTTGACCTGACCCACGCCTTTCACCCCGGCCAGCCACATTTCGCCGCTTTCCCGGATGAGGAGCGGGAAGCCCTCTTCGACCTTGATAAGGGGGACGGCTTCACCGCCCACCGCTATTCGATTGTGGGCCAGTGGGGCACGCATGTGGACCCGCCGTCGCACTTCATTCGGGGCGGCCGGACCCTGGACCGGATCCCGGTCCAGGAGATGATCCTGCCGTTGGTGGTCCTGGACATCTCCCACCACGTGGCCGGCAACCCGGATGCCACCCCCACCCTGCAGGACGTACATGGCTGGGAGAGCCGCAACGGCACCATCCCGGCGGGCAGCTTCGTGGCCCTCCGCACCGGCTGGAGCCACCGCTGGCCGGACGCCGAGGCGATGGCCAACCGGGACGCTGACGGGCTGAGCCACACACCGGGCTGGTCACTGGAAGTGCTGACCTTCCTGGTCAACGAGCGGTCCGTTGCTGCTGTCGGCCACGAGCAGACCGACACGGACCCGGGCCTCGCCACCTCCCGGCAGGACTTCAGCCTGGAAACCTATGTGCTGGAGCAGGACCGCTGGCAGATCGAACTGCTGGCCAACCTGGACGGGCTACCCGAGGCCGGAGCCGCCGTCGTCGCAACCTGGGCCAAGCCTTTGGACGGCAGCGGGTTCCCGGCGCGGGTGTTTGCCATCTGCTGAACCGGTGGCCGGGAAAGCCGGTCCACTAGACTCACATCCATGTCGAAAACCTCCAGCATGGGCCGTGGCATCCAGGCTGTCCTGGCCGTGGGGGCACGGCATGCGGCAGGGCTTCCGGGCGGCACGGTTGCCGACATCGCGGCGGACCTGGGGAGGGACCGCAGCCAGGTTTCCCGCAACCTGCGCAGCGCCGAGCACGAGGGCTTCCTCTCGCGCACGTCCCGCAGCTACGCCCTTGACTGGTCGCTCCTCACCGACGCCCAGATCCTGACCGAACGCCGGCTGCAGACCGACGGCGGCACAGCCCTGGACAGCCTCGCTTCAGCCACTGATGAGGCTTGCTTCCTCGGGGTGCTGCACGGTGACAGCACCGTCACCATCGGTGAGAGCGTCCCCGCCAGCAGCAACCTGGTGGGATCCTGGCTGGGCCGCCCGTACCCCGCCTACTGCAGCGACGCCGGGCAGGCCGTCCTGTGGGAAGCGTCGGAGGCCGAAGTGCGGACGGTGTTTGCCGGCGTCGATTTTGTCCGCCACGGTCCCAACACTCCCACCGGCATTGAAGACTTCCTCGCCCGGCGGGAGGCAGCGCGCGAACGCGGCTACTCGATCGTTGACGAGGAGGCTGAACCGGGGCTCTATTCACTGGCCGTCCCGGTCCGCGATTTCAAGGGCGACGTAGTGGCGGCATTGCAGATTGTGGGCATCAAGGACCGGCTGGAACCGAAGCGGGACAGCTGCGCCGCGGCATTGGTGCCGCAGGGACAGTGGCTCGAGACCCGGTTGGGCTACCAGCCCGAGGGCTAGTTACAAGCCGATCAGCCGGCGGCTGGAGATGCCCCGAGCCGCTCCGCGGCCCCGTGGAGGGCAGCGGCGGCGGCAGGAGCAGCGCCGGACGCCAGCTTGGCCCGGCTGCCCAGGACACTCAGCGAAGCGGTGATGCGGCCGCCGGCATCGCGGACCGGCACGGCAATCTCCACCACCTCGTGCTCGAATTCCTGGTAGGCGGCAACAAACCCGGCGGCCCGGTCCCGTTCCATCAGCCCCCAGACCTCGGCGGTGGTGTGGGCAGCCCCCGGACCGCCGATCCCGATAAAGTTCACCCCGCCGAGCAGCGCGTCCAGGCCGGGGCGGTCAAAGTCCCACAACAGTGCCCGCCCGGCACCGGTGCACCACACCGGCGTCACCATCCCCGGCTTCACGAAGCTTCCGGGACCGGCGTCGTTGCTGGAGGCACGGAGCAGGACCACGCGGAAGCCGTCCCGAACGGAGAGCCTTGCCCGGAGCCCCAGGGCGGCCACTAGCGCCTCAAGCTCGGTCTTCGCTTGCCGGACCCAACCGGTGTTGAGTGAGGCGGCGAGGGTGAAGAAACGCGGGCCGGTCCGGAAGGGGCCGCGGTCCGCGCGCTCCAGCAGGCCCACGTCGCACAGTTCCTGGGCCAGCCGCGAGACCCTGCTCTGGTCCATGCCCAGCTCGGCGGCGAGCTGTGAAACCCCGAGCAGCTGCCGGCCGCGGATTTCCCGGTCCGCCACCAGCCGCACAAGGCGCAGCCCTTGCGCCATCGACGACGCCTCGGCGGACGATTCCACGCTCACATGCCCCTTCCGGCCGGTAATCCCGCCCCATTCTTCCACGGCAGCGCCACGCCCGGCGGGGAAGAAAGGGACAATGAACGACGGCGCCCAGTAGAGCAGGTGCCTGAAGCGCACCTGCGGCGCGGCCGCCGTCGTCCGTCCCTAGCCCTGTCTGGCAGCGGCAGCCTTGCGCCCGTGCCGGACGTGGAACCAGGCGTAGCAGGCAGCGACGAAGGGGATGCCGAAGTAGAGCGCGGCCACCTGGGTGGGGTCGAGGGCGATGCCCACCAGCGAAACCACGCACAGGGTGAACGCCAGGATGGGCACCAGCGGGAACAGCGGGGCCTTGTACGCGAGGTCCGCCACGTTGCCGCCGCTGCGGACGAACGCCTGGCGGTGGAAGAAGTGCGAGGCGGTGATGGACATCCATACGCCCACCACGGCGAAGCCGGCCACGGACACGAGGACCAGGTACACCGTCTCCGGTGCCACCACGCTGCTGACCAGGGAGGCGAGGCCGCCCACCATGCTGACGGCGAGTGCCACCAGCGGGATGCCGCGGCGCGTCAGCTTTTTGAAGGCGCGGGGTGCGTGGCCTTCGTCGGCGAGGGAGTAGAGCATGCGGGCGCAGGAGAAGAGGCCGCTGTTGCCGGCGGACAGGAGTGCGGTGATGATGACGAAGTTCATGATGTCGGCGGCGAACGGGATGCCAACGGCGGAGAACACTGTCACGAACGGGCTCTCGTCCAGTCCCACCTCGGTGTAGGGGATGGTGGCGGCTATGACGGCGATGGCTCCGACGAAGAAGATGAGCAGGCGGATCACGGTGGTGCGCATTGCCTTGGGGATGCTGGTGGCCGGGTCCTTTGTTTCGCCCGCCGCGACGCCGATCAGCTCGGAACCGGAGAAGGCGTAGAAGACGGCGAGCACGGTGACCAGGACGCCGGTGAATCCGTTCGGGAAGAGCCCGGCTTCGGTGCTGAAATTCTCGAACAGGTGGGGGTGGCTGCCACCGGCACTTAGCGGGTGGAAGCCGAACAGGGCCGCGCCGCCCAGGACGATGAGGCCGATGATCGCGGCCACTTTCACAATGGCGAACCAGAACTCGGCCTCGCCGAAGAACTTCGAGGACACGGCATTGAAGCCAAACAGGACCGCGGCGAACACCAGGCACCAGACCCAGACCTCCACGTCCGGGAACCAGCGCTGCATCAGCAGGCCGGACGCGGTGAACTCGGAGCCGATGGCCACGGCCCAGCAGAGCCAGTACAGCCAGGCCGTGGCGAATCCCGTGGCCGGTCCGATGGAGCGGGCGGCGTAGATATGGAACGCGCCGGACACCGGGTAGGCAATGGCGAGTTCGCCCAGGCAGGCCATCACCAGGTACACCACGAAGGCGCCGATGAGGTAGGCGATGACCGCGCCGAGCGGCCCGGCCTGCGAGATGGTGTAGCCCGAGCTCAGGAACAGTCCCGAACCGATCACGCCGCCCATGGCGATCATCACCAGGTGCCGCGGCCCCATGGAGCGCCGGAGCCCCGACTCGGCTGGGGATGTATCCGGCGGTGAGGCCAGGGTCAGCGGTGATGAGGGTTCCATGGGCGTCTCCAGTAGGGGTGTGGTGCACCGCGCGCCTGCGGCAGTGGTCACCGAAGAAGTGAACGGCGGCAGTGCCGAAACTAGCACGCTTGCGAAGAAACGGTCTCCAAATACATGGATGCATGCTTATATTGCACGTTGTTACGTTGCCTTCGGCTGCGGCCGCAGAACCGGGGTACGACGGCGGCGCTGGGCCGGGTGCCGCCGTCGAGGTTTCCGCGGGCGGGTAAAATTGTCCGGTCATGCATTGTTCCTACTTCGACGCCGCCGCCTGCCGCTCCTGCACCCAGATGGGCGTGCCCTACGCGCAGCAGCTCGCCGGCAAGCAGTGGCACTGCGAGACGCTCCTCTCACCGCACACCGAACTGGAGTGGCTGCTGCCCGTCGGGAGCCAGGAGTCCGGCTTCCGCAACAAGGCCAAAATGGTGATCGGCGGGACGGCGCAAAACCCGACCATCGGCATCCTTGATGCCGACGGCCAGGGCGTGGACCTGCGTGAATGCGGCGTCTGCTCGCCGGGGCTGCTGGCCTGCTTTCCGGTGCTGGCCGGATTCATCGGACAGGCGAGGCTGACCCCCTATGACGTGCCGCAGCGCCGCGGCGAGCTCAAGCACATCATCATCACCGAGTCCCCCGACGGCGAGGTGATGCTCCGCCTGGTCCTGCGCTCCGAGCAGCTGTTGCCCCGGATCCGGAAACACTTCCCCTCGCTCCTGGCCGCGCTGCCGCAGGTGAAGGTGGTCTCGGTCAATCTGCACCCGGAACACAAGGCGGTACTGGAGGGCGAGCGCGAGATCCTGCTGACGGAGCAGTCCACGCTGCGGATGCGGCTCAACGGACTGGACCTGCACTTGCGGCCGCAAAGCTTTTTCCAGACGAACACCCCGATGGCCGCAGCGCTCTACCGGCAGGGGCGGGAATGGGTGGATGAGCTGGATCCGGCGTCGGTCTGGGACCTGTATTGCGGCGTGGGCGGTTTCGCCCTGCATTGCGCCGGACCCGCACGGGACGTCACCGGGATCGAAACAAGCCGGGAGGCCATCGTCTCGGCCAAACTCAGCAGCAAGGAGGCCGGCCTGGATCGCGTGAGTTTCCAGGCTGGCGATGCCACCGCGTTTGCCCTCGGGGCGGACCGTTCGCCGGAGCTGGTCATCGTCAACCCGCCCCGGCGCGGCATCGGCAAGGAGCTCTGCGGCTGGCTGGAGTCCTCGGACGTGCAGCACGTGGTCTACTCCAGCTGCAACGCCCAGTCACTGGCCCGTGACCTGGCCGCGCTCCCCTCGTTCACGGCCCGGCGTGCCCGGGTCCTGGACATGTTCCCGCAGACCATGCACTACGAGGTGATGGTCCTGCTGGAGCGCGCCAGCTGACCTTTCCCCTGCGGCTCAGCCGCGCACGCGTTCGACGGCGGCGGCGCTGGCTTCCTGCCCGGCTGCCCGCAGGCCGGCGATGACTCCGCCGGCGTCGGCTGCGGAGCGGTTCTGGCTCAACTTTTCCTTTGCCTCGATGCGGGTGATCAGCAGTTCGACCCCCACGATGGCGCGCAGCTGCCCGGCGATGAACCGCTCCGGTGCATCGTCCACGCTCCACGGATGGTCCCGCCCTTCCTCATGCAGATCCGTGAGGCTCCGCACATGCCGGGCCAGCCATCCGGCCTCGTCATGGATCACCAGCCGGCCGTACACATGGGCGGTGGAGTAGTTCCAGGTGGGCACCACGCGGCCGTGCTCGGCCTTGGAGGGGTACCAGGACGGGGAGATGTAGGCATCGGGCCCTTGAAGAATTGCGAGCGCCTCTCCAACGGGCAGGCTGGAGAACTGCGGGTTGTTGCGCGCGGCATGGGCGTGCAGCGCGCCACGCTTTCCCACCGACGGTTCATAGACGAACGGCAGCAGCGTGGCCTGCAGGCCATGCTCCGTCATGGTGACCAGGTTGGCCGCCGCAGGGCGGGACAGGAGGTGCTGGAGGGCGTCGGGGCCGGCGGCGAAGTGGGCGGGAATGTACATCTGGGGTCCTTTCAGGTTGGGCAGGGGCTTGTCAGGAAGCGGGGCGGTTCAGCCGGACGCGCACGGCGCCGCCGGCGCAGGCGACCACGGCAAGGCCGCCGAGGACGGTGGCCCAGGTGAGGGCCTCGCCCAGCAGGAGCGCAGCCCAGCAGATGCTCATGACGGGCTGGAGGAGCTGGACCTGGCTGACCTGGGCGATGGGCCCGACGGCCAGCCCGCGGTACCAGGCGAAGAACCCGAGGAACATGCTCACCACGGCCAGGTAGCCGAAGGCTGCCCACTGGACGGGTGTGGCCTGCGGGGGCCGGTCCGCGACGGACACGGCGGCAAGGGCCAGCATCAGCGGGGCGGCAAGGACCAGGGCCCAGGCAATGGTCTGCCAGGAACCTACCTCCCGTGCCAGCAGGCCGCCCTCCGCATAGCCCACCGCGGCGCTCGCCACGGCGCCCAGCAGCAGGAGGTCGGCCCAGTGCAGGTGCCCGATCCCGCCGGACTGCAGGAACGCGAAGCCGAGCGCCGCCAGCGAGCCGAGGCCTGCGACCAGCCAGAACGCCAGGGGCGGGCGCTCGCCCGTCCGCAGCACGGCGGCCGTGGCCGTGGCGGCGGGCAGAAGCGCGATAACCACTGCACCGTGCCCGGCGGGTACTGCGGTCAGGGCGTAGGAGGTGAGGAGGGGAAAGCCGACGACGACGCCTCCGGCCACCAGCGCGAGCCTCGCCCAGGTGCGGGGCCCGGGTAGCCGTTGCCGCGTGAGTGCCAGGGCCGCGGCGGCCAGGCCTGCGGCGATGACCGCGCGGCCGGAGCCGATGAAGAGCGGATCCAGGCCCTCAACGGCTACGCGGGTGAAGGGAACGGTGAAGGAAAAGGCCGCCACGCCCAGGAGTCCCCACCAGAGCCCGGTCTGCGCCTTTGCACCGGGCGGTACCGGTGGGCGGACTTGGACAGTAGCGCTACTATTGTCTCTCATGAACAACGATAGCAGTTCGCGGATCGTCCTGGCACTCCGCGGCTGGATTTCCGCTGCTGCCCCCGGCGCCCGGCTGCCCTCCACCCGGCAGCTGGTGGCGGAGTACCAGGCCAGCCCCGTGACGGTGCAGAAGGCGCTGCAGGCATTGACGGCGCAGGGGCTGATCGAGAGCCGGCCGGGGGTGGGGACGTTCGTGCGTGCCGTCCGGACGGCCCGGCCCTCCGACTACGGCTGGCAGACGGCGGCGCTGCGCTCGCCGTCGTCGATCCTGCCCTCCTCCAGCACCATGCGCGACGTGCCGAACAGCGCCATCTCGTTCCACGCGGGATACCCGGACCGGGAGCTTTTGCCCGAGCGGCTGGTCCGGGGCGCGCTGACCCGGGCCGCGCGCGGCAGCGCCGCACTGTCCCGCCCGCCGGCGGCCGGGATGCCGGAGCTGCAGCAGTGGTTCGCGCATGAACTGGGTTCCGCTACTCCTGCCGGCTTCACTCCCCCGATGCCTAATGATGTGATCGTGCTGCCCGGAAGCCAGAGCGGGCTCAGTTCGATTTTCCGGGCGCTGGTGGGTGCCGGACAGCCGCTGTTGATGGAGTCACCCACATACTGGGGCGCGATCCTTGCCGCGGCGCAGACCGGTGTGCGGGTGGTCCCGGTGCCGAGCGGACCCGAGGGACCGGCTCCGGCAGAACTGGCCCGGGCATTCACGGAAACCGGGGCGCGGGTGTTCTACGCGCAGCCCAACTATGCCAACCCCACCGGTGCGCAGTGGGCGCCGGGGCGTGGGGAGGCGGTGCTGGAGGTGGCGCGGGCGCACGGAGCATTTGTTGTGGAGGACGACTGGGCGCACGACTTCGGCATCACCTCCGACCCCGTGCCGGTGGCCACCCGGGATGATGCGGGGCACGTGGTCTACATCCGCTCGCTGACGAAGAGCGTTTCCACGGCCATCCGCGTGGCGGCGGTGGTGGCCCGCGGGCCCGCACGCGAGCGCATCCTGGCCCACCGGGCGGCTGAGTCGATGTACGTGAGCGGGCTGCTGCAGGCCGCGGCGCTGGATGTGGTGACGCAGCCGGGCTGGCAGACGCATCTGCGCAGCCTGCGCCAGCAGCTGCAGTCGCGGCGGGACCTCCTTGTGACCAGCATCCGTGAACACGTTCCGCAGGCACACATCGAGCTCCTGCCCAAGGGCGGACTGAACTTGTGGTTACGGATGCCGGACGGGACGGACCTGCCCCGGCTGACACGCGACTGCGAGGACAACGGCGTGATCATCGCCGCCGGGACGGAGTGGTTTCCCGCGGAACCGGCCGGGGCGTTCGTCCGCCTGAATTTCGCGGGGCCCAACCCGGGCGCCTACCCGGAGGGCGCCCGGATCATCGGCGAGTCACTGGCCAGGCAGGGCTAGGGCTGTCCACCTGCAGCCCGCAGGAATCGATCAAGATTCCGCCTGAATCCGTTTCCGCGCGTGCGTGAAAGCTACGCTGGCCGTGCACTTGGCAGCCGGCACGAGTTTTGGGGGCAATTATGGATACGAGTCGGGACCGCTTCGAGCCGAACCAACGGAAGCCGGGCCCACCCGCTGCAGCTGCACTCCGGCGACGCGGGCGGCTGAAGGCAGTCCTGTCCGCCGCCTGCATTGCAGCCCTCCTGCTGAGCGGTTGCAGCGATTCCCAAGGCTTCATGAGTGCGGTTGTCGCTGATCAGCCGAATCGTTCAGCGCCCCAGCCGGACGAGTCGGCGCCGCTTACACCTGAACCTGCTGCCCCGGCACCTCCTGAAACCCCAGCTCCCGCCCCGGCAACGCCCTCCGAATCGCAACACGCTGCTCCGGCACCGGCCACATCCCCCGCTCCCCCGGCACCTTCGGGCTGCGACCCGAACTATTCCGGGTGCGTCCCCATTGCCTCGGACGTCGATTGCGCCGGTGGAAGTGGCAATGGACCGGCCTATGTGCGAGGTCCCGTGCAGGTCATCGGCGGCGACCCCTATGGGCTGGACCGTGACAATGACGGCGTCGGGTGCGAGTAGCCGCCACAGCGGCGACCAAGATGCGCGGCTTTTGAGCTGGCTCGGCTCGGACGCACCCGGACTTTCAGGGTCTGCGTCTGCGCTGGAGCCTAAAAGTTGCGCATTCCGGTCAGGCCGAAACCTCTAGTCGCCGGCGCGCACCAGTTCAGCGCTCTTCTCCCACAAGCCCCGGGCCAGCTCGGCCTCGTAGGCCTGCGGGTTGGCCTTGGCCAGGGCGCGTTTGGCGTAGTAGGCACCCGAGGTCCAGTCCGTGCCCGGCGTGCCGTTGATGAGCCAGAGCATGGTGTCCGCGCCCTGCTCCGGGCTCAGCATGAACCGGTTGAGCAGGGTCTTGTAGGCGTGCCGGAAGGGGCTGGTGGACTCCGCCGCGAAGTTGGTGCGCACCACGCCCGGGTGGAACGCCGCCGTCGTAATTCCTTTGTTGCTGAACCGGCGGTGCAGCTCGGAGGTGAAGAGGATGTTGGCGAGCTTGCCGGTGCCGTAGGCGCGGTTGGTGGAGTAGCGGCGCTCGGCGGTGAGGTCGGACAGGTCCAACCTGCCGAAGCCGTTCGCCGCGCTGGCGGTGTTGATGACCTTGGCATTGCTGGCCGTGAGGGTATCCATCAGCAGCGTGGTGAGCAGGAACGGGCCCAGGTGGTTGATCTGGAAGGTGGACTCGTTGCCGTCCACGGTGAGGCTGCGTTTACCCATAATGCCGCCGGCGTTGTTGGCGAGGACGTCGATGCGCGGGTAGTCGGACTTCAGCTGCGCGGCGAGGGTGCGGACCTGGTCCAGCTCCGCGAAGTCGGCGAGGAAGTAGTCCGCATCCAATTCCTTGGCGAGGGCGCGCGTCTTCTCGGCCGAGCGGCCCACAATGACCACCTGCTCCCCGGCCTTCACAAGGGAACGGGCGGATGCCGCGCCGATACCGTCGCTGGCGCCGGTGATCACGATGGTGCGAGGAGTCAAGGGGTTTCCTTTGTTCTGGGACGGCGCACCTGGCGGAGACGCACAAAAGTAGACAACGACGGCGGCCCGGCAGGTGTTCCCACTCGACGGACCGCCGCGGCTACCAAGCCGGGAAGGGTCAGCCCGCCAGCCCGGCCACCAGGAAGATCAGCGCGGCGATGGCGAAGCCCATCACACCGATCAGGGTTTCCATGACGGTCCAGGTCTTCAGCGTGGTCTTGACGTCCATGCCGAAGAAGCGGCCCACCAGCCAGAAGCCGGAGTCGTTGACGTGGGACACCACCACGGAACCCGCGGCCACGGCCAGGACCATGGCGGCCACCTGCATGCCGTTCAGCCCGGCCGCTGCCACGGCCGGGGCGATGAGGCCCGCGGTGGTGGTGAGGGCAACCGTTGCCGAACCCTGGGCAATGCGGAGGATGGAGGAGATCAGGAAGCCTGCCAGGATCAGCGGGATACCCAGGTTGCCCAGGACGTCGGCGAGTGCCTGGCCGATGCCGGAAGTGCGGAGCACGCCGCCGAACATACCGCCGGCGCCAGTGATCAGGATGACCGAGCATACCGGGCCGAGGGAGGACTCGAGCAGTTTCTCCAGTGCGCCGGCGTCCTTGCCGCGCTTGGCGCCGAGCACGAACATCGCCACCAGGACCGCGATCAGGAGGGCGACAGGGGTTTCACCGAGGGTGCGCAGGACCTGGTACCACTGCTCGTCCTTTACTCCTTCGGGCAGGACGCCGGCGGTAGCGAGGGTGTTCAGGCCCGTGTTCAGGAAGATCAGGACCAGCGGCAGGAGCAGCAGCCCCACGATGGTGCGGAAGCGCGGCGGGTGGGACTCGGCTTCTGCGGAGGCGTGGCCCAGGATTTCCGGCACGGGCAGGACCAGCTTCTTGCCGGCGTACAGGCCGTACAGGTAGGCCGTGACGTACCAGGTGGGAATGGCCACGAGAAGGCCGGCGATGGTCACCAAGCCGACATTGGCCTCGAAGAACGCGGAGGCGGAGACGGGGCCCGGGTGCGGCGGCAGGAAGATGTGCATCACGGAGAAGGCACCGGCCGCGGGGAGGCCGAAGCGGAGCACTCCCCCGCCCAAACGGTGGGCGACGGCGAAAACGACCGGCAGCATGACCACCAGGCCGGCGTCGAAGAAGATGGGGAAGCCGAAGATCAGTGAGGCGAGGCCGAGCGCGAACGGGGCGCGCTTTTCACCGAAGACGCCGATGAGGTAGTCGGCCAGCACCTTGGCGCCGCCGCTGGTTTCCACGATGCGGCCGAGCATGGCGCCCAGCCCCACCAGGAGTGCCACAGTGCCAAGCGTGGTGCCGAAGCCGTTGATCAGCACCGGGACCACCTGGTTGGCAGGGATGCCTGTGGCGAAGGCGGTGGCGAGGCTGATCAGGATCAGTGCGATCAGGGCGTGCACGCGCAGCTTGATGATCAGGAACAGCAGCGCGAGGATCGCGGCGGCGGCGATGAGCAGCAGGGGGCCTGCTCCCAGCGTCTGGGTCCATCCTTCGATGGTCATGGTTCTCCTTTGAAACAGAACTTTGTGTTGGGGCTTTACGGGTCGCAGGGCGCCTGTCCGGAGGGAAGCTTCAGTGCCTGCACGACGGCGGCAACCAGCTCTTCCGGTGAGCGGGAGATATCGAGTCGGAGGCTGCCGGCGTCGAGCTCTTCCTGGCTGAGCGCCTCGAGCGTGGCGAGCTGGCTGGGCAGCAGCGTGGGCGGCATGAAGTGGCCTTCCCGGCCCTCCATGCGCTGGCTGATCAGGTCCGCGGCGCCATCGAGATGGAGGAAGAGGACCCTGCCTTCGGCCTGGGACAGCAGCTGCCGGTAGCTCTTCTTCAGCGCCGAGCAGGTCAGGACGGTGCTGCAGCCGGCCTGCGCCTGCCCGCTCATCCAGTCGCGGATCTGGCGCAGCCAGGGCCAGCGGTCCTCGTCCTGCAGCGGGATGCCCTGGGTCATCTTGGCGATGTTGGCCGGCGGGTGGAATTCGTCCGCCTCGGCACAGGCCCAGCCCAGCCGGTTGGACAGGGCTGCCGCCAGGGTGGATTTGCCGGATCCGGCAACGCCCATCACCACGAGATGCGTGGGTGGATACTGCATGTTCATACCTCCGGAGAAGACGTCTTTGGCTTTCGAAGAAGCTCGCTGCGCGCCCGTGATGAAGTGGGCTACGCCATAAGGTATCACCTTTTATAGACACAGATACTATCTTTCCGTGTCACAAGTCATACCTTTCGAGCATTCTTCGCTATCCTGAGGATGCGCTTCGGCGCGGGAAGGCGGAACAGAATGTCGACGGCGACAGTACCGGACGCGGGTGACGTGAACGACGGCGGCGCGTCCCCCGCAATGCATGAGCGTGTCCTGGAGGCGGTTGGCATCGCCATTGCCTCAGCCAGGCTGGCCCCCGGCAGCCGGCTGACCCTTGAAGGGCTGCAGCAGGAACACGGCATTTCCCGCACGGTGGCGCGGGACACCATGAAGGTCCTGGAATCCATGAACCTGGTCTACTCGCGCCGCCGCGTGGGCATCGTGGTGCAGGAGCCGGACCTGTGGAACGTCTACGATCCCAAGCTCGTGCGGTGGCGCCTTGCCTCCGAGCGGCGCGCCGAACAGTACAGCAGCCTGACCGAGCTGCGCATCGCCGTCGAACCCATCGCTGCTGCCGGCGCCGCACGCCGGGCGAGTGCGGCGGAACGAGCCCAGCTCGTTGCCCTTGGAACTGAACTGCGCAGGCTGGGCGAGGCGGGCGACCTGCAGGCCTTCCTCGCCGCGGACATCGAATTCCACCGCCTGCTGTTGAGGAGCTGCGGCAACGAGATGTTCCGGGCGCTGGAGGACATGGTGGCAGAGGTACTGACCAGCCGCACCAAGCAGGGGCTCATGCCGTTCAAGCCGCGGAATGAGGCGCTGCAGGCGCATGAGGATGTGGCGGCGGCGGTGGCGCGCGGGGACACCGTTGTGGCAGAACGGGCCATGCACCACATCCTGGACGAAGTGCGCGAGGCGATGGGGCTGCACTAGGGAACCGCCAGAGGAGCAAGGGATCCGTCCGGCCCCTTTCCGGGGGTCCCGATCCTGAGTAGCCTGCTAGTAGGGCCCCAAGCAAGGTCGCCCTGCCGTGCAAGGAACAGCTGTGAGGTGGAAAATGGCCATCACCGGACAGTCACGTACAGGATCCGTAACGGCGCCTGCCGTCGTTCCCCGGAGCAAGGGCCGCGTGGTGGTCAACTGGATCACCACCACGGACCACAAGACCATCGGGTTCCTATACCTGATCACGTCGTTCTTGTTCTTCACCCTGGCCGGAGTAATGGCGCTGCTGATCCGGGCAGAGCTCTTCCAGCCCGGCATGCAGATCCTGCAGACCAAGGAACAGTACAACCAGCTGTTCACCATGCACGGAATCGTGATGCTCCTCATGTTCGCCACGCCCCTGTTTGCCGGGTTCGCGAACTTCGTCATGCCGCTGCAGATCGGTGCCCCGGACGTGGCTTTCCCGCGGCTCAACGCCCTGGCGTACTGGTTCTTCCTGTTCGGTTCCACCATCGCCGTGTCCGGCTTCATTACCCCGCAGGGCGCCGCATCCTTTGGCTGGTTCGCCTACACCCCGCTGTCGAACACCACGTTCAGTCCGGGGCTGGGCGGGGACCTGTGGGTCTTCGGGCTTACGCTCTCCGGCTTCGGCACCATTCTCGGCGCGGTCAACTTCATCACCACCATCATCTGCATGCGCGCCCCCGGCATGACCATGTGGCGGATGCCGATCTTCACCTGGAACACTTTGATTACTTCCGTGCTGGTGATCATGGCGTTCCCGCCGCTGGCGGCCGCCCTGTTCGCGCTCGGCGCGGACCGCCGCTTCGGTGCACACATCTACAACCCGGAGAACGGCGGCCCCATTCTGTGGCAGCACCTGTTCTGGTTCTTCGGCCACCCGGAGGTGTACATCATCGCCCTGCCGTTCTTCGGCATCGTGTCCGAGATCTTCCCGGTCTTCAGCCGCAAACCGATCTTCGGCTACAAGGGCCTGGTGTACGCCACGATTTCCATCGCCGCGCTTTCCATGACGGTGTGGGCGCACCATATGTACGTCACCGGTTCGGTCCTGCTGCCGTTCTTCGCGTTCATGACCATGCTGATTGCGGTGCCCACCGGGGTGAAGTTCTTCAACTGGATCGGCACCATGTGGCGCGGCTCGCTGACGTTCGAAACGCCCATGCTGTGGAGCATCGGCTTCCTCATCACCTTCCTGTTCGGCGGCCTGACCGGCATCATCCTGGCCTCCCCGCCGCTGGACTTCCACGTGTCCGATTCCTACTTCGTGGTGGCCCACTTCCACTACGTGGTGTTCGGCACCGTGGTGTTTGCGATGTTCGCCGGGTTCTACTTCTGGTGGCCCAAGTTCACGGGCAAGATGCTGAACGAGCGCCTGGGCAAGATCCACTTCTGGATGCTCTTCCTGGGCTTCCACGGCACTTTCCTCATCCAGCACTGGCTGGGCGTGGAAGGCATGCCCCGCCGCTATGCGGACTACCTGGTGGAGGACAACTTCACCTGGATGAACCAGTTCTCCACCATTTCGTCAATGCTGCTGGGTGCCTCGCTCATCCCGTTCCTCTGGAACGTCTTCATCACCGCGCGCAGCACTCGGAAGGTTGAAGTGGACGATCCCTGGGGCTTCGGTGCCTCGCTCGAGTGGGCAACCTCCTGCCCGCCGCCGCGGCACAACTTCACGTCGCTGCCGCGCATCCGCTCGGAACGCCCAGCACTGGACCTGCACCACCCTGAAATCCGCGTCCGCGAGCACGAGCCCACGCACAGCGCAGCAGCCGCCGCCCTGGGTGCGGCCGATATCGGCGAGAAGGACGTGCGTAGCCCAAGCCCTGATGAGTGAGGAACAGGCCAACCCGAACCGTGCCGAGGATCTTCCGCGGTCCCACCGGAGGTAAAGCAGGATGGGTTAAAAAGAAGCAGGGCTTGCCTGTGCGGCAAACCCTGCTTCAGGAAACCTAACGGTCCCGGAACTCTAAGTGATTAGAGAGCCTGGATGTTGGTGGCCTGGGGACCCTTGGGGCCCTGCTCGGTGTCGAAGGAAACCTTCTGGTTCTCTTCGAGGGAGCGGAAACCGTTGGAGTTGATCGCGGAGTAGTGCGCGAAAACGTCCTGCGAGGAGTCGTCCGGGGAGATGAAGCCGAAGCCCTTTTCAGCGTTAAACCATTTGACGGTGCCAGTAGCCATTATTTTTGTCCTTCGTGAAGGTGGAGGGAACGTCCCGACTTTCGGGCCCTCCGGTGTGGGGTGTTCAAAAACCGCTACTTCAGAAGAACACGGACTTTCGACCGCGCGTACTGCCTGAACTACCAACTGCATAAACACAACAACAGGCTCAACACTACAGGACTTTTCAGATTTGCCTAGCCGGGTAGGTCACAGGGCACCGGCAGGGCCCTCGACCAGCCCGGCGAATGGGCATAGTCTGCACTCACATCGAGCAGCACTCTTTGAACGGGGGAACCAGCCATGGAGATGCCCAAGGCAAGCGAGGAAGCCAAGGAACGCTTCCGGTCGGTGGTGCCGGACCAGCCCGGCGTCGTCGTGAAGCCGATGTTCGGCAACCTGGGCGCGTTCGTCAACGGCAACATGTTTGCCGGACTCTTCGGCCCCACCATCGGCGTCAAGCTCTCGGACGAGGACCGGGTGATACTGGAATCCTCTGAGCGAACGGTCCCGTTCGGCCCGGCCGACCGCCCCATGGCCGGCTACTCCGGTCTCCCCGAGGTGTGGAACGAGGAGGGCGACGGCGACGACGCCCGGGCCAAGGCCTGGGTCACCAAGGCCTACGAATTCGTGTCGACGCTCCCGGCGAAGGAACCCAAGGTCCGGGCGCCGAAGAGCGTCAAAAAGTAGCGGCAGCCGGCTGCTGAAGCCCCCCTTGTTTACCGTCGGTTGCGGCGTAGGGTTTTCCCATGCAACCGATTCGGGCCATCCTCCTACCCGGCGCCGTCCTGCCCGCAGACCTGGCCTACACGGCCCTGGTTGAGGCCCTCGGGCCCGGTGTCCAGGCGGTCGCCAAAGACCTCGAGCTCTACAAGGACGATCAACCTCCCGCGGACTGGACCCTGGACACGGAGGTCGACGGTGTCCTGCGCGAGGCTGATGCGCGCGGCTGGGACACGTTCCATTTGGCGGGCTACTCGGGTGGCGGCTCCGTGGCGCTGGCGTTGGCCGCCGTACACCCCGACAGGCTGCAGAGCCTGGCGCTGCTCGAGCCGGCCTGGGCGGGGAACTGGGACTGGAGCCCAGCCTACGCAGAGCACCGGAAGGGGTACAAGCAACTGGAAGCCCTCTCTCCCGGGGAGTTCCTGCCCGCCTTCATGCGGCTCGGGGTGAGGCCCGACGTCGTCCTTCCGCCGCCGGAGCCTGGTCCCCCGCCGCCGTGGATGGCCAAGCGGCCGGCAGGCATCAAGGCGTTCCTCAGGACCTTCGAAAACTACAACCTGGACAGGTCCCGGCTGGCCGCCTTCAGCCACCCGGTGTTCTTTGCCCTCGGCGGCCTGAGCCATCCGGACGACTACGGTGACGTTGCAACAAGGCTTGCCAGGGTCTTCTTCCCGGACTTCCACCTGGAAGTGTTCCCCCGGCGCCACCACTTCGACCCGCCACACCGCATCGAACCCCAGCGGCTCGCCGAAGGGCTCCGGCGGCATTGGGAGTTGGCCGAGGAAGAAGCCGGTGGACGGAACGTGGCTGAGGAATCGAGGACAGCCTAGAACCACTTCAGGGCGCCGGGTCAGCCGGCGCTGGGTCCCTGGATATTGTGCTGCCTGTCGTGACGGGCGAAGTAGGCGTATATCATCAGGGCGATCCCGGCGAGGATCATGACTGCCGGGACGGCGAAGTCCATCGGGATGAGCTGTGCCATGGACTGCAGCGCGAAAATCACTCCCAGCACTGCAAGCACGGCAGCCGGGATCAGTGGCCACTTCATGCGTTCTGTGCGGTCAGCAGTCCGGACCGGGACGAGGGACAGCGAACCGAACGTGGCCGCCAGTCCAAGGAACAGGACAGCCGCGACCGGCGTGCCCTGCAGCTGCTGCGGGAGCGTCACGATCAGTGCCAGTGTCAGCATCACGCCGCACGGGATCAGGGCCCACCAATTGGCCCGCTCCCGAAGGTAGACGGCTGCGAACCCCGCACCCATGAAGAGGAACAGGAAGGCTCCGGCCGCACTGTTCCCGGTGAACTGTGCGGCGGTGACTACTGCCGCCAAGGTCCAAAGCCCCCGTCTTCTTCAATCGGGTGCAGCTCACCACGCGACGCGCAAGCGTCAGTCGGGAGGTGCAGGGCTCGTGGCCGTGCCCAGGATGTGGGTCAGGGGCGGGCTCAGCTGCTGCACCACAAACCGGAAGCGCTCGTTGTCCTGGACCGTGAAGCCTGCTGCACTGATCGCCGCGAGCGTGTCCCGGTTGAGGTGGCACCCGCCCATGAAATGCCGCCATACCGGCGTGATCAGGTCTTCCGCTGCAGCAAGGAGCGGGCGGTCTGAACGGACATGTTCGTAGTAGGCCAGGGTTCCGCCGGGCCGCAGGACGCGGCGGATCTCCGCGAGGACGCCGGCCTGGACCTCAACACTGCACAGAACGAGGCTCGTAGCCACGGCGTCGGCGCTTCCGCTACGGGCCGGGATGTGCTCCGCAGCCGCGGAGACCACAGTCACCGGGACGCTGGCAGTGGCGGCCTGTTCCACGGCCAGGTTCCGCAGGTAGTCGTTAGGTTCCAGCGCCAGGACATGGGTGACAGTGGGCGGGTACAGCGCAAAGGAGGATCCGGTCCCGGCACCGATCTCAATGACTGAACCGCGCAGGTCGGCCAGCATGCGCCGGCGGTGCTCGGTTGCCCCGCGCCGGTCCATCTCCTCCACCCCCCGTGCGAAGGCACGGGCAAAGAGCGGGTGCTGAAAACGCTCCATCTCAGGTTCCACAACCACTCCCTTTCCGCCTGCACCCATTATTCGCCTTACGGCAGTGCCGGCAGGGCAGGCTCTTTGGGCCAATTAACGAGGGCGGTCCCAGCCTCCCCAAGAACGGGTAACCCCTTGCCGCAGGGCCAAATGGACTCCCCCGCCACTTTGTGAGATGCTTCACAGGTTTTGTGTGGTGCGCGCCACGACATCCACGGCGGCGCAGAGGCACCACCCGCATCAGCCACGCTCTTTATGGAGGGAACCCACACTTATGAGCGATGCCTTATCAGCCATCAATAACGTGATCTGGAGTGACTGGCTCGTCTATCTCTGCCTCGCCACCGGAGTCTACTTCTCCGTCCGGACACGCTTCCTTCAGGTCCGCCACGTCAAGGGCATGTTCCAGCAGCTGGTTCACGGCGAGAAGTCCGCCTCGGGCGTTTCCTCGTTCCAGGCCCTGGCCATGTCCCTGTCCGGCCGCGTCGGCACCGGCAACGTCGCCGGCGTCGCCACCGCCATCGCCTTCGGCGGACCGGGCGCCCTGTTCTGGATGTGGACGGTCGCCTTCCTGGGCGCATCCACATCCTTCGTTGAATCGACCCTCGGCCAGATGTACAAGACCCGCGACCCGCTGACCGGCGAGTACCGCGGCGGCCCGGCCTACTACTTCTCGCGTGCATTCGCCCACACCAAGGGCGCCGGCTTCTTCAAGGTCTACGGTTACGTCTTCGCGGCTGTGACCGTCCTTGCCTGCGGCGTTCTGATGCCGGGTGTCCAGACTAACTCCATGGCCACCGCGATCAGCGGCGCCTGGACCATCCCGTCCTGGGCCGTGGCCGTCGGCTCCGTCATCCTCCTGGCACTCGTCGTCATGGGCGGCGTAAAGCGCATCGCCAGCGTTGCTGCATTCGTGGTGCCGTTCATGGCCGCCGGCTACATCCTCCTCGCCCTGATCGTCGTCGTCATCAACGCCGCCCAGCTGCCGGAGATCCTCTCGCTGGTGTTCCGCAGCGCCTTCGGCATGGACTCGGCCCTCGGCGCCATCATCGGCCTGGCCGTGATGTGGGGCGTCAAGCGCGGTGTCTACTCGAACGAGGCCGGCCAGGGCACAGGCCCGCACGCCGCCGCTGCCGCCGAAGTCTCGCACCCGGCAAAGCAGGGCCTGGTCCAGGCCTTCGCCGTCTACATCGACACGCTGTTTGTGTGCTCGGCCACCGGCTTCCTGATCCTCTCCACCGGCGCCTACCGCATCTTCTCCGGCGGCAGCGAAGACGGCGAGATCCTCGCCGAGGGCGGACTGCTGACGGCGAGTGCCGTCGTCGGGCCGCAGTATGTCCAGGCCGGATTCGACTCCGTCTTCCCCGGTGTGGGTGCCGCGTTCATCGCCATCACGCTGGTCTTCTTCTGCCTGACCACCGTCATCGCCTACTACTACATGGCCGAGACCAACCTGCGCTTCCTCCTGGGTAACTCCTCGGCCAAGATGATTCCCGGCCTGCGGACCAGCCTGGGCCGCGCGACCACCATTTCGCTGCAGGTGGCCATCCTCGTCGCCGCTGCCTACGGCTGCGTGAACACGGCCGCCGACGCGTGGGTGATGGGCGATATCGGCGTCGGGCTTATGGCCTGGCTGAACATCGTGGGCATCCTGGTCCTGCAGAAGCCAGCCTTCAAGGCGCTGAAGGACTTCGAGCGGCAGCAGAAGCTGGGCCTGGACCCGGTCTTCGACCCGCGGCCCCTCGGCATCACCGGGGCGACCTTCTGGGAGTCCTACAAGCCGGCGGAGCGCGAGAAGGAATCGGCGCGCAGCTAGACCGCAGCTGGTAAGGGTAAGGCTGTGTGCCGCGCGAAGCGCGCGGCGCACGGCCTTACTGCTTTTAGCGTCGGCGGCTTGTCCAACAAACGCGTAGCACTTGTTAGGCTGGAATCCCCGAATCCACCTGAAAAGCGAGGCAGACGTGCACCAGGACGCCGCCCGGTTCCTGTCCCAGCCGGTGGCCGCCCAATCGGGCTCGCCGCTCCGTGTTGCCGTGTACTCGCGCATCGCCGAGGCCATCCGCAACGGCCTCCTCACGCCCGGCTCCATGATCCCCACCGAAACCGAGCTAGGCGCCGACATGAAGGTCAGCCGCACGGTTGTCCGCGAAGCCCTCATGCTGCTTGAAGAGGACGGCCTGATCAGGGCGCGGCGCGGCGTCGGGCGTTTCGTCTCGGACACCCTCCCCCGCATCGGCATCGAACGCATCCAGCCCTTTGAGGACGTCCTCGGCTCCCCCGGCCAGCGGGTGGAGGTCAAACGAACCCAGGTAGTGCGGCAGGCCGCGTCCGAATTCGTCGCCCCCGGCATCGGCGTCGAGCCCGGCACGGAATGCTGGCTCTGGGAGTCCGTCCTGATCCGCGACGGCGAAGCCATCGCGCACCTGCAGGAAAACGTAACCGCCCAGCCGATCAACTTCGGTAAGAGCCCCGTCGCGCCCCTGGAGATTAACGACGACGGCGCCGGCACCCTGCTTGCCAGGCTCAACAAACAGCTCGGCAGGTTAGCCGGGCCGGGCGAGTGCCAGATCAGCCTGAGCCAGGTAGGGCCGAGCCGGGCAAAGCTGCTGGACCTGCGCCCATCGGACCCGGTACTGGTCCTCACCCAGTACGTCCGACACAACAACCGGCCCTTCTACCTCGCCAAGTGCCTGGTCTCCGCCCGGGCCGGGCACCTTTCCGTGATGCAGCAGTTCCAGTCCTAAGGCTGCCGATGACCGGCAACAAAACCGATCGGCGCCAGCACGGTGCGCGTCAGCTGCTCTTGAGCGTTTTCCTGCTCGTAGGGCTCGCAACAGTGCTGGCATTCTTCGGCCCCGGCGTACTCAGTGCATTGCGCACCGAGGACGGCTCCCTGCTCTGGCGGCCGGAGTGCGTGGTCGAAACCCCGGAGGGGGAAGTGGGGCTGAGCCGGGACCAAGCGAAGCTGGCCACAACAGCGGTGGCACTCCAGGCCCGCGGAGTTGCAGCGCCGGACACCTCCGGCATCGGCGCGGCGGTGCTGGAGCAGCTGGCCGGCGGTCCTTCCGGCGGCGCCGGCCCTTCACTGGCCTGCCGGGGCTCGGCCGCCAGGGACCTGCCGGTAGAAGACATCGGTGCCACCGGCCTGACACCGCGCGCCGAGCAGTTGCGCGCAGCAATGACCGAGGTGTTCGGCAACCAAAGCCTGGGCGGATTCGCCCCGGGCGGCGTTGATCAGGGCCACGGGGCGGACTCCACGCACTACGACGGCCGGGCCATCGACATCTTCTTCCGCCCCGTGACTGAGGAGAACCGTCGCCAGGGGTGGATACTGGCTCACTGGCTCGTCGCCCACGCCGAGGACCTGTACATCCAGTACGTTATCTTCGACGACCGGTTTTGGAGCGCACACAGTTCCCGGGCGCAATGGCGGGACTACGACGCACCTGAACCCGGCAACGAGATCCTTCGCCACCTCGACCATGTGCATGTGGACGTGCTGGGCGGAAGTCCCGGCTAAGGGAGCTTGCCCTTCCCTCCACATCAATCGAGGTTTAGACCGGCTCAACCACCAGGGATCCGGCAGGCTCAACCACTGGAGTCTCGAAGAACCCAAGCAACGTCTCCACGAGGTGCGGCGCGAAGTCCTCCTCCAGCGACAGCACCACGCGGCACCTCGCTCCCGTCACTGGCGGGTAGCCGGCATACAGCCCGCGCATGTCGCAGACCGTCTGCCCGCGGGAGGGCCCGGAGGACGTGTCGACGGCGGCACGCACCACCGGTGCCACCGCCGCCTGCACCGCACCGACGGCGAGCGCCGCCGCCAGCGGATCGTGCATCGCCGAGCAGGGCCGGCCGTAGATGCCCTCGTAGAAGCGGAAGTAGTAGCCCAGCATCTCCCCCAGCGCCCGCGGCACTGGAGCGGAGGACGCCAGCAATTCCTGCCGGTGGTGCTCCTCCAGGACTGACGCCATGGTCACGTCCAGCGGCACCAGGGTGATATCCCAGTCGGCGGCGAGCACCAGGGAAGCGGCCTCGGGGTCGTTGTGGATATTGGCCTCGGCCACGGGCGTAATGTTGCCGGGGGCCAGCGCGGCCCCGCCCATCACCGTCACGGAGTGGACCAGCGAAGGCAGCGCGGGCTCCAGCCGCAGGGCCTCGGCAATGTTGGTCAGCGGCCCGATGGCAAGCACCCGCAGCGTTCCGGGATAGGTACGCGCCAGCCGCACCAGCATCTCCGCCGCGGATTCGGAAGCCAGCGGAGCCGGAGAGGCTGGCAGCGACACCTCTCCGATGCCGTTCTCCCCGTGCACCCAGGGCGCCCCTCCCCCGAAGGAACCGGCCTGTGGATCGTGCGCACCCAGGGCTACTGGAATGTCCGCGGCGCCGGCGAGCTGGAGCAGGTCGAGGGTGTTCCGGGCCCCGACGGCGGCACTGACGTTGCCGCTGACGGCACCGATTCCCACCAGATCGGCGTTCGGGGCGGCGAGCAGGTAGGCCAGGGCGAGGGCGTCGTCGATCCCGGTATCGCAGTCCAGGTAGAACGGGAAGGTGGCAGTCATGGGTCTTCTTTCAGGTTCGGTGGAGGGAATGAGGGGTCAGACGGTCTCGCCCTTGGGGGCGGCGACGAAGAGGCTGACGATGAACGCGGCGGCGGTGATGCCCACCGAGATCCAGAGGGCGGTGGCGTACCCCGCGGACGTGGACAGGGCGGCGAAGGGTGCCACGAGCACGACGCCGAGGCTCGCGCCGATGCCGAAGGAGGCGCCGTTGATGCCGGGCAGCGCGGCCGGGGCTTCCTTGGGCGAGAGGAGCACGGAGAGCCCGTTGATGGCGGTGAGGAAGAAGCCGTTGTAGAAGATGCCCAGGGCCGCGACGGCCACCAGTACCGCCACCTGGCTCTCGGAGAAGGCGGCCGCGGCGATGGCGCAGGCCAGGCTCAGCCCGGTTCCGGCGCGCAGGGTTTTGATCCAGCCGCGGCGGTCGGCCAGCCAGCCGGCGAGCGGCGCGGCGAACACGCCGATCAGCGCGGCGGGGGTGAGGAACAGCAGCGCCGAGACGGACGCCGAAAGCCCGAAGCCGCCGTCGGCATCCTGGCTGAGCAGCACCACGGTGAAGTTGATGATCGCGAAGATGCCCGCGAGCGTGAGGACGGTGGTGGCGATGACCGGCCACACCTGGCGGGAGCGCAGGTGGTGGACGGCGATGAGCGGGTGGCTGCGGCGCTTTTCGATGAACCAGAACGCGGCGAAGGAGGCGATGGTGGCGGCCAGCAGCGCCAGCGTGCCGGGCGCGGTCCAGCCGGCGGCGGATCCGCCGGAGACAAAGTACGTGATGAACACCAGGAACAGCGAGAGCGAGCCCGCGCCCCACCAGTCCATGGCGCCGCGGACGCCGCTCGGACGCCCGGCCGGGACCATGCGGATGATGCAGGCGGCGGCGATGGCGGTCAGGACCAGGACGACGACGAAGATGGACCGGAAGCCGAGCGTCTCGGCCATGAGGCCGCCGACGTAGCCGTCCACGCCGCCCACTCCCCCGTTAATGGCGGCGATGATGCCCACCGAGGTCCCGAACACCTTTGCCTGCAGGTTCTCGCTGAGGACGATGTAGGCCAGGGCGAAGACCGCGCTGGAGACGCCCTGGAGGAACCGGCCGGTGATGAGCAGTTCCAGCGTGGGCGCGGTGATGCAGAGGATGGTGCCGGCGCCCATGATGCCGAGGACCAGCAGCAGGGCGGCGCGGCGGCCGATGAAGTCGCTCCACCGGCCAATCACCGGCCCGGCGATGGCGCCGGCCAGGAAGAACATGGATTGTACGGGGGCGGCGGCGTCGGCTGCCTGGCCGAAGCTGGCGGCGATCTGCGGCAGCGCGGGGGTGACCATGCTGGCGTTGAGCTGGAAGGACAGCACGCCGAGCAGCAGGGTGGAGATCAGTAGGGCGGCGCGGCGGCCGGAGAACTTGGCGTCGCCGTCGGGAAGGACGACGGCGGATGCGGCGTCCGCGGGAGGTGCGGCGGCCGCCGGGGCTGGGGTGTTCACATCAAACTCCTTTGTTCGAGCAGGCGTTCTTGCATTTCCTTCGGCAAGATTCGAGTTGTTATACAACCATGTATGACCAACAAGTACAACCCATGCCGTACACTGAATTTTGTTCCCGCCGCTTCCGGCACCCCTCCGAAAGAGACTTTCCATGAGCAATCGACTTCCTGCCGTCACCGTGGTCGGCAGCATCAACCTGGACCTGATCGCCACCGCCGAGCGGCTTCCCACCGCCGGTGAGACCATCGGCGGCGGCGTGCTGTCCGAGCAGCCAGGCGGCAAGGGCGCCAACCAGGCGGCGGCCGTTGCGCGGCTCGGCGGGACAGCGCGCATGGTCGGCGCGGTGGGCAAGGACGCGCAGGGCCAGCGGATGCTGGACGCCCTCGCGGGTGCCGGCGTCGACACCGCCGACGTGGCCGTCCTGCCCGAGGCGACCGGCACCGCGCTGATCGTGGTGGACCGCGAGGGCGAGAACCAGATTGTGGTGTGCCCGGGCGCCAACTCGCACCTCTCGTTGGACGGCGCGGAGTTCGGCCCGGACGAGACAGTGCTGTGCCAGTTGGAGGTGGGCCTGCCCGTGGTGCAGGAGGCGGCCCGCAAGGCGCAGGGTGTCTTTGTGCTGAACGCGGCACCGGCCATGGACCTGCCGGCGGAACTGCTGGAGCGCTGCGACCTGGTGATCGTCAACGAGAGCGAGTACGCCCTGATTCCCGCCCTCGCTGATGCGAAGCTCGTGGCGGTGACGTACGGCGGCGAGGGGTCCGCCATGTTCGAGCGCGGGCGCAAGGTTGCCGAGGCGCCGGCCGCCGCCGCGACCGTGGTGAACACCGTTGGTGCGGGCGACGCGTTCTGCGCCGCCCTGGTCCTGGCGCTCGGATCAGGGCTGGACTACGCCGCGGCGCTGTCCGTTGCCAACGCCGTGGGCGCCGATGCCGTGGGCGACCCGTCGTCCCAGCCGGCGTTGGCCCCGCTCGCTTCCTACATGGCGGGGGTTTCGCGGGCGGACGTGGCCGGACAATGACTCTGACGTTCCGGCCGGCCGCCCCGGCGGATTACGACGACGTCCGGCGGGTCACGCGGGACGCCTACCTTTCCGCCGGGCACTTCGCGGCCGACCACCCGTACATGGGTGTGCTCGAGGACGTGGAACACCGGGCCCAGCACGCCGAGGTCTGGGTGGCCGAGAGGTTCGAGTCGGTGGTTGCGGCGGTGACGCTGACGTTCGCCGGCCAGCCCTACAGCGAGATCGCGGTGGACGGCGAGCTGGAATTCCGGATGCTCGCCGTGGACCCCGCTCTCCAGGGCGGCGGTGTGGGCCGGGCCGTGGTCCGCCGGGTGATCGAGCACGCCCGGTCGCTGCCTGAGATCGGGGCGATCAGCATCACCAGCGCCACGTTCATGGAGCGCGCCCACGCCCTGTACGAGTCCCTGGGTTTCCGCCGGGCACCGGAGCGCGACTGGTACGTGCCGGGCGAGGACGTTCTGCTGTGGGTGTTCCGGCTGGAGTTCTAAGGCCTTGCGGTTTGAACCGGCCGGACCCGGATATCCGCCCCAAAACCGGGGTTCAGAAGATAAAATGGGCCATGGTTGTGCTCTTCTCAGCTATGGGGATCCTGCTTTGGATCGGCCTCCTTTTCGCCGCCTTCGTTTTCTTCGGAGTGATCTGGCTCTTCTGCCGGACCATGCTTTGGATAACCGGTCTCGTCAGCCCGGCGAGCCGCCCGCAGGCGATTGCCGGCCCGAACCGCAACGTCAGGCCCGCACCCAGGCCGGTTGCTCCCCTACGGAACGCGCCGCCGGCCCGCAGACCTCCGGCGCCAAAACCGCCGGCTCCTGAACTCACGCCGGATATCATGCCCAAGTGGAACGAGGCGCACCGGCGCTACGTGGACCGGGACCTGGCCGACTGGCAGGAGCAGTTCGACGCCCTGAACCGCCGCAGGCTGTAAGTGGAAAGCAGATGGACCCGCGGAGGCCAACACCATCCCACCACTGCTATTGGAAATGGGTTGCGAAAAACGTCTCTGCATGATTGGTGATGCCCGGCGGGCGAGCCGGGATGTAAAAAGCCTTTTACACAATCCATTATTTTTACGCAAATGCGACATTTTATTTCTCAGGCGAACTCCGTCATATTTGAACTTTAACTGCCCCCCATTGATATAACTTGCATGGCAGAAGCCAAATTGAAGCCAGTTTCAACAGGGCCGTGGGGGCGTCGTGTTTTTGCTTCCCCTTCGGCCGTCATGAGCGGCTTTCCAAGTTATATAGATGATTGGGGATTCAATGAAGAAGAGCACATCAATCTTGGCAGTGGCGGCAGTGGTTGGTCTTTCAGCGCTGACAGCAACCCCGGCCAGTGCCACCGTTGGGGCATACCCGAACTGCAGTGCAGCGGCAGCAGTGGGCGTGTACAACATCCCGGCCGGCAGCCCGGGCTACGGCACGCATCTTGACAGTGACGGGGACGGCATCGGATGCGAGAACTCCGAGGCTGCCCAGGCTCCTGCGCAGAGCCAGGCCCAGGTAGCCAGGAAGCCTGTTGGTGCCGCGCCTACTGGCGTACCGCAGGAGACCGAAAATGTCGCAGGGCTCCTTGCGCTCGGAGGTCTTGCAGCGGCTGCCGCCACTGGAACGGTGATCGTTCGCCGCCGGATGGCAAGCCAGGCATAGCGTTCGGACTGACCGATACACATGATTAGGTCAAAAAGCGACCGTCGCAGATGGCACGCTGCGTCTGCGGCGGTCGCTTTGCTACTTCTTACTGGCTGCGCCTCCAGCAGCCCGACGCAGGCTGTCGGCGCGCTGGACACCATCACCACCACGGCACCTGCCTCTTCAGCGCCTGATGCGAAAGCGGCTTCCGCTCCGGTCTCTCTAGAGATTCCAGCCACCGGCACACGGTCTGAGCTGATTAGCTTGGGCCTCCGGGACGATGGATCATTAGAGGTTCCGCCCGACGCGCCAGGAGCTCCGGCGGCCTGGTACAACGGTTCCCCCACACCCGGGGACGTGGGACCTGCTGTCCTTTATGGACATGTCAACGCTACTGATGGTGGCCCAGGGGTGTTTGCTGACCTGCGCAGCCTCGGCAATGGTGACACCATCAAGGTCACCGCACAAAACGGTAAAACCGCCGTATTTGCATTTGACCGTGGCGAACAATACCTGAAAGCAGAATTTCCGACGGAAAAGGTTTACGGGAATACGGAGGGACCTGAGCTACGGCTTATCACGTGCGACGGATACGACCCGAAAACGGGCGAATTCGACGACAACTACGTGGTCTACGCCAAGCTCATTTCATGAATAACCTTCTTTACGTGTGCAGCAGGGCCCCGCTCGGCTGGGCCTGCTGTACACCCAAAAAGCAAGCAGCTTGAACGTTCGGTTAAGCCAGTGGACGCCCGGGACGGAGCTCCAACGCAGAGCCCGGCTGTCAGTCTTCTCAGCGTTCATTCCCGGTTCATGTCCTTCTTAGAACCTGTCCAACCGGCCTTCCTACGGTCGGAGGCATGGACAACATTTCCCGCAGATCCCTCATTTCCGCCGGCCTCGGGGCCAGCCTGGTCGCCGCCCTGCCAAGTGCCGCCGTCGCGGTTTCCACCGCTGACGACGCTGGTCTCCGCACCGACCCCTTCATGCTCGGCATCGCCTCGGGCGAGCCGTGGCCGGACGGCTTCGTGATCTGGACCCGCCTGGCGCTGGACCCGCTGGCCGAGGACGGCCTGGGCGGGATGCCGTCGCGGCAGGTCTCCGTCGCGTGGGAAGTGGCCGAAGACCGGAACATGCGCACTGTAGTAGCCCGCGGCGTCGAGCAGGCCCGGATTGAAACCGCGCACTCGGTCCACGTGGAGCTCAAGGGCCTCAAGCCCGGCCGGGAATACTTCTACCGATTCCGCAGCGGCCGCCACGTCAGCGAGGTGGGCCGCACCCTCACCAGCCCCGCGCTGCACGAGACGCCCGCCGCGCTGGCCATGGCTTTCGCCAGCTGCTCGCAGTACGAGCACGGCTACTTCACCGCCTACACCCGCCTGGCCGAGGACCACCCGGACCTGGTCCTGCACTTGGGCGACTACCTCTACGAGTACAAGAAGGACAGCTACGTGATCGGCGGCGGCAACCCGCGCGACCACCAGGGCCCCGAGACCGTCACGCTGGCCGGCTACCGGCAGCGGCACGCCCAGTACAAGTCCGACGCCGACCTGCAGGCCGCGCACGCCATCGCGCCGTGGCTGGTGGTCTGGGACGACCACGAGGTGGACAACAACTGGGCGGACGAGGTCCCCGAAAACACGGACGCCGGCCAGATGAACGACACCACCGAGCGTTTCCGCCAGCGCCGGGCGGCCGCGTTCCAGGCCTACTACGAGAACATGCCGCTGCGCGCCTCCTCCGTACCGGCCGGGTTCGACATGAAGATCTACCGCACCATCCAGTGGGGCCAGCTGGCCAACTTCCACATGATGGACACCCGCCAGTACCGCGACGACCAGCTCGCCGGGGACGGCTGGAAGAAGAACGTGGCGGAGCGCCTCGCCGAGGACCGCAGCATCACCGGCGCCGAGCAGGAAAAGTGGCTGCTGGACGGCTTCCGGAACTCCACCCAGCGCTGGGACATCCTGGGCCAGCAGGTGTTCTTCGCCGAACGGGACCGCAACGCCGCCCCCGAGATCGACGACGTCTCCATGGACGGCTGGGACGGGTACGCCGCCTCCCGCCGCCGCATCACCCAGGGCTGGATCGACGCGAACGTGCGCAACGCCGTCGTCCTCACTGGCGACGTGCACCGCAACTGGGCCTGCGACCTCAAGGTGGACTACAAGGACCCGGCCTCCCCCGTGGTCGGCTCGGAGCTGGTCTGCACCTCCATCACCTCAACCGGCAACGGCACCGGCTCCACCACGGACCCAGTCATGGCGTGGAACCCGCACCTGAAGTTCTTCAACGACAACCGCGGTTACGTGAACACCAAAATCACCAGGGACGCGATGACCGCCGACTTCCGCGTGCTGGACTACGTCACCACGCCGGGCGCGCCCGTTTCCACGAAGGCCTCCTTCAAGATCCAGGACGGCGTGCCCGGGCTGCAGTCGCGCGGCTGACCTTCCTCGGCCCCTTCCTGTGCCTGCGTGCTGGTGCGGGTGCTGCTCGGTGGATGTGCCGTGCCTTGATGCTCCGGCTTTCCACGTTGAGATCAGGCCCTGCGCGTACCTAAACCACCCTGCGACTGCAGACACACCTATGGACCGGGCACCACCTGCTGATGTGAAGCAACGATCCGTTGTTTATAGCCAAGGGCTGCGCGCGGAAGAACGACGACCTGGGCCGGCAGTGTGGCGGACCATTTGTCGGCAGACACGCGTCAATTTGCTTGTGGTCGTTGTGCGTTTTGTTTGGGACCTTTCCTACCCGCGTGACGCGAGGGCGGGTACTCATTTATCACATCAAGTACTTGGTCACTGCCCAGGCCTATTACCGGTTTCTGTCCGGGTGCTACTCGAATATGGAATGGGGGCCACTATTCCATTGCCGCTGTTTACTCAGGTTGTTAGGGTCGCCAGATCCCGCGCGCGCGGGTCCATTCCTAAAAGAACAGAGCTCATCATGCGTTTGTCTACCATGGTGGCCGCGACAACGATCGGACTCGTCGTCGCATTGGCACCAACCAACCCGGCCTTCGCTGGCCCCGCAGAACGACAAGCCGCCTGCACTGCCTTGGGGGGGACCCTTAGCGGCACCGGCAGCAACCAGATCTGCACGGTCACGACCACTGTCGTGACTCCCAACGTTCCATCAGGAACTCCAACAACAACTTATAGCGAGGACCGGGCGGTGGGCGATCCTGTTACCGTCGACACCTCCGGGCCAGAGAGGCAGCCAAACCCCACCGTAACAACCGAAGAACGCAACGTCGGTGAAGAGACTGTTGTCCGGACCGAGCGCGCCGGCACCCCGGACGTCACCGAGGAAGAGCGCGATGCCGGCGACGCTGTCAGCGAGGACGTCATTGTTCCCGGCATCCCAACCACCACAACCCGGACCGAGGCGGGAGCGCCAACGAGCACTCAAACCCCGACGACCACAAACTGCCGAAGAGTGAATAACGATCGGTCGTCAAGGCCCGTGGAGAAGTGTGAGAGGGCTGTTCTCACCACTACGACTACCCCCACAACGATTGTCACAACAACGACCACCCCCCAGGAACGTGTCATCACGACAACACAACCGCGGGAAACGCTCGTTACCACGACAACCCCTTTCACCGAAGTCTTCACCGGTACCCAGCAGCGTGAAGTGTGCACCACTACGACCTACAAGACGGTGATCGCAACGGTGACGACCCAACAGACTGAGCGGACGGCGACCACCACACAGCCAACAACCACGAGCACGACCACGACGACAACCACGTACAACTTCCCCCGCGGCACCGATATCCCCACCCCCACCGGCACTCCGGTAGTCAGCACATCAACCGCCCCGGGAACGCCACTAGTAACTGAGGCAGTTGTTCCCGGTACTCCAATCGTGACCACAGGAACCCGTCCCGGTCCCGATGAATCGGACACCGAGTGCGCACCGACCACCCCAGTGGTCACGGTCACGGAAGGGGAAACAAGAGAAGAGGTAACGACGACGACCGTTCCCGCGGAACCGATTGTCACCGTGACCCGGGAGGACATCGAACCTGATGTCGTCGAAACCGAAGCCCCAGGAGCGCCCATGGTTACTACGGATGTCCGCAGCCAGGGCGGGACCTGCTACAACAACCCTTCAACAGCAGAGCAACGACGCAACCAATGCTGACCTCAGCCCGACACTAAATACCGGCGGCTGCCGTCTTCCACCAACGGAGGCGGCAGCTGCCACGACCGACCCGTAGTCCTCGCTAAGTGGCCCGCGGATACTCCGCACTCGAAAGCAATCAAACAAACTGAGACCGAGACCACTAGCTAGGCCTGCTGAGTAACCTCACCCTCCTGCAGGCCCTGCCCATGGGCTGAAGTCGCCTCCTCTTCCCTTGCTGCGTTCGTCATCATCCTTGCCACATCGACGGCAGCGTTTATAAACGCTTGCATCATCAGCATGCTCGACGTGCCATTAGTGCCGTATGTTCAACTTACACAGCAGGGCCTGGATCATGGCAGCCTCCGATTCGAATCGCAGCGCTCTGTACCTATAATGATGGGCCTTCGTGCTGTCTCTAGGGAACTGGCAATCTTTGGTTCACGAGCGACGGACGGATTCGATCTGGACTTTTCTGCATCCGGTTTCCCCGGCGCCAGATCGCCACGCAGACGACTCGGTTCTCCCGCCGGGTAATCCATTCCAGCGCCCGGAGTACCAGCCCAACTTCTGGCGCACACTCTTTAACCAATGCCAAACAAGGTCGACACCATCAGGAACAGGGCAGCGGCTGGCAAAAGCTAGAGAACCTCGAAGGCCCCCATCAAAAACGACCGTTTCCCACCTGCCTTCGGCAAGCCTCCGAAAAAAATCGAAGAGGCACTCCTTCCGTGTGACCGTCAGCGATAAATGGCGTCCTTTTAGCAGCGCTATTTGGCGCACGGCGCAGAACGAGAAAAGAAAGCCGGCAAACAGTGCACGTCTTCTTCTCTCGTTCCTGTCGTCTCTTCACCAACATCCACTCGCAATCGCCCAAAAGGCCCGCGCCAAGGGGACTGTCTGAATAACGGTGTGTGGGGTCCGGCCTGATCCGAAAGGAGACGGCCGTGTCGGAGTCCACGACCGAGATGACAGGGGTGATGATCGATCCTGTGTCGGGAGAGATCATCGATCAGAAGGAACTGGCGGAGCGGTTGCTCGCGCAGGCCAAGGAACAGGGCGTGAGCCTGGTCGGCCCGGGCGGGCTGCTGAACCAGCTCACCAGGAACGTGCTCGAGACGGCACTGGAAGCCGAGCTGACCGAGCACCTCGGGCACGAGCATGGCCAGACACCGGTCGCAGCGAACATGCGCAACGGCACCAGGTCAAAGACCGTGCTGACCGAGATCGGCCCGGTCGAGATTGAGGTGCCCCGGGATCGGGACGGGTCGTTCGAGCCGGTGATCGTTCCCAAGCGGAAACGGAGGCTGGACGGGATCGATCAGATCGTGCTCTCGCTCTCCGCCCGTGGGCTGACCACCGGGGAAATCGCAGCCCACTTCGAAGAGGTCTATGGCGCCAAGGTCTCCAAGGACACCATCAGCCGCATCACGGAGAAAGTCGCCGGGGAACTGGCCGAATGGTCTGCCCGGCCTTTGGATCCGATCTATCCGGTGCTCTTCGTTGACGCGGTCGTGGTCAAGGTCCGTGACGGGCAGGTGCGCAACACCCCGTTCTACGTCGTCATGGGGGTCACCACCAACGGGGAGCGGGAGATTCTGGGCATCTGGGCCGGCGACGGCGGCGAGGGTGCACGGTTCTGGCTGCAGGTATTCTCCGAGCTGAAGAACCGCGGCGTGCAAGATGTGTTGATCGCCGTCTGCGATGGGCTCAAGGGCCTGCCGGAGGCGATCACGACCACCTGGGAGCGTGCGGTCGTGCAGCAGTGCATCGTGCACTTGATCCGCAACAGCTTCCGCTACGCCGGACGCCAGCACCGCGACGGCATCGTCAAGGCGCTCAAGCCCGTCTATACGGCCCCGTCCGAGCAAGCGGCGAAGGACCGGTTCGAGGAGTTCACCGCCGAATGGGGCCAGCGATATCCGGCCATCGTGCGGCTCTGGGAAGCCTCGTGGCCTGAGTTCGTGCCGTTCCTGGAGTATGACGTGGAGATCCGGAGGGTGATCTGCACGACGAACGCAATCGAGTCGATCAACGCCCGCTACCGAAGGGCGGTCAGGGCCCGCGGGCACTTTCCGAATGAAACCGCTGCCCTGAAATGCCTGTACCTGGTTACCAGATCTCTTGATCCCACCGGCGGTGGCCGGGCACGCTGGGTGATGAGATGGAAGCCTGCGCTAAACGCGTTCGCGATTACCTTCGCGGGCCGGTTCGAAAGAACCACTCAATAATGAAAACCGGCCGGCCTCCACACACCGTTTATCGGACAGTCCCGCGCCAAGGGGCGCACCGCCGAGGAGGCAGCGCGTCTCGTTCGCTGGAGCCGCGCAAGGCTCTACCGCCACCAACAAGCCCGTGCTGCAGGCCAGAGCACCACAACTTAGGGCGTGTCTCCTAAAGCTGTCAGCCAGATGCTGATGGCTCGGAGGACTGCTCCGCCGCGGTAGGTGAGGGCGAGTTTGTCGTAGCGGGTTGCCAGGGCTCGCCATTGCTTGAAGATGTTGAAGTTGCGTTCGACGACGTTCCGGCCTTTGTAGTCTTCCTTGTCGAAGGCTGGAGGGCGGCCGCCGGCGGATCCTCGTCGTTTTCGGTGGCCGATCTGATCGGATCGTTGCGGGATGACAGCAATGATGCCGCGGTCGCGAAGGTGCGTCCTAATTGCCCGGGACGAGTATGCCTTGTCACCGCGAACACGGTCCGGGCGGGTGCGTCGTCTGCCTGGACGGCAACGAGCAATCTTCAACTGCTCCATCAGGTGGGTGAACATGGGTGCATCTCCGCCTTGTCCTGGGGCAATGAGCAGCACCAGCGGTCTGCCTTTACCGTCGACGAGGGCGTGAATTTTGGTGCTGGGTCCGCCGCGGGAGCGTCCGATTGCGTGATCGTCGGGCTCAGCAAACAGATTCATGTAATTCGAGCTGGCCCCCTGTGGTGCGGGGAAGGTAGGTGCCATGCTGATGGGCGCGATTCACTGTCGAGTCGACTGAGATCGACCAGTCGACTTCACCGCAGGCATCCGCAGTTGTCAGCAGCGCCGCGAGGATGGTGTCCCAGGTGCCGTCACCGCTGTAGCGGCGGAGACGCTTCCAGATGGTCTGCCACGGGCCGAACCCCGCTGGCACGTCCCGCCAGGCGATTCCGCACCGGTACCGGTAGATGATGCCCTCGACCACACGGCGGTCGTCCCGGAAAGGACGACCCCGGCGGCCAACAGAGGACGGAAGCAGCGGCTGAACGCGGGCCCACTGCCCTGCCCGTCGGTCAAAACAGAAGTACGAGACACCCATCAAGCATTCCGGCTACAGAGTCCGAAATTTAGGAGACACGCCCTAGTTGTCGTCCGGCTCCGGTGCCGGACGCGACCCTTCGTCCGTACTCTCCCCGGTTGTCGGGACGAAGTTCCAGTCGAAGGACCCGTCGGTCCGCAGCGTCAGCCGGAGGAACCCGTGGGTGTCGCTGAACCGTTTCTCAATGTACCGCGGGCTGCTGGTGAAGGGCCGGAGTTCGATGCCGCCCGTGGACACCTGGAACGCTGTGATCCCGTCGTCGTCACACCGGTCCCTGTTGTTCACGGCACAGGAACGCTCGTAGTTGTGCTGCGACCCGGACAGGGTCAGGCGGACCCGGTGCTCCCACATCACGTCGATCCAAGGCTTGTGGTCATCGGCCCGCTCATGCGCCTCCGTGTCCGACGTGAAGTACGGCTCGTGATGCACCACGGCCAGGTGCTTGCCATCCTCCTTGGCGGCAGCGAGGTCCCGGTCCAGCCACCTCGTCAGCGCCCGGGCCTCCCGGGGGTTGTACCGCCACTGCCCGGACGGCAGGAAGGCGAAGTGCCAGTTCCCGAATTCCTTCGAATACGCCTTCCCGTTCCCGATGAACCCCAGCTCCTGGTTGATCGCAGCCTTCGCGGTGGAGCCCGGGCACTGGCCGTTCATGAAGTTGTCCAGGTCCTCGTTCCGGCCCGGTTCCCAGTCATGGTTGGGGCCCGTCACCCAGTACAGCTTGCTCATCGTCCCACCCCAAAGGGGGGTCCAGAAATCCACCAGGTCTTCGCAGTAGGCGGTGTCGTACTGGAAGTCGCCGAGCCCCAGGAATGCGTCGATCTCGTTGTTCTCCACCAGTTCGGTGATCGCCGCGGCGTTCCGGCCTGAGGGACTCTCCGGGTCGATGTTCTCCTCGCCGTTCATGTCACCTACAGCAGCGATACGCACATCAACCGGTGCTGTAGTTGGCGGGGGCGGCTCTGGATCGCCGGTGCAGCCCGAAACGGTTATTGCCAGGACGGCTGCGAGGGCTGTGGCCGCACCCCGGAAGCATCTGCCACGAGGAAGTGCTGACCCCATCCAATAACCCTTCGACACCCGGACCACTTGCCGGCTACGCCGGCACTCTGATCCTCGTAAGCTCCGGACAGGCTGTCAAGCGTGGGCAAGAATGCGTGACTTTTGTGGCCAAAGCGTTGCTGAGCCTGAGAGGGCGCGGACCGGGTGGGTAGGCCCAGCGAAAAGTTACGCAAACGGGGCACGACGACGGCGGGAGGCCAGCGTCAGGAGCCGGCTCCCCGCCGTTTCGCTAAGGTCAGCGGGCCAGACCGAGAAAGACCGCGAGGGACTGCTCCACGGAAACCATGGTTTCTGAATCGATCCGGCCGATTCGCTGCCCGAGATTGGCGCGGCGGACTGTGGTGAGCTTGTCCACCCTGATCTGGCTGATGCGTTCCAGCCCCGTCAGCGGACTGGGGTTTACGGTCAATCGGAGCAGTGGGGCATCCGTCAGGAATGAGGTCAGCGGGAGGAGTGTCACCGACTCCGACGCGGTAAAAAGGTCGTCCTGGACGATGAGTGCCGGGCCCGGCTTCTGTGCATAAGTTCCGCCGGACACGGTCCACAGCTCACCACGGTTCACTCCGGCCAGGCTTCCGATATCTGTTCGATGAAGTCCTGGTCGTCGCCGGCGCGGTCTGACGCGGCGACCGCCCGCGCCTGGCGCTGCGCCTCGTGCTTGAACTCCTCCGTGCGCGCGTCAGGAACCCACATCTGTATCTGCCGGAAACCCCGCTCCCGCATGGCGATGCGGTGGCCGGCAACGCGATCCCTGGCGCTCATAAGCCAATGGTTGCATGTAACGCTGGAGGAAGGGCGGGGAAGAAGCAGTACCTGCGAGAGGGTGAGGGGGGAAAACCGCTGAAGGTCGGAGGGCCTCGGACTGAACGGCGGTAAAGCCAGCACTCCCGGGTAGTGCCCCGCGGGCCGGCCTTGTTAAGATTGCCGGGTTCGCAGTGTTGGTTTCTGGGGAGGGGGCCTTGCGCTGCGGCACAGGCTCCGGGCTCAGCCGGAGCTGCTGGGGGGAATAGACAGAGGGCGTGGCCAGGGACAAGTTTTTCCTGGCCCGGCCGGGCACAGCCTGCGAAAGCATGCGCGCCTGTTCACCCCAGGACGCATCGGTTCTTAGGAGATCCCAATGTCATTCCCTCAGCGATTTGGAAGCTCTCGTGGCGCGGTGCTGGCGGCCGTTGCCGCGGTGGCGCTGGCAGCCCAGCCCGCCGCCGCATCCATCCCGACGGCGGAGAAACCTGTGGTGCCCCGGCCCGCAGAAAGCGGCCGGTACCTTGTCAGCTTCAGCAAAGGTACCGACGTCGCCCAGGAGGCCGCGTCCCTGCGATCCAATGGCGTCCAGGTCGGAAGGACCTTCTCCGCAGCGGTCCGGGGAGCCGCGGTGACAGCCACCAAAGCACAGGCAGCCGCCCTGGCCCGCTCGCCCCGCGTGACCGCCGTCGAACCGGATGAGCCGGTCCAGGTCTTCGATACCCAGCAATCGCCCCCGTGGGGCCTGGACAGGGTGGACCAAAGCATTCTTCCGCTCTCCGGCACCTTCACGCCTCCGTCCTCCGGGGCAGGCGTCAATGCGTACGTCATAGATTCCGGTGTCCTCGCCCAGCACCAGGAGTTCGGGGGCCGGGTGGCGGCAGGCTGGACTGCTGTTGAGGACGGCCGGGGCAGCAGCGACTGCAACGGCCACGGCACCCATGTTGCCGGAATTGTCGCCGGCCAGACCTACGGGGTTGCCAAGGCCGCAACCGTCGTGCCGGTCCGGGTTCTCGACTGCAACGGCAACGGCTACATGTCCGACATCGTGGCCGGCCTCGACTGGATCGTTGCCCACCACCCCGCCGGGTCTCCCGCGGTGGCCAACCTGAGCCTCGGCGGTCCCGCCAGCACCATGGTGGACACTGCCGTCCAGGGAGTCATTTCCGACGGGATCACGGCTGTGGTGGCCGCCGGAAATTCCGCAGCGGACGCCTGCACCAGTTCCCCGGCGCGGGTGCCCGAAGCACTTACTGTCACAGCAAGCGATTCCTCCGACCGGCAGGCCACCTTCTCGAACCACGCCAGCTGCGTTGACCTGTATGCGCCCGGTGTTGGCATCACCTCTGCCATCCATTCATCCACCACCGCGGCGGCCACCGTGAGCGGGACTTCCATGGCAGCTCCCCACGCTGCCGGTGCTGCGGCCGTTATTCTGTCCAGGATTCCCGAAGCCACGCCGGCGGAGGTGACGGCCGAGCTCTCCTCCACAGCCACTCTCGGCGTCATCACCAATGCCTCGGCCGGTACTCCGAACCGCCTGCTCAACATCGGCCCGGTGCCTGCCCCGTTCCCGGCTGCAAGGGATTTCACGGGAGACGGGAAGTCGGATCTTCTGGCCCGTGACTCCGGCGGAACACTGTGGACCTACCCGGGCACGGGCACGGGCCTGTTCGGCTGGCGCGTCGCAGTAGGTGACGGCTGGAATGTCATGACCGCCATCAGCGCCGCCGGCGACCTCACCAGCGACGGCAAACCCGACCTCGTCGCCCGTGACTCCAACGGCACCCTCTGGACCTACCCCGGCACCGGCAACGGCCTCTTCAGCTGGCGCATCAAAGTCGGCGACGGCTGGAACGTCATGACATCCATCAGCGCCGCCGGGGACCTGACCGGCGACGGCCTGCCGGACCTCGTGGCCCGTGACTCCAACGGCACCCTCTGGACCTACCCCGGCACCGGCAACGGCCTCTTCGGCTGGCGCATCAAAGTCGGCGACGGCTGGAACGTCATGACCGCCATCAGCGCCGCCGGCGACCTCACCAGCGACGGCAAACCCGACCTGGTCGCCCGCGACTCCAACGGCACCCTGTGGACCTACCCCGGCACCGGCAACGGCCTCTTCGGCTGGCGCATCAAAGTCGGCGACGGCTGGAACGTCATGACCGCCATCAGCTGACGCCCTGCCAACCGGCTGGGGGACGCTCCGCCCGGCGGTAACGCGCCAGTAACGCCCCCGGCGGTGTAATACCCTCGGGGGTCTGGCTCGGTCATAAGGGCGTGGGCAATGGCAGATTCTCCCCCGAATGCTACGGGCCGGATCTTCATCAGCTACCGGCGGGAAGAGACTGCGTACCCGGCAGGCTGGCTGTACGACCGGCTGGCTGACCGGTACGGCGGCGGGCAGGTCTTCAAGGACGTCGATTCCATCCAGTTGGGCGACGACTTCGTGGAGGCGATCACCAGGGCCGTCGGGTCCTGCGACGTGGTGCTCGTGCTGATCGGCGATGAGTGGCTCACCATTGCTGATGAGCATGGCCGGCGCCGGCTCGACGATCCTGACGATTTTGTGCGCCTCGAGGTCCAGGCCGCCCTGACCCGCAACGTCCGGGTGATCCCCATCCTGGTGGACAAGGCGAGGATGCCGCGGGCCGATGAGCTGCCGGAGAGCCTGGCACGGTTAACGCGCCGGCAGGCCCTGGAGTTCAGCCCTGCGCGCTTCGAGTTCGATACCAGCCGGCTGTTCAAGGTCCTGGACACCACCCTTGCGGAGGTGCGGAGAAACCAGGACGACGGCGGGATGGCGGCCGGGGCGGGAAACGCTGCCACCGCCGTCTTGGACCAGGAGGCGCCCATGCCGGTTCCGGCCGCGCCCCAACTCGGGGACAGGCAGCGCCGGCGCCTCCCCACGCGGGCGCTGGTCCTGGCCGGGGCGGCCGCCGTCGTCGTGGTCCTGCTGGTGGTCCTTCTCGTGGCGAACCTGCAGCCGAGATCGTCGCCGGATGCCAACTCCGGCGGCGGAGCGCCGGTCCAGGCCGGGGGCGGGATCGAAATCGACTCCTCGCCGGTGACCAGCGAGGACGGGCTGCGCCTGACGGGGCTGCAGGCGGCAAGCCGGCGCGATCCCGAGTCTCCCCGCGTGGGTGACACCGTCACGGTGAGCTATGCCCTGACGAACACGACCGACCAGCGGCTGGAGCTGGAGTACACGTTTGTGGGGGTCCGGGACCCCGCTGACGAACACCGGGATACCGAGGACATGAACGAAGGGAAGGTCCTCGAGCCCGGCGAAACCGTCAACACCCAGGGCCGGGTCCTGATCGACAGCGCCGGCTCGTGGACAATCTGGCCCTGCTATGTGCTGGCCGGGGAACGCTTCTGCCCTGACAGGTGGCAGGAGTTCTTCGTCCTGGCCGAATAGCCGGCGTCGATTGAAGGGGAAGCGGATGGAGCGCGGTGAGGAAGGACCCGTGCGGGCGCGGAGGATCAAGGCCGTCCCTCCGCCTGCCACGGCGGATCCCACGTGGGACCGGCTGGAGGACCAGATCAGCTGGTACGACAGCAGGAGCGGGGACAACCAGCGGCGCTACAAATGGCTGAAGCTCCTGGAGCTGGCTGTCGCGGCGGCACTGCCGGTGGTGGCCGGCATCGGAAGCCCGGCCCTCGCGACCGGCGCGCTGGCCGCCGTCATCGTGGTCCTGGAAGGCGCCCAGCACCTCTACCAGTTCCAGGAGCGCTGGATCACGTACCGCTCCACCGCGGAGGCCCTCAAGCACGAGCGCTACCTGTACCTGGCCAAGGCCGGACCCTACCTCGGCGCTGACCGGCACCGGCAGCTGGCGGAGCGGATCGAGGGCCTGATCTCCCAGGAGCACGCCAAGTGGACCACCAGCCAGCAGCAGGCGCCGAAGGGTTCGGAAGAGGGTTAGGCCGCGGGTCATGCGATCCGCGTGAACCTACTCGGCGATGTCCTCCGCCCAGAGTTCAGGGTGGGCGGACTGGAAACCCCGCATCATGTCCACGCACCGCTCATCATCCAGGACCACCACCTCAACCCCGCGTGACCGCAGAAGCTCGAGTTCGCCGTCGAACGTCCTTGCCTCCCCCACCACCACGCGGGGAATCTTGAACTGGATGATGGTCCCGGCGCACATGGCACAAGGGGCCAGGGTGGTGTAGAGCGTGGTGTCCCGGTAGCTTTTCTGCCGGCCGGCGGCACGGAGCGCGGACATTTCCCCGTGCGCGATCGGATCTGCATTCTGGACCCGTTCGTTATGCCCCCTTGCCACGATCATGCCGTCGCGGGCGAGAGCGGCTCCGATCGGGATACCGCCTTCGGCCAGGCTCTTCTGCGCGGCCTGGTAGGCGGCTTCAAACCCGGAGTCGGCGGTGGCTTGCGGCGCGGTGAAGTGGTGCTGTTCGTGGGTCATGGCGTCATTCTCGCATGCGGTCTTTACGCAGGCTCGTCGGCTGGCCGCCGGTACGAGGACCCCGACGCCGTCCTCTCCAACAGCTCGAAGTCGACGAGATACCTGCGCAACAACACGACGTCGTCCGTGTAGTTCAGGAGCCGCTCGTTCACCTGCCGCTCGGTCAGGTCCTCCCCAGGCCGGATGGCCTGGCCCACCACCCACGCCAGAAGCTCACGCCGGTCGGCGGGGCTGGCCGGGTACCGGTCGATCCGGCCAAGCCGCAGGAAGCGGTCCACCCCGGTCTTCGGCTGGCGCTTCGGGTGCTGCGACAGGAGATCCCGAAAGACCGCGTCCGTGGCCTCAAGGCCCTTGTTCCCGGACCACTCGACCAGGCCCGCCTCAAGCAGGGCACCGACCGCCTTCGAACGCCGCTGTTCCTTCAGCCCCGGGAGGACATCCTCGCCGAGCACAATCTGGGCATACGCGGTCCGGGCATCCTGCTTCGCAAGCGCCGCCATAACCCTGCGCCAGTGCGGTCCGCTCAGACCAGAGACTCCGTTCAAAGCCACCTCCCATGGCTGCAGCCGAGCCGGCAGGCCAATCCCGCGTGGCCGTAAGCTCGGCGAAAACTGAGCTAAAGCTGGGACAGCAGCCTACGTCCCGCCTATACGATTCCCCTAGATTGGCAGGCCGCGCGCCTCCAGTGAACTGAAATGGGGGAAATACATGCAGGAACTTAGCCGCATCTACTGGACTCGCCAGGGCCTTCGCCTGGCCTACTCAGCCGTGGTGGTCTGGCTCGCCGTCGCCGTGATGAACGCGCTCATGCCGAAAGCCGCACCTGTTGCCGGCACGGGACCTTCCACCGTCGGGGAGGTTCTGGGCAATCTGGTCAGCGGCGTCGTCGCTGCGGCTTCACTGCCCGGCGTCGCCGCCGTCGCGCTCGGCATCGTGGCAATTGGAAACCGGGTTCGGCCGGCGGTGCAACCGCCCCGCCGAGCACGGCGACCACTTCTATCCGTGGTCCAAAGGCGGATCCACCAGTCTTCAGAACTTCGTCGCCGCCTGCGCCCGGTGCAACCGGGCCAAACGCGCCCGGATCCCGTCGCCGGGCCAGCAGCAACGGCTTGAACGACGACGGCGGGACTACGTCGCGTCCGACGCTTTCGTCAGCGTCGGCGAACGGCAGCCGCTCCCCTGACCGCGCTACATCCGCGTGCGTAAGGCCGAACGTGGGTTCACGGAAGACGGCCGCGACCTCTTCGACCGCGGAGCGCGGGCTCGTGAGGACAGACATTTCCAATCCGGCCAGGAGGGCGGCAGCAGGTTCCATGCTGGCCTGGGCGAGGACGACGACGTCGCAACGGCCTGCGAGCGCACGCGCCGCCTTGGCGATGCTTGCGTGATAAGCATCCGAATCGCCGGCCAGGAAAGCGTCCCACGCACCTTCGACCACGCTGACCTCGACGGTGATGTCCCTTCCCACTTCCGCAGCCTCCTCGGCGAGGAGGCGGGTGGTTGGTCCAACGGTGCTGGTGAGGGCCACCAGGACGCCGACCCGCGGTCCGAGGGTCACGGCCCGGCGGAGCATCGGCCGGTCGATCCGGATGACCTTCACGCCGTCCCCCGATAGTTCCTCCGCGATCCCGCCCAGCGTGGAGCAGGTGCAGAGGACCACCCCACACCCGTCTCCGCGGAGTGCCGCGAGGTGGTCGGCGACGACGGCCCGCACGCCCTCCGGCGTCGTGTCCTGCCGGGCAAGCTCGAGTGCCTCGGGATCCACGCGGTGGACAGCGGCGGCGGAGGGCAGAAGCTCCCGGGCCAGCGCCTCGAACGTTGCCACGTGGACCTCCGCCGTGTGGAGGAAACCGACGGTGCGGGCAGTGTCGGGGCAAAGTTCCGTCATGGAGCCTGACTGTAACAGAGCGCTCCGGGGCCTAAGGCCACGTCGCGGCGCGCTCTGCGTTCACGCGACCATGTGCCCAGTCAGTCCCAATTGCGCCAACGGGGTCCGTGGTGGATTCGACCTTGGCTCGGACTACCGAGTTGCTCGCGCCGGGGTTGGCGCTCCAGGCGAGCGCGGCAACTGCAGCAACAATGGGCGAAGACATCGACGTGCCGCTGCCGATGTCATAACCCTGAGAACGGTTGTACTCCCGGGCAATAACAAACCTGTGGTTGGGGAACGTGGAGTAGACGCTAACCCCCGGCGCTGCAACATCCACCCAGGGGCCATAGGTGGAGAACGACGCCTTCTTGTCCTCGTTGTTGGTCGCCCCCACGCCAATGACGTTGGCGTACGCGCCCGGATACATCATGGTGGTGTTACCTCCGTTGCCGGCTGCAGCAACGAGCAGGACGTTCGCGTTCCAGGCGTTATTGACCGCAGTTTGCAGAGTGGTTGAAGATCCCACAGCAAGGCTCATGTTGATGACCTTCGCGCCACTCTTGACCGCCCAGTTGATGCCGTTCGCGAGACCTGAGCTGGACCCCATCCCGGAGTCGCTAAGGACTTTGCCGGCAAGAATGGTGCAGCCTGAGCACACGCCGGCGACACCAATGCCGTTATCTGCCGTCGCGGCAACGATGCCGGCAACGTGCGTGCCGTGGCCGTAGTTGTCCTCGTTGTTTCTCGAAGTGGTGAAGTTGGCCCGTGCAACGACCTTCGGATTGATGTCGGGGTTGTCGGTGGCGACGCCGGAATCGAGGACAGCCACTTTGATGCCGTTGCCGGTGGTGATCTTCCACGCTTCGACCGCGTCGACGTCTGCATCCACCGTGCCGGCAGCTATCTCGATGGTGCCGGCCGTGTTGGTGAATGGTTGCCCATTGTTCTGCAATGCGTACTGGTCTTTGAAGTAGGTGTCGTTTGAGGCCGGCGTGACCACGTAGTCCGGTTCGGCATATTCAACCACCGGGTTCCTGCTCAGGGCTTCGATGAGCTGAAGCTCCTTCCCGGCCGGTACGGTGATGACGCGTGCGCCGGTGCTGCCGACCCCGGGACCGTCAGTGAGTCCGTGCTGTCGCAGCACGCCCGCGGCCGCGCCGCCGTCGCGGAACTTTACGAGGATCTGCCCCGCCGTAATGGCGGGGTCGGGCGCGGCACCGGCCGGGACGACGGCGCCCAACAGGGTGCCAACAACCATGACAACAGCGGCAAAGCCAGCCAGCACGAGCTTTTTCATAAGGGTCATCTTCCGCGCCCGGGCGCCGGTTGCATAGGGGGAAGGCCCCCTCAAAACGTCTCGCCGCTGGCCAGCAAGGACAGGCCCCTGCACCAGCCCATTTCCCCCTCTAACACTGGCGCGCCGGCAGTCCTACACTGGCTGTTATCCCCATTGGTTGCGGCCCGAAGGAGGAGCCATGGAGGTCATCGAAAAGGTGCGTGAAGGAATGCATGTCGTGGCGTCTGATGGGAAAAAGGTCGGCAAGGTCAAAGACCTGAGAATGGGTGATCCGGAGGCGATTACCGCGCAAGGGCAGACCGACCCGGAAACAGGGGGCCTGGTTAACACCGGGATTGCGACTTTTGCTGCGAATTCAAAGTTGCCCCACCATACCGCGGAGAGGTTGCTGCGGATCGGTTATGTGGAAGTCGACAAATCCGGCCTCCTGACGGGCCACGCCTACTTTGCAGCGGATGAACTGGACCGGGTGGAGGACGACACCCTCTGGCTCAAAGAAGGTCTAGCTGGGGACAGGAACGCCGGATAGAAGGCTGCCCACCTAGGCCTTGGTCAGTGTAAAGATCCCGTAGCGCATGGCACCGGTGCGGTAGGCCAGGATCATGCGAGGAATGCTCATAACGGTGCTGCGGTTGCGTGCGCCAAGGGCGACGCGGCGGGTCTCGCGATCGACAAGCAGGGCCTTCAACAGCCGGCCGGCGCAGATGGACCATGTCCGGGCAACCCGGCGGCTAACGTCCTCATAGCCGGTGACCGCAAAGCCCGCCGCCGTTGCCATCGCCTCATACTCCTCGCGCGTGCCCATCGACGGCAGCCGCCCTTCGCGGCAGATGGGCTCCAGCAGGTGCCGGACCTTCCAGCCACTGGCACCAGCGTCGGCGAGCCACGCACAGACCACCAGGCGGCCGCCGGGCGCGAGCACGCGGTGCGCCTCGGCGAAGAATTCCGGCTTGTCGACCATATGCTCGCTGGACTCGATCGCCCAGGCCGCATCAACGGAAGCATTGGCCAGGCCGTTGACCAGCCAGTCGCGGACATGGATGTCGACGTCCGGTACGGGATAAGCGGCAGCGTAGCGGGCCTGCTCGGTGGAAAGCGTGAAGCCGGTGACGCTGACCCTGTGTTTCGCCGCGAGCCGCCTGGCAGTGGCGCCATAGCCGCAGCCGATGTCCACGCACGACTGGCCGGGCAGAAGGCGCAGCCGGTCGCCGACATTGTCTGCCAGCGCCTCGACGGCCTCGCCCGGCGTCTCGGAACCCGTCGCCCACAGCCCGTGATGGACATGGTCCCCCCACACCCGGCGATACACGGGATCGAGCTCGTCGTAGTGATCCGCCACCGCCACGGCGTCCTGGGAGATATCGGGGACTATCACGCCCTGACCCTACAACGGCGCTCCCTACCGCAGGAAGGGTACGACGGCGGCACTCGCCGCCCGCCGTCGTCGTGCCTCACGGGTGCACCAGCACCTTCACCGCTGTGTCCTTGTGGTTGATGAGGGTGTCGAAGCCCTGCTCCACCAGGTCCTCCAGCGCGATCCGGCCGGTGCTGAACGGCTTGAGGTCCACCGTGCCCTCCTGCACCATCCTGATCACCGCGGGATGGTCACGGACGTAGGCGATGCTGCCGCGCAGGTCGATCTCCTTGAGCACCAACTTCTGCATGTCCACGGTGGCCGGCGCACCCCAGACGGCACGTTCGCACCACTCCCCCGGGCCGCGGCGTTCTCCTGACTGGTCCAGCACGTGACCCGCAACCCCGTTGAACGCCGGCCTTCTCATTGCGGGCCGCCCCGCCCCTCAACAGCCAAAACGCTGCCAATCGGCCTTAGTAGTAAGCAATCGCTTATCCCTTGACGGAACAGAACCCGCCCTGTAACAGTTAGGCGTGGGCGAACCGATGGAGAACCACGAACGGACTGGCGCGGCGTCAGTCCGCGGTGGGCTCCCTCAAGGTTCCGCGGCCCCGCCGCCACTCCTGGAAGTCCGTGGACTGACCAAAAGTTTCTTCGGGATCCCCGTGCTGGAAGACGCCCACCTTACCCTTCACCGGAGCCAGGTCCACGGGCTCGTTGGCGAAAACGGCGCCGGAAAGTCCACCCTGATGAAAGTCCTTGCGGGGGTCTACCAGCCGGATGCGGGAACGGTGCTTCTGGAGGGCCAGGAAGTCAGTTTCAGCCACCCCACAAAGGCCCACGAAGCCGGGCTTTCCTCGGTATTCCAGGAGTTCAATCTCCTTCCTGACCGGACCGTGGCGGAGAACATCTACCTGGGCCGGGAGCCCCGCCGCGGAGTCCTAGTCAACAAGGCGCTGATGAATGCCAAAACGGCGGAGTTGCTGGAGTCGCTCGGGATCACCGCCATCCGGCCCACCGCGCAGGTGCGGAGCCTGACCGTCGCTGAGCAGCAGGTGGTGGAGATTGCGAAGGCTGTCAGCTACGACGCCCGGATCGTTTCCATGGACGAGCCCACCGCCGCACTGGCCGGCGCCGAAGTTGAGCTCCTCTACCAGATCGTGTCCCGCCTCCGGGAACGTGGAACGGGCATCCTCTATGTGTCCCACCGGCTTCGGGAACTCTTCGACCTGTGCGACGTCATCACCGTCCTGAAGGACGGCCGCGTGGTCAGCACCGGCCCCGCCTCGGAACTCGACGATACAAAGCTGGTCCGGCTGATGGTTGGCAGGCCCATTTCAGCCTTCTTCCCTGACAAACTGCCGGAGACGGACAGCGGTGCCGGCGTCCCCGCAAAGCCCATGCTCGAGCTGCACGATGCCGGAAACGGCCAGCTGGACGGAATCCGCTTCAGCGTCCAACCGGGTGAGATTGTGGGAGTGGCCGGTCTTCAGGGCTCCGGCCGGACTGAACTGCTGCACGCCATTTTCGGCGCCGCCCCCTTTACCCGCGGCACCATGAAGGTGGAGGGCCGGGACGTCCTTCCCAAGTCGACGCGGGAGGGCGTCCGGGCGCGCATGGCCCTCATCACGGAAGACCGCAAAGCCGAGGGCCTGAGCCTTAATCAATCCATCCTGAACAACGCGCTGACCGTTATCAGATCGGTCTTCCCGCGCCGCACCCAAGCTGTCCGGACCGAGATCCCTGGCGTGTTCTCCTCCCTTGAGGTCGTGGCCCGGGACCTGGACCAGGAGGTGCAATATCTCTCCGGCGGGAACCAGCAGAAAGTGGTCCTTGCCAAGTGGCTGGCCATCAGCCCCCGCCTGGTCCTGCTGGATGAACCGACCCGCGGCATAGACGTGGGAGCCAAAGTGGCAGTGTACCGGCTGATGCGCAAGCTGGCAGCCGAAGGCAAAGCCATCCTGATGGTCTCGAGCGAATTGCCTGAGGTCATCGGCATGTCCGACCGCATCCTGGTCATGCGCGACGGGCGCCTCGCCGGCGAGCTCCCGGCCGGGGCATCGGAGGAAGCCATCCTGCAGCTGGGAACCGGCGCCAGGACCGCACCCGGAGGAGGAACATGAAACAACGGGCCAGCCTAATCGAGCGCCTGTCCTCCACCCAGATCGTCTACCTGGTGGCGCTGCTGACGCTGATCGTCGGTGCCGTTCTTGTCAGCACAGTGGGGCGGAATTTCTTCAGCCAAGGCAACATCTCCAGCATCCTGACCGGAACCAGTGTCCTGGGTTTCATAGCCATCGGACAGACGCTGGTCATCCTGGCCGGCAGCCTGGACCTCTCGGTTCCCTATGTCACCAGCCTGGCCAGCCTTATTGCCGCCGGGGTGATGGCCAACAACCCGGGCAACGTCCTGCCCGGCGTGCTGCTCACGCTGGGTGCCGCGGCGGTCATCGGCCTGGCTAACGGGCTGATCGTGGCCCGGCTCAATGTGCACGGGTTCATCGCCACCCTGGGCATGGGCCTGATCATCAGCGGCTACCTCGCCACAAATTTCAAGGGCAGCTTTGGACAGACCCCGCTCTCGTTCCGGCTGATCGGGGCGACCGGCCTGGGGCCTGTTCCCATCTCGACCATCATTATGCTGGCCTGCGCGGGCCTGGCCATGCTGCTGCTCCACCGCACGCGGATGGGCCACCACCTCTACGCCGTCGGCGGCGACATTTCTGTCGCCCGGACCTCCGGAATACGCGTCGATGTGCCGGTCATCGCGGCTCATGTGATCTGCTCGGTGCTGGCAGGAATGGCGGGGCTGCTCCTCGCCAGCCGGCTGGGCGTGGGCAGCCCGACGGTAGGGTCCCAGGGCGGCTACGACCTGCTCTCCATCGCCGCGGTGGTCCTCGGCGGCACCCTGCTGGCCGGCGGCAAAGGGAGCATCACCGGCACCCTCGGCGGCGTCCTCATTTTCGCCATGCTGGACAACATCATGTCCGTCATGCAGATTAACCCCTTCCTCAAGGACGTGGTCAGGGGCGTGGTGATTGTGGTCGCCGTCGCCGTGTATGCCCGGCGCAGGATCGTGAACAGACCGGAGCGGTTCAGCTCGAAGGACTCCAATGAAGCGCCTGCGGCGCAGGCTGTATCCGCGGAGCGGCCATGAGCACGGCACTCCCCTCCGGGCGCAGCACAGTCCTCCGGCAGAACCGTGCCAGCCGTTCCGAACGGCTCCTGCGGGCCGTGCGCACTCCGGGCGGCGCCGTTTTTATCCTGTTGATCGGTCTCCTGGCCGCCATCATCGCGTTGAATCCCTCCTTCGGGGAGCCGGGCTCCTTCATCCGGTTCACCGGCAGGACAGCCCCGATCGCCATCGCCGCCGTCGGCCAGTACTTCGTGATTGTCGGCGGCGAATTCGACCTGTCGATGGGATCGGTGGTGACCATGCAGGTCATCGTCGCCGGCAACCTCATCCGGCAGGACGATTCCAGGGTGATACCGGTCCTGGTCCTTATGTTTGTGCTCGGTGCCTTCATCGGGCTGGTGAACGGACTGATCACAACGCTGCTGAAGGTGCCCAGCTTCATTGTGACGCTGGGCATGATGCTGGCCCTGCTCGGACTGGTCCTCTACTGGACCGGCGGCGCTGCCCAGGGGAACCCGGCGGATAGCTTCCGCCAGATCGGGCGCGGCGGTATCCAGGATGTCCCGGTCCTGGACATCATTCCCTACCCGGTCATTATCCTGACGGCGGTGGCCATCCTGGCCGTGGTCCTGATGCGCCGCCCCTTTGGCCGCATGCTCATCGCCGTCGGAGACAATCCAAGGGCTGCCGAACTGTCCGGTTCCCGCGTCTGGTGGGTGCGGACACGGGCCTTCATCATCTCGTCGCTGTCGGCCACCGTGGCCGGCATCCTGCTGGTGGGCTATGCGGGGGTCCACCCGTCGGTGGGGCGGGGCTACGAGTTCACGGCGATCACCGCCGTCGTGCTCGGTGGCGTGGTGCTGGGAGGCGGACGCGGCTGGGTCCTGTCCGCGGCGGCGGGCGCGTTCGCCCTCGAGGCGCTGTTTACCCTCCTGAACTTCATGGGTGTCCAGGCCACCTGGCGGGACACGGTCCAGGGGGTCATCATCATCATCGCTGTGGCAGCAGCGTCCAAGTCATGGCAGCGCAAACGCAAGGGAGCCACTTCCGCTGCCCATGAAGAACGGCACCGGCTAAGTGCAGCACCCATGCCCCACGAGGGCACCGAACAAGGAGGAAATCGATTCTGATGCGCAAACACCCTCTCCGCACGATCGCATTTGGGGCGGCGTTGCCGCTGGTGGTGCTGACAGCCTGCACCACCACGGATCCGTCGGTTACCGAAACGACGGCGCCGGGCGACGGCTCGCCCGCAGCAACCAGTCCGGCCAGCCAGGACTGGTTTGACCAGGAGCTGTACGATGACCAGTTTGAGCAACGATCGGCGACCTTCGAAGGGGACGCGGAACAGCCCTATCTGCAGTACATTGCCGGGGACATGACGGACACCGCGAAGTTCGCCTCATCCGGACCAAAGAAGGTCTGCTTCGCCAACGCCTCCATCTCGAACCCGTGGCGCCAGACCGGCTGGATCACCATGAACCAGCAACTCAAGGTCCTGCAGGACGCGGGGGTCATTTCCGAGATGGAAACCCGGGATGCCAAGGACAACGACAACACGCAGATCGCGGACATCGACTACTTCATCGACGAGGGAAACTGTGATGGGTTCGTCATATCGCCCAACTCGACGGCGGCACTGACCCAGGCCGTGGAACGTGCCTGCGAGACCGGCAAGCCTGTGGTGGTGTTTGACCGCGGCGTGGAAACCGACTGCGCCACCACGTTCATCCACCCGATCGGCGGCTTTGCTTGGGGCATAGACACCGCCACGTTCCTGGCCGACAGGCTGGAGTCCGGCGACAAGGTGGTGGCCCTCCGCATCCTTCCCGGCGTGGACGTGCTGGAACACCGCTGGGCTGCGGCAAAGAAGATCTTCGAGGAAAAGGGGATCCAGGCCAGGGACTACTTCACCGGAGCGGACCCCACCGAGATCAAGAAAATCATCTCCGATGAACTCGCCACCGGTGACGTCCAGGGCGTTTGGATGGACGCCGGAGACGGTGCGGTGGCTGCCCTCGAGGCCTTTGAGGATGCAGGGAAGGACCTGCCGGTGATGACCGGTGAGGATGAGATGAGCTTCCTGACCAAGTGGAAGGAAACCGGAATCGATGCCATGGCCCCCGTCTACTCCAACTTCCAGTGGCGGACCCCGCTGCTGGCCATGGAAAAGATCTTCAAGGGTGAGCAGATCCCGGCCGAATGGGTTCTCCCGCAAGAGCCCATCCTCGCCGACGAACTGGACGACTGGCTGCAGCGCAATGAGGGGATGCCCGGCGGGCACTACGCAAAGTTCGGCGGAGAAGACCTCCCCGGCTACCCGGACGTCTGGCAAAGGCGGCAAATGCCCTGACAGTGCCCTGCGGCCGGCATTGAGGGGAGCAGCGTGAGGCGTCTTATCGGGATCAGCACGTGGGTCTGGGATTCTCCGTTGACCGACGCCAACCTGGGCGGACACCTGGCGAGGATCGCCGCGATGGGGTTTGACGCCGTCGAACTGCCGCTGGAAAACGCCGGCGACTTCACGCCCGCCGCGGTCCGTGAGTGCCTGGAGTCCACGGGGCTGACACCGTTTCTTGTCGGTGCCATGGCGCCGGGGCGGGACCTCGTGTCCGCTGCCCCGGCATCCGTGGAGAAGACGCAGGCCTACCTCATGGACTGCATCAGCATGGCCGCCAGCATCGGTTCGCCCACTGTGTGCGGTCCGTTCTACGCCCAGACCGGCCGGGTCTGGCGGATGTCGCCCGGGCAGCGTCGGGAGGCCTACGCCGAACTGCGCCACAACCTGGAACCGGTGGCGGCCCGGGCCCGGGAAGCGGGCGTGGTGCTGGGCATTGAACCGCTGAACCGGTATGAGACATCCCTGATCAACACGGTGGACCAGGCGCTGGAGGCGCTGGAGCCGTTGCTGGGCAACGGCGTCGGGCTGGCTCTGGACAGCTACCACCTGCACATCGAAGAGCGTTCGCTGGCCGCCGCGGTCCGGGCGGCCGGCGAACACGTGGTTCACGTGCAGGTTTGCGGGAACGATCGCGGCGCCCCCGGGGGTGACCAGACCGACTGGGAAGGCTTCTTGCACGCCCTGGACGAGGTGGGCTACAGCGGCCCGTTGAACATTGAAAGTTTCACTGCGGACAATGCCGCGATTGCCGTGGCGGCCTCAATCTGGCGGCCGCTGGCCCCGGACCAGGACGAGTTGGCCGCCAGAGGCCTGGCTTTCCTGCGCGGCCTATGACCGTTTTGCGGTCGCGGCGTGCGCCAGGTGCAACCGGCCAAGAGCGCCGGGATTCCGTTGCCAGGCCAGCAGGAAAGGCTGGAACGACGACGGCGGGACTTGCCTCCCGCCGTCGTCGCACCCCTACGGGTGCACCAGCACCTTCACCGCCGTGTCCTTGTGGTTGATGAGGGTGTCGAAGCCCTGCTCCACGAGGTCCTCCAGCGCGATCCGGCCGGTGATGAAGGGCTTGAGGTTCACCCTGCCCTCCTGCACCATCCGGATTACGGCGGGGTGGTCGCGGACGTAGGCGATGGTGCCGCGTAGGTCGATCTCCTTGAGCACCAGCTTCTGCATGTCCACGGTGGCCGGCGCACCCCAGATGGCCACGTTCACCACCACTCCCCCGGGCCGGACGGCGTCGAGCATGGTGTCCAGTACGGCGTTCACGCCGGCGCACTCGAACGCGACGTCGGCCCCGCGCCCGCCGGTGAGCTCCAGCACCCGCGCCGGGACGTCCTCCCGGCTCGGGTCCAGCACCTGGTCCGCCACCCCGGCGGAGGTGGCCTTCTCCTTCCGGGCCTGGGACAGCTCGCTGACGATGGTGGTCACGCCCAGGCCCTTGAGGACAGCGGCGGTCAGCAGCCCGATCGGCCCCGAGCCGCCCACCAGCGCGGTATCGCCCGCCTTCACGCCGCTGCGCTCCACCGCATGGTGGGCCACGGACAGCGGCTCGATCAGGGCGGCCTCGTCCAGAGGAATGTCGCCGATGGGGTGCACCCACCGCCGGTCCACCACAATCGTCGCGCTCAGGCCCCCGCCGCCGCCGGAGAGTCCGATGAAGCCCATCTGCCGGCACAGGTGGTAGCTGCCCGCCTGGCACATGTCGCAGGTGCCGTCCACGAAGTAGGGTTCGACGACGACGTTGTCCCCCACCGCGAGCCCCTCTACCCCTTCGCCGATCTCAGACACGGTCCCGGAGAACTCGTGCCCATGGTGATCGGCGCGTCCTCGTGGGACAGCGGGTGCGGGTGCCCGCGGGCGGGGACAAAGATGGGCCCCTCCAGATACTCGTGCAGGTCGCTGCCGCAGACGCCGCACCACGCGACGTCGATCTTCACCGCCCCGGCGCGGAGCTCCGGTTCCGGGATGTCCTCGATCCGGACGTCCTCGCGGCCGTGGAAACGTGCTGCCTTCATGATGATCCTTTCATTCTGTTCATTCTGTGAACGTGATCTTCAGAGCCCTCGGGCCCCTGCGACGGCGGCGGCCCGGCCGCGAATATCCCCGGGCCGGGTATGCCTGGCCTGTAGGGACCTTTGGCTGGGTCTGTTGGGAATTCAGCGGCCGCGGCGCGCCGGGTGTTGGCTAGCACCGAGACGCCGTAGAGCGCTGCGGCGGGGGTTCCGACGGCGGCGACCACCGCGGCCAGCGGCGTCACGGCGCCGCCCTGCGCCAGCAGGAGCCCAGCGGGACCCTGCAGCGCGGTGGTGGCGCATCCCACCCACGTGGCCAGCGCCGCCACACGGGCGCGCGATGCCGATCCCCCGAGGAGGAGCGGCGCCAGGAACCCTCCAAGCGCGGCGATACCGGTGACGACCAGGACGGTGCGTTGTGCGATCGCGTCCATGCCGAGCGGCCCGCTGGTTCCCGGACCGACAACGCCCCAGGAGAGCATGGCGGCGGCAAAGCTGAGCATGCCAATACCCGCGATGCCCCTGACCCAGGCCTATCGGGGAGGACGCACTCCGGCGGCAAGAACCGTCCCCCACCTGTCCTCCGCGTACAGCGCCAAAAGGAACGCAAGGGCGAGGGCCATCAGGCCGAACCCGCCGTAGATGATCGCGAACGTCCAGCCCTCGAGGTTTCCCTCGCCTCCAGAACTGACATTGCCTTCCACTGCCAACTGCAGCAGGCTGCCCAGCGGGAGCCCGAGAAGGATCGGGGCCAGCAGCCCGGTGGCGCCGCCGGCAACGATGAAGACCAGCCACCCGGGGACGCGCCGCCCCCACGGCTGGATCAGCGCCAATCCGAGCACCACCGCCAGGACGTCCATGCCGATGGTGATGATGTTCCCGGTGACGAAGCGCATGGTTCCCATCTCGCCGACGCCGCTACGCGCCCTCATGCCGAAGTCCGAGCCGGCCAGCCATGCAATCTTGATCAGGACGTAGGGCGTCACCGCCACCACCAAGGTGCAGAAGGCGGCCAGCTGCCAGCGCCGTTTATGTGTCATTCTTTGCTCCCCCAAGCGTTTTAGAGACTCTTCTCCAGATGACCGTCTCCAGAATGGCATTGCATGGGCGGAATGCCCAGATCCAGCTCCTGTTCCTGACAGGCTCACCCGCGGGCCCTAACCAGCCGTTCAGCGGGTGTGGTGGCTGGGCTGCAGTTCGTACACCGGCGTCTCCAGCCCCTCCATCCGTGCCTTGAGCTGCAGCGCCAGGTAGGAGGAGTAGTGCCGGCTCTGGTGCAGGTTGCCGCCGTGGATCCAGAGGTTGGGGACATTGGTTGGTTTCCACATATTGCGCAGCTCCCCCTCCCACGGACCAGGGTCTTTTGGCGTGTCCGAGCCGTAGCCCCAGCACTTGCCGACGCGGTCCGCGATTTCGGGCGAAACCAGGTCCGCCAGCCAGCCGTTCATGGAGCCGTACCCGGTGGCGTAGACGATCAGGTCGGCCTCCAGCTCGGTGCCGTCGTCCATCACCACGGCATTGCCGGTGATCTTGGAAACCTGGCCGGACTTCAGCTTCACCCGGCCGTCGATGATCAGCTGGGAGGCGCCGACGTCGATGTAGTAGCCGGAGCCGCGCCGCAGGTACTTGAGGAACAGGCCGGACCCGTCCACGCCGAAGTCCAGCTCGAACCCGGCGGCCTCCAGCTGCGAGTAGAACTCCGCGTCCCGCTTCGCCATCTCCTGATAGACGGGAACCTGCGCCTCGGGCAGGATGCGCATGGGCAGCGAGGCAAAGAGCAGGTCGGCCTTCTCCGTGGTCACCCCGGCAGCCAGCGCCTTCTCCGAGTACAGGTCCCCCAGCGCCAGGTCCATCAATGACTCGCTGCGGGCGATGTGCGTGGAGGAGCGCTGCACCATGGTGACGTCGGCGCCGTGCTCCCAGAGGTCCGCGCAGATATCGTGCGCGGAGTTGTTGGAGCCGATCACCACCGCCTTCTTCCCGGTCCAGTTCCCGCCGCCGGGGTGTTGTGAGGAGTGCCGCTGCTCCCCCAGGAAGGACTGTGCGCCGTCGAACGCCGGGATGTTCGGGTAGCCGGAGACGCCCAGCGCGAAGACGAGCTGCTTTGGCCGGAGGGTTACAGGCGACCCGTTCCGGAGGACGCTGACCGCCCATTCCTGCGCGCCGTCGTCGTACTCCGCGCCCACGCACTCGGTGCCGGACCAGTAGTTCAGCTCCATGATCCGGGTGTAGTGCTCCAGCCAGTCGCCGATCTTGTCCTTGGCGGCGAAGACGGGCCAGTCGTCCGGGAACTTCAGGTAGGGCAGGTGGTCGTACCAGACGGGGTCGTGCAGGTGCAGGGACTTGTAGCGGTTGCGCCAGGAGTCGCCCGGGTTCTGGTTTTTCTCGACCACGATGGTGGGCACGCCCAGCCGCCGCAGCCGCGCCGCGAGGCCGATGCCGCCCTGCCCGCCACCGATGATCACGCAGTAGGGCTGCTCCTCGTAGCCGAGCCGCGCCTCCTGCTCCTCCTTGAGTTCCTTCCAGGAGCGGCGGCCGCGGATGATTTCGTGTGCCACGCCCTGCTCGCGGCGCGGGCCCTTCTTCTCCTCGAAGCCCTTCAGCTCCTGCATGGTGGTCAGCAGCGTCCAGCATTTGCCGTTCCGGAGCCGGAGGTGGCCGTAGCCGCGGGCGGCGCCGGTCTCGAACGTGATCCAGGCTTCCACGGTCCCGTCGGCGGCGGCGCTGCCGGTGGCGTCCTCGGCGAGCGCCCAGTTGGCCGGCTGCACGTGGTCCAGCGTGGTCTGGAGCATCCGGCGGATCTCCGCCTTGCCCTCCAGCGTTTTCAGGTTCCAGGTGAACGCCACGAAGTCGCGCCAGTAGCTGTCGTCCTCGAAGAGGTCCAGCGCGGCGTCCACGTCGCGGCGCTGCAGTGCGCCGTCCAGGCTGGCCAGCCAGGCCTGCGCGGCGGCGGTGGGTGTTTCGGTCATCTCCACTCCTTTGTGTGCGGTTCCTCAGGTGGTGCGGGCGGCTCCGGTCCGCCGGGGTCCCTGCGGTATGCTGGGTCGGGCGTGAGCTGCATCACTATTGGAACGCGGCGGGGGTAACAAGCGCGTTACACGGGCACTGCCGGCAAGGACGCCGGCGGTGAGGAGGAGACGGTGGACTACGGCCTGAGGTTCTCGGAACCGGCGAAGTACGCGCGTGCCCTGCGCCGCGCGCACGAGCTGGTCATCTCCGGTGTCCCGCGCCCGGAGATCCCCGTGCCGCTGGCGGAGTCGTGGCGCCGGTCCATGGCGCTGGGCATCAGCCCGGACCAGCACAGCCCGCGGCACCTGCACGATCCGTCCGAGGTGCTGCAGCTGCGGCGGGAGCACCGGCTGCAGCGGGTGATGCCGGCGCTGCAGGACCTGCTGGCCGACGATTCGAGTTCCGGCCGGCACCTGCTGGTGCTCACCGACGCGACCGGCGAGATCCTGTGGCGGGTGGGCAGCCGGGAGGCGCTGCGCCGGGCGGACCGGCTGGAGTTCTCCGAAGGCGCGGACTGGTCCGAGGCGGGGATCGGCACCAACGCCATCAGCGAGGCGCTGGTCACCGGCGGGCCGGTGCAGCTGTTCTCCGCCGAGCACCTGGTCCGCACCCACCACGACTGGGCCTGCACGGCGGCGCCCATCACGGACCCTTTGACGGGCGCGTTGCTGGGTATCCTGGACGTCTCCGGGCCGCTGGACACGATCAGCGCGGACACCTTGCGGATGGTCCGGTGCGCGGTCCGGGTGGCGGAGTCACTGCTGGGAACGTCCGACGGCGGCGCCTTCTTGGGTGCGTCGTCTTCCGCGCGTGAGTCCCGGCAGGGTGTCAGCCCTGGTGTTGCGGTTTCGTCGCTGGAACTGCTGGGTGATAAACCAGCGGCGGTGTTTGCCGACGGGAGCAGGGTGCCGCTGACGCTGCGCCGGGCGGAGATCCTGGCGCTGCTGGACTCGCGGTCGCAGGGGTGGAGCGCCGAGGAGCTGGCGTACGAACTCCACGGCGATGCGGGAACACCCCAGGCCATCCGGACGGAAATGTTCCGGGTGCGGTCGATGCTGGGCGATGCAGTGGAGTCGAACCCCTACCGGCTTGCTGCTGCCCTGGCCGGGTGCTCGGATTCGGGGCGGGTGCTGCGGCTGCTGCGCGAGGGGCGCGTTGCCGAGGCGCTGGAGGCGTACACCGCTCCCTTGCTCAGCCGGTCCGGTGTTCTGGCAGTGCAGCTGCTTCGGGACCGGCTGGACCTTGCTATGGGATCGGCCGTGCGGACCAGCGGCGATGCCGAGCTGCTTATCAGATGGCTGTCCACGGACATGGGTGCTTCGGACTTCGAGGCCGTGGAGGCTCTGGGCAGGCTAGTTGGCCGGGGCGATGCACGCTACCTGTCGTTCCTGGCCGATTGCAGTAATTGAACTCGGGTCAGCGCGCCAAGCCGAGAAACTAGCAGCAACCGTACAAGTGCCGTACAGTTGTTGCTGGAGGTTTCTATGCCTAATACAAAATCACGCCGGCTTGAGTTGCGCACGGACGAGAGCACTGACGCTTTGATCACGGAGGCGGCCGAATTGCTCCACGTGACCAAATCCGCGTTCGTGGCCGACGCCGCACGGCAGGCTGCCCAGAAGGTTGTCTCGCGGGCGGACATGACGCTGATGGCCCCGGAGGTCTTCGACGTGATGATGGCTTCCCTCGATACCCCCGACGAGTCCGAGGGACTTGCGGCACTGGCCAAACTTCCCCGACTGATCGGGTGACTGGCGAATCGTCGCTCCGCATCGCCAGGCTCACCCCCGGGTATGATCTGGGGGCTTTTGACTGCGGCGAACCGGCCTACAACCAGTGGCTGACGGACCATGCCCTGCAGTCGGTCGAGGCCGGGGCGAGCATGGTCTACCTGTTTCTGGAGGAAGCGCCTGGCACTCAGGCGCACGTTATGGGGTACTTCGCAATCTGCCCCACCCTCGTAATTCGCGATGATATGCCGAAGCCACTCCAGCGGAAAGCGCTCCGCAGTGCACCAGGCTGGCTCTTGGCCAAGCTGGCCCTCGACCGCACCAAGCGCGGCGATCACTTAAACCAGTGGGGCTCGCAGTTGCTGCGGGCAGCCCTGGAGACGATCATCCGTGCCTCAGAGATAGGCGGTGGCCAGATCATTGTGGTCGATGCGGACAACGCCGGGCTGGTCGAATGGTACGGACGCCACGGCTTTGCTGCCACCGGTAGGAGCAATCTGCGGATGTACATGAAGGTGGCAACGGCCAGGAAGTACCTGGGGCCTGCCGAGTAGCGTCCGTCGGACAAGTTCTCCGGCCAGACCGGCCCAGCACGCGGGTAGCCACAAGATAGTCGGACGGCCTGGGGCGTGCTGCCAATGCCCGATCTGCACAGCCCAGCGCTTGATCCCCGGAAGCGTCGGCGCTGATAAGCAGAGGGATCGTGACGTGTGCGGGCGCGAACCGCTCTGCGATCATAAGACGGTGGCGCAAAAGTTAGCGGTGCGATGGATCATGCCGCTCGCGACCGTGTTCATCGTCGTCGGGCTCCTGATTGGCATGGCATGGTTCTTCCAACGCACACTCGTTTATTTTCCCGATCGCCGCCAGCCACGCCCGGCCGCCGAGCTGTTACCCGGAGCCAAGGAAGTCGCGCTCACGACGAGTGACGGCCTTGAGCTCGGCGCGTGGTACTTGCCAGCCTCAGCCGGCTGCCGCGCGACCGTGCTCGTCGCACCGGGCAACGGCGGCAACCGGGCTTATCGGGCAGGGCTGGGACGAGCGATCAGCGAACTCGGGTTCGGCGTGCTGCTCTTCGACTATCGCGGTTACGCGGCGAATCCCGGGTACCCGTCCGAGGAAGGTCTCGCGCGCGATGTCCGCGCCGCTCGCGAGTTCCTGACAGGTGCGGCAGCAGTACCGGCGGGCGCGCTCGTCTATTTCGGGGAGAGCATTGGCGCCGGGGTGGTCACGGAGCTCGCCACCGAGCACCCTCCGGCCGCGATGCTGCTGCGCTCACCTTTTACCTCGCTCGCCGACGTCGGCCGGGCAGCCTACGGTGTGCCGGTGGGCTGGATGCTTCGCGATCACTACCCGGTACGCGAGAACGTAGTGCGAGCGGGCATCCCCACGGCCGTGGTCTACGGGAGCGCGGACACCATCGTGCCCGCACAGCAGAGCCGGGACGTGGCTCAGGCGGCCCGGGACGCTGGAAACGACGTCATCGAGGTGGAGGTAGCGGCGGCGAACCACAACGATGCAGCACTGGCGATGGGTCCCGAACTCGTCGGTGCCCTCATCGATGTGGCTCGCCGCGGCGGGGCGACCGGGTGCCCGTGATGGCTCAGGACGCCGAGTACAGCGCCGCGCAGGGATGGCGCGGGCCGGCGGCGTATGTGAGATGGAGACGGGTTTTGGCCGCCGGTGCTCCCGTGCGGCCGAGCACGCCGACCACTTCTATCCCTGGTCCAAGGGCGGATCCACCAGCCTTCAAAATTTCGTTGCCGCCTGCAGCCGGTGCAACCGAGCCAAAGGCGCACGGATCCCTGCTCCCGGGCAACAAATGCGGTTGGAGCGGCGAGGCCTCACCTACGTCCCGCTTGACGGTGCCGTGGCCGTCGGTGAGAGGCAGCCGCTTCCGTAGCCCGCCGACATCGTCTTGGCATCAACTTGTCCTGTCCGCTGCCCAAGGTTGGCGCGGCGGACGGTTCACTCCGGCCAGTCTTCCGAAATCTCCTCGATGAAGTCCTGGTCGTCCCGCGCACGGTCCGCGGCAGCAACAGCCAGTGCCTGCCGCGGCGCTTCACGCTTGAACTCCTCAGTACGAGTGTCCGGCACCCACATCTGAATCTGCCGGAGGCCACGCTCACGCATAGCAATCCGGCGCCGTGCAGCGCGATCCCTGACACTCATGATCCATCGTTACATGTAACGGCTTGGCCGGCACTTGGGAAGTGCGAGAGCGTCGCCGAAAAACCTGCAGGAGGTGATAGGGCGTCTCCGGAAAAGCGGCGTTAGGTGACAGGGGGTTTGGGGAAAAGGGGCAGGAAGTGATGAGGCGTCGGATTAGAGGGAAGCGCCTCCGCAGATGACGTAGTTTTGGCCGGTGATGGACTTGCCGTGCGGGCCCAGCAGGAACGCGGCCAGGGCGGCTACGTCCTCCGGCTCCACCAGGGCTCCCAGCGCCGGCATCTTGACCGGGGTTGCGGCGCGGCCGGGGTCCTTCAGCATCGGGGTGTCGGTGGGGCCCGGCGACAGCACGTTGACGGTGATCCCGCGCGGCGCGAGCTCCTGCGCCCAGGTCCGGCCGAGTCCCATGAGCGCGGCCTTCGTCGCGGCGTAGTGGCTTTTGCCCGGCATCCCCGTGGAGGTGCGGCTGCCCAGCAGAACGATCCGGCCGCCGTCGGGCATGGACGGCACTAGGGCGTTGGCCAGCACGGATGCGGCCGCCACATGGACCGCGAACATCCCCGCCAGTGCGGACGGGTCAAGAGAACCCAGGTGGGCGGTCCGCTGGAACCCGGCTGCGTGCACCAGTGCATCGGCAGGCCGCAGCCCCGCAACAGCGTCCACCAGGGACTCGGGCTCGGACAGGTCCGCCCGCAGCCACTCGAACTTTCCGTCCAGCGATGTCGGGGTCCGGCTCAATCCCGTCACGGCCCACCCGTCCGCCAGCAGGCGGCGGGTTATGGCAAGGCCGATGCCCGAACTGCAGCCCGTGACCACCGCATGCTGCTCAGCCGGCATCGATTCAGCCGGCTCAGTCATTGATCGAACCGTCCTCGAGGCCGCCCGGCGTTTCAGTGCCCTCGTACGCCCACTGCGGGTCCACCCGCACGAACTTGATGGCCTGCCGAAAGTACGTGTACGCGATGTTCAATGCACCGTCCGGGCCCTGGTGGATGGACGGGTAGGAGTACTCGCGGTTGAGTCCGTCGCGGGAGTTGTTGGACAGGCAGTACCCGTCCCCCACGTCGAGGTTCCGGCGGATGGGCCAGGACCGGCCGGAGTCCTCGGAGATGGCCAGCGTCATCGGCGAGCGCGGTGTCCCCCAGAAGGCGCGCCGCTCGCCGTCGGAAGCAGAGACAGCTCCAGGCACCGGCTCAGCGACCTGCCCCTGCTCCTCGGCCAGGCCGTCGTCGTCAATCTCGTCGTAGAGGGACAGCCGACGCTCCGTGTCCTCCCCCGCCCGGCTGTGGTTGTACACCAGCGCCAGACGGCCGTCGGCGAGCGTGGTGAACTGGATGGACGAGTTGTTGTTCGGCAGCTCGGTGGGAACCGGCTCGCTCCAGGTGGAACCGCTGTCCGTGGAGCGGGACTCGTAGATCGAGTCCGCCCAGCGGCTGCGGAACAGGGCCAGCAGCGAGCCGTCCGCCACGGGCTGGATGTTCATGTGGACGCAGCCCAGGCTGCCCGGCAGGACGTGCTCGGTCCAGGTGGCACCGGCTTCGTCCGAAATCATCACGGCGCTGTCGTCGCTGTTGCCCACCCATTTCTCCCCCGGCGTGGTGATGCAGCGGAAGATCGGCACGATCAGCCGGCCGGACGGCAGCACCACCGGCAGCTGGCGGACAAACACGCCGCCGGTTTCGTTCGCGGGGAACAGCGCCTCCACCTCACCCCACGTGCGGCCGCTGTCCGTGGAAATACGACGGCGGACCTCGGCGGTGTCCTGGTTGCCCGCCTTCTGCGCGGTGTACAGCAGCCACAACGCACCATCGGGGGCGGTGAACAGGATGGGGTTCTGCTCCGAGCGGGTGGAGTCGTTCGAGAGCTGTTCCGGTTCGGACCACTGGCTGCTGCCGGGCTCCAGCGCCGAGAACCAGATGGAGATGTCCGGCACGCCCTCCTGGGTGCCGCCGAACCAGACGCAGCCCAGCCGGCCGTCCGGCAGGGTGAGGAGGTTGGCGGCGTGGCTCTGCACGGTAGGGGCGGGCAGGTAGGCGAAGTCCGCGCCGTCGGCCCGCTTCACGGCCCCGTCCGGGGTGATGGTGCTGTACGCGTCGGTGGTGGTGTTTGTCATGGTTACTGGTCCTTGGAAGTAGCGGCGTCGAGGTGGGACTTGGCGATCTGTTCCAGGTGCGTCAGGTCCGAGGCGATGGTGGTGAAGGTGTAGCCCTGCTTCAGTCGCTGGTTGGCCACAGTGCCGGCAGGGGTGTGGATGCCAGCGGCGATGCCCGCGGAGGCTGCGGCCTGGGCGATGGTCTCCAGGGCGGCGTTGAATTCGGCGTCGACGGCGGGGTCCCCGGGGAAGGCACCGCCCACGGCGATGGCAAGGTCCGACGGGCCCACGTAGATGCCGTCCAGGCCAGGGGTGGCACAGATTTCCTTGACGTTGGCCAGCCCCTCCGGCGTCTCGATCATGGCGAAGACCAGGGTGGCGGCATTGGCGTCAGCCGGCTTCGGGCCGATCCGCAGGGCCGAGCGCATGGGCCCATAGGAGCGGCCGCCCAGCGGCGGGTACTTGGCTGCCGCCACGGCGGCGGCTGCGTCTGCGGCGTTGTTGATGAGCGGGACGATGACGCCCACGGCGCCGGCGTCCAGTGCCTTGCCGATCGCGGTGAAGTCGTTGGCCTCCACCCGGACCATGCCGACGGCGGTGTGCCCGGCGTCGATGGCCATCAGCCCGTTCAGGACTCCCGAGTAGCCGAGCAGGCCGTGCTGGGCGTCCAGGGCCACGTAGTCGTAACCGAGCCGGCCGATGCGTTCGGTGGCCACGGGCGCGTCCAGCACCGCCCAGTAGCCCACGGCCTGTTCACGGGCGCGGATCTTGCGGGCGAATTCGAGGGCCAGTTCGGAGGTCATCAGAGTCCTTCAGTTCAGTATCGGTTCAGCAAAGAAGTCGGTTCAGTCAGTAAGAAAAAGGTCAGCGGTTGTAGGCGGGCATGGGGCCTCGCAGCGAGGTGCCCACGGCGTCGCAGGCTTCCACGACGTCGGCCGGCAGCGGCCCGTTGGCCACGGCGGCAATGTTGGCGCGGAGCTGTTCCACCTTGGACCCGCCCAGGAGCATGGATCCCACGCCGTCCCGGTAGGCCAGCCAACGCAGGGAGAGCTCAGCCAGGGTGACGCCTGCGCCGTCCGCAATCCGGGAGAGTTCCTCAATTGCGTCGAACAGCTGCCGGTCCCAGTAGCGCTGCGTGTACATGGCGGCCAGCTTGGAATCGCCGTAGCGGCCCTCGGTGGGCTTAGCGTCGAAGCTGTGCTTGCCGGTCAGGAGCCCGCCGCCCAGCGGGTTGTAGACCATGGTGTGGACGTTGTGGGTAACGGCGAATTCGAGGTATTCCTCCTCCAGCCGGCGTGCCACCAGGTTGTACAGCTGCTGCGCGACGACGGGCCGCGGCGCCCCCACTTCACGCGCCATATGGATCACGTCGGCGATCTGCCAGGCGGCGAAGTTGGACACACCCAGCGCCCCGATCTTCCCCTCGTCAACCAGCTCGGCCACCGTGGACAGAGTGTCGGCCAGAGGGGTAACCCGGTCCGGCTGGTGCAGGTAGAACAGGTCGATGCTGTCCACACCCAACCGGCGCAGACTCCCCTCCACGCTGGCGCGCAGCCCGGCGGGCGAAAGCGGCGGGTTGGAGCCGGCATCCGCATGAGGCATGCCGGCCTTGGAAGCCAGGATGACGCCGTCGCGCTTTCCCTTCAGGAGCCGGGCCAGCATCTCCTCGGTGACCCCGCCCACGTAGGCGTTGGCGGTGTCGATGGTGGTGATGCCGGCGGCTAGTGCTTCTTCCACCATCCGGCCGGCCGTGGCCTCATCGGCGGTGTCGCCGAAGGTCATGGTCCCCAGGACCAGCCGGGAGATGGGAAGTTTCAGGCCGTCCACCTGGGCGCCTTCGGGCTGCGTGCTCATGCGTTGATTCCTTGGGGTTGCGTTCGTTGGAGAGTTAGGAGTTGGGCTAGTTCTACTGGTTCGCGAGGGCCAGGGAGCGGACAATGTGCCGCGGCTTGATGCCCGTCATGGTGGAGGGGTCCAGTGCCGCGCGGCGTAGCTTGCGGGTGTAGTCCTCCTTCGGGCTGGTCAGGACGGACGCGGTGGAGCCGAGTTCCACCAGCTTGCCCTTCTGCATCACCATGACGGTATCGCTGATTTCCTGCACCACGCCGAGGTTGTGCGAGATGAACACGTAGGTGATGCCGGTTTCGTCCTGGATGGACTTCAGCAGCCGCAGCACCTGGGCCTGCACGGAGACGTCCAGGGCGCTGGTGGCCTCGTCACAGACCAGCAGTTCGGGCTTGGACGCGAGCGCCCGGGCGATGCCGATGCGCTGGCGCTGGCCTCCGGAGAACTCCCCCGGGTGCTTCTCCAGCGAGCGGACGGGCAGGCCCACCTGGTCGATCAGCTTCGCGGCAGCCTTGTGCCGCTCCGCCTTGGACCGGACGCCCTGCAGCTTCAGCGGCTCAGCCACGATCTCCTGCGCGGTCATGTGCGGGTCCAGCGAGCCGTACGGGTCCTGGAACACCATCTGGAACTTCGAGCGCATGGGCCGCAGCTTCGCTTCGCTCATGGCCGCGATGTCCGTGCCGTCCAGTTCGATGCGCCCGCTGGTGGGGGTCACCAGCCGCATGAGCGCCTTGGCGATGGTGGACTTGCCGCAGCCGGATTCACCCACGACGGCGATCGTTTTGCCTTTGTCCACGGAGAAGGAGACGTCGTCCACGGCCCGGAAGGTGCCGCCCGGCACGTGGTAATCCACCACCAGGTTGTCGACGGCGAGGAACGGCTTCGTCATGGCTTTGCTCCGGTCTGGGTGAGGGCTGGGTCAGTGGTGGCTGAGGAGCCTCCTGCGGAGGCGGCGTGCGCGCCACCGGAAGAGGGCGTTTCGTCCCACGGCCCCAGCACGGGCACGGCGGCCAGCAGGGTGCGGGTGTACTCGGTGGCGGGGTGGTCAACGATCTGCTGGACCTCCCCGGACTCCACAAAGCTGCCGTCCTTCATCACGTGGATGCGGTCCGAGATCAGCCGAGCCACGCCGAGGTCGTGGGTGATCATCAGGATGCCGATGCCGCGCTGTTCCTGCAGTTCCAGCAGCAGGTCCAGGATGCCGCCCTGCACGGTGACGTCCAGGGCCGACGTCGGCTCATCCGCCACCAGCAGCTGCGGCTCGGAAGCCAGGGCAATCGCGATCAGCACACGCTGCAGCATGCCGCCGGAGAGCTGGTGCGGGTACTTCTTCAGCTGCTTCTCCGGGGTGGGGATGTGCACCTGCTCCAGCAGCCGGACGGCCCGGGCCTGCAGCGCATCCTTGTCCTTGGCGGACGCGGCCCCGGCGATCCGGATGGCCTCGAACAGCTGGCTGCCGATCGAATGCACCGGGCTCAGCGCCGTCATGGGGTCCTGCGGGATCAGGGCGAGGGTCTTGCCGCGCACCTTGTCGATGGCCTTGGGATCGGCGGAGATGTCGACGCCGTCAATCATCACGGTGCCGGACAGTACCGCCAGGTCCTCGGGCAGCAGGCGGAGGATGCCCATCGCCGTCGTCGATTTGCCGGAACCGGACTCGCCGATGATGGTCACCGTCTCGCCGCGGTGGATGCTGAAGCTGACGGAGTCCACGGCGCGGATGATGCCGGCGTCGGTGATCAGCTCCACCTGGAAGTCGCGGACCTCCAGCAGCGGCTGCTCGGTGAACTTAGGTGAAGCGGTCATGTCAGGCACCCTTCTTCTTGCGGCGGGGACGGTCTCGGAGGCCGTCGCCCAGCAGGTTGACGCCCACCACCATGAGCACGATGACCAGGCCGGGCAGGGTGACCATCCACCAGGAGGTGGTGATGTAGTCCTGGCCGTCGGAGATAATCCGGCCCCAGGTGGCGAAGGGCCGCTGCGGGCCGGCACCCAGGAAGGACAGCGCGGACTCGAGCAGCACGGCCTGGGCCAGCAGGAGCAGCACCACCAGGGTTGCCTGCTTGATGACGTTGGGGATGATGTGCTGGATCAGGATCTGGATCTTGTGCAGGCCCAGGATCCGGGCGGCGGAGACGTACGGCTTTTCGCGTTCCACCAGCACCATGGAGCGGGTGAGGCGGGCTACTTCGGGCCATTGGGCGATGGCGATCACGAAGGTGATCACTGGGATGGAGGGGCCGAACAGGGCCACCACCAGCAGCAGCATCATCAGCAGCGGCAGGGACATCTGGGCTTCGAGGACGCGGGAGACGATGGTGTCCACCCAGCCGCCGTAGTAGCCGGCGGCCGCGCCGAGGATCACGCCGATGGCGCCGGAGACCAGGACGGCCAGCAGGCCGATGGTCAGCGAGACCTGGCCGCCGTGCAGCACCCGGGACAGGAGGTCGCGGCCCAGCTGGTCGGTGCCGAACAGGTGCCCGTCCGTCAGCGGCGGCAGGCGGCGGGCGGAGAGGTCCTGGAAGTTAGCGTCCGGCAGCGGCAGCACCTGGGCCAGGATGATCGGGATGATCACCAGCAGGGTGCAGACGGTGCCGATGATGAGCTTCCACTGGGCGGATTTACGACGCCGGGTGGCGCCTGCCCGGGCGATGTCCGCCTTGGTGACGGCGGAGGGGCTGGGCTGCCGGGCCGGTTGCGCTGCAGCAGGTGTTGCGGTGTCGAGGCTCATGCTGTTGCCGCCTTTCCAAGACGAACACGGGGATCAAGGAGCGGGTAGGCGAGGTCGATCAGCAGCTGCACGGCCACGGCCAGGAGCGCGGTGACCAGGACGGTCGCCTGGATGAGGGGGTAGTCGCGGGTTTCGAGGGCCCGGACAATCAGGGAGCCGACGCCGGGCCAGGCGAACACCACTTCCACCACCACCACGCCGTTGAGCATCGCGGCGAACCGGGTGCCCAGGGCGGTGAAGACGGGGATGGCGGAGTTGCCCATGGCGTAGCGCCAGGTGAGCACCGAGTTCTTGACGCCGCGGGAGCGGGCCACGGTGAGGAAGGGTGCTGCCAGGTTGTTGGTCATTTCGCGCCGGACCATGCGGGAGATCAGGGCGATCTGCAGGATGGCGATGGTGATGGTGGGAAGGACCAGCCCGCCCCAGGTGGCGAAGCCGGAGGCCGGGAACAGCGGGATCAGCACGGCGAAGCCGGTGAGGAGCATAATGCCGGTCCAGAAATCGGGCATCGACTGCCCGGCGATGGTGAGCACGTTGACGCCGAATTCCTTGCCGGTGTCCGGACGGCGGGACATCCACACACCCAACGGGATGGCGACGACGGCGGTTAGCAGGATGGCGGACGTGGCCAGGGTCAGGGTGTAGGGCATCCGTTCGAAGACCACCTGCATGGCGGGGGCCTGGAAGGAGTAGGACTGGCCCAGGTTGCCGGTGAACAGCTGCTGGAGGAAGATCCAGTACTGCTCCAGCACGGGCCGGTCCAGGCCGAACTGCTCCCGCACCTTCGCGAGCTGTTCGTTGCTGGCCAGCGGGCCGGCGTAGGAGACGGCGGGATCGCCCGGGGCCATGCGGATCAGGATGAACACGGTGGACACCGTGAGGAACACGGTGAGCAGGCCCTGTCCCAGGCGCTTGAGGATGTAGTTCGTCATGGCTTAGGCCTCCAGCCGGACATCAACGAGGGGGTAGGAGTTGGTGGGTGCCAGGTTGATGTTGGACACCCGCTCCCGGTGGGCGAGGACTGACTTGGGGACGAATGCCCAGGCGCAGGGCCAGGTGTCCCACACTGCCTGCTGGGCTTCGTTGAGCAGTTCGGTCCGGCGGGCCGGGTCCGCTTCGGCGGAGGCGGCCTGGATCTTGGCGGTGACCTCGGGGATCACGTAGCCCTGGTAGGTGTCGCGGGTGGCTTCCTTTTCCGGGGTGCCGGCGTACATGCCCTGCAGCATGGTGATGGCCAGGCCCGTGGGGCTGGGGTAGCCGTTGCCGAGGAGGTCCCAGTCGCCCTGCTTGCCCTGGCGCCAGGCCAGGATGTTGCCGCCGGGTTCGAACTGCTGCAGCTCGGCCTTGACGCCAATCTTGCCGAACATCTCCACCAGGGCCTCCATCACAGAGGTGTCGGAGGCGAACTCGCCGGTTTCCCAGATGATCTTCAGGGTGAGGTCCTTGACGCCGAGCTCGGCGAGGGTGGCCTTGGCCTTCTCGGGATCGTAGACGTACTCGCCGGTCTTGTAGTAGCCGGTGAGGCTGGAGGGTGTGACGCCCTCGGCCTGGGTAACGGAGTCCACCAGCACGTCGCGGACCAGGGACTCGCCGTCGATGGCCATGCTCAGTGCCTGGCGGACGCGGGGATCGGCCAGCGGGTGGCCGGCGGGCTTGCGGAAGTTGAAGAAGATCTGGTTCAGGCGGAGGCTGGACGCTTCCTGGAGCTCGACGCCGGGGAGGCCGGCGAGCTGTTCGCTGGAGTCGGGCGTGATGGAGTCGATGACGTCCACCTCGCCGCTGCGAAGGGCAATCACTCGGCTGGATTCCTCGGGGAGGAACCGGACTTCCACGTTGTCCACCTGCGGCGCCGGACCCCAGTAGTTCTCGTTGCGGGCCAGGCTGTAGGTGCCGGCACCGCGGTTGAACTTGGTGACGAGGTACGGGCCGGTGCCCACGCCTTCCTGCAGTTCCTCCGGCTTGTTCTGCGCGGCGGGCGTAATCAGGATCATGCTCATGAGCGAGTCCAGGATGGGGATGGGCTTCTTTGACACCATCTTGAAGGTGCGGTCATCCACCGGCACCACCTCGGGGAATTCGGGGAAGAAGCCGGCCACGAAGGAGCCTTGAACCTGCTGGTACATCTTCAGTGCGGTGGCAACGTCCTCCACTTTGACGGGGCTGCCGTCCGAGTAGCGGATGCCCTCACGGAACCGGACGGTCCATTCGGTGGGGCCGGTCATCTCGAAGCGTTCGGCCAGGACCAGCACGGGCTTGGTTTCGGGGCCGATGGCGGTGAGGCCCTGGCGGACGGCGCGCTGCACGGTGACGGCGGCGTCAAACTGGTTGAGCTTGTTGTCCAGGCTGACCAGGGAGCGGTTCAGTGCCAGGGTCAGGGTGCTGGGTCCGGGAAGGCCGGTGGGGCCGGCGCAGCCAGCGAGGCTGCCGGTGCCCAGCAGAAACCCTGCGGCCGCGCCGAACTGCAGCAGGCGGCGGCGGGAAATCTCACTTCCTTGAGGAAGAACGGTCATCGTTGACCTCTCGGTAGATCGGGGGACGGCTGCCGGCCGGAGTGGCTGCGCCGAATGTTGTGTCCATCACTTTGCCACTCCTGCGCAAATTGCGCAACCCCTCTAGCGTGATTCGCGCAACCGTGTCATGATGATGGGGAGCTTCCCGCTACATGGCGGGAATCCAACCGACTACGGACGAGAGGAGCAACGTGGCTTCCGTATTTGTGCAGGCCGACGATTTCTCCGGCGCCGCCGAGGTCGGCTACTGCTTTGTCCGGCACGGGCTCTCCTCGCAGGTTCTGCTGGGCACAGGTACTACTTCGGGAACGCACGACGGCGAGACCTCCTTCGTAAGGCCCGCTTCCGACGTTGTGGTCGCCGATACGCATTCGCGCGGGCTTCCCGAGTCAGCCGCCCAGGCGCTGGTGAAGGAAGCCTTTTCCGCCCCCGAAGCCTGGGGTGCGCAGGTGATGTTCAAGAAGATGGACTCCCTGTGGCGGGGGAACGTGCGCGCCGAAGTGGTTGCCCTGACAAGCCTTGGTTTCCATGCTGTAGTTGCAGGCGCACTCCCCGAGCTGCAGCGCTCCGTCGTGGACGGGCGGCCGCTGGTGGCCGGCACTCCCCTGGCGGAGACGGACCTGTGGCGGGCAGAGCTTTCGGCCCCGCCCGCCGACATTCCGTCGCTGCTGCGCCCGGAAGATCCGGCCTCGGTGCGGACCCTGAACCTGGCCGGGGTCCGGTCCGGTTCGCTTCCCTCCAAACTGGCAGCAGCGCTGGCATCTGACCGGCCTCAGCTGGTGGCGACCGACGGCGAAACCGTGCAGGACCTGGAGCAGGTGGTGGACGCCCTGCTGGAACTGGACTTCCAGGCTGGCGACCGCCGCATCGTGCTCGTGGGTACGGGCGGAACCGCAGATGTCCTCGCGCAGCGCCTGACTGCGCAAGTTGCGCGAAATGCGCAACGTGTGACACCGACGGACGCAAGCACAGCGGAACCGCATGAAACCGCGAGGCCGGTGCTCGCCGTCGTCGGCTCCGCTTCCACAACTGCGCAGGCGCAGTTGGCCCAGCTGGAAGCCTGCGGCTTCGAAGTCATCAGGCTGCACCCGCAGTACGCCGGCGCCTCTGGTGCGTACGGTCCGCAGCTGCAAGAAGCAAGGGTGGCGCTGGGTGCGGGCACCGACGTGGCTGTCACCCTGGCGGCAGGAAAAGTGGATCCGGCACGCGCCGCCAGCATCGTGCAGGCGCTGTCCTCCTTCGCCGCCAAGGCAGCAAAGGGACTGGAAGCAGACCTGATCCTCACCGGCGGTGAGACCGCCCGGGAAGTCCTGGACGCCGTCGGGCACCAGAGCCTGGTGCCGCTCGCAGCCGTTCAGCACGGGGCGGTGCTCAGCCGCGCCGATGACGGGACGCTGGTAGGCACCAAGCCCGGCAGCTTCGGCGATGACCTGGCCCTCCTACAGCTTTACGACGAAATCCGGGAGCGCCGCGGCCGATCCGCGCAAGCTCCCACCAGCAACCTTCCCAGCAAGACTTCCGAACAATCTGGAGTACTCATGACAACCGAAGCAAGCAAGACCGAGCAGACCGCCCTCCCCTACGTGGCCGTGACCATGGGCGACGGCGCCGGGGTGGGGCCGGAGGTGGTGGTGGCCGCCGTGCTGGATCCGCAGAGCAACGCCGAGTGCCGGCCCGTGGTGATCGGCGACGCGCTGCGCCTGCGCCAGGCCGCGGACGTCCTGGGGATCGAGGCGGACATCCAGAGCATCGAAAACGTGGAGGACGCGGTGTTCGCGCCGGGCCGGGTGAACGTGATCGACCTGGCGCTGCTGCCGGAGGACCTGCCGTGGGGCCAGCTCTCCCCTGTGGCCGGGCACGCCGCGTACGAGTACATCCGGGTGGCCAGCGAGCTGGCGATGGCCGGGAAGGTGCAGGCCATCTGCACCGCGCCGCTGAACAAGGAGGCGCTGCACTCCGCCGGGCACATCTTCCCCGGGCACACCGAGCTGCTGGCGCACCTGACGGGCACGGAGGAAGTGTCCATGATGCTCTCCACGCCCAAGATCCGGGTGATCCACGTGACCACGCACATCGGTCTGATGGATGCCATCCGCAAGATCAACCCGGACCTGGTGGAGCGCACCATCCTCCGAGGCCACGAGGCGCTGGTCCGCGCGGGCATCCCCAACCCGAAGATCGGCGTCTGCGCCATCAACCCGCACGCCGGCGAGAACGGCCTATTCGGCCAGGGTGAGGAAGCGGAAAAGATCGAGCCCGGCGTGAAGGCGGCGCAGGCTGCCGGGATCAACGCGGTGGGGCCGCTGCCGGCGGACACGCTGTTCTTCCTGGCCGGCCGGGGCGATTACGACCTGGTGGTGGCCATGTACCACGACCAGGGCCACGGGCCGGTGAAGGTGCTGGGCATCGAGGCCGGCGTGAACATCACGGTGGGCCTGCCGGTGATCCGCACGTCCGTGGACCACGGCACCGCTTTCGACATTGCCGGCAAGGCGATCGCCGATTCCCGGTCCATGGTGGAGGCGCTGCACCAGGCAGCGGAGATGGCCACCCGGCCCTCCGTCGCCGTGTAGGCGTTGCTGCGGGGACTGGGCGGGGGCCGGAACTAGCATGGTTACCACTGCCACGGGAAGGAGACCGGGAATGCTCAGCGCAAACGCGCGGCGCGAGGAGATCTATCACCTTGCCGTTACCACGGGTCTGGCATCCGTGGAGGAACTCTCGGCCCGGTTTGAAGTGACGGCGTCCACCATCCGCCGCGACCTGGCTTTGCTGAACGGCCAGGGCCGGCTGGCCCGCACCTACGGCGGGGCCATGGCCCTGGGCGCGCACCCGGAGGCGTCGCTGAGGCAGCGCACCGGCGAGGCGTTCGAGCAGAAGCACGCGATCGCCCGCTGGGCGGCGGCCGTGATCCGGCCCGGGGAGAACATCCTGCTCGACGCCGGCTCCACCGCAGGCGCTTTGGCCCACGAACTGCGCGGGTTTGAGAAGCTCTCCGTGACCACGCCGGGCATCAACACTTTGCAGGAACTTGCCGATTCCGAGGGCATCGAGGTGGACTGCCTGGGCGGCCGGCTGCGGAGTGTCTCGCAGAGCTTTGTGGGACCCCTGGCCGAAGCGGCGCTGGAGCGGATGAGCTTTGATCGGGTGTTCCTGGGTGCCGACGCCGTGACCGCCGAGGACGGCATCTGCGAAGCCGACCACGCCCAGACCCGGCTCAAGGAACTCATGGCCCGGCGCGGCCGGGAGGTCTACGTGCTGGCGGACTCTTCGAAGCTCGGCCTCCGGCCGTTCCATGCCTGGGCCCGGCTGGCACTCCCTTGGACTTTGGTGACGGACGACGGCGCCGACCCCGGGCAGGTGCAGAAGTTCCGGGACGCCGGGGTTACGGTTGAGGTGGCTGCGGTCGGAGGATGACCGGCTCACCCTCACCGATCGGCCAGCAGTTGCGCTCTACTCTCCTGATCTGGCGAAAACGGTAAATCCATCGGAGCTGCCAATGCTGGAGAAGTGAAGGTCACGCGCCGGCGTCGAGACCCCGCCAGAAGGCCCGCACGCGTTCGTTCCAGCGGTCTGGAACCTCTTGGAATGGCTGGTGCGCTTCGCCTTCCATAACTTCGAATACCGCGCCGGGAATCTTGTCCGCCACGGCACGGCAGAGCTCGGGACGGGTAATGACATCGATGCCGCCTGCCAGCACCAGCGTGGGGACGTTCAATTGGGGAAGCCGTTCGCTCGTGTCGTGATCGATCAAGGCATCGATAAAAGCTTCCACATCCTCGCTTCTCTGCTTGTGCGGGAACGCGAACACCTCCTCAATGACCTGGTTCACCGTGCCGTCGTTGTGCGCACGCGGTGTGTAAACGCTGAGGAAAAGCCCTTCGAGAAATAACCGCTCGCTGGACGCCTCCCGTACCAGCGACTTCATGAAGTGTGACCAGGTTTTGAGGTATGGATCCATGGCCGTCCATGTGCTCTGCAGAACCAGGCTTCGGACGAGTCCGGGGTGACGCAGGGCCAACTCCTGGGCAATGACGCTTCCGCCGGAAAAACCGGCCACGTGGGCAGAACCGATGCCGAGCGCCCTGAGGACTTCGGCTGCATCGTCCGCCAGCACATCAACGGACAGCACGCCATCCGGATTGGCGGTGCGGCCCGCGCCCCGGTTGTCGAAGGCAGTGAGCCGGTAGTCCCCAGACAAACCATCCAACTGGAACTGCCACGACTCGACCGTATCTCCGAGGCCGCCGATCAGCAGTACATCCGGCCCTTTGCCCATTTGCTCCGTCCAGATGGCCACGTCCCCACTTTGTACGTGCGCTCCCATGGCTTTGTCTTCCTCTCGCCACGCTATTTTCTGTCACTTCAGCAGGCCGGGCCGGAGCACCGGCGCTGGGGTTCAAGTCTGTGCTGCCGGCGTCCGTGGGCGCAACGGCTGATGATGGAGTTCGCGAACCACCAGTGCTTGTCCAACAAACGGGTAGCACTTGCTAGGCTGGAATCCCCGGACCAACCACCACCAAGCGAGGCATAACGTGCACCAGGACGCCGCCCGGTTCCTGTCCCAGCCGGTGGCCGCCCAGCCCGGCGCACCCCTGCGCGTCGCGGTGTACTCGCGGATCGCCGAAGCCATCCGCAACGGCCTCCTCACCCCCGGCTCCATGATCCCCACCGAAACCGAACTCGGCACGGACATGAAAGTCAGCCGCACCGTGGTCCGCGAAGCCCTCATGCTGCTCGAGGAGGACGGCCTCATCAGGGCGCGGCGCGGCGTCGGGCGCTTCGTCTCGGACACGCTCCCCCGCATCGGCATCGAGCGCATCCAGCCGTTCGAGGACGTCCTCGGCAGCCCCGGACAGCAGGCGGAGGTCAAACGCACCCAGGTGGTCCGGCAAGCTGCCTCCGAATTCGTCGCCCCCGGCATCGGCGTCGAGCCCGGCAGTGACTGCTGGCTTTGGGAATCCGTCCTGATCCGCGACGGCGAGGCTATCGCCCACCTGCAGGAAAACGTCACCGCCCAGCCGGTCAGCTTCGGCAAGGGCGCCGCCGCGCCACTCGAAATAGAGGACGACGGCGGCACCACCCTGCTTGCCGCGCTCAACAAACAGCTGGGCAGGCTGGCCGGGCCGGGCGAGTGCCAGATCAGCCTCAGCCAGGTGGGACCCAGCCGGGCGAAGCTGCTGGATCTGCGCCCGTCCGACTCGGTGCTGGTCCTGACCCAGTACGTCCGGAACGGCAGCCATCCCTTCTACCTGGCCAAATGCCTGGTCGCGGCACGCGCCGGTCACCTCTCGGTGATGCAGCAGTTCCAGTCCTAGGACCGGGCCTCCTGATCAGCAGCGATGGACTCGGCGATCTGCTTGATCGTGGCGAGCGTTACCGGGATGCCGTGGAGCGCCTGCTGGGTGCGGTCAGTGATCTGCTCGGGGGCCTTGTCACCGAACTTCTCCTCGAACATGGCTATCCGGTCCGGCAGGAATTCCCACGACTCGGTCAGCGTCGTCCCGGTATCAGCCGGAGCCATGGTGAAGCTCCAGCGGACGAACTTGCCGCCCACCACCCAGGCGAACTCGCGGCCGCGCTCCGCGGCCACCACCTGCGACCGCGTCTCCCAGGTCCGGTGGGGCAGTTCGTTGCGGCCCGTGAACCAGGCACCGACTTGGCCGGCGCTGTTCTCGTCGTCCCACCAGCATGCTCTACAGACCGGGCTCCACTCGCCGGTTCGGGCGATGTCCGAGACCAAGTCGTAGACCGTCTCGGCAGATGCCCGGACCGTAACGGACTCCTCGTATTGGCGGGTGCTGCTCTGGTTCATGGGTCCATCCTTACTGGGAGTCACTTCTTCTGCCGCCGGCTGCCGCCGTGCCAGTCCTCCTGCCGGCCGACCGTACCGTCGGTGACTCCAAAGGCGGGTAGCTGCGGCTGCTCACGCAGGCTTCGCTTAAGCTCGGCGAAACCAGGGAAGCGTGCCAGCCCCACCACGTGGTCCCACAGCTCGGCGGCCGACTCTTCGTCTGGCAGCCGGCTGATCACCGGCCCGAAGAAGGCCACCCCGGTTGGCGGCTCGAAATGGATGATGGGCGTGCCCATGTCCTTCCCCGTCAGCCCAAGCGCTTCATCCGTCTCCTGCCGGATCTCCTGGTCCCAGGACTCGTCGTCCAGGGCTCCCGCCAGCGACAGGGGCAAGCCGGCCTCGGCGAGGATCGGCTCAACGAACTCGCGCGTCCCGCGCTGCTCACGCACCTCACCTGCGGTGAGCTGGTTTCCCGTGTCGGGGGCAACTTCGAAGATGTGCGTCCCGAACGCCTCATACAAACGGGTGATCGACTCGCGGCCATGCTCCGCCCGTGCCCGGGCCGCCACCCGCAGCAGCCGGAGCCCGGCCGTGTGCCCGGCCTCGTACTCAGGCGGGAAATGGGCGTCATAGTCGACGCTGGCGTTGATGAGCCGCAACGAGATGAACCGCCAGTCCACGGTGTACCCGCGCTGCGCCTGCACCTGCCGCACCCACTTGCTGGTCATCCAGGCAAAGGGGCAGACCGGATCGAAATAGAAGTTGATGTCGGCATTCACCCGTCCACCTTTACACCGGTCAGTGATGCACGCCTAACTGGTTCCGGACACCCTGGCGGGCAGCGGCTGCGGGGACCTCTTTGGCTGGCAGCAGCACCGAGAGCCCGTTGATAGCAGTGAGGAAAAACCCATGTCTCCGCTGGCCTTACACGGCTGGCAGCTTCCTCCGTGCATCCATAACGTCCGTCAAAGTAGAACGAGCGAGCACCCAGTCCCTCGCAGTCGGGCTTATCCATCCGGCAATCTCCGCACTTGTTCGCAAGTCCCCTGTCAGGTCGCGTCTATGGATGGGCTCGTGATGTGCCGCCCGGTTGCGCAAGAAGTGGAGGTTCTTGAGCGACTTCTCAGTAAGGACTCGGCGGCCCCGCGGATCTGCCGGGCCGTTGGGGAAGGCGTACTGAGCGGCGGGAATCCAGAGCGCCGTCAGATACCTGGACGCTACCAGGTAGCGCCAGAATCCCAGAGATAATTCAGCGATGACCTTCCCGTGAGTGGGGGTGCCATTACGTTGCGATGCCCGTCGTCGCGCTTCGGCGATATCTTTCCGCGCCCGGTCGCCAAGTACCGGAAGATCGAGCCAATCCGTTCCCGGCCGTTTGCTTGCCGACCAAGTAGTCAACTGCCGGTCGAGCGCGTTCCTGACTAACACCTCGACCATGCCCACGGTGTGCATGGTCGCCGCTGAGGCGGACATGTTCCATTCGTATAGTGCGAAGGCCCCAAGGAGGTCCCCGGCTGAAGCCTGGAAGTATGAGCCCATGCGCTCGGCGGTAAGGAGTTCGCGGAGCTCCTCATATTCACGAGCCGTGCCGAAGTTGCGATCCCCCATGCCCTTACCTATAGTTACTTACGAAGACCCCGGAACGATCACTGGTTAGCCATATCGCCGGGGTTACGTCTTTTAACTCCATGGCGGGTTAGGCTCATCGGTGCTTTTTGCCGGTTTATCCACCGATGAGCCTAACCCGCCATGGACGGATTTTCCTGCTGCGGCGCGCCGCGGTATGAACCCACATGGTGCTGATCGCGTATTCGGTTATCGGCTCGCAGAACTAACTTCTAAGTCCTCCACCGCGGAGTTTTTGAGAAAATATGCAGGGTTGGGCGGCATGGAGCCTGCATATCTGGACAAAAACTCTCGATGGTGGGTGGGTTCGAGAGGCTTGGGCTCGACGGCGTCAGCTCCCGGTGGGCACAGGCTCAACCACCGGGGTCAGCAGCGTCTCCACCAGGTGCGGGGCGAAGTCCTCCTCGAGCGAGAGGACCACCCGGCACCGCGCGCCCTTCACCTCCGGGTACCCCGCGTACAACCCGCGCATGTCGCATACGGTCTGCCCGCGGCTGGGCCCGGAAGAGGTGTCGACGGCGGCACGCACCACGGGTGCCAAAGCGGGCTGAACAGCGCCAACAGCGAGCGCCGCCGCCAGCGGATCGTGCATGGCGGAGCAGGGCCGGCCGTAGATGCCCTCGTAGAACCGGAAGTAGTAGCCCAGCATCTCCCCCAGCGCCCGCGGCACCGCCCCCGCAGAAGAAAGCAGAGTCTGCCGGTGTGACTCCTCCAGCACAGACGCCATGGTCACGTCCAGCGGCACCAGGGTCACGTCCCAGTCGGCGGCCAGCACCAGGGCGGCGGCCTCGGGGTCGTGCCAGGTGTTCGCCTCGGCCACCGGTGTGATGTTCCCCGGCGCCAGCGCGGCCCCGCCCATCACGGTCACCGACTCCACCAAAGACGGCAGCGCAGGCTCCAGCCGCAACGCCTCGGCGATATTGGTCAGCGGCCCGATCGCCACCACCCGCAAAGCACCGGGATAAGAATGAGCCAACCGCACCAGCATCTCGGCCGCGGACTCCCCCACAACAGCAGCGGCAGAAGGCTCAAGGGAGACCTCCCCGATCCCGTTATCCCCGTGCACCCACGGTGACCCGCCGCCAAAGGAACCGGCCCGCGGATCATGGGCACCAACAGCCACCGGCACATCAGCAGACCCGGCCAAAGCCAGCAGGTCCAGGGTGTTGCGTGCACCGACGGCGGCACTGACGTTGCCGCTGACGGCCCCGATCCCCACCAGGTCGGCGGCGGGGGCGGCGAGCAGGTAGGCCAGGGCGAGGGCGTCGTCGATGCCGGTGTCGCAGTCCAGGTAAACGGGGGCAGTCATAATAGATTCCTTCGAAACAGATAGCGGGGTTAGACCGTCTCGCCCTTGGGGGCGGCGACGAAGAGGCTGACGATGAACGCGGCGGCGGTGATGCCCACCGAGATCCAGAGGGCGGTGGCGTACCCGGCGGCCGTGGCCTGCGCGGCGAACGGCGCCACGAGCACGACGCCGAGGCTCGCCCCGATCCCGAACGACGCACCGTTGATGCCGGGCAAGGCAGCCGGCGCCTCCTTCGGCGACAAAAGCACCGAGAGCCCGTTGATGGCGGTCAGGAAGAAACCGTTGTAGAAAATGCCCAGGCAGGCAACGGCGATGAACACCGCCACGGGGCTGGAAGAAAACAGCGCGGTCGCCACTGCACACACCAGGCTCAGCGACGTCCCCAGCCGCAACGTACGCACCCATCCGCGCCGGTCAGCCAGCCACCCCGCCAAAGGTGCGGCGAAGACGCCAATCAGCGCGGCGGGGGTGAGGAACAGCAGCGCCGAGACGGAGGCGGAAAGCCCGAAGCCGCCGTCGGGGTCCTGGCTCAGCAGCACCACGGTGAAGTTGATGACCGCGAAGATGCCGGCGAGGGTGAGGACGGTGGTGGCGATGACCGGCCAGACCTGGCGGGAGCGCAGGTGATGCACGGCGATGAGCGGGTGGCTGCGGCGCTTCTCGATGAACCAGAATCCCGCAAATGACAAAACGGTGCCGGCCAGCAGGGCCAGGGCGGTGGGCGACGTCCAGCCGGCGGCCGCACCGTCGGACACGAAGTACGTCAGGAACACCAGGAACAGCGAGAGGGAGCCGGCGCCCCACCAGTCCATGGCGCCGCGCACCCCACCAGGCCGTCCGGCGGGCACCAGGCGGAAAATACAAAAAGCGGCAATGGCGGTGAGGACAAGCACGACGACGAAGATGGACCGGAAGCCGAGGGTCTCGGCCATGAGCCCGCCCACGTAGCCGTCCACGCCGCCCACTCCCCCGTTGATGGCGGCGATGATGCCCACGGAGGTGCCGAAGACCTTTGCCTGCAGGTTCTCGCTGAGGACGATGTAGGCCAGGGCGAAGACCGCGCTGGAGACGCCCTGCAGAAAACGGCCGGTGATGAGCAGTTCCAGCGTGGGCGCGGTGATGCAGAGAATTGTGCCGGCGCCCATGATGCCGAGAACCAGCAGCAGGGCGGCGCGGCGGCCGATGAAGTCGCTCCACCGGCCGATCACGGGCCCGGCGATGGCGCCGGCCAGGAAGAACATGGACTGGACCGGGGCGCAGAGTTTTGTGGGGCCGCTGGCCGAGGCGGCGCTGGAGCGGATGAGCTTTGACCGGGTGTTCCTGGGCGCCGACGCCGTCACCGCCGAGGATGGCATCTGCGAGGCCGACCACGCCCAGACCCGGCTCAAGGAGCTCACGGCAAGGCGCGGCCGGTCCATTTGTTGTTTTGGCCGATTCTTCAAAGCCTTGGGCTGTGCGATCGCTTCATGCCTGGGCCCGCCCGGCGCTGCCGGCGTTGGTGACAGACGACGGCGCCGACCCCGCCCAAGTGCAGAAGTTCCGGGATGCAGGGTCCAGGTTGAAGTGGCCGCGGTTTCCGGCTAAGTCCCGCTGGGTAGGCTACGTCTACAACGAACGAAACCACTGAACGATATGGAGACAGGCATGCACGCCGTGCTCGAATACACTTACGCCGACAACTACCTCGAAAGCCGCGAACAGTACGGGCAGACCACCTGAGGGCGGGGTGGGAAGCAGTCGAACGCGGCGAGCTCCTGCTGGGCAGGGCAGTTGGCGAAGGACCCTTCAAAGTTTGCTGATCTTCACCGGCGAAAAGGCACTTGAGGCGGCAAAAGCCTTTGCAGCCGCCGCCCCCTATGTCACCGCTGGCGTCGTGACGTCGTGGATCGGCTGCCCCCTGGACAACGGTGGTGGGACACGGGGCAGCCACACCCGTCCGCCCCTAAGCTCCCACTGGTACTCGAGCTCAACCGAAGGATTGGGCCGCTGAGCGGGCCCACGGCGGGGAAGCTCTGGGGCCATTCGGCAAAGTCCAGCGCGAGCGCATCCGCACCAGGGGCCGCGACAACCTGCACGGAGAGGGGCAGCCCCTCGGCTGACACCGCCCCCGGCAGCGAAACAACAGGTGCGCCGAGCTCGGTCACGGCCCGGCACTGGCCCATGATGTCCCAGCCGAAAATGGACTGGCCGTCAATGTCCAGCTTCCCGGCCACGTCGCAGGCAGGAACGACGGCTACCGGCAGGAGCACGATGTCAGCGGTACTGAAGATGGCCAGGTTCCGCCGTCTTGCTTGTTCGGATTCGGCAACAGCCGTGGCGAGGCTAGCTGTGTCAAGGTGCATGGAGCGCTGGATTGCCTCAAGATTCGCGGGGAGGATCAAGTGCTCACCGCCGGCGACAGCCGGCATGATGGATCATTGGATCAAGAGGGCGAAGCCGGTCATAGGCAGCCAGCGATGCCGCAAACAGATCCGGTTTGCGCGTCATTGCCCGGACATCCCACGCGATCTGCTCCGCCAAGGAAGCGATCATTGCTGACACTTCGCCCCCTACCGGCCCCAGTGCCGAACCGTCACTCCACGCCACCGCGACAGTGTTCGGGGCCGCCCCGCCACCCAAGGCCCCAAGGCCCCGGATGGGAGTCGGAGAGCACTTTGAGCGCCGAACGCAGGACGGATTCAACCGGTCGTCGCAACACCTCGATTTCGGAGGTAGCGATGGGCAGGCCAGCAGGTTGGATGAAAGTGGCGACGGGCAGGCCTGTCATGAAATCGCCGGGGAAGCCGTCATTAAGGCGGGATACCGAGCGGGCGTTCTGGCGTGAGATCGCGACGGGGTGTACGAGCGAGCGGGCGGCGATATTGGTTGGCGTGTCGCAGGCGGCCGGAACCCGCTGGTTCCGGGATCGTGGCGGCATGCCGACGTTCCTGCTTGCCCCGCTCAAAGGCCGGTACCTTTCGTTCGAAGAACGTGAGGAGATCGCGCTATTGAATGCGCAGGGCACCGGCGTGAGGAAAATCGCCCAGGAACTGAAGCGGAGCCCGTCAACGATTTCCAGGGAGCTGCGCCGGAACGCAGCTACTCGCGCTGGGAAGCTTGACTACCGTGCGTCGGTCGCGCAATGGAAGGCAGAACGGTTCGCCCAACGGCCGAAGACCGCCAAACTTGTAACGAATGAGCGGCTGCATCAGTACGTGCAGGACAAGCTTGCCGGTGTTGTCCGGGCGCCTGACGGTCGTATCGTCGCCGGCCCTGGTGCGCCTGAGTGGAAGGGCAGGAACAAGCCGCATCGGGGCGACCGCGAGTGGGTGACGGCGTGGAGTCCGGAGCAGATCTCGAACCGGCTCAAGGCCGATTTCCCGGATGATGAGTCCATGCGGATCTCCCATGAGGCGATTTACCAGGCGCTATATATTCAGGGCCGCGGAGCGCTCAAACGCGAACTCGTTCTGCACCTGCGCACGGGTCGTGCCCTGCGCGTACCAAGAGCCCGGTCGACGCGGCAGTCCTGGGCTCATGTCACTGAGGAGACGCTCATCAGCAAGCGCCCTCCTGAAGTCGCCGATCGCGCCGTTCCCGGGCACTGGGAAGGGGACTTGGTGATTGGTTTGCAGCGATCGGCGATCGGCACCCTGGTCGAGCGGACGACACGGTTCACGATGCTGATCCACCTACCCCGCGGAGAAGGCTACGGCGTCATCCCACGGACAAAGAACGGACCCGCACTGGCTGGCTACGGTGCCGTGACAATGGCAGACGCCCTCGCCAAGACGATAACGACGCTGCCCCATCAGCTGCGACAATCAGTGACCTGGGATCGCGGCAAGGAACTATCCGACCACGCCAGATTCACCGTCGACACCGGGGTTAGGGTCTACTTCGCTGACCCAAAGAGCCCGTGGCAGCGGGGCACGAACGAGAATACGAACGGTCTGCTGCGCCAATACTTCCCTAAGGGCACCGACCTGTCCCGATGGACCAACGATGATCTCGTGGCGATCGCGCACACCCTCAACACCAGGCCACGCAAAACGCTCGGCTGGAAGACTCCCGCCGAAGCACTCGACGAACAGCTACGATCAGTTCAACAACTCGGTGTTGCGACGACCGGTTGAATCCGTCCAGGTCCCGCACTGACCATGCCAGCGGTCCGATGACCTGCGTGGCCGTTTGAATGCGGGCCGCGCGCGGAGCCGGGTTATCGACCCCGTACAAGCCATCCGCTCCCGGAACGATGCCCAGGTCGGGACAGAACGCGGGGTGGGCCGCAGCGCGGTGATGGCCACGCATTTGCGCGGGCCACCGCAGAGATCCGGCGTAGTCGGTGCCCAAGCCGAGTGCCGAAATGCCGGCAGCGACGGCAGCGGGTTCTCCCCCGCTGGAGCCTCTCGCCGTCGCGCCTGGAAACCGGGGGTTGAGCGTCCGGCCCCCGACGGCGCTCTCAGTGACGGCCCGAACGCAAACTCGGGGCAGTTGGTTTTGCCGGTCACCACGGCGCCGGCTTCCTGCAGACGCCGCACGGCAATGGCAGTGGATGTGGCAACGTTTCCGGCGTAGGCGGCACTGCCGCCGGTCAGCTGCATACCTGACACGGCGATGAGGTCGTTGACGCTGAGTGGAACCCCGGCCAGCGGCCCGGGGTCCTCACCGCGGGCACGACGGCGGTCCACCTCCTTTTCGGCAACGGCAGCCCCGTCCCATCCTCCTGGATAAAAGATCGGGGGCTGCATCGGCCCGTGATCGCGACACCGCCATGACTTCCTCGGCGGAAGCCTCACCGGCGCGGACCGCAGAGGCGAGCGCGGTGGCGTCCCCAAAGGGCAGTTTTCCATTAACCGAATGTATCAAGGCGGGGTCCGCCGGAAGAAGGTCTACAAGCGTGCAGAACATTGTGGCCGCCTGTGCGCGGTGCAACCGCGCCAAGGGAAGAACATTTAACGCCCTCGTAAGTAATCCTTGAGCCCATCTATCAGCTGCTCCAGGCGCTCCGGACACACGTTGAAATTGACAGTGCGTCCCCGCCGGTGCCCCGCGGGGACATCCGCTTCTACCAAGCCCGCATCTTCAAGTCCTTGGAGCGTCCGGCGTGCGGTGTTGGGGTCGGTTCCAAGTTCACGCGCCAAGTCAGCTGCTCCAGTTGGTCCGTGGATGGAGAGGTGCCTCAGTATTGCGCGGGAGAACATCGTCCCAAATGACTCGATGGCCATCTCTACTTCCTTGGGCTGGGAGCTTGGGGGACGAATGTACCGGGGCATTCAGTCATTTTGTCACCTTCCTTTACTTGAGCAGCCATATTGCCAGAGACTACATTTAATGTTGTCTTAGGGTAATGTTAGAACCACCGGTAGACATCAATCAAAGGAGGTGACTGTTGACACATCCGATGGTTTGACAGGCCTCTTCGGTTAGATCCACGGGAAATGGCCTGCTGGTCCACCGATGGAACTTATCGGGTCAGCTGGTGTCAATAGCGAAGGTCCGAACTAGCTGGCACGCCCTGCGGCCGGTGCAACATGACGAACAACGCGACTGGTGGTTGGGGGAGTCACAAAGCGAATCGAGCGATGTCCGAACTTTTATGCGGGCGACATAAGCGTGCCGAGACGGGCGTCGAAGAACCGAACATTAGTGCGCTGGTCGTCAGTTCGATTCGGGTAGGCACAGATGAACCGAGCGCGATTCCGGTACGATCCTAGGGCTTCCCGTGAGTTCCAGGCACGGAGCGACACGTAACTGTGTGCCCGCGAACGCCATCAGCGCAACTGTCGGTGGCACACGGCAAGGTAGTAGTCAGCGCGGGAGCATCTGCGAGTAACAAACTAGAGAGGAACGGCATCAACGTGAGCAGCCTAGGGAATTTCGTATGGGGCATCGCCGACCAACTTCGAGGCGTTTACCGGCCCAACCAGTACGGCAACGTCATCTTGCCGATGACGATCCTGCGGCGCCTCGACTGCCAGATGGCCGCCTCGCGCGACCGCATGCGCGAACTGACTCAGAGCATCGAGAACCCGAACATGCTGGCGATGCGGGTGCTCAAAGAGTGCGGTCTCGGCTACTACAACACCAGCAAGTTCGACCTCGCGCGCATCGTCGCCGACCCGGACAGTCTGGCTGCGAACCTCACCGACTACATCAACGGCTTCTCGCCAAACATCGACGTCTTCGAGCGCTTCAAGTTCGAGAACGAGATTGCCACGCTTGCTGAGAAGAATCGCCTCATGCTCGTAGTGCGTCAGTTCTCCGAGGTCGACCTTCATCCCGACACGGTGCCGAATCCCGAGATGGGCGACCTGTTCGAGGAACTCATCCGCAAGTTCGCGGAGGCCTCGAACGAAGAGGCAGGTGAGCACTTCACGCCGCGCGACGCGATTCGGCTGATGGTCGAACTACTCTTCGCCGAGGACAGCGCGGCGCTAACCGAAGGCGCCTTCATCCGCACGATCTACGACCCCACCGCAGGCACTGGCGGCATGCTCTCGGTCGCCGAGGACCATTTTGTCGGCACGCCGGAAAAGCCCGGCCTCAACCCGGACGCACGCCTGGTGATGTTCGGGCAGGAGATCAACGATCAATCCTACGCCATCTGCAAGTCCGACATGATCGCCAAGGGCCAGGACGCCACCAATATCCGTCTCGGCGACACACTGGCAGAGGACAAGTTTGCGGACCGGACCTTCGACTACTGCATGTCGAATCCGCCCTACGGGATGGATTGGAAGGCTGCTTCCGACGCCGTTAGGGCAGAGCGTTCCGCCACCGGAGCCCACGGCCGTTTCGCTCCCGGCCTGCCAAAGATCGGTGACGGCCAGATGCTCTTTCTGACCCACCTGGCTCACAAGATGCGCCCGGTTCACGACGGCGGTGGTCGAGCCGGAATAGTCCTCAACGGCTCGCCTCTATTCAGCGGTGGCGCGGGCTCAGGCGAGTCCGAGATCCGCCGTTATCTGCTGGAAAACGACCTCGTCGAAGCCATAGTCGCTCTGCCGACAAACATGTTCTACAACACGGGCATCTCGACCTACATTTGGATTCTTGACAACGCCAAGCGACCCGAACGAGTCGGCAAAATCCAGTTGATAGACGGTTCCAATTTCTACAGCAAGATGCCCAAGAATCTTGGTGATAAGACCCGCGAGATCTCCGAGGTGGACCGCGCAAACATTCTGTCGATCTACGACGCCTTTAACGAACAAAAGCCGGACTTCGCCCAGTTCAGCCGCGTTTTCGACTGCACGGACTTCGGCTACTGGACGGTGACAGTTGAGAGGCCGCTGCGGCTCAACTTCTGTGGATCGCGCGCGCGGTCAGCAGGCGAGGGGGGTGGTGGGCCCGTTCCGATCGCTGGCGGTATCATGCGCGGGTATGAAGTCTTCGAAGCCCTCGGCGACGAAGTTTTTACCAATCGCGAGGCGTTCTTGGCCGCGCTGAAGGCCCAGGCCTCTGCCCGCGGCATCAAGTTCTCCGCGCCCGAGATTAAAACAATCTTGACCCTGCTCTCCGAGCGCGACGAAAGTGCTGATATCTGCACAGACCGCAAGGGCCTACCCGAGCCGGACACGACGCTGCGCTACACCGAGAATATTCCGTTTGGCTGGGCACCGCCGGGCGATGCGGGTGATTCCCGGCAGGGCGCAAGCAAGCGGGAAGCGGTGATCCGCGCGTATTTCGAAACGGAGATCACCGAACACGTCCCGGACGCCTGGATTGATCACACGAAGACCAAGACCGGCTACGAGATCCCCTTCGCACGCGTCTTTAGGCGGGACCCAGCCTCGTATGACATGGAGGCTGTTCAAGCACGATTTGCCGCCGACGAGAGCGAAGCCTGTGAACTGTCATCTGCCGTTGCCGACTTCGCGCGCCACTTCCGACAGATGGCCCAAGATCAAGGGTGGCCTGTCGTTCCGCTTCGCCGAGCGGCGAGAATCATCAACGGGGGCACTCCCTCCCCTGAGGCCCACAACTGGGACGGCTCTTTCCACTGGGCCACGCCTGTGGACATCAACAGGGGGGATGGCTTCATCCGGCGCACGGACCGGACCTTAACGGAGTTGGGGCTGGCTAGCTCGCGTCTTCTTCCGGCAGGGAACGTACTTATCAGTTCGCGCGCTCCAATCGGCAGTGTCGCGATGAACGAGGTCGACACCGCCTTTAATCAGGGATGCAAGGGCTTAGTGGTCCGCCCGCAGGTTGTCTCCAGCGCATGTCTGGCCTTTCAACTGATGGCGTCTAAAGGGCTCCTCGAATCGCTCGGCCAAGGGTCTACTTTCATGGAGATCAACGCGGACAAGTTGGCGTCTATCCCCGTGGTCGTGCCACCCGCGACGCTTCAAGAAACCATGGACTTCGCAGGCACTATCGCAAACTTCCATCGGGCACGTCGTCTCTTCGAATCCCTCACCGAGCAGGCTCGCCTTCGCCGACGGGGCATGGACATGCTCGTCGCACTCGCCGCGCCTGTCGATGAGCAGTTCACGTGAAAGTCACACGTTCAGACAGGTTATGCGCTCGGCGCGACGTCAGGGGTGATAACTGTTTCTGTACGCCAAGCCAGCGTCACATAGTGGATGGCGCCGGGCATCGACGACGTGGCGCTTCCGATGACACAGTCTGTCGTCGTCGCCCACTCCTGGCCCTCGAATGTCATTGTTCGCGCCGTTGGCCACGAGCTGATGAGGGTGGGATCAACCAGCAACTGCGCGAAGCGACCGGTGCCGACACGTCGCCCCGCCTGATGCAGAGGCCCTCCACCACGCCATTTCAGGTGAGCCGTCTCCGACAGACAGATCACCAGCAGGTCCGCACGGTCGGACTTGACCAAGTCGATGTCTTTCTCCAGTTGCGCACCGCCGAGATTCTTGGTCTTCCCCAACCATCCGCGAACCTTGAACTCCGCCCGGACGTACAGGCCGGCCGGTATGTCTCCGCCGCCAACTTTGGTGTCACTCTTCAGTTGTTCGTCTCGGTCACGAGGGAAGATCGTTACTCCAGACAGCAGAACCTTGGCATCACCTGCAATGCCCAGCGGATCTCCGTTTGGGTTCCATCCGATGAGGGTGCCGTCCTTGTCGAGCAGCACGTGCTGGACGCCGCCACCGTGATAGTTGATACCGATCCGCAGGTAGTACCGCGGGTCCCTCGCCTCGTGAAGCAGCGCAAACTCGACATAATGCTGCACGAACGACTCCGAGGATGTCGCCATCGGGTTGTCCGAGAGCAGGGTTTTGAGGGTCTCATGTACGGATTCGCGCAGGGACTTGGGCGGAATGATGGGCACCGGCTCTGCCTTTCGATTGAGATGGAGTTGAGAAAACAGACGCGAGTCAGTGTGTCGGCGACCGCTCACGATCGTGCATGAATGGGAGAATCTAACTAATGGCCACCTACAACGAGCACTCCTTTGAGACCGAGATCTGCGAGCACCTGGCTGCCAACGGCTGGCTGTACTCGACCGACTCCAAAGGCTACGACAAGGAGCGTGCGCTCTTTCCCGAGGACATCTTCGGTTGGCTCGATGACACCCAGCCCGATTCGCTCGCCAAGGTCGTTAAGGCCGGGGCGCCCGATGAGTCGAAGCAGAAGGCCAACCTGCTCGACCGCCTCGTCAAGGTGCTCGACACGCCCATTCCCAATGGCGGCGGCACCCTGCACGTCCTGCGCAACGGCTTCAAACAGGTTTCGGCCAAGTTTTACATGGCCCAGTTCAAACCGGAGACCACCCTCAACCAGAAGACCGTTGATGACTACAACAAGGTGCGCGTTCGGGTCGTGCGCCAGGTTTATTTCTCGACTGCCGACAAGCGCTCGGTCGACCTAGTGCTGTTCGTCAACGGCCTGCCAGTGACAACGCTGGAGTTGAAGACCGACTTCACCCAGTCGGTCAATGAGGCCATCGAGCAGTACAAGAAGACCCGCATGCCCAAGGACCCCGGCGGTCTCGAGCAGCCGCTGTTCGCATCCGGGCGCCGGGCACTGGTGCACTTCGCTGTCTCCAACGACGAGATCTGGATGACCACGAAGTTGGCCGGCGTCAAGACCCGCTTCTTGCCCTTCAACCTCGGCTTTGACGGCGGAGGCGGCAACCCGCCTGCGGCCAACGGCAAATCGGCAAGCGCCTACTTGTGGGAGAAGGTGCTGCACCGTGACGCCCTACTCGACATCCTCGGCAAGTTCATGCACACCGAGAACACGACGAAGTACGACCCGATCACGGGAAAGCCCGAGACACGCACGACGTTGCTGTTCCCGCGCTACCACCAGTGGGACGTCGTTACCTCGCTCGGCGATGCCGCCCGCACCGAGGGCCCCGGCCACCGCTACCTAATACAGCACTCAGCCGGGTCGGGCAAAACCAACTCCATCGCCTGGACCGCGCACCGGTTGGCGCGCCTGCACGACACGAAAAACGACAAGGTCTTCGACTCGGTCATTGTCATCACCGACCGCACTGTGCTTGATTACCAGTTGCAGGAGGCCATCCGTCAGATCGACGGCGGAACCGGTGTCGTGGTCGCCATCGACGACGACACAGTGGCCAAGTCCGGCCTCGGCTCGAAGTCGGCGCTACTGGCCAAGTCGCTGCTCGACGGGCGCCTGATCATCGTGGTGACGATCCAGACGTTCCCCTTCGTCATGGAGACCATCCGCAAGACCAAGGGCCTGGGAAGCAAGAAGTTCGCGGTCATTGCCGACGAAGCACACTCCTCGCAGACCGGCTCGACGGCGAACAAGTTGAAGGAGGTGCTCTCAGCCGAGGAGCGCTCCGCCATAGCCGACGGCGGAGGCTTTGATGTCGAGGCGGTCCTGGCCGCCGACGCCACGTCAAGGGCCAACAGTAAGCACATCTCCTACTTCGCCTTCACGGCCACGCCGAAGGCCAAGACGCTGGAGTTGTTCGGGCGCAAGCCCGGTGGCCCGTACGGCGAAGATCTGCCGCCCGTGCCCTACCACGTCTACACGATGAAGCAGGCCATCGAAGAGAAGTACATCCTGGACGTGCTGCCCGGCTACCAGACCTACGCCACGGCGTTCCAGATCGCCGTCAGGGCCACCAACGGTAAGGTGACGGCTGCTGGCGACGGCCAGGAGCCTCAGGCCAACGTCGAACTGGTCGACGAATCGGCCGCGGTCAAGGGCCTGATGAAGTGGGTAAAGTTGCATCCCACGAACGTCAGCCAGAAGGTCCGAATCATTGTGGAGCACTTCCGCTCCAACGTCGAGGGACTGCTGGATGGCCACGCCAAGGCAATGGTCGTTACTGACAGCCGCAAGGCCGCGGTGCGCTACAAGATCGCCATCGACAAGTACATCGCCGATAACGGCTATGCCATGAAGACGCTCGTCGCGTTCTCGGGTGAGGTCGAGGACATCGAGTCGGGACCAGACAAGTTCACCGAGTCGAATATGAACCCCGGTCTGGGGGGTCAGGATCTGCGCACAGCCTTCGCTGGAGACGACTACAAGGTCATGCTCGTGGCCAACAAGTTCCAGACCGGCTTCGACCAGCCGCTGCTGTGCGCGATGTACGTCGACAAGCAGTTGTCCGGCGTCACCGCCGTGCAGACGCTCTCGCGGCTCAACCGCGTCTACACGACGCCCGCCGGGACCGAGAAGGCCCAGCCGTTCATCCTCGACTTCGTCAACGACCCCGAGGAGATCCGCCGGTCCTTCGAGCCGTACTACACCGATGTGTTCCTGGAGACCGCCACGGACCCGAATCTGGTCCATGACGTCTCGGCCAAGTTGGACCAGGCAGCCATCTTCACCGACGCCGAGGTCGACGCTGTCGCCCACGTCTGGGTCAAGGGCGGCAAGGGTGCTCATAACGCCCTGAATGCAGCCATGGCCCCGGCCAAGCAGCGTTTCAAAACAGCCTACGCGGGCGCGTTGCAGGCAGGAGGCGGCACGGGCGACAAGGCCGCCATCGACGAACTCAACATGTTCCGCAAGGACGTCGCGACGTTCGTGCGCCTCTACGACTTCATGAGCCAGGTCGTCGACTACGCCGACCCGGAACTGGAAAAGCGCGCGATCTTCTTGCGCCTACTGGAGCGGCTCATCCGCGACACCAACTGGAGCAGCGACGTCGACCTGGGCGACGTGTCGCTCGTGAACATCAAGCAGGTCGACACCGGCAGGCATGAGCTCTGCCTGGGCGAGAACGTCGGTCTGTCCGGTCTGACGGCCGCGGGCTCCGGCATGAAGAAGGACCCGGTCCTGATCGCTATGGAGGCTGTCATCAAACGACTCAACGAGTTGTTCGGCGACGAGGAGTTCTCGGCGGGCGCAAAGGTCTCCTTCTTGGAGATGGCATTGCGCGCGATGCTAGAGAACGAGGTGCTGTTCACCCAGGCTGCGGTAAACACGAACAAGCAGTTCGTCGAAAGTCCCGACCTGAAGCCTGAACTGCTGGGCTCGGTCTCGGACAGCTACGGCGCGAACAAGAAGATCACCGACTACTTCTTCAGCGACGGGACCGGCGTGGACGCCCTGGTCGCGAGTCTCGGCACCGCCTTCTGGCAAGAAGTGCACCGTCGGGTCGAGGCTGGACGGGGATTCGGGGAGTGATGTCCGGCCATGAAGTCGAACAGACTGTCGGTGATCGCTTCTACCGTCAGGAGCATCAACCCGGCACTAACGATCAGGAGCATGTGACATGACCAAGAAAGGCTTTCTGACCTTCCACTCAACGACGACATGGCTCACGCAAGGAGGAGTGACCTCTGTTGTACTGCCGGGGCGGCGCTGCGCGTGAACTCAACAATGTTCGGTCCAGTGACCGACTCAGCCGAAATCTGTATCGAGTCAGGAGCCTGCAATAGTCTGCGCTCCCTCTCTGTATCCACTGTCGCAACGACCTCATCAATGACCAGGCAGCTGGTTGCGGCCTGCATAAGCAACTGAGGATCGTGTGTGCCAAGAACAATGGCAGTACCGGTGTCCGCTCGATCCCGGATGCGCTGGTCGAAGATCATGGCCTGACAAGGTCCTGCTCAACAATCCGTATACCTGGCCCAGTGAAGCGAAGTCGGTTCGTCGTAATGACCTCTACCTCGACCACGGCGTCAGCGGCGCCCACGCCCGTCGCCCTCAGTTCGACAAAGTGCTCGGGGCGGGGTCCAGGCAAATGACACGCTAATCGTCACGACACTTGATCGGCTTGGTCGCTCGACGTCGAACATGCTTGCCCACGCTAATTAACGGAGGGCGCAGAAGGTGGACTTTCGGGTCCTGAACCTCGGTGGCGGGAACGTCGACACGGGCACCCCAATGGGTTCTATGGTCTTCACCGCCATGTCATCCCTCGCCCAGATGGAGCTCGAGATCAAACGAGAACGCGTCAACGATTCGAACACCAAGCGACGGGACGCCGCCATGGACCTCGGCGGCCGACGCCCCGTCTTATCCGAAAGCCAAATTGCCAACGCCCGCCGGCTGATCGAGCAAGGACAACCGGTATTCCGCGTTGCCCGCGATCTCGGTATGTCCCGAACCTATGCGGGCCTCAAGTACACAGCCGTGGCCAGCATCTGCACGGAACCCGTTGCTAGACTCGCGCGGCACGTTGATCGACCGGCTTACGGGCAGAAGGAAGTTATAAGGCAACCGGCCTCCTTTAGGCCCGGTGCGTCCTTTCAGTGAGGCGCGCCTTGAGTGGGTTGCGGTTCGGCGTGGAACGATTGGCAACGCCCGTGACTTTCTTCATCACCCTGCGGTTTCCCCTGTCCCTTGACCGTCTAAGTACTAGATACGTCTCCCGAGCCTCGGCTTCCTATCGGGAAAGTGTATGAACGAAACGTTTGAACATGGTTCAGGTAATCATCGAGTCGTTTGTCAACAGCAGGGCCACCCGCAAAGATCTCTTCCGCTATCGCGTCGAATGCCGATCCCACGTCTGAGTCCAGATCACGCACCTGTTCACGGAGTTCCTTCATGACCAATCGTGTTACCGCCTCAAGCGCTTGTCGGCGGGCTGTATATGGCGCTTCTTCGGGAGACGCATCGGGGTTCAACAGCACTAGCAGATTGAACGCTTCCCCCCATCCCACGCCTAGGCGGAGGTGGGACATCTCCCCCAACACCCGGTTCAGCGAGGCTAGGCGCCGCCACCCAGCGCGTTCCAGCCACCGGGTGGGGGTCGAATTCTCTTCAAGGCCGACAGCCTGCTGGGGTTTCAGTCTCCAAACCCTCATTCTGGCGGTTTGTTCTAGAACGACGCGCAGCGTCGCCATAGCGCGCATGTCGTCCTCGAGCCAGAGCCAATAGGACCCCCGGAGCGCGTCCGACACTGCTGCTGCTGCTGCATGGATCGGACTGTCCAAGGGAAGCCAGGACGCCAAAACCGCTGCCATTTCACTGGTTATAAGCGGCGGGGTTTCGCTTCCAGCTAGGTTGTCCTGCGTGAGGGGACCCACCCTCTCGGATTCCATTAGAAAGGCTGCCGCAGCGTTCCTAATGGATCTGGACCGGTAGTTGGTGAAGCAAAGTTCCATCAACTCCCCGTTGTTGTAGGCCCGACCGGCGGGTCTTTCCCCGCGGCAGACTGCTTCAAAGTTAGCAGCGGCCCGGTGAATCTGGACTGCGGCGGAACCCTGAATCAACAAAAGATTGACTGGCCACCAAGTACCCGGCCTAGGCGAAACACCAATTCGCTCGATGGAAGGAATGTTTTCTACTAGGGCCCGCGCAATGCTCGGTTTCCCGTTTTCCTGCAACAGGGTAGCGATACAGAGTGTAAGTTGCTGAGTTGCAAGCACCAAGGCATCTGCAACCACTCTCAGCGCAGGACGCGCATCAACTTTCGTATCGATAAACCCACCGTTGGCCCAATCCAAGACGTCTACGTGCGCCCGAGCGTGGATGATATTGTGCAGGCCCTGCATGACCTCCTCAGGGAGTATTTCCCGTCCGTCGATGAGCAGGTCGGTCTGGCCAAAGCGGTATCGATCGAATGGTCGTTTTTTCCAGACCCTACCCACGAAATTTGCCGTTGACTCCTTTGGGTGTTGATGTAGGTCGATTTGGAAGGCTCGGTTTAGGGTCCAGCGCTCGAGTTGGCTTCTCGCGATAACGGCGGCTCCGACTAACTGACCGGAGAGGAGAAGTCGCACGGATTGCTGAATACTGTCGAGTCCCCACTGGAGCTGGTCCGCCCATTCACCGGAGTGACTAGATGGGTGTCGGTCACGATTGTAGCCAGATTGGCGGAGTCCAATGTAGAGCAGACTTAGGTGTCTCAGCGGCGTCCAGCATTCCACAAGGTACTCGGCTGGGAGACGTGCGGTAGCCACCATACGAACGTTATGGTTGGCGATAAGTCGTTGTCGAATCCACAAGTGCCCGTCGACTTCTGTCGCCGCAAGGAAGTCCATAATCGTGGGCCCAAGCGTCATCCCACGATCCTGCGCGAACCAACCTTCGGCCATCCTCCTCTTCTCCACAGAAAGGTGAGGAAGCCCTGCCTCCCGTCGCTCACGCTTGGCTCTGCTCTGTCTCCCCATTACAACGACCTCTGCTCGTAAATATGGCCGCCGGAGGGCACCGGAGTCAGTTTACCTACCCACCGGGATCAAGTCGGGCCACGAGTGCCGGAGTGAATTCGTATTCTTTCACTGCGTCTCAATAGATTTATTGAGGTCCTCTCACAGAGACCTTCTTAGGGGAACGTGGCTCCCTCATACAACCAGGATTCAGAAGCGGGAAGATGAGCGCGCTGCGGTGGGTGCTAGGTAGCGAGTGGGACTTCCTCGGCACCTGATCCGCCGTCCGTAAGCCTATCCACTTGCGGGCTGCCCGTGCGCCAAATAACGCTGCTGAAACGCCGCCACTTATCGCTGATAGTCACAACGCTATTTAGAGGGTCCCTGACTGTGGCGCTGAGGTGTACCCACCTCCACAGCCTGGGACAGGCGCCGGACTCCAAAAAGCGCACCGACGCCCAAACGAAGTCGTTCTGACGTGGCTTGAAACGGTTGGACGTGCCGCCACAAATGACGTATATGGGCCCCACCGCCTCCGCCGCGGTGACATCCAGGTGCCGGGCGAGCCGTCCCTAGTTCGACGGCGGCCATGCCCGGGTAGCGGTTCATCCTGCCGGCCGCTTCGGCCACGGCGGCGGTGGCTGCGGGCAGGGGCTCGTAGTGGCTTTCGTTGCTGGCGAGGGCGGCGATGTCCGCACCGACGCTGCGCCGGCCCGGGACTTAGGCGATTATAGCGCCACCGCTGCGGCGGTCGCATACACATCTGCCGGCATCCGCCGGTGCAGCTTCCACGTGATCGCAATCGGCTTCTCGCCCGAGTGCTGAGCGTAATCGACCTGTCCCAGGCAGGTATAGGGAACTGTCAGCCCCGACTCGTCGTTGGCTGTGTCCCTCGTGAAGATCAGAATCCTCGCGCCGTGGGAAGCCCGGTCAAGGTAGCGCCGTCCCGTCGGACTGGTAGGTGACGTCGCATTCTGCGACTCCCAGTGAAACAGCTCAGGACTGATTGCGTAGTCCTTGTACATCGTCGTCGCCGAGTGCTTCCTGTCGTCCTTATTCAGGGTGACAAAGAAGGCGTCGGTAGAAGTTGCCGGACACCACGCAACGCCCTCGCGGTGCTGCACGTTCTTGCCCTGTTCCAGCGAGCCGTACTGCAGCGCCGCCAGAACCTCCTCGCGCCGGTAGGTTGCATGCGAGAGCAACGGGATGTGCTGCAGCCCAGCACCTAAGCTCTTGGCTGCATGCTTCGATGCGGCCACTCCCAGCTTCACCACCTGGCGGATCTCGCGGCACACAAACTGGTAGCCGCGCAGGTGGTCCAGGCCGTCGTCGTACGTCTTGAATCCTCCGCCGTCATCCCACAGTGTGTAAAAAAGCATGCGGGCGAAGGCCTGCTCGCGCATGCCGAGCTCCGCGTAGCGGGGTGCGTCGGGAGCGACCAGCATGGAGTAGGCAGCGGCGCGTTCCGGGTCGTCCACGTGGATAAGCGCTGCCATACGGCCGAGCAGCTTCTTTTCCTCCGCGTCCGACAGCTCCTCAATCTTCCCGCGGAGCACGGTCTCCAGGGGTGAGAACCCTTCGATCAGCCCTGCCTGGCGGAGGTAGCCGGTCCACGAGTCCCTCGTGGACCGGTAGATCGTCTTCACGTCGTTCCCCGACCGCTTCAGATAGGCTTCCAGCTCGGTCTCCGCGTACGAGGCGATGTCCCGGACCAGCTGTGCCCGGTTGAACCGCAGCTGTGCCTTGATGTTGTCCAGCACCACATTCTGCGCCACCCGGTCGAGCACGATCTGCGAGCCGGACGGCAGGTGAGGGAACTCGTCCTCGACAGCCTTCTCCAGCTCCTTGCGGCCGTAGCCGGTCAGCGCCCGGTAGCGCAGGTCAAAGCGGAACTCACGGCGCTGCTGGCCGATGAAGTCCAGGACCGTCAGCACGGCTTTGCCCTCGGCACGGCGCAGCCCGCGTCCCAGCTGCTGGAGGAAGACCGTGGCGCTCTGCGTGGGCCGGAGCAGCAGGATGGTGTCCACCTGCGGCAGGTCCAGGCCTTCGTTGAAGAGGTCGACGGCGAAGATGCAGTTGATCTCCCGCTGCCCCAGTCGCCTGAGGGCTTCCTCGCGGTCGGCATTGTCCGTGGTGCCGTCGACGGCGACGGAGGCAATGCCGGCTCTGTTGAACACCTCGGCCATGTAGCGGGCATGCTGCACCGAGACGCAGAACCCGATGGCCCGCATCTGGTCGGTGCTGGTGACCTTGTCCCTGAGTTCGCGGATCACCTTCGCGGCGCGGGCGTCGTTTCCGGTGTAGAGGGCGCTCAGTTGGTTGGTGTCGTAGTTGCCGCGTTTCCATTCCAACTGGCTGAGGTCGACGTCGTCAGAGACGCCGAAGTAGTGGAACGGCACCAGCAGGTCGGCGTCCAGTGCGTCCCAGAGCCGCAGTTCGCTGGCGGTACGGCCATCGAAGAATTGCTTGGCGACGTCGACGCCGTCACCGCGTTCCGGCGTCGCCGTTAGCCCTAGGAGCTGGTGCGGCTGCAGGTAATCAATCAGGCGGCGGTAGGTGGGCGCCATAGCATGGTGGAACTCATCGATTACGACGACGTCGAAGAAGTCCGGCTCCAGTTGTTCGATGCCGAGCGACGACAGTGACTGGACGGAGGCGAAGATGTGCTTCCATTCATTGGGCTTGTGCTCCCCAACGTAGAGTTCGCCGAAGGCACCGTCCTGCATAACGTCGCGGTAGGTTCGCATCGCTTGCTTGAGGATCTCCTGCCGGTGGGCGATGAAGAGCAGTTTTAGGTCTCTGCCCGCAGTCTCGCTTAGCCGTTTGTAGTCGAGCGCGGCAATGACTGTTTTACCGGTGCCCGTGGCCGCGACCAGGAGGTTGTCGTTGAAACCCTTGAGGCGCTCCGCTTCCAGGTCCTCCAGCATCTCCTCCTGATGGAGGAAGGGCTGAATTTCAAGGCCGGTAACTTCGTTCGGTGCCGCGGTGCGGCGGCCACCGTTGCGTTCCAGTGCGGCGTCCAACTTCTCGCCATCGCGTTCTGGATCATAGCTTTGGAAGACTCGTTGCTCCCAGTAGCTGTCAAAGGTGACCTCGAACTTCTGCAGGAGGGCTGGCGTTGCTACCGAGCTGAGACGGACGTTCCACTCCAGCCCATCGAGCAGCGCAGCCTGGCTCAGATTGGAGCTGCCTACGTAGGCAGTGTCGAACCCAGTGTTTCGCCGAAACAACCAGGCTTTGGCGTGCAGCCTTGTTGCCTGGGTTTCGTAGCTGATCTTGACTTCGGCCCCGTACCTGTTGACGAGCTCGTCAATGGCGCGGCGCTCCGTAGCTCCCGTATAGGTGGTGGTAATGACTCGGAGCTTTGCTCCACGTTCTTTGAGTTGCTCAAGCGCTGGCTGAAGCAGCCGCAGGCCGGTCCATCGGACGAAAGCACATAGGAGATCAACCGTGTTGGCGGACTCCATCTCGGCCCGGAGCTCGGCCGCGAGATTCGGATCATCCTTGCTGTTGGTGAGAAGCGCGGAGTCGCTGAGCTTGGTGGTGGGACGGCGAAGTTGGCGTCGCTTAAGCGTGTCCGGGCGATGGAGTGACTGAAGCTGGGTGGGGCCAGGGGCTATTCGATCTGAGGTTTTGAGTTCCTGAAGTAGACGGTTGGCCAGCCCGACCCTATTTGCGGGCCTAGCTGCAGCGAGCGCTTGACGGACGGCGCCAGCTACGTGGCGGGAGAGGACGTCCGGAGCGTCTTCGTCTTCTATGTCCGCGAAGGTTGGCTGCAGTTCCGACTCGTAATTCAGCAAATCGCCGAGCGCGTCCGTGCTGAGTAATTCGTACAGGCCCTCGGGCAGCTTCGCTGCCGCCTCTCCCCCAATGAAGTTAGTCACTTCGCCAGGGTATTGTCCAACGAGCCAAGCAACAAACTCCGACTATCCGCGTCCCCTTTCGCATATGGAAGTCCATAGATCGATTCGTGCGAGGACTGGAATATCTCTGTCTTCTCGCGTCGCACGGCCCTGAATTTGAATGAGATCAATAAAGCGAGGTGGATCGATACTTGGCAATTAGAGGGAGCAGCCTCGCACCCCGCATGGCTATGATTCCCTTGGTCATTGATAAAAACAACGTTTGAAAGTGCAGCAGGAAATTCCCAGCTTCAAGGAAATAAAGGCCTACTCGGACCGCTGTCTGTACTCATGTGGCCTAAGGACCTGACTACGATTCACATGTTCTACAAACGCCCGCTGGCGAAAGGACCATAAAACAGGCGGGACACGTACCCGGAGGTACTCCGACCTTTTGAGGGATCTGGACGCCAAGACGCTCGGCTAGCAGCTTCGCCTCAGGAATAGCTTTGCTAAAGGGCCCGTGGTTCACTCTGAACCGTCTGCCTTCGGCTGACTGGATGGCTGAAAGCATCACATGCAACCCGTGCCTAGAGCGGTAATGACGCCAGCGGTCGGGGTCCCCAGGTTCGATGCAGTACAGGTCGGGATCGGACCACAGCGCGATGGCCGCTTTTCCCGTCGTCTTTGACGTCACTGTCACCCCTAAGGGGACTTTCGACGCGGTCAATACTTTAATTGCGGCCGGAAGGGGATCCTTTACCCGGACCGAGATTTGCAGGCTAGTTGGCCCCAGCACTTCGGCGTCATATCCGTGGCCGTCGGCCGCCATGATCACAGCGTCCAGCTGAGGGTGCTGAGAGAAGGTCTGGAGCTCATCGTAGACGTCGGCGGTTTCCAGAGGTCGGCCGCCGGGCGCGGAGAGGCATTCGGTGTATTCGGTCACAAGTGGAAGCGGGACAGAGCTCAGGTCGAGGTCTCTGCATCTATCGTGCAATCTTTTCGCTTCTTGGGTAGCCGGCGAGGTTGCCGTGTTGTCGACTCTGCGGCGCACGCAGGTCAGAGCGACGGCAGCCAGTGCTTTCGCCTCGTCGCCCATGCCGGCAGTATGTGCCTGGTCGAGAGCCTTGGTTAAGAACGAGGTGACGAGCCTTATGGGTTCGGGGTCGTGTTCTTTCCAGTCCCCCGCGCAATAGAAACACAGCGCGAGGCGCGCGAGGCCAAGGTAGGAGACTGTGCTGAGTCGGCCGGGCATTGTGGCAAAAACCCTGACCCGGTCGCGCCTGGCTTTCTTGATCCTGTCCGGGTCAGCTGCATGTGCCAGTGGTTCTATGGGCTCGGGGTTGTCAGGGGGCGGTGGGATCTGTTCATCGGGGTAGACGGCGGCGTCGGCGTCGAGCTCCCCGGCTTCGCTCGAATCGAAGTTCTCCCACCCTGTTGACTGCACCGGTGTTGGGAGGCCGAGGGCGAAGCCTGAGAAGACGGGGCCGTGAAGGTGCTGCGCAGTTTGCTCAAGTTCCCACAGCCATGCGGCCGGCTCCTCTTCAAATTCTGTGTTGCGTTCTGCTCCCGATGCTGTGGAGGTGCCAGTGCTGCGGGTGGACGGGCTTTTGAGTGCGCTGACATCTTCGTGGATTTTTGTCAGCTGGCCTGCGAATGCGTCGAGATAGCGCAGATCGACTCCGAGAAGATCCTCGCGCGACTTGATCCGCGGGCCACCGGCTGCGCGCCCGACCGCCGGTCTCATTCTGAGCCGCTCCGGCACGGAAGCAGGCACGGCCGGTCCTCGTGCCAGGATGGTTCTGTCGACGCCCGCCCAGTTGAGTCGGAGCAGTGCGGTGTCTCCCAGCTGGTCAGCGGGAAACGAAGCAGTGTTGTGCCCGGTAACCATCGTGCCGAGACCATTCCAAGAGTCGTTGAGCGGGTTATTGGTATATTCGACCTCAACGGCGAATGGGACTGCATAGGCCAGCTCGATTTTTAGTTCATTGCCGGCGAGCACCGCGCTAAGCAGCTGGGGCACAGCGAGCCCGGTTGTCTGTGGATCAAGAGCCGCGATCCGTAGCGCCGGAATATCTGTGATGCTCTCCAGCTGCCCACAATGGTTTGGGTCAAGCCCGGGCTCGGGCCATAACGATTCGTCAATGTTTGTGCGAATCCCGAGCTCGACGTTTCCACCGCGACTTACAGTGTTGAGCATGGCTGCGGCCGACAGATTCGCGCTGCCTGTCAGCACTTGGCGGCGTTGTCCCCGACGCCATTCTACCAATTTCGCATGGCGGTACCGACGTGAAGTATCGGCGACTATGGTCAGACCTGTCTGGTCCCCCAGGACAGTAGCCAAGGCTTGGGGTTCGATTACGGTCAGACTTGGTTGGACAATAAGGGTGAGCTTTGGGGTCGGGAAATGTTCTACCAGGGCACTGACCGCGCTTGCGTGTTCGTCAATGAAGGGCGCGTACAGGGTCAACTCATCTACCGGTCCACCTGGCAGCTGTGACAGGAAAGATCGGTCGAGATTGGTGATGAGTTGAGCGCCGTCATCAATGGGAGTGAAGTGTTCCAGCGTGGCGCGCAGCCGGGAAACAACCCTGTCCAATGCGGCAGCATGGTCCGACCCGAGCCGCACACTGCCAGGCAGTAGTTCAAGCCACGTAGCTAAAGCGAAAAGCGCCTGCGGTGCCTGCCCGTCCTCGGCGCGAAGCACATTCCACAATTCCGAGTTGTGCTGCCACCCGCCCATCGTCAGATTCCCTGACCCAATCAGCGCTAACACCCGGTCATCTCCCACAAGGAGAGTTAGTTTCGGGTGAAAAGCGCCGCTGTGCGACGCAAGACCAACGAGATACTCGGTACCTGCGCCTTTCATGGCAAGCGGATCGGGGCACCACATCCCGGCATCGGCAATGACTGTGACCCGTGCACCCATCGACTGGCAAAGCCCCAGGACGCCGCGCTCCAGGAACGCGACGTCGGCATTGAATGTCAGGAAAAGCGCTTCTTCGACATCCCAGTCACCGCTCGCTTCCATTTCATGGAATAGTGCCTGTACGTTCAACGGGCCTGCTACCGCGCTCACTGGTTCTGACCGTTCCGTGTAAGGGTCCAGCGCTCAGCCCCTGACCCTGAGTCGCCACGGACGCGCCTGACCATGCCAAGGCCACTCATCACTTGGGTGAGTTGATCCCACCGCAGGGACACCGGACCCCCTCCTTCATTGGATTCCCGGAATGCGTAGCCGTCCCTCACTGTCAGCCTCGCCGGAACCCGCCATCGTCCGTTGGTGAAGGATGACTTGCTCATTGCGACGCGTTGGGACCGGGCAAGGAGCACGCCTGTGAGCTCGAATGCGACGTCACGCACTGATTGATCGTTCCGCTGGTCCAGGAAGTCCCTTAACCATGAGGGCGTGAGTTCGTAGTTCCGTCGTTCGCGTTCTGCGCTTTCGAAATATGGCGCCACGTGCTCAGAGAGCCGGCCGACACGGCCGGCTCCGATCATGAGCCACGCCAGCTTTTCCGGGCCGGTTTCCGTCAAGTCAATTGCGGGACTGTACTCGGCGTCGACCAGCTTGCCTCCTTCCACGCCGTTGGGAAGTTCTTCGCGAAAACTTGAGAGCTTCTGGTCTGTTAGGTGCTCTGAGAGTGCACCTTGCAGCTTAGCGATGGGGACAGCTCCCGTCACGTGGTCGTTGACCAGCCAGCGCCATAGGTCCCGCCAGGCCCCCGTATACCAGCGTCTCAGGACGACCCCCCGCCATGCAGGAAGAATCTCCAAATCCCGCAGTTGATCGTCGGTGTAGGTTCTTGAGTCAGCTATGAGCTTTCGGCTCAGTTCAAGTGACAAATTATCGGGCTCATACATTTCTATGAGCCGGCCGAGCATGAGAGCCGTCTGTGTCCGACGGCTTCGGGTGCCGACGTCCCCCAGGAGCTGGGTCGGGAACATGACTGACCGCAACCAATTGCGTTCAAGTGCGTGCTGACCGCAAAGGCAAAGGCTTGAGTACCCCTCCAGGGTGTTACAGGGGATGGAGTTCATTTTGGCGAGATCGAGGAGCCCCTCGAATGCGAGCCTCAGGCCACGCTCATCTGACTTGGGCCCTGGGGACATCAACTCCCCCCCCTGAAGTAATGAGCCCGAGCAGACGTTCGCTAGCCAGATAGGGCCCTAGAAATCCTCGCTTAGCTTTGGCATATGAGCCGGGTGCGGCAAGTTCCGCGACGTTCAATTGCCCGCTCCGCATCGAAGCCGAAATGATGTCGTGGCCGTGGGCTTGTGACATACCAAGGTGCTGATCAGGGAATCGTTGAGCATGGAGAATCGAGATGGCCCCGAATACGACCTCGCAGCGCCGCAACGTATCCACCGGGTCGAGATCCTTATGCGTGGACAACGCCGCGGCCACGTAAGCGTGCAAAGAATAATAGCGTGCGTGCGGTGTCACGGTAGTGACGCCGGGAAGCAATTCCTCTACCCGACGCATCGGGTAACCCTCGACCGCAAGCGGAAACCTTCCGGTGATCAGGCCGTCGTCTCGCCCCGACCATCGTGGAGCTTCGCTACTCACCTAATCTCCTTAGCTCGAAAGCTAGTTCTGACAATGAATCGGGGCAAATACATGTATACGCTTGCTCATACCTCCCGATGTCTGCCGGCAATTCTCCGTGAAGTGTTTAGTTTGGCGCCTGGACATGCCGGCTCAATCGCCCCACCCTTCGAAGTGTCGCCATGGGGCCACGATAGCGGGACCAACCGCCTCTTCCTTATCGGCACGCCGCCGCGAACCCGTCGGGTACAAGCGGGTGGTTCGCCTCAGAGGTCGTCCACGACGTGTACCAAAGCTGGGCGCCTTTCGCCTGGATGTACCTGGCGCACCGCCCTCTACATTCGCCCGACCAAAGCCGGGCGCACCCTCCGAAAGGCAAAGCCTGATTCAGTCGATAAGCACCGGCTGAATGGCGTCGTCCGATGTTTCCACAACGGGCGAAACCTTCCCGCTCCGGTGGTGCAGCCAGTTCGCCACCGCCAGGAGCGCCACCAGCACGGAAGTGCTTAGGAGCTGGGGACGCGAATCCTCGCCGATGAAACCCACCGTGAAGATCGCCGTGAGGACGCCCAGACCAAATACCGTGAGCCACGGAAAGCCGGGCAAGCGCAAGGGAAGCTCCGTTCCTTCGCGGTCGGCGCGGAGCCACAGCGCGAGCTGGGCGAGCAGCGCGGACGTCCACACCAGCAGGCACGTCGAACCCACGATGTTGAGGAGGACGGGAGGGACCTTCCCCGGGAAAGCCAACTTTAGCACCACCGTGACAACACCGAAGGCGACGCTGGCCAGGACCGCGACAACCGGGACCCGGGCCTTGGACACCGAGAAAGCAGGCGTGGTTCTTCACCCCGCTCCGCTAGGGAGTGCGCCATCCGTGACGCGTCGTAGAGGTTGGCGTTGAGGGCGTAGAGCAGAGCTGCCACAGCCACCAGGGTGATGGCAGTGGCCCACCGGGCATGCCGGCGGCGTCCAGCACTGCCGCGAACGGGCTCTTTAGCCCCGCCGAGCCCACTGGAACAACCACCGCGACACGAAGATGGCACCGATGTAGAAGACCAGAATGCGCCACAGCACCACTCGGACTGCCTTCGTCACGCTCTGCCGGCCGGCTCAGCAGTCTTAGCTGCCGCTACCGAGACAATCTCGGTGGCGCCGAACGCAAACACCACCATGAAGAGCGCCGTGGCAATACCGGCGAAACCGTCGGGGGCCGAAACCGGCACCCCTGACGTTGGCTAGGGCCGGCGACTGCACGCCCGGCAGCCAGCCGAAGAGCAGCGCAGCGCCGACCAGAAGGAACCCGACGAGGGCCGCCACCTTAGGCAGGGAAATAACTTCGACTCGTTTCCCTCGGATTCTTCTGGGCGTCGGCGTAACGCCTGATAATCGGTGCGAAGGGAACCCAGCCGGCGGCCATCGGGCAAGTCCCAGAACGACCACCCGTTTGTCGTCCCACCGCGCATGTGGTGACCGGCGTCCGAAGGAGAACTAACCTCCTGCCAATGTCCGTTATCAGATCGCCCGTTGCCAGGAGCTCGCATCGGCAATCACCCCCCATGTCCGAACCGTGCACACAGGATTGTGCCGACGGGAAGCAACCCCGAGGCCACTAGCTCTCGCTTGGTGTTTCCCGTAGGCGTCAGGCCCCGCTTCTCTTCTGAGGCCGGGCCTTGCTGTGTCATACAAGCCTGTTTTTCGGCTCAATCCGTGGCAACTGGTACGTCCTAACAGTGAACCTCACCAAGCGCAAGTATTGTGAGCATAAGCAATAGCACCGTATTGGGGGAACCAGTGACAGGGCCGTCGCATCCGCGCACAATTTTGGATGTCATCATCTCGGATGTCGAAACAGATGTCCGCCTGCTTGGCGTGTGCGCTGGCTACGAAAGCCAAGAGTGGCGCTATAAGCAACTGGTGGGCGATTTCATCCGCTGGGCACCTGACTGGATTCTAAAAAAGTCCGAAATCAGGGACTTGGGAGGCCACAACATGATGGACCTCGCAGCCAAGGCTTTGAAGCGGATTTACATCAGCGAGAAGTATGAGCACCGTGGCGAACTCGGGGAACTCCTGCTGCACATGATTCTTCGCAAGTTCATGGGCGCTGACAGGGCCATCAATCGCATCTTTTTCAAGGACGCCCCTAACGATACCGTCAAGGGCTTCGACGGAATATTCGTGGTGCCCTTTGAGGATGAGGCTGGCCAAACGGAACTGGAACTATGGCTGGGAGAGTCTAAGTTTTACAAGGATTCCGCCCGTGGTGTCCGTGATGTGCTCGAAGAACTGGAACTGCATTTAGCCACGGACTATTTGCGCACTGAGTTTGCTGCCATCACAGACAAGATCGAGCCCGACTGGGAACACGCCTCGCAACTGACCAAATTGCTTGACGAAAGCGTTTCACTGGATGAGGTTTTCAAGCGGGTTGTCATCCCCGTGTTCATCACGTTCGACAGCGAAATCACGCAGCGGCACAGGACACACACTGCTGAGTATGTAGCCGAGATGACAGAGTTTGTCCAGCACCAGTATTCGGGATTCCAGAAGCGCATCGCAGACCGCAACCTTCCCGCAAGCATCCGGGTTCATCTGATTCTTATGCCCCTTGCCACCAAGGAAATCCTACAAGCCGAGTTCGATGGGAGGCTGAAAGCATGGCAGCAACTTTAACGGATATTAAAAGTGTCCTAAACTCCCCGAATCCTGTTCCCGACCCTTTTGGCCTGCTGCACTCCATCACTACCCTTACTGCTGTCCACGGTCATACTCCCGAACTTAGGGAACTGGTGGTCCGAGCACTAGACAAGGTTGAGCAGTTCCAAAGGGAAAAGCCGCTGCTGATGGCACTGGCGCGTGAGTTCGGGTTGTATCCCTACATGGATACTGAGGGACTGACCCTCACTGATGCTCTGGCCCTGGAAATGCACCGCCCGGACAACCTTGACGGTGTGGTTTTTTCCAGCATTCAGGCAGCGGTGTACCTGGATTTGATGGAAGGGCGCAACGTCATCCTGTCCGCGCCCACATCCTTCGGAAAGTCCCTGATTGTTGATGCTCTTGTTGCCAGCGGGAAGTATGACCAAATCGTTTTGATCGTGCCTACCATCGCGCTGATTGATGAGACGAGACGGCGATTGAGCGACAGACAAACGGGCCACAAGATTTACACGCATCCCGGTCAGGCTTACGCGGAGCGCAACCTCTTTGTTCTAACGCAGGAACGCTACCTTGCTCTAGTGGATCCGCCCCGCCCGGATTTGTTCTTCGTTGATGAGTTTTACAAGTTGGATGAGCGCAGCGGCGACAACCTCAGTGGGCGTGCAGCGCTCCTGAACCAAGCCCTGTATCGCCTTATGAAAACCGGAGCACAGTTCTATCTTGCTGGCCCGAACATCCATGAGTTGAGCGCCATGGTGCCAACCAATGTTTCGCGGACCTTGCGGGTTACGGATTTTTCCACCGTTGCGGCGAATGTGCACCGGCTTCCGTCGACCAGCGCTGAACAGCGTAAAACGATGGTGAAACTGCTGGCATCCACCCTGACTGGCGGCACAATGATTTATTGTGGCAGCCCGAAGCGCGTCCGGGAAGTAGTGGGCTGGCTAACAGAGGATGAAAACGCCGTTTACGGGACCGGGATGCCGGAGGCGGCTGATTGGCTGGAACGTGAATACAGCGAGGACTGGGCGCTGCCCAAGGCCCTAAGGAAGGGTATTGGTTCCCATCACGGACGGCTCCCGCGCTGGTTGGCTCACAAAGTTGTTTCCGGGTTCAATGACCGGAGCCTTGGAGTTCTGGTATGCAACAACACCTTGATTGAAGGCGCAAACACCACTGCCAAGAACGTCATCGTTCTAGACCGCACGCTTGCCCGGCGCACTTACAATTTTTTTACTTTCATGAACATCAGGGGCCGTGGCGGTAGGATGTTCAAGCACTTCGTTGGCGACATTTTTCTATTCCACGATGCCCCAGAGCCAGAGAATAACGCGGTGGACATTCCGGGGTTGAGTCAGAGTGATGATGCTCCAACCTCCTTGCTGCTTTCCATTGAGGCACAGGACAGGACACAGCGCACCAACGAACGGCTTAGTCCTGTCCTTTCCCAGCGAGTGTTGAGTCTGGAAACGATGAGGACAAATCAGGGTGTGGCTCCTGAGGCCCAGATTCTGTTGGCTGAGCACCTGCAGCAGTTGCCGCTTTCTCGCACACGGAACCTGACATGGACCACCGCGTATCCGAACCATGCTCAGTTGGCAGCGCTAATGGATCTGATCTGGGAATACATCCCTCCTGACGGAGCATCACGCCACGGTGCTGTGTCCGCTGCCCAGTTGACGCTCTACACTTTCTGGGTTGCTGGTGCTGAGGGAAATCTTCGGGAGGTCATGGACCGATTCACGCAGCCGAATCCTCAATACGATGGCAGGGAAACCCATAACGACAAGGTCGACAAGGCCTTTGATTTCATGCGCTTCTGGATAGACCACAACCTCCCAATGTTGGTCCGGGCTACTGACCGGATTGCTGAGGAAGTTTTTACCCGCCGTGGCATTACTCCCGGCAAGTAGGGTGGTTTTGCTTCCCGCATGGAGGACGGGTTCCAGCCACACCTGCTCCTGACGCTGGAGGAGTACGGGATCCCTGTCCAGATTTCCAAGAAACTGACGCGCTGGATCTCCGGCTACCGGACTCTGGATGAACTGCTGGATAAGATTGCCGCTCTTCCTCCCGAGGCGATGAATGGGCTGGACCTGTTCGAACAAAACACGGTGATGACGACCATGGTTAGCCTGAGGCCCCCCGGCTGGCAGTTCCCGCTATTCGGACGGCAGTAGGGATGATGTCCCCTCTCATACACTGGTTCAATCTCACCGGCTGAGCAGGGCAAGGAATCCCAAGACCTGACCTTTCAGTTCCTCGATGAAGTGGAGCGCCACGGGTTCACGGAGGCTGAAAAGGAAGTAGTCCTGGCCCCCACGCGTTTCCGTCCATCCAAGGTCATGGAAACTAAGGGCGGGAAGTTCAGCAGCCCCGAGGAATGGACTGCGGCCCTTGAAGCGGCTCGCCAGACCGAACGGCGTTCTTACAGGAACTAGATGAGCAACATGGCAACGTGCCCTTCGTGTGGATTCATCTCCTCTGCGGGAATGGAAACGCAGCGCCATACTGGCCGGTCCAGTCCAGTCCGGAGGGCAAAACGGAGGCGACGCCCTCGCAAAAGCCAGGGCGTCGCCGTCGTACATGTCATACCGCCTGTTTCAGTCGATAAGCACCGGCTGCTTGGCGTCATTCGCAGACCCGACACCGGGCGAAGCCTTCCGGTTCCGGTGATTCACCCAGCACCCCACCGCCAGAAGCGCCACCAGCGTGAAGGTGCTCAAGAGCTGCGGCCGCGAATCCTCGCCGATGAACCCGACCGTGAAGATCGCCGCGAGGATCAGCAGGCCAAGGCCCGTGAGCCACGGGAACCCGGGCATCCGCAGGGGAAGCTCTGTTCCCTCGCGGTCGGCGCGGAGGCGCAGCGCGAGCTGGGCCAGGAGCGCGGAGGTCCACACCAGCAGGCAGGTCGAGCCGACGATGTTGAGCAGGACGCCGAGCACCATTTCGGGGAAGGCCATCTCAAGAACCACCGTGACAACGCCGAAGGCGACGCTGGCCAGGACCGCCACAACCGGGACCCGGGCCTTGGACACCGAGGCCAGAACACGAGGCGCCTCGCCCCGCTCGGCCAGGGAGTACGCCATCCGGGAGGCACCATAGAGGTTGGCGTTCAGGGCGGAAAGCAGTGCCGCCACGGCCACCAAAGTGATGGCGGTGCCCGCCCCGGGCATGCCGGCAGCCTCCAGCACTGCGGCGAACGGGCTCTTCAGCCCCGCAGACCCCACGGGAACCACGGCAGCGATGACGAAGATGGCACCAATGTAGAAGACCAGGATGCGCCACAGCACGGTCCGGACTGCCTTCTTTACGCTGCGGGCCGGCTCAGCCGTCTCGGCTGCCGCCACGGACACGATCTCGGTGCCGCCGAACGCGAACGCCACCACGAACAGCGCCGTCGCAATCCCGGCAAACCCGCTGGGCGCGAAGCCCTCGCCCACGAAGTTGGCCAGGCCCGGCGACTGCACGCCCGGCAGCCAGCCGAAGAGCAACGCGGCGCCCACCAGGAGGAACCCGACAATGGCCGCCACCTTGAGCAGGGCGAACCAGAACTCGAACTCGCCGAAGTTCTTCACGCTGGTCAGGTTCACGGCGGTGAGCACCACGATGAACACGAAGGCCATCAGCCACACCGGCAAGGCCGGGAAGATGGTGGCCAGCAGCCCTGCCGCACCGAGCGCCTCGGCCGCAATCACCACCACCAGCTGCAGCCACCACAGCCAGCCCACCGTGGCGCCCGCCACCGGCCCGTAGGCCTTGGCGGTATACACGGAGAAGGCGCCGCTGTCCGGGTTGGCGGCCGCCATCTCGCCGAGCGCCCACATCACCAGGATGATGAGCGTGCCGGCCACGAGGTAAGAGATCAGCACCGCCGGGCCGGCGGCCTGGATGCCCGCGCCGGAGCCGATGAACAGGCCCGCGCCGATCGCGCTGCCCAGGCCCATCATCGTGAGCTGCCGGGGTTTGAGGGCCGCGCCGAGGGCGCGGTCAGACGTCTTCGTCTGTTGTTCCATGGGGATTCCTCTTATGTGTAGGTGGAACGGGGTTGGGGATTTTGGAGCAGGTATTTCAGGCCGCGTGGGCTGCGAGGAGCCGGAGCACGCGGTCGTTGGAGGCGGGGTCGGCAACAGTAATCCGCACGCCGTCGCCCTGGTACGCCCTGACCAGGATGCCGGCGGAATCAAAAGCTTCCACCAGCCGTGCCCGGAGGTCCTCATCGGCGCGGATCCACAGGAAGTTGCCCTGGCTCGGCTGCAGGCTCCAGCCCTGCGCTTCCAGCTCAGCTGCCATCCGGGCGCGCTCCTGACGGACGGCGGCGACCCGCACCTCCATCTCCTCCCCCGCGTCCAGCGACGCGACGGCCGCCCTCTGGGCCAGCGCGCTCACTGCGAAGGGAAGGGCGGTGCGACGCAGGCCCTCGGCGATGGCCGGCGTCGCAACTGCATATCCCACGCGCAGGCCGGCGAGTCCGTACGCCTTCGAGAAGGTGCGCAGGATGCAGACGTTCGGGTACCGGCGGTAGAGCGCCAGGGAATCGGGCCCGCTGCCGGCGTCGGCGTATTCCACGTAGGCCTCGTCGATCACCACCAGGACGCTGGACGGCACGGCCTGCAGGAAGGCCTCCACGCGGTCGTGGCTGATCGGCACCCCGGTGGGGTTGTTAGGGGTGCAGAGCAGGATCACCTTGGTGCGGTCCGTGACGGCGGCGGCCATCGCGTCGAGGTCGTGGCCCTCGGCGTCGTCCAGCGGGATGCGGACCGGGCGGGCGCCGGCCAGCTCCACCAGGATGGGGTACGCCTCGAAGGAGCGCCACGCGAAGACCACTTCATCCCCGGCGTCGCACAGTCCGATGATGATCTGCTGGAGGACGCCCACGCTGCCGGGCCCCACCACGACCTCCCCCGCGGTGACGCCCAAGTGCCGGGCGAGCCGTTCGCGGAGTTCGACGGCGGCGCTGTCCGGGTACCGGTTCATGGTGCCGGCCGCGTCGGCCACCGCAGCCGCGGCAGCGGGCAGCGGCTCGTAATGGCTTTCGTTGCTGGCCAGGGCCGCGATGTCCGCGCCGGCACCCCGGCGGCCCGGGACGTAGGACGGAAGCCCGGCCACGGCGCCGCGAAGGGTGGGCAGCGCGGTGTCCGGCCGAGTCAGGAGTTGTTCAGGGGTCATGGGCACCGATCATGGTTGTGACCCGGCCCACATAGCAAGATACGCTTTTGTGCTTGGGACTTCTGCTCAACTTCTAGTAGCTCTGGTGAAAATATGACCATCACGAACCCGCGCACCCTCGATTCGCTCGACGGCCGGATCATCCTGGCCCTCGACAAGGACCCCGAAGCCAGCGCGCTGGCGCTCTCGCATACTTCCGGGGCGGAGACGAAGCCTCGCTTAAATGCGGCACGGTCGTTGCAACTCCCAAAAATCTTGGGTGTTGCAACGACCGCTAGAACTCAAGCTGCTGGCCTCCCGCAGGGGAGACGTTATGTCACTTTGTCTCCTCCTGGTGCACGAAGTCGGATTCCCAGTTGTCCTTGGCCGCCTGGTCCTCGGTGACGGCTGTGGTACCGGGCACCGCCCGGTTCAGGTGCAGGAATTCGAGGTGGGTTTCGTAGTGGTCAAGGACATCGGTGATGACCTGTTCCTTGCTGTAGCCGGCGAGGTCGTAGCTGTGGCTCCCCTCGAGGGAGAAGACCTCCATCCGGTAGTACTTCGGTTCGAGCCCGGCATTTCCAGGCGCGTAGGACGGGGTGTCGTACTGGACCGGGTAGATCTGGTATTTGAACGGGCGCTCATCACACAGCCTCACCAGCAGGTCGACGTGACGGATGCCGCAGGTCTCGATGATGCCCGTCGTCAGGCTCACGTTGGCGTCCTGCGCCTTCAGCTCGTCGTGCACCTCCTGCAACGCGGGTAGCGCCACGCTGTCCACGAAGCGGTTCGCCTGCTTCGGCCCCGGGTAGGTCATGGCGCGGTTGAGGCGCTGCCGCCAGGTACGCGACGGCGGTCCGTCCGCGCTGTGGCCGGAGATGATTCCCGGCAGGCTCGCGCGGTAGCTGTCCGCCAGCGCGTTCTCCACGCGCAGGGCCTTGTAGAGGCCCAGCATGATGAACAGCAGCAGGATCGAGAGCGGCAGACCCATGATGATCGTCGCGTTCTGCAGAGTTGTCACACCGCCGACGGTCAGCATGGCGAGCGTCAGGAGTCCGGTCACCAGGGCCCAGAAGACGCGCAGCCACTTGGGTCCGTCGGCGTTGGCGTCCTTCAGGTGGCTGGTGAAGTTGGCCATAACGAGGGCACCTGAATCGGCGGAGGTGACGTAGAAGAGCAGCCCTGTGAAGGTGGCGACCCCGATGATCAGCGGCGCCGCAGGGTACTGCTCGAGCAGGCCGTAGAACGCCCGCTCCGGCTGGGCCATCGCCGTCTCACCGAAGGCAGCATTACCGTTCATCACGATGTCGAGGGCGCTGTTGCCGAAGATCGAGATGAACACCAGGATGAACGCGAAGGGGACCATGAGCGTGCCCAGCACAAACTGCCGGATGGTGCGGCCGCGGGAGATGCGCGCGAGGAAGAGTCCTACGAAGGGCGCCCAGGCAATCCACCATGCCCAGAAGAAGAGTGTCCACCCCTGCATCCAGTCACCGGGCCGGTCATAGGCGAAGGTGTCCAGCGTCATGGCCGGGAACCGGCTGAGCACGTCTCCGGTGTTCTGAATGATCCCGTCCAGCAGGAAGCTGGTCTTGCCGGTCAGGAGGATGAACACCATCAGGACGAGGGCGAGGATCACGTTCAGCTCGGCGAGCCGGCGGATTCCCTTCTCGACGCCGGAGAGCACGGACGCGGTGGCCATGACAACGGCCACCACGATCAGGCCGATCTGGACGGCAACGTTCTCGGGCAAGCCGAACATGAGGCTGAGCCCGTAGTTAAGCTGCACGACGCCGATGCCCAGGGAGGTGGCGATGCCGAAGATGGTCCCGAGGAGGGCTGCGATGTCCACGCCGTCGCCGAGCGGACCGTTGATTTTCTTGCCGAAGATGGGATACAGCGCGCTGCGGATACTCAGGGGCAGATTATGCCGGTAGGCGAAGTAGCCCAGGGCCAGCCCCATGAGCGCGTACAGCGCCCAGCCCGTGATCCCGTAGTGGAACAGGGTGAGGACCATGGCGTGCCGTGCGGCCTCGACAGTGCTGCCATCACCCTGCGGGGGAGCCAGGTACTGGGTCACGGGCTCGGACACCGAGAAGAACATCAGGTCGATGCCGATGCCCGCTGCGAAGAGCATCGACGCCCAGGTGAACATGCTGAACTGCGGCTTCGAATGGTCCGGGCCGAGCTTTGTCTTGCCCACCCGGGTCAGGGCGAGGACCAGGACGAACACCACCACGACGGTAACGATCAGGAAGTAGTACCACCCCATGTTGGTGGACACCCAGGTGACCATGGACCCGATCAGGGCCTCGGCGCCTGCGGCGTCGCTGATGGCCCAGAGGGCGATCGCGAGGATCCCGGTGGCCGATCCGATGAAGACGTTCCAATTGACGCGGGTTCGAGCCACGGGGGTCGTGTGTCCGCCTCCAGTAACTGTTACGGGCGGAGCGTCGGCTATCTGACTCATCTCGTCCCTCTCATTGTGCACGGCAGATCCTGGGGGTGTTTCGTGTGGGCGGAAGTGCCGCATGAATCAATACTCTTGTTGCGTTCCAATATCTGGACTCCTAAGTCAGAAAGACACGATGGTGATTACCCGTGACCGCCATTGGACACGGGCGAAATCAACGGCAGGGCAGCGATTGTGGGCCCCGGCCGTTTCCCCCAAGTTTTTTGCCTAGTCTGGCTGTGCCAGCGCCGGTTCCCTGTGAGGAGCCCAACCGACTCCGTTGGGTGTGGCGCAGGTCATATGAGGAGATTAGTTCACATTGAACATGTGTTCAAGACTTTTAAAAAATGAATGTTCAGGAATAATCCCCTTCGCGCGGGAGGCCCGAGCTGATACGGAAAGACCCGGTGGAGGGAACACGATGACCCCTCCACCGGGTCCGCCAACCAGCGCCGGATCCCGCCGCGGGCAGATCCGGTCAGGCGAGCGGCAGGCGGGCTGCCCGTCAGGCGAGGGCCGCGCTGAGCTCCGCCTCCGCCGTCGTAGTTTCGCCTGTTCGACTGGCGCGGATGAGGTCCGCACAGCGTTCACCGATCATCATGACGGTGATGTTGGGGTTGACCGTAACGTGCTCAGGCATGACGGAGGCATCGGCGACGCGCAGGCCGGTGACGCCCTTGACCCGAAGCTCGGGATCGAGCGGTGACATCTCGTCGTCGACCGGGCCCATCCGGACGGTCCCGACGGGGTGGTAGACGGTGTTGTGGGTCTTGCGGATGTAGTCCTGCAGTTCCTCGTCGGTCTGCGCTTCAATGCCGGGCGAGAGCTCCCGGCCCGTCCATTCGGCCATGGCAGGCTGGGCGGCGATTTCGCGGGCCTTGCGGATGCCGGCGACCATGACGCGCATGTCGTGGCCCTCCGGATCAGTGAAGTACCGCGGATCCACCATCGGCTTGTCGCGGAAGTCCCGGCTGCGCAGCCGGACGGTGCCACGAGAGCGGGCGTGCGTGACGTTCGGGGTGAGGCTGAAGCCGTTCTCCGTGGTCGGGTAGCCGTACCGCAAGGTGTTCATATCGAACGGGACGGAGCCGTAGTGCATCATCAGGTCGGGGCGGTCCAGGCCTTCCTCGGTGGGCGTGAAGATGCCAATCTCCCACCACTGCGTGGAAGTCTGCACCATCGGCTGCCTGGCCTCGAACTGCACGACGCCTTCCGGGTGGTCCTGCAGGTGTTCGCCGACGCCGGGAGAGTCCACCAGGACCTCGATGCCGTGCCCGGCGAGGTGCGCGGCGGGGCCGATGCCGGAGAGCATGAGCAGCTTGGGCGAATCGATGGCCCCGGTGGACAGGACCACCTCGCAGCGCGCGTTGAGCCGGTGGGTCCGGCCGAACGCCGAGTCCACCACGTCGACGCCGGTGCAGCGCTTGTCCGCGTCGAACACCAGTTGGCGGGCGCGCAGCCCGGTCAGCAGAGTGAAGTTCTCGCGCTCGATGATCGGGTGGATGTAGGAGACCGAGCTGGAGGACCGGGTGCCGTCCGCGCGGCGGTTGATCTGGAAAAAGTTCGCGCCGTTGATCACCGTGGTGCCGGCGTTGAATTTCGCCCGGGGAATTCCGGCCTGTTCGCAGGCATCCAGGAGCACGACGCCGGCGGGGTCCGCCGGGGGCACGTTCATCAGGTGCACGGGGCCTGAGTCGCCGTGGTGCGGCGCGTCCGGGCCGGCGTCCTCGTTGGTCTCCAGCCGCTGGTACAGCGGCCAGGCCGCCTCCGCGTTCCAGCCGGTGGCGCCGTACTTGGACTCCCACTCGTCCAGGTCTTCGCGCGGCGCCCAGAAGGCGATGCAGGAGTTGTGGCTGGAGCAACCACCCATGACCTTGGCACGGGAGTGACGCATGAAGGAGTTGCCGTTCTCCTGCGGTTCGACCGGGTAGTCCCAGTCGTAGCCGGATTCGAGCAGCTCCATCCAGCGGTCAAGCTGCAGCACTTCGGGCACCCCGCGGTCATCCGGGCCGGCCTCCACCAGCGCCACGGACACGGCCGGGTCCTCACTCAGCCGGGCGGCGACTGCGGCTCCGGCCGATCCGCCGCCGATGACGATGTAGTCGAACCCTCGGTCGTTGAGGTTCTCGACGTTGTCGATGTGCATCTAGTTCTCCTTGCCGTGGTCAGCGAACCAGCCCGTCACCTGAGGGCTGGTGTTCTGGTAGATGTGCTTGGACTCCTGGTATTCAGCCAGGCCGGTCGGCCCGAGCTCGCGTCCGACGCCGGACTGGCCGAAGCCGCCCCACTCGGCCTGCGGGAGGTAGGGGTGGTAGTCGTTGATCCAGACGGTGCCGTGCCGCAGCCGGCCCGCCACACGCTGCGCCTTGCCGGCGTCCTGGGTCCAGACCGCCCCGGCCAGCCCGTAGATGGTGTCGTTGGCGGTCGCGACCGCTTCATCCTCAGTGCGGAAGGTCTCAACGGTCACTACCGGGCCGAAGGCTTCATCCAACGACGACGGACATCCCCTTCTGCACGCGGTCCAGGACGGTTGGCTGGTAGTAGAAACCGGCGTCGTACCGCTCTCCAACAGGTGCCGCGCCACCGCACCGCAGCCGTGCACCCTCCTCCACTCCGCGCTGGACGTAGGTGTGAACCTTTTCCCGGTGGGCCGCGGAAATCAGCGGTCCGGTTTCGGCAGCTTCATCGAACGGGCCGCCGATGCGGATGCCCTGGGCGCGGCGGACCAGCTCATCGACGAAGCGCTCGGCGATCGATTCCTCGACCACCAGCCGCGCCCCGGCGGAGCAGACCTGCCCGGAGTGCACAAACGCCCCGTTCAGCGCATTGTCGACGGCGGCGTCGAAGTCCGCGTCGGCGAATACCACGTTGGGGTTCTTGCCGCCGAGCTCCAGCGCCACCTTCTTCACGGTGCCGGCAGCAGCCGCGGCTATTCGCTTACCGGTCTCCAATCCGCCCGTGAAAGAGACCAGGTCGACGTCGGGGTGTTCAGAGAGCGGTGCCCCCGCCTCCGCGCCGGCTCCGGTCACGAGGTTCGCGACGCCGTCCGGAAGGCCGAGGTCCTGCAGCAGCTGCATGGCCAGGATCGCGGTGGACGGGGTCAGCTCGGAGGGCTTGAGGACGAAGGTGCAGCCGGCGGCCAGCGCGGGCGCGATCTTCCACGCAGCCTGGAGCAGGGGGTAGTTCCAAGGGGTGATCAAGCCGCAGACACCCACGGGCTCGTAGACAATCCTGCTAACGACCGCGGGGTCCCCGGGATCTACCACTCGGCCTGACTGTTGACCTGCCAGCCTTCCGAAATATTCAAAACAGGCGGCGATGTCGTCTATGTCGATCCGGCTTTCGATGATCCTTTTTCCGGTGTCCAGCGATTCGGCGCGGGCGAATTTCTCGCGGCGGCCACGCAGTTCCGCGGCGACCTTGAGTAGGAAGGCGCCGCGCTCAGGGGCCGGGACCGAGGACCAGACGCCGGAGTCGAAGACTGCACGGGCCGCAGCGATGGCGCGCTCGGCGTCTTCCCGGCCGGCCTCGGACACCGTGGCGACCAGTTCGCCGTCGGCCGGGTTGCGAATTTCACGCACCGCGCTGGACGCGGCCGGCTCCCAAGAGCCGTTGATGAACAGGGTGGATGCGGTATCCGTCATGGTTCTCCTTGGGGTGGTGCGGGATTAGTAGTACGGCGACGGTCTTGGTGGTGGCTCCCGATCCGCCGCGGCGGGACGATTTGCCGACCTGCTGTCAGGGGGCGCCCCGGTGCTGGTGCTTGAGGCACATGCGCGCAGGGGCCAGGCGGTTGGATCGTGGCTGTCCTGGCGGAGAACTCTTCGGTCCCTAGGACTTCGCGCCGCCCGCAGGAGCCCACGTCGACGTCCTCGAAGTGAACTGTGTGGCGTAGGTCATACAATGCAGATTAGTCCATATTGAACAAACGTTCAAGGGTCAATCTGAACAAATGTTCAACAACGGTCGCAAAGCCGCTTCCGCTGGATGAGGTAGTTTCTAGGACTCCTGGGCTTCGCCCAGTGCGCGCTCGTTTTTTCGCGAAGGAGCGAACGCAATGTGCTCCGTGCGGGCGATGCTTCGCTGGATGGATGCCTTGTCTATGCCAAGGAGCGCTGTTAGCCACATGCCGTTCTGTACGACGACAATGTCGGCTGCCCGCTCCCTGCAGTCATCGCGGGAAAGCTCGGGTTTGGCGTTCCCTATCAGCGCGGCGAGCCCATCGAGATACCGCTCGAACGCCGCCGCGTTGATCTGTGCAAAGTCTTCATGGGCTTGCGCCAGAGCCCACAGGTGGAGACGCAGCGACAGATAGCGTGTGGTCAGGAGTTCCGGGCCCGCGACGCGCTGGAGGGCCTTGCGGAGCTGTTCGTCCGGGGGTGACGCCGGGTCCGGCTCCACCAGCCTCAGGTCATGCTCGTCGATTCGCTGCAAGGCCGCGCGGACCAAGCTCGACTTGTCTTCGTAGTAGTAGTTCACGAGCCCCAGTGCCACGCCGGCTTCGCGCGCCACGGCGCGCATATTGATACCAGAGATTCCGTGGCGCGACAGCAGATCCAGCGCCGCCTCGAGAATCCGTGACTGCCTGTCAACCTGTCCCCCGGACTTCACGGTGCCTGTATCCACCCGGCCAGACTATGGGGAAACCCGGATGAGTGCACCACTGGTCGTGAGGACTGATCACGGTTGTGACCCGAACCACATTGCAAGATACGCTTTTGTGCTTGGGACTTCTGCTCAACTTCTAGTAGCTCTGGTGAAAATATGACCATCACGAACCCGCGCACCCTCGATTCACTCGACGGCCGGATCATCCTGGCCCTCGACAAGGACCCCGAAGCCAGCGCCCTGGCACTTTCCCGGACACTCGGTGTCGCACGCAACACCGTCCACGCCCGGCTGGCGCGGCTGGAGCGAAGTGGCGCGCTCCGCTCCTTCAGCCGACGCCTGGACCCGGCCGCGCTCGGCTACGAGCTCATGGCCTTCCTCTCCCTGGAAATCAGCCAGACGCGGTTCGGCTCGGTGGAAAGCGGCCTCGCGGCGATCCCGGAAGTCATCGAGGTGCACGCCACCACCGGCGACGCGGACCTCATGGCCAAGGTGGTGGCCCGCGGCACCGCCGACCTCTACCGCATCACCAACCAGATCCTGGAGATCGACGGGATCCAGCGGACCAGCACCGCCATCTCCGTGATGGAACTCATGCCGCCCCGGTACGACGGCCTCATCAGCCGCCTGTCCGAGCAGGAATCCCGCGCTTCGGATTAGATACCGGTGACGTAGGCCACAAGTGGGCAAATTGTCAGCTTGTGCTGCTTCTGCTGCCAAAAGTCCCAGCCAGATCTGAGGCTGTTGCTTATCCGGAGGCCGTCCCACACGATTCCTGCATGACTACTCTCACCGTCTCAGGCCGCGTGGCGCAGGTTCTCAGCAGCTATGTCAGCGACGTCTTCGGCGTCATGGGCAACGGCAACGCCTACTTCCTGGACGCCGCGGAGCAGCTGGGCCTGCGTTTCTCCCCCGTCCGGCACGAGGGCGCCGCCATCGCCGCGGCCGACGCCTACTACCGGTCGTCGGGACGGCTGGCCGCGGGCACCACCACCTACGGCCCCGGCTACACCAACGCGCTCACCGCCCTGGCCGAAGCCGTCCAGGCGCAGATCCCGGTGGTGCTGGTCACCGGGGACGCCCCCACCAGCGGCGCCCGGCCCTGGGACGTGGACCAGGCGGCCATCGCCGCGGGCCTTGGCGCGGCCACCTTCACCGTCACCCGCGACGCCGCCGGCGCCGTCACCCGGCAGGCGGTGGAGTACGCGCTCACCCGGCGCACCGCCGTCGTACTTGCCATCCCCTACGACCTCGCGGCACTCGAAGCTGCAGACGAGGACCTTCCCGCGCCGACCGCGCCGCAGGTGACGCACGACGGCGGCACCGACCTTGGGCAGGTGGCCCGCCTGCTCGCCGGCGCCAGGCGGCCGCTGATCCTCGCCGGCCGCGGCGCACACCTCGCCGGCGCCGGCCCGGAACTCCGCGAACTCGCCGACCGGACCGGCGCACTGACCGCCGGAACCGCCCTGTCGCTCAACCTCCTCAATGGCGAGGGGTACCTGGGCGTCGCGGGCGGTTTCGGCACTGACACCGCGGCCGGCCTCATGGGCGATGCCGACGTGGTCCTGGTGGCCGGGGCGAGCCTGAGCCCCTTCACCCTGCGGTTCGGACACCTGCTCGGCCCGGATGCCACCGTAATCCAGATCGACACCGCCCTGCAGCCGACCAACCCGCGGGTTGACCTGTTCGTCAGCGCGGACGTGAGGACCGCCGCGGGAGGGCTGCTCCAGCTGCTGGACGGCGGCTCCTCGGGTGCTGGCTGGCGCGCGGAAGCCCGCCGTCGTTTGTCCGATGGACAGGCCCACCACCCCGGCTCCGAGGTGACCGAGGACGGCCGGCTGGACCCGCGCGCTCTTGCCACGGCGCTCGATGCCGTGCTGCCGGAGCGCCGGACGGTGGTCCAGGACGGCGGGCACTTCATCGGCTGGGCGCCCATGTACTGGAACATCCCGCGGCCGCAGGACCTGGTGATGGTGGGGACCGCCTTCCAGTCCATCGGGCTGGGGCTCGCCAGCGCCGTCGGGGCGGCACGTGCGCTTGAGGACGGCCGCACCCTGGTGCTGGCGTCGGGCGACGGCGGGTTCCTGATGGGCCTGGCCGACCTGGAATCGCTGATTGGTGCGGCGAGCAGCGCGATTGTGGTGATCTACAACGACGCCGCCTACGGGGCCGAGATCCACCAGTACGGCTCGCAGGGCCTGACGGAGAAGCCGATGCTGATCCCCGAGGTGGACTTCAGCGGGGTTGCCCGGGCGTTGGGTGCCGAGTCCGCGGTCATCCGCTCGCTCGCCGACCTTTCCGCGCTTCAGGACTGGATCGACGCCGGCGCCAAGGGGACCTTCGTGGCCGACTGCCGGATCACCTCCGCCGTCCGGGCGCCCTGGCTGAGCGAATGGATGGACGCCACCCGGGCGGCGAAGGCGGCGGTGGCAGGGTAACCAGGCGCTGCAAGCGTAGGTGGCTGGGGCGCTTGCGGATACGCCGCTGTCCAACCCGGCATTCCAACGCTCTATCAGCTCCTGCAGCTTTTCCTTCAACGCTCCATCAGCTCCTGCAGCTTTTCCTTCAACGCTCCATCAGCTCCTGCAGCTTTTCCTGCAACGCTCTATCAGCTCGTGCAGCTTTTACGCATCCCTCTATCACTTCCCTTTGAAGTCCGGCGGCTGTGCTGCCGCGGCAGCGTGCATCCGGTAGCTTAAGCAGATCCAGGAGGTGAGAGAGGGTTGCCCAATTTACTGCAGGAGGTGAGAGAGGGTGGCCCGTGCGGAGGTGGAGGCCCGTCCTGCTATGACTAGCGGGTCAGCCACACGGTAGTGGCAGGCGGCAGTGTTCCGTCCTGGGGAAGGACGCCACTGGACAAGAGCACCAGGCCAGCGGGCAGCGGCACCGGCTTGTCGCCGAAGTTGGTGACGCTGTGCCAGCCCTGCGGACGGGCGAAGTGAAGGACCTGCGGATCAGCTTCCTCAATCCACTGCAGTTCCTCCGGTCCCTGCAGAATCCCGCGGAGCCAGAGGGCTTTCCGGTACAGATTCAAGGTGGATCGGGGATTCCTTTCCTGCAGTTCTGCTGCCACCCTGCTGAACCACTGCGGCTGGGGCAGGTGCGCCCCAGTGCCGCTGAACCCGAATGCGGTGTAACCGGCGTCCCAGGGAAGCGGCACACGGCAGCCGTCCCGTCCGATGTCCACGCCGGGGTTGCGGAAAAATGCGGGGTCCTGGCGGTGCTCATCCGGGATGTCCGTCACCTCATGCAGCCCCAGTTCCTCCCCCTGGTACAGGTAGGCGGATCCGGGAAGGGCCAGCATCAGCAGCGTGGCGGCCTTTGCGCGGGCCAATCCAAGGTCCCGGTTGAGTTCGTGCTCCGGCGCGCCGGCCAGCAGCCACGCTTTGCCATCGTGTGCTCCGCCAGCCATCGGCGTGCCAGTCTCCGTCTCCGCGGCCGCCGCCGGCACCGGCACCGCGGTGAGCCCGTAGCGGGTGGGGTGGCGGACCACGTCATGGTTGGAGAACACCCAGGTGGAAGAGGCGCCTGTGGCGTCAGCTTCGGCGAGGTTCCTGGTGATGGATGAGCGGAACTCCGCCGCGTCGAAGTCCGCCGTCAGCAGATCGAAGTTGAAGGCCTGCCCCAAGCCTTCCGGGCTGGCGTAGCGGGCCCGCCGGGACGGGTGGACCCATGCCTCGGCTACGGCCATCCGCGGCGGATCGTATTCGTTGAACACGAGCCGCCACTGGGCATAGATGTCATGGACCTCGTCACGGTCCCAGAACAGGTGCTGCCCGTGCTCGGAGGCCATGCCCGGCATCTCGATCTCAGCGGGCAGGGTCTCGGGAAGGTGCTTGGTCAGGCCATGCGCCACGTCCACGCGGAACCCGTCAACACCGCGGTCGGCCCAGAACCGGAGGGTGGTGAGGAAGTCTTCCCGGACCTCCTGGTTGTCCCAGTTGAAGTCGGGCTGCTCCTTGGCGAACAGGTGGAGGTACCACTGCCCGGGCGTACCGTCCGGTTCCGTGATTCGTTCCCATGCGGAACCGCCGAAGATCGACTGCCAGTCCGACGGCGGCTCGTTCCCGCCGGGTCCCAGCCCGTCGCGGAAGATGTAGCGGTCCCGGGCCGGAGAACCGGCGGGGGAAGCCAGCGCCTCGCGGAACCATTCGTGGCGGTCGGATGAATGGTTGGGAACGATGTCGACAATCAGTCTGATGCCTGCTTCGTGCAGCGCCGCGGTCATCTCGTCGAAGTCGGCCAGGGTGCCCAGCCGGGGGTCCACGTTGCGGTAATCGTCGACGTCGTAACCTCCGTCCGCGAGCGCGGAGGGATAGAAGGGGCTCAGCCATACGGCGTCGATGCCCAGCTTCCTCAGGTAGGGCACCTTGGCCGTGATACCGGGCAGGTCGCCCAGTCCGTCCCCGTTGCTGTCATGGAAGCTGCGCGGGTAGATCTGGTAAACGGACGCCTGGCGCCACCAGTCGGGGGCCGGGGAAAGTTGGCGGGTCTTCTGCCGCGAGTGGGATGAGACAGTCATTGATGGTTCCTTTCGAATCCTGTGGCTGGCGCGTCACAGCGCCAGATGGCAAGGCCGGGCCCGTGGCTGGGCAGGGTAATCATTCCCCCGGTGTCCCCGTGGAGGTCCGGGGTTCCTGCCAGCCCGCGAAGGTGGGGGCCGACAACGCGGGCCGGCATTTTGATGGCGGCGTGGTCCGCCCGGGCTGCATGGACCAGGACCGTTTCATGGGGCGATTCACGCAGGAACGTGAAGGCGTCCTCGCCGATGGTGAGCCACCGCAGTCCGCCTTGCCGGAGGGCTTCGGACTGCTTCCGCGCCTGGAAAAGGGCACGGGTGGCGACGAGCCGGTCATGGTCCCACTCGCCAAGGTTGTCCCAGGGGAACGGGCGCCTGCCGTCTTCACCGTTATCGCCCTCCTGCCCGATCTCATCTCCCGCCCACAACATCGGGATGCCGGGCATGGTGGCCAGCAGGCCAAAGGCCACCGTGACGAGGCCCGCGTCACCGAGCAAGGTGCTGATCCGGAAGGTGTCATGGGAACCCACCAGGTTCAGGGCGTGCGCAGTGGCCCGCCAGGGAGCGGCCGCCGCGAAGGCACGCATGGAGCCCACAATGTCCGTCCCCGAGAGCCGCGGAATGGCAACAAACGGCCCCTCCTCGAACGGAACGGGGGCTGCCGGCTTCAGCCATTGCCATACCGGGCGGGTGAAACCGGCATAGTTCATCACGCCGTGCCAGCCATCCACCTGCAGGTCCTGCGATGCATCGTGGCTGTGTTCAGCCAGCAACAGCGCGTCCGGTTCGGTTTCGGCCATGGTGCGGCGGAGAGTGGTGGACACCATGTGGTTCAGGTCGGTGGTCCCGTGCCGTCCGGTCATGTTGGCGACGTCGATGCGCCACCCGTCAAACCCGCCCGGCCCCAGCCAGCGGGCCACCACGGATTCCTTGCCCTCGTAGAGGCGCCGGCGCAGTTCCGGGTTGGCGTGGTTGAACTTGGGAAGGGACTTGTGCCCGAACCAGCACACGTACTCGTCAGGGTGGTTGGTGAAGAGGAAGAATCCTGCTTCGACGCTGTCCGGATCCGCAACCGCGGTCTTGAACCACTCGTGGGCATCCCCGCAATGGTTCGTGGTCAGGTCGCCCAGCAGGCGCATGCCCCGGGCATGCAAAGCACCGGACAGTCGCTGCAGCGCCTGGTCGCCGCCAAGCAGCGGATCCACTTGGTCGAAACTGGACGCGTCATACCGGTGGTTTGACCGTGCAGGGAAGATCGGCGTCAGGTAGACGGTGTCCACCCCCAGGGACGCAATGTGCCCGAGGCGGGCGGTGATCCCGTCGAGGTCTCCGCCGAAGTACTGGTAAGGGGTCTCGGGTCCCCGTCCGATGACCTTGTTTCCCCAGTCCTCGGGGATGGCCCAGTCGGGCGCCGGCCGGTCGACGGACTTTGCGAATCTGTCCGGAAAAATCTGGTACAGAACTGCACTGTTCGCCCAGGCCGGCGGCGGGGCGTACGCGGTGATACGGAAATCGCTGGCGTCCGTGACGTCACCGGTGTGCAGGCCGGTCCCGTTCAACCATTGGTAACCGCTGGGCGGGCCGTCGAGCAGCCACCGGTAGTTCACAACCGGGTTCTCCATGGGGAAATCAGCACGCAGCCAGAATTCATGGCTGTTTTCCCGGTCAATGCCCGCCGCCAGGAGGGCCTGTTCGCCGTCGATACACATGCGGAGCAGGGCCTTCGTTACACCGCTGGCGCGGGGAACCCGAAGGAAAACCGTGACCGTCTCCCCCAGTTCAGGGTTGGGATTGGAAACGTACATCGCCGAGCCGTCATGGTGCGGCTGGTCCCAGAGCTGTGTTGTGCTCATCCCTTGACCGCCCCGGCGGTGAGTCCCCCGGTAATGAACTTCTGCAGGAACTGGAACAGCAGCACCACGGGCAAACTGGTCAGGAGGGCCCCCGCGGCGAAGACGCCCAGGTTGCCCGACCGGTCGGCGTCGATGGTGGCGTAGAGGCCGACGGCCAGGGTTTTGACGTCGTTATCGGTGAGGAAGATTGATGCCAGGACGAATTCGCCCAGCACACCGATGAAGGACAACAGGCCGGTGACTGCAAGGATCGGCGTTATCAGCGGAAAGATGACCCGGAAGAACACCGTGGCGTGGCCCGCCCCGTCCATGGTGGCCGCCTCGTCCAGTTCCTTCGGCACCGAATCAAAGAATCCCTTGATCAGCCACACCTGCGAGAGCGCCCCGCCCATGAGCAGGAGTCCGTAACCCAGGAGGGTGTTCAGGCCGAGCTGGGGAATGACCTCCCCGATGGCAGTGAACATCAGGTACAACGCCACTACAGCGAGGAACTGGGGGAACATTTGGATGAGGAGCAGGCTGAGCAAGCCGATCCGCCGGCCGCTGAAGCGGAACCGGGAGAAGGCGTAGGCGGCCAGGGCGCTGCACAGGATCTGCCCCAGCGTGACCACCGTACTGATGATCAGCGTGTTGGCGAACCACCGCAGATAGGGCCGGTTGGGGTCCGTGAAGAGGGCCTGGAAATGCACCAGGCTCACTTCACGGGGAATCAGGCTGGTGGAGGCCACGGTGCCCAGCGGGTTCAGCGCCGCCGAGACAATGAACAACACGGGGAACAGGGCTATGAACACCGCAGCAATTGCCACGAGGTGGCGCCACCCCACTTCGGCAAACCATCGGCTGCGGTGTTGCCTGCGCCGGGATTCGGGGGTACGGTGCGGCTCCTGGACCGGTACTTCAGCAAGACGTGTCTGGGAAGACGACATCAGTTCACCTCTTCCAGGGTGCGCGTGAAACGGAACTGAATGGCGGCGATGATGCCGGTGACAACGAACAGCAGCACGGACACGGCCGCGGCAAAACCGAGCTGTGCGCCCTGCCCGCCGAAGGCCAGGCGGTAGGTGTAGCTGATCAGGATGTCAGTTGCTCCCGCCGTCGGGTTCGCGGGATCGAACGGTCCGCCCTCTGTCAGCAGATAGATGGCGTTGAAGTTGTTGAAATTGAAGGCGAATGTGGATACCAGCAGCGGGGCAACAGTCACCAGGAGCAACGGGAACGTGATCTTTCGAAAGCCCAGGAAACCGCTGGCGCCGTCGATCCGTGATGCTTCCTTGAGGTCGGCCGGGATGGCCTGGAGGGCCCCGGTGCAAACCAGGAACATGTAAGGGAACCCCATCCAGAAATTCGTCAGCAGGATGGCCGCCTTCGCCAGGAAGGGTTCACCGAGCCAGTTCAGGTCCAGTCCCAAGGCGCTGTTGATCAGGCCGAAGTCCTTGTTCCAGAAGCTGGACCAGACCAGCAGGGCGATGAATCCCGGGATCGCGTAGGGCAGGATGAGGATGGCCCGGTAGAAGCGTTGTCCTTTGATCCGCGGATCGTTAAGTGCGGTAGCCAGCCCCAGCCCAAGCAGGAACGTTCCTGCTACGGACACTGTTGCGAAGATGAACGTCCAGGCGAAGATCTGCAGGAAATCACCGCTGATCCTGGTGTCCGAAAAGACGCGCAGATAGTTCGAAAAGCCCACGTTGGCCAGCCAGGACTGGTCGGACAACCGCTTACCCTCCGCGTCAACGAAGTACTCCCTGTCGCCTTGCTGGACCGGGGTGTAATCCACACCGGTGGCCGTGTTGGCGATGACGTCGCGCGCCTCGTCGTACTTGAGCGGCGAAGCGCCCTCGAACGCCTGGCGGATGCCCAACTGCCGAATGGCACCGCGATCGGTGGGTACCGCAAATTCCTTTAGCTCTTCGCTCGCGCTGTTGACCTGCTGCGGCGTCAGGAGCTCGTAACCGTCCGCCTCGGTGACGAACCCGCCGGCAACGGTAACGTCTGCCGGGTCAAGCTCCTGAAGCCCGTCATCAGGAGTACCGAGGAACACATCTCCGCTTTTGGGCTCAACGAGGAGAAAAGCGAACGGCCCCGTGGTGGGGTTCCCTTCAGTGGCTATCGAGAGGTTGTAGCGCGGGGAGTCAGGGCTCTGGACCACCGAGGCGCCGATAATTTGGGAGATAGTTTCTTCTTTTGACGTCCGTGTTCCATCGCCGAAGTTCGTCGTCGACATCTGGAACGTCATCACGATGGGATACACCAGGAAGACCACCAGAAGGAGTGTTCCGGGCACCAGATACTTGGCCGGCACCCCACGACCGGTGATGTAGGTCAGCAGCAGAACCCCGGCGACGACCCAGATTGCTGCGAGGAATCCCCACCGCCCTGTAGCGATGAGGGCAGGGGTGAGGGCAGCCGCTGAGCCAACAACAGTGCCCAGTGCAAGGATTTTGGCGAAGAGGGCCACAGGTGTGGTGGTACGTTCACGGCCTGTGCCGGACTGCTCTGATGCAGGCGACGAGGGGCGCTGCAGGCGTTTAAGTGTTTCGATCATGGGGTTCTCCTGGATTCCAATCCGGGCAGCATGGCCCTGGGGGCCGAAGACATGTGCATCGGCCCCCGGGTCCGTTTCCTACTTGCCGATTGCAGCAGCGATGGTTTCCCCGGCCGCGCGCATGGTGCTTTCCGGCTCAGCGCCGCCAACGATCGCCGCGAAGGCCTGGCCAAGGGGTGCGAAAACGGCAGCCATTTCCGGAATCGCCGGCATAGGCTGGGCGGATTCCGCTGCGGAGGCAAACGTCTCAATGGCAGGATTCTGGCCCGCGACTTTCTCCCGAACGGACGTCATGGTGGGCGGCAGCTTCGCTCCTTCGAACATCCGCGTCATGCCCTCTTCGGTGTTCATCGCGTTCTCCACGAACTCATGGGCGAAGGCTTCGTTCTTTCCGTTCGATGCCACATAGAAGCCCTGGACGCCGGCGAAGGGCCGGGCAGCAGCCTGTCCCTCGAAGCCGGGGATGGGTGTTACTTCGAAGGGGATTCCCGCCTTCTCCACCTGGTTCAGGGCCCAAGGGCCCGCCACCAGGTAGGGGGCCTTGCCGTCAGCGAACAAAGAGATCGAATTGTCCACGCTGATAGAGCGTTTCAGGACGCCGCTTCCCGCCTCCCCGAGTTCATGGATCTTCCGGGCGGCGGCCACGGAACCTTCACCTCCGACGCCCAGGTCGGAGGGATTCGGGTCGCCCTGGGCTGTTGCACCGAAGAGATAGCCACCCATCGAGGTGTACAACGGCTGCATATGGTAGGCGTCACCGCTGTTCCCTTGCGGCAGGCTGAATGGAACTTCTGCCTTCTTGGCAGCCACAGCCTCCGCGCCTGTGGCGAAGGCATCCTCCAAAGTCGCCGGGGCCTCCGGGACGATGCTTGTATTGCGGAAGAGACCAAGCGTTTCGATCCCGTACGGCAGCGCGTACACGGACTCGTTGTAGGTCACGGCCTTGACCGCTGTTTCGGTGTAGCCCTTGAGTTGATCCGGTGCTATCTGCAGTGGATCGATGGAGCCGTTCTGCACGAGATTGCCGATCATGTCATGTGCGCCGGTGAACACATCGGGCCCGTTGCCCGCAGCGTTTGCTGTCACAAGGGCAGTCTGGAACTCACCTGACACCACCTGGACGGCCACGCTGATGCCGTTGTCGGCCGCAAAATCGTCCGCGAAGGCGCGCACCGAATCGGCTTTCAAGTTGTCGGTCCAAATCACCAGATCGGCGTCCGCCCGTTCCGGGGCTGCGGTGGACCCCGCCGCAGCCGGTGATGATGTGGCCGGCTGGTTTGCCTGGGTAGCGTTTCCACACCCGGTAAGCAGCAGCATCGCGGTGGCGGTAACCGCGAGGGCGCCCTGAATCCTACTCATCTGTTTCTCCTTTGAAAGAGGAATGCGCGTCACCTGCCTCAGCAAGGCGGCGAGCGTGACCTGTGTCACGAACTAGTGTAAGCGTTTCCAACCACGACGTCTAGCAGCAGCTCAAATAGCGTATAGATGAGGCATCGACCGGAAAAGATCCCCGGAAAACCGGGAAACTTCAGACATAGAAACGTTTACATTATTCGTGGGGAAGGAGGCTTAGCTCGCTGCTGGACAGCCGCAATTGGAGCCGTTGGCCGCTGTGCCGCCTTCTGCAGAAGGGCAGTCTTTCCACTACCGTGAAAAGACGAGGAGTCATAGCGGCTGCTCCCTGCGCCGTACAGGCGCGGCTCCAAGGTGAGGAAAGTTGACCGTGACAGGCATAAAGGAAGTTGCTGCCCGCGCCGGCGTCTCCGTGGGCACCGCTTCCCGCGCGCTCAGTGGCAACGGCTCGGTGGCAGCCGCAACCCGGGCCCGGGTGCTGGCCGCGGCCAAGGAGCTCAACTTTGTTCGTTCCTATAACGCCTCGAGCCTGGTTACAGGCCGCAGCCGCATCATCGGCGTCATCGTGCCGTCGGTTGACCGCTGGTACTTCGCCAAAGTGGTGGCAGGAATTGGCGAGGAACTCATTACGGTGGGCTACGATCTGGCGCTGTACAACATTTTTGGCGACCGCGATCATCAGGACGCGGTGCTCGGGGATTTCCTCATGAGGCAGCGCCTGGACGCGGTGCTGCCGGTCTCACTCGAGCTGACAACAGAGGAACTGACGCGCATGCTGTCAATCCGCCGCCCGGTAGTGGGCATCGGCGGACCCATGCCGGGGGTCCCAACCATCGGGATCGACCATTTCGCCGCAGCTTCCCTGGCCACCGGGCATCTTCTGGGCCTTGGCCATCAGAAAATCGCCCATGTGAGCGGAGGAACCGACCCCTACCGCGACTTCAAACTGACGGACCAGCGCCAGGCCGGCTTCGAACACGAGATGCAAAAAGCCAAGACACCCATCCGGCCAGAGTGGATCATCGCGTCGGACTTCACCCTGCAGGATGCCTACCAAAAAGCCCGGACGCTCCTCGCCATGCCTGAACGCCCCACCGCTGTCTTTGCCGCTTCCGACGAGATGGCCATCGGCGTGATGCTTGCTGCACGGGACCTTGGCCTCCAGGTGCCGCAGGACCTGTCCGTGGTGGGCATCGACGGGCATGAACTCGGCGAGACTTTCGGGCTGACCACCATCCAGCAATTTCCCCGCAAGCAAGGACAGCTGGCGGCACGGCGGCTCCTGCAGAAGTTGTCGGAGACGGCGGTGCCTTCTAACGGTGCGGCTGAAAGTGGCCCTGCCGCCATGCCCGGCGTTCAAGAGTCCCCGCCCCCGGATAACCTTCACGAACTCATCAGTACCGACTTCATCGTCCGTAGCAGTACTGCCGTGCCACGCTCCAGCGACCTGGTCCCTGGCCGCACATAAAACCGGGCAGCGAGCGGGCCGCCGTCGTAGGTTACGACGGCGGACCGCTGGCCACGGTGCCAGGCGCCCTACTACTGTCCCGGCGCGCGGTAGGACGGCGTCTTCTTGGCGGCTTCGTCAATGTCCTCCACGGACAAAAGCGGCTTCAGGCGGACGTTGACGTTCCCCGTCGAATTGATCAGCAGCGACAATGCTGCGGCACTTGCATCATCCGGCGCCTCGAAAACGCCAAGGACGTCGTAATAACCAAAGGCGTAGTAGAAGCACTCCAGCGTTCCTCCCACCGAGGCCAAGGCCTCCGTGAGGGCGTCACGCCGTGCGGTACCGCCCTCCTGCATGAGCCCCTTGATGCCCTGGCCCACGTACGTCGCCTCAAACAGATACTTTGGCATTGTTCTTTCCTTTCCTGGATCCCTAACCCGGTTTCTGTGGCCATCCGGGAGGTACCCGCGGAGCCCGGGTACGTTTGAAGCAGGATGGCGTCCGCGCAGAATCCTCCTCACGTGGCTCCGTTGCCATGCAGGAGCGGCCCAGATCCGGCCCCTAGTCGCGTAGAAACGGGGCAACCGACCCCGTTAACGCAGAAGCTATTCCCCTTGCTGCGTGCAGTCAATATGCGGGTGCACCTAGTGTCGCCGCCTTCGCGCTGGCTGATGGCGGACAAGGACCGGATAAGCCATGATCTGAACATGCGCCGCTCCGGTAAGCCCCGATCCTGGTGGATCCCGCCGTCACTCCGCGGGTATGAGATCGGGTGGCTGCGGCACGACCTGGTGGCCGGCGCCGCGCTCTTCGCGGTCCTGGTCCCCGCGGGCATGGCCTACGCCCAGGCCGCCGGCCTCCCGCCGGTCACCGGCCTCTACGCCACCGTCGTGCCGCTGATTGTCTACGCTGCTGTGGGGCCCTCACGGGTGCTGGTGCTGGGCCCGGATTCGGCACTCGCCCCGATGATCGTGGCGGCCCTGCTGCCCCTGGCCGCGGCAAACGAACAGAGATCCGTGGCGCTCGCCGGCTTGCTGGCCATCCTGATCGGCGCCATCATGCTGGTCGGCTCGGTACTGCGACTGGGCATCGTCACGGGACTGCTTTCCAAGCCCATCCGGCTGGGCTACCTCAACGGCATCGCCCTGCTGGTGGTGGCCTCCCAGATTCCCACGCTCCTGGGAATCTCTGTGGACGGCGAGACGCCCTGGAACAAGCTCTTCGCCGCGGTGCCGAAGGTACTCGCCGGCGAAACCAACATGGCGGCGCTGCTGTTGGGGCTGGCCTCGCTGGCACTCATCCTGGTGTCGCGGTGGCTGAGGTGGAAGGTCCCCGGTGTGCTGATCGCCGTCGTCGTGTCCTGCGTCGCCGTGGCCCTGCTGGGACTCCGCGACCGGGTGGACGTGACCGGTGCCCTGCCGCAAGGGCTCCCGGCGCCGGCCCTCGGCGGGATCGGCTGGGCCGACGTCATGGCCCTGCTGCCCGCCGCCGCGGGCATCGCCCTGATCGTCTTCGTCGACACCGGAACCCTGTCCCAGTCCCTGGCCGCAGCCCGGAACGGCAAGGTCTCCGGCAACCACGAGATGGCGGCCCTGGGCGCGGCGAACGCGGCCAGCGGCCTGCTGGGCGGCTTCCCCGTTTCGGCCAGCACGTCCCGGACGCCGGTGGCGGTGGAGTCGGGGTCGAAATCACAGCTCACCGGCATGGTGGGCGCCGTCCTGGTCCTCGGCTTCATGCTTGCGGCGCCCGGGGTCACCGAATTCCTGCCATCCGCCACCCTGGCCGCCATCGTCATCGCCGCGGCCGCCGGAATCGCCGACTCCGCAGGCGTGCGCCGGCTTCTCGGCATGAGCCGCAGCGAATCGCTGGTGATGCTCGCGGCATTCCTCGGGGTCGCCATCCTGGGCGTCCTCCCGGGCATCGTGGTCGCCGTCGGCCTGGCCATTCTGGACTTCCTGCGGCGGGCCTGGGACCCCTACCGCGCCGAACTGGTGGACGTGCCCGGCATGCCCGGCTACCACGACGTCAGCCGCCATCCCGACGGCGAACGCGTCCCCGGCCTGCTGATCCTGCGCTTCGACGCGCCGCTGTTCTTCGGCAACGGCGCCCTGCTGGGCTCCTTCGTGCGCAACGCGCTGGACGAGGCCCCGCCCGGTACCGAACGCGTGGTGCTGGCCGCCGAGCCCGTGACCGGGATCGACACCACCGCCCTGGACGAGCTGATCCAGCTGGACGAATGGCTTGAGCGGCACGGCGTGGACCTGGTGTTCGCGGAGATGAAGGGCCCGGTTAAGGACAGGCTGCTGCGGTACGGCATGGGCTCCCGATTCTCCCCCGAACACTTCTACCCGACTGTGAGCGAGGCCGTGCGGGCGTTCCAGCGGGAGGGGCGGGAGGCGTAACCGCCGCCTTCGTGGCCGACTGCCGGATCACCGCAAGAGTCCGCTGGTGTGGGAGGAGATCAGGGACGCTCCATCAGGACCTTGAGCTTGGCCAGGGCCTTCTCGTCGTCCCGCTTGAAGATCAGCTTCAGAAGGGGAACGGCGAACCGGGCCAGGCCGGCCACCTGGAAGTCCACGTTGCTGATGAGCCGGCAGGAATCGGGGCCAGTGGGCTCAACCAGATAGGAGGCCACTCCGTCCATCTTGCCCGACGGGATCTCAAAAGCTACGAAGCGGCCCGGCTCGTAGGCCGTGAAGCGGTTTCGTCCCACGATCTTCATCCCGGCAAAGCGCCGCGTCAGTTCATGCTCCGTGCCTACGCCGAGAGGACCTGGAGTGATACGCCGTATCTCCTCGATCCCGCTCTGCCACTTGGGGGCATTGGTGTTGTCCGCGACGAAGTCGAAGACTTTTGGGGCCGGTGCCTGCAGCTCGGTAATCGTTTCCAGTTGGAGCCTTCTCATGAGCTGTCCTCTCTCAGGGGCGGAAGCATGCCATGTGATGGAGGCCCAGTCTATGTTGATTCGGCGCGCTCCGCCGGAACGGGCAAGGCGATCGCGATGACACTCAGGTCATTCGGGTTATCCACGATCAACCGTCCGCCCCTCCCGGCGCTGATACGGCAGAGAAGTGCAGCGGTTTGTAGTTGGCAACGTTCTCCACCAGGAGCCCAAACACCTCGTCGTGCAGGTCCGTCTCCACCCAGTTGAGTCTCTCCCGCTCGCTGCGGAAGCTGATATCCATGCGCAAGTGCTGATCCCCGTGGATATCGCTGCGGTCTGTCTCCCGCAACAGGATGCATTCGAGAAACCCGTCCTGGCGGCAGATCGCCGGGTAGAAAGAGTCATGGAACCGGCGAATCACTTCCTCGGTTTCCTTCGGAGCGACAATCATCATGACGCTGACGCGCACCATCACCTCTGTCATTGCAGTTTGAAAACGTCGGAGGCTGTGCCCCACATGACTGCTTCCAGGTCGCGCTGTGACAGTCCAAGGGCCTGGAATTTCTCTGTCTCCGGCCTGACGTTGTAGGGCAGGTCGGCTCCAAACATCACCCGGTCCGCCCCCAGGATTTGGATCATGGCCCCGATCTCCGGCGTCTTGCACCAGGAAGGTTCGAGGTAAACGTTCGGGCAGACGCGCGCCACAGCGATGGCGTTGCCGGCAAAGGTGGACATGCCGGCGTGCGCCAACACTATGGTCACATCGGGAAACTCCTGTGCCGGACCCAGGACCGCCGTCGGGTCCGCAAACGGCACCCCGTCCCCCGTGTGCACCATGACCGGAACGCCCAGCTCCTGGGCGGCTTCGAAGACCTTGCGCGCATCCTTGCTGCCCGGATGGACAGCGTGGCCGATGGTGTGGAGCTTCACCCCAACAAAGCCCAGGTCCTGGACGCAGCGGCGGATCTCGCTGCGGTACGCATCATCAGGAATATGCGGGTTGAGGCTGGCGATGCCCCAGATTTTGAAGGGAGCCGTCCTGGCAAGGTCCGCGATGGCGTCATGCTGCAAACGAGCGTCAGCAGCTCCCGGGAAAGGCTGAACAATGCAACCCTCCAGCGGCGTCTCGTCTATGGCGGCCGCTAGTTGGGTTTTCGTGACCTCCAAATCGAATACGTTGCAAGGACCAAGATGCTGGTGGACATCAATGTGTTTCATTCTTTTCCCTCCTTGCGGGACTTCGGGTGGCGATATTGCCTTGCAGCCATCCAGTCGGGAACTGCAACTGGCCGCCTGCAGTTACGTGCTCCAGGGCCTCCACACCGAGAGTGACAACCGCCGGATTAAATGCCAGCGCGCCCAATGCGAGTGTTGCGCCTTCGCTGTCGATGACGCGGGTGTACATCACCAGCACGGCGCTTCCTGGTTTGAGGCCCAGCTGCCTGGCCACATCCTCGGAAGCTTCCTCTGCCGTGATTGCGCTGGTGACGCTGTCGATCTGCACGTTGTGCACGGACTCGAGGAAGGGAACGATGTCGCCACGCAGCTTCTCCACCGAAAGTGGCTGTCCCTGGATTGTTGCCGGGAGAAGGTGGTACAGGAGTGCGGCCGGCACGTCGCCGAGGGCGTAGCACCTGACACTTCGGAAGCCTGAATTCGACAATTTGCCTTCATCAAACATCCTGACGATTTCCTCCTCAAGCTCCACATGTGTCACGGAAAACTCCAGGAGTTTGTGTTCCACACCGGATTCCTTGAGGAAGTCGGCGAAGGAGCCGATGATATTGGCCGGGTAGCGTATGGCCGGCCGCGCCAGCGGCACCAGGATTGTCCCTCTTCCCCGCTTTCGCTGCACCCTTCCAGCAGCTTCAAGCCGGCCGAGCGCCTCCCGGACCGTCGCCCGGGAAACGCCGAATTTCTGGCTGAGCTCCGTCTCGGGTGGCAACCGGTCCACGTCCTGCCTGCTGAGCTCCACAATGAGCCTCTCCAGCTGTTCGAACGTTTGGTCTGCCCTGCTGGCCGCACCCATTTGTCTCCTTCCAGATTTGGCAGTGGAAGATCCAGCGCCACGAACAATATTCACAGTGTGTGGATCAGAAGCGAAGCGCATACCGGTAGTGGATCGGGCGCGTGAGCTGCCGGAACAGGATGTCCGCTGTCAGGCCCATGACACCCAGGGCAAGGATGCCGGCGAACACGATGTCGGTACGGGCAAACAGGCGGGAGTTGTAGATGAGGAATCCGATGCCGCTCTCCGCTGCCACGAGTTCGGCTGCCACCACGGTCATAAAGGCGATGCCCATGGCCGTGCGCAGGCCAGTAACGATTTCCGGAACTGCCGCAGGCATCACCACGGTGGTTATCACCTGCCTCCTGCTGGCCCCCAGGCACTGGGCGGCATGAATTTTCTCCTTATCGACACCCTGGACCCCGGCGACTGCGCTGAGGAAGACGATGAAGAACGAGGCATACACGATGAGCGCGACTTTGGAGGTCTCGCCAATGCCGAGCCAGATCAGGGCGAGGCTCAAGAAGGCGATCGGTGGAACAAACCGAAAGAAGTTCAGGAACGGTTCCAACGCTACGCGCAGCAGTGTCACCCGCCCTGCCAGCAATCCCAGAGGGATGGCCAGGGCAGCCCCTATGAACCATCCGGACAGGACCCGGCCGTATGAGGCAGAGACGTGCTGGAGCATTTCCCCGGAGGCGATTAGTTCAATGGTTGCGGCGCCGACCCGTAATGGACTGGGCAGAAACAGGGGGTTCACAACCAGGGACAGCAGATGCCAAACCACGAAGGCAGCGATGACGACGGCGGTGTACGTGATCCAGGGACGTCCTTCAAGCTTTCCCCTTGACTCTGCCGGCGGATGTGTCACATGGACATCAGTGATTGCCATCGTCGTGTTCCTTCCCGTGCCGGAGTTCCGCCGTCAATGCCGACGCCAACTCCACAAATTGCGAATCGGTGCGATTCCTTACGCGAGGCAGATCAACCTCCAGAACGCTCTTAATGCGTGCTGCCGGCCCGGCTGTCATCACGGCCACCCGGTCAGCCAGGTAGACGGATTCCGAAACGTCGTGCGTCACGAACACGACAGTCTTCGATTTCCGCTGCCAGACGTCGACCAGCTCGTCCTGGAGCCTCATCCGTGTTTGGGCGTCAAGCGCGCCGTAGGGTTCATCCATCAGCATGACGTCGGGGTCGTTGGCCAGGACCCGGGCGATCTGGACGCGTTGCTTCATGCCGCCCGAGAGTTCCCTGGGCAGTTTGTGTCGATGCTGGTCCAGGCCCACCAGGGACAGGGCATCATCGACGGCGGTGTGCCGCTGCCGCTTGTCCACGCCGCGGACTTTGAGCCCGTATTCCACGTTCCGTTCCACGTTCAGCCACGGAAACAGCGCGATCTCATTCTGGAAAACGACCCCCCTGTCTGCACCAGGACGGACAATCTGGTGTCCGTTGATGAGTATCGCTCCGGCGCTGGGCTTCTCGAATCCGGCCATCATGTGCAGCAGGGTGGACTTCCCGCATCCACTGGGGCCCAGGATGCACATGAATTCTCCCGGGCGTACAGCGAGGTCAACGTCGCGGACTGCCGTGTACCCGGCGGTGGTCCGTGTGCTTGGAAAGTGCTTCGTGACCTTCTGCAGCTCGATTCCTGTCATGGCGGTTCTGGTCCCGCCTTCTGCGCGCTTCATCATTCCTTCACCTGCCCCGGCGCGACTTCCCGCAGATGATCGGTCACGAACACCTGGTCGAGGTCAGGCATCTTTTCCAGCTTGCCGTTTTCCATCATCCAGTTAGCGATCTTTTCCATGCTTTCCCGGGCCGCAGCGTCATAGTGCACGTTGTAATCAAACTTTGCGTCCTCGAGGAAGGACGTCACGGTCGCTTTTTCGGACTTCGTCCACTTCGCGCCGATTTCAGCTGCCCTTTCCGGGTTCGCCTTGATAAAGTCGTTTGCTTCAATCAGGGCGGCCAGTGCCTTCTTCACACCGTCGGGGTTGGCATCCACCCACTCTTTGTTCATCTGCAGCAGGATGCGCGTGGTGTACACCTCTTCCGTGCCCGGCTCAAGGACGTGGGCATTGCCCAGGGAGTTAAGCGCGCGGGTCACAACGGGCTCTACGTTCAGGAAACCGTCGATGTCACCGCGTGCCATAACAGCAACCTGCTCGGCAGCATCAACATTCACGAATTCCACTTCTTCCCTGGGGATGTTGAAATGGTTCAGATACTCCTGGAAGGAGTATTCGAAGGCGGAACCGCCAATCAGCCCAATTTTCTTTCCACGCAGGTCTTCTGGTTTCTGGATGGAATCGTCGACCACAATGCGCTGATCCTCAGCGGTAGCCACTACTGCAGGTACCACCAGGCCGGCCCCCTGGCCAAGGAGCCCGAGGAGCGGAAACTCCACTGAACCTGCAGTTTGGGCTTCGCCGGCCAGGACAGCTTCGGTTCCCAGGAACCCGACGTCGAAAACCCGCACGGTGGATTCGATGCCGTGCTTGTCGAAGATGCCCTCATCCTCGGCCACGAAGACGTTGAGCCAGGACAGGTTTCCCGCCCCGGTGAAAGTCATGGGGACTTTTGCGCCCTGGCCTTGCTGCTGGGTGTCTCCCGCGCAGCCTGTGGTGACGAACGCAAATGCGAGACACAGAAGTCCAATGAGTCCGGAACGTCCGGAATTAAGAACTTTCACGATGTTCCTTCTTTCTTGAGGGGTGGTGAGACTGCGCTGGACGTGAATTCCTGGCCGCTGATGCTGTCATCCAGGATGGTGTCCAGGTGCACCGGCCTTCCGCCGGCTTCGATGGAGGCCTCTGCTGCCTCCATTACTGCTGTGGCTTCCAAGGGATAGGTATAGGGAAGAGGCGCCTTACCTTCGGCGGCCCCGCGCAGGAACCTGGCGAGCGTCTCCACCATCCCTGCTTCTTTTTGTGCCTCACCTACATCGGCCTCGAGGTATCCCTTCGAGCCGTAGAGCACCACGTGCCGCGTGGCTGCTGATCCTTGCAGGGCATTCACGACGAGCATGCGTCCGTCGTCGTAGGTCACGACGATCACCCGCGCCTGCGATGTGTGTTGGGCCTGGACTGATACGGCACCCGGGCCCAGTATCGCCTGCCCGGTCTCGACCATATGGGTTGTATAAAAGTAGGGATTATCCAGGTATGGGCCGCTGGCAATACAGGTCTTGATGTCCCCGAGATTGGGAGCCTGTGCCATCAGATTCAGGATGGCGGGCGACCACTTCCAGGGTGAAGATGAAAAGACAACAGAGCCACTCTTCTCGGCCAGGCTGAGGAGTTCCTTTGCCTCCTGGGAGCTTTCCGTGAAGGGCTTGTCCACGAACACAGGCATCCCGGCTTCCACAAAGGGGCGGGCCAACGCTGCATGGTCCCTGCCGTGCCACGTGCAAATCAGAACCCCATCAACTCTTCCGAGCAGCTCTTCCGGAGTCTTGGCGACGTGTTGCACGCCCGTTTGGCCGGCCCATTTCCTCACTGTCGCGCTGTCCTGGCCCCACCACGAGGTGACCTTGGCGTCGTGGAAAGCGCTGTCGGCCAGAATATCGTCGGCTGAGGGCAGGGCTGGATCCCAAGCCCCCGGACAACGGAATTGCGGCGCTGGCATGCCGCCGACTGCCGCCGAATGGTCCACGTTGGCTTTCGGAAAAGCCGGCCCTGGGCGCGCGTTGAGAATAGATGCGTACTCCAGAGCGTGGAGCAGATCGCTTCCGATCATTCCTAGCTGCACTGCGACCCCCTTTGGTCACGGCCGTACTTTTCCGCGGGTTGCACTCCCTCGTCCGCGTCATTAGTCAGACTAACTTCTGCTGAAGTTGGTCGTCAAGACCTTCTTTTAGTCAGACAAAGTCTTCCGAAATAGTCCTGCCTGCGGTACGGTTGTCGCATCTTCTCACTGGCGGAAAAGCCGAAAGGCGGAGGCTATGGCAGCCAACGATGAACCGGTACGCGTAGCGCTCGTCGGCGCAGGCGACATTGCTGAAGTGGCACATCTGCCAGCCTGGGCAGCCGCAAATGATGCCCGGGTGGATGTGCTGGTAGACCCCAACCAGGAGCGCGCTCAACGGATAGCCGCCACGTTTGGGATTCCCAACTGCGCATTGGACCTCGAGGAAGTTCTCGGATCGGGCGAAGTTGATGCTGTGGACATTTGCACGCCACCGCATTTGCACGCCCCCATGGTCCTCAGCGCTCTAGGTGCAGGTCTCCACGTGCTGGTCGAGAAACCAATGGCGACGAACCTGGACGATGCAGAAGCCATTGCGCGGGCGGCAGAGGCCAGTGGCAAAACGGTGATGGTGGCGGAGAACTGGCTGTTCTCGAGCGCCCGCCGTCGGGCTGAAGAAATTATCCGCAAGCATGCCCTCGGGCAGCCGTTCCTGATAAAGGCCAGGCACGAAAGTTCACTTTACGTGTCGTCGGAAGGCGGGGCTCCTGCCTGGACATTTTCGCCCGACACCGCCGGAGGTGGATACCTGATGCAGGCCGGAATCCATACGGTGGCACTGGCTGAAGCCATGGTTGGGCCCTTTGAGGAAGTTTCGGCCTACACGAGTACTGAGGACATAGCGCCCGACGGCGCTTTGGAAAGTACGGCGGTGGTCAGCGCGCTGTTCAAATCCGGCACGCTGGGCTCGCTCGTTTTCACCGCACGTTCCAGGCATCTGGGACCTCGGCGTCTTGGCCTGGAACTGTTCTTCGACAACGGTTCGCTGGAGCTGGACGTCTGGTCCGGCCGCGTCAGCTACGCAGTCGAGGGGAGGCAGACAACCGTTGAGGATGGCAACAGTTCAATGGGCTTCACGGAGGAAATGAGCCACTTTGTCCAGTGCATAAGAACTGGAACCGAGCCGGAGGCAAGCCCGGCCAGGTTGCTCAGCAGCCTGAAGACCATACTCGCCGCCTACCAGTCCGCGGCGTCGGGCAGATCCATGCGCCCCTCGGACATGACCTCAGCTCGCCTTGGAAGGAAAGACAGGAACGACAATGGCGCCTAACCATCAGCCCCAGTCGCTCCTCGAAGGATACCTGGCAGGCGAACAACTCGCCCGCGGACGGCGTGCCCAGGCCCAGGTAGAGCCAACCAAGCTCGAGCGGATGCGGCTCCGCTGCTGGTTGAGCGGGACAGGTACCCCTGCGGTGGTCGACGGCCGCTACGGCCCCTCGACCGTTCTTGCCATCGGCGACGACGTTGTCATGGTTGATACCGGCAACGGCTGCGTCTACCAGTTGTTCCGGCTCGGCTGGCGCCCGGAGGATGTGACCCATGTGCTCATCACCCACAACCACCTTGACCACAATGCCGACTTGGGCTTTCTCATCATGGCGCCCTGGATCCACGGAACCCAAAAGAAGGTGCCCACCGTCATCGGTCCCCCCGGCACACTTGAATACGTCAATCGGATCTTCGCCGCTCACGACTACGACATCCGGGCCAGGCTCCCGCACGGCTACGACCCTGAAAAGCTCAGCGTTCCCGTCGTCGAGGTCCAGGACGGTCTCATCCTGGGCTTTCCTGGATGGCAGGTGTCTGCTGTGGAGGTGGAACATTCCCCTGTGGAGGACGCCTTCGGATACGTGTTCCGCACTGCCGCCCATTCCCTTGCGATATCCGGTGACACCCGGCCGTCCCGCAAGCTGATTGCAGCCGCCCGCGGTGCCGATGTGCTGATCCATGAGGCACTCTTTCCGGGTTACGGCATCCCGGAGTACCACACGTCGGTCCATGACGTGGGAGGCGTGGCTGCCGCCGCGGACGTATCCCTTCTCGCACTGACTCACCTCATCCCCGGCAACCTGCCCGAAGAAAAATGGCGTGAAATTGTCCAGGAGAGTTTCCACGGCGACCTCATTGTCGGAACTGATCTGCTGCAAGTCTGCGACCTGTCCTAACCTCTGGGTGCGCGGGTCGGGGTGCTGGAAGCCTCCAGCACGAAGTCGTGCACCCAGGTCCGAAGAGTAGTGGGCTGCACTCCGTAGCTAGCGGGCAGGTCCCCCATCTCGAGTCTTGAATCGTAGGTCTCCAGCAGTGCAAGGAAGCCGCTGAGCAAGTCCGGCATACCCGCGATCGGCTGTCCCGGAGCAACTGTTTGCACCGGAATTTGCCGTCCCAGTTCGAGCTCGAATGCAGTGACCACATCCCGCCAGGAGACTGGCTCCGGACCGCCGACAAGAAGCAGTTGGCGATCCCACTCCGGATGCTCAATCACGGCAAGCACGTACCGTGCCACGTCCCGCATTGCCACCAGGGAGTGCACGCGCCTTCCCTCCCCCACGAGAGTGACCGGCTGCCCTGCGAGAGCCGGCCCACCAACCACTATGACCGGCAATTTATCCATAAAGAGGTTGGGTTGGATTATCGTCCAGGACATCCCGCTGCCGCGAAGCAGTTGCTCCGTCTCGCCTTTGGCAGCCATGAAGGGATTGGGGCTGTCCGGGCTGGCGCCGAGGTTCGAAACAAAGACGTAGCGGCGGACGCCCGCATTCACGGCGGCACCGACCAGATTCCGATTGCCGGCGCGATCCACCGAATCCACGTTGTCTTCGCCGCCACGTGCGGAGGAGTTGGCTGTGGTCACCACTGTGTCGACGCCGGCACACGCCTCTGCAAGTGACGCGGGATCTTTAAGGTCACCGAAGACAGGCTGGGCGCCCGCTGTAACGAGAGTTTCGTACGCCGACCCTTCACGCACCAAAATGCGTACCGCAAACCCTTCATTGATCAACGTCTGAGCGATAAGACCACCGAGCTGGCCGGTAGCCCCCACGACAAGAATCATGATGTTTCCTTTGTTCGGGGTTCTGAATCGCTGCCCAGCACCCGGTTCACTGCTGCATTGACGTCGCCGCTGACATCCTCCACCGGCTCCAGGTAGAACCGGGCCGTGGAAATCACTCCCTCTGTGACGCCGAAGATGACCACTCCCCGCATCAAGAACGCGGCTCCGTCGGTCCGTGTCCCGGACATCTCCCACTCGGTCCACAGGTCGTCGCCGCTACCCGCCGTGCTCTGCACTCGTGCATGAATGTCCGGGACCCGCAAAAAGATCTCTGTCCAGTTCCGGCGCACTTGATCTCGTCCCCGGAAGCCCCGCTGGGGGTGGGCGGGTGTCTCATTCAGATAGTTTTCGGCAAAGCACGCCACGAGATCATCCAACTTGTGGGCGTTCACCGCGCTGAGCAACCGTTGCACTAATTCTCCGGCAGCATCTGCTTTGCCCATCATTCCAACTCCCCGAATGATTCTGATACAGTCATCTGTATCTGATACTCAAGCATGGAACGAATATTGGGAAACGTCAAGAGTAAGCGCCGCTACGACTCCAGCGGACGATTAGAGCAGGCACGGCGGAACAGGGATGCCATCCTCGAGGCCGCCGAGCGGCAGTTTGGTGAGCGCGGGTACGCGGGCGCAACGCTAGCAGCCATTGCCTCCGAGGCAGGTGTTTCGGTGGAGACTGTCTACAAGGCGTTCGGCGGGAAGGCGGGGCTGGTCCGCGCCCTCTACGAGCGTGGGCTTGCTGGGGCCGGACCCGTCCCTGCATACGCTCGATCTGACGAGATGCGGGAACGTGAGAGCGACCCGACGACGGTCATGCGGAACTGGGGGGCCCTGACTGCCGAGGTGGCTTCCCTGGTCACCCCGATCCGACTTTTGATGCGTTCTGCCGCCGTTAGCGATCAGGAGATGGCAAGCCTGCTCGAAGACATCGAGAGCGAGCGCCTCAAACGGATGCGCCACCACGCCCGGTACCTTAAAGACCGCGGTTACCTCCGCGAGGGCGTCTCCCTGGGTGAGGCGACCGACATACTCTGGGTCTGCAGCTCGGCTGAACTCTACGAACTGCTCGTGTTGAAGCGGGGCTGGTCACTGCCAAGGTTCGCCCAGTACGTCACCCAATTTATGATCGTCTCCCTGCTCCCCGAGGGGCACCCATGAGAGCTGTGGAGGTTTCTCGGAAAGAGCGTTGACCTCGAACTTAGTAAGAGCTCGAGTATCGTTTTTTCTACCCATGAGTAGATTTGTGGTCTTAATTTCATGGAGGAGCCGCCGTCGTGCCTGAAGCCGCCCGCCGCAAGCGCCGGGCCGCATCACCAGGCGTACCCTGATGCCATGGAACCCGAGGTCCGTTCCCTGTACCTGCGCACCGGCGTCACGGTGCCGTGCCTGATCCAGGGTGGCGCGGACTCAAAGCCGCTGCTCCTGCTGCACGCGTGGGGCGAATCCCGCCGCTGCTTCGACCGCCTGCTGCCAGGGCTGGACGGCTTCCGGGTCTATGCGCCGGACCTCCGCGGCCAGGGCGAGGCGGACAAACCGGAGGACGGCTACTCGCTGGCGGAGCAGGCCGATGACGCGGCGGCGATCCTCGATGCCGTCGGTGCGGAAACGGCGTTCGTCCTCGGGTCCTCCAGCGGCGGCTACGTTGCCCAGCAGCTGGCTGCGGCGCATCCTGGGCGGGTGGCCGCGCTGGTCCTGGTGGGGTCGCCGCTGAGCCTGCAGGGCCGGCCGGCCTTCGCCGACGAGGTGGACCTACTGGCCGACCCCATCGACGAGGACTGGGTCCGGGGGTCGCTCGCCTGGTTCACGCTGCACCAGCCCGTTCCCGGCTGGTACCTGGAGGACCGGGTGCGCGACGGCGTCCGGATGCCTGCCCACGCGTGGAAAAAGATCCTGGCCGGGCTGACGTCCGCCGCCCCGCCCACCGAAGCGGGCGCCGTCCGGGCGTCAACGCTGATCATCTACGGCGGCAGGGATGACCTGCTGCCGCTGCAGGACCAGGAGATTCTCGCCTCCCGGATTCCGGGCGGCGTGCTGAAGGTCTATCCTGACGCCGGGCACCTGGTCCTGTGGGAGCACCCGGAGAGGGTGGCCGCGGACGCTTCGGCGTTCCTGCACTCACTCGCCTGAACCGGCCCTACTCCCCCTTGCGCCGCACCATCTCCCCGATCCATGCCGGCGCGAACGGCGACGTACAGCCCGGCGGCGTCGGGTAGTCCTTGAGCACCTCCAGGCGCTCCCCGCTGGCGATCGCCCTCTCCCGGTGCTCCGCGTGCTCGATTCCGATCTGCGCCAGGCACGTGTTCATCGCCCACTGCAGCCGGTCCGGCGCGTCCTTCATCTCCGCCTCGATGGTGTCCAGCAGGCCCGGCAGTTCCAGGCCCTCGGGCTTCTTCACCACCCGGTCCGACGTCAGCGCCCAGCCCCCGCTGGCCACCACCGGGTCCGGGTCGGCCAGCCACGCGACGCGCAGTTCCTCGGCGTGCGGGCTCTTCTTCACCACATAGTTCACGAGCCAGTCGTGCACCTTGGGGGCGCGCGCCTCCCGCAGCATGGCGTCCAGTTCGTCACGTCCGAACGCCTTGGGTTTGCAGATGAGCAGTGCCAACAGCCGCGCCGCGGTGTCACCGGTTTCCCACAGCCGGACCGCGAGGTCCTGCTGCGTTTTCAGCCGCTTGGCCACCGCGCGCAACTGGCTGAGGTTCACGCCATGGTCGTCGCCGTGCCTCTCGTTCACCGCGCGCATCTTCGCGTCTTCGAGCCCGGCCAGTTCGGCCAGCACGTCGTCCAGCTGCGACGCCGCCGTCGTCGTTTCCGCCACGTCTGCCTCCCCGTCCATTACCGTTTGGATTCAGCGTACGACGGCGGCGCCTGGCTTGAGGGCCCGGCCTGCGGGGGCAGGAAAGATCCCGCAGGATTGGCTCAAGGATCATCCGTTCAATACCGCGGGCAAATAGCATCGCGTCTAGCTGCACGACAAGTTGGGGGAAACGGTGACAGCCATGGCATTGGGAATGACCCGGGGTGGAACCGCGCTGCGGTACGGCGCTGTCTCGGTCCTGCTCATCTCGGTCCAGCTGGTCAGCCTGTGGTTCCATTCAAGCGGGATCTACCAAGGCCAAGCGAATGTCCCGCTCCGGCGTTTTCCCGAAGACGTGGACTTTTTCTTCATTCTGACCTTCGCCCCTACTGTCGTCGGGCTTAAGTACTTCGCCTTTGACGTGGCCGTCAGAGCATTCACCAAGAACTACCGCACGGCTTTACTGACGTTCTGTTTCATTGCCGGGTACGCGGCAGCGCTGGCCTACGACGCTCTGTGCCTGTTTGCTGCGTCCAAACCCATCGCAGATTCGGGCTTCGCTATTCTCGGTGTACTGCTGCATAGTCCGCTGATCCTCCTCGGAGCCGGAGGGATCATCGTAGCCGTTGTCCTCCTTAAGGACCGCCCGCCGCAGAACGAAGCCACATCCGCCCCCGGCGAGTGACTCGAACTGCTGGCCGGCCCGGGCATTGAGGCCACTGACCAGGGCGGGCGGCACAAATTTGCCCGCCCCGTTGACACTGTTCCGGGCCGGGCGTGCAATTAACATGGCTCCGGCACCAGCAGAAGCCAACCATCGAACGAAGCGGCCCCCGCTTCCGTGAGGCCGCCCAAAAATTGGAGGTCCACAATGGGACAGGCACGCGAAATCATGGATCGCCTCACCAGGGCGATGAACGAAAAAGACAGGGAAACGCTGGCCAGCTGCTACGCGGCCAACGCGGTGGCCTACACCCCTGACCAGGGGGAACTGCGCGGCCGTGACGCCATCACCGGTTACCTCTTCGAGTTCTGGGCAGCGATGCCGGACGTCCGATACGAAAGTGTTGACAGCTACGATGCCGGGGACGTGGCCATCGACGAGGGCACCGTTATCGGAACAAACACCGGCCCGCTGAACCTGCCCTCCGGCGAAACGCTCCCCGCAACGGGCAAGCAGATCAGGGTACGGAGCTGCGACATCGCCAAGGTGGAAGCGGGCGAGATCACCTCCCACCACTTCTACTTCGATCAGATGGAGTTCCTGGGGCAACTGGGACTGCTCCGCGAGCTGACGTCGCACTGAGGGGCTGGCCCCGCCGTCGAACATAAACAAGCCGTGGATACCTCCCACAGTAGAGGTACCCGCGGCTTCCGCATGTGCGGGCTGTTCACCCTGCCGTTGGGACAGTTCCCGCTGAAGCTCTTTATCGAAGCCACCCCTGCTGTCCCAGCTCCTCGCAACCATTCCCGCTTCCGGACAGGAGTTTCCTTGATGGTGCTGTCACCGGGCCTCCTCGGACTGGTCGGTGTTCGGGTCCTGGTCCGTAGGCGGCGGCGTCTTTCGTCCCGGGCGCAGCGCGCCGACATAGACACCCGTCAGGACCAGTAGGCCACCGAGCACAAGAGTCATGGTGACCGGTTCGTCGTCGAGCCATGCGGAGAGCAGGACGGTTACGAACGGGATGATGACGAACCCGTACGCGGCCCGCGTGGCCGGCCAGGACTGGAGGACCACGAGGTAGAGCAGGAACACCACAACCGATCCGATGACCACCAGGTAGCCGATCGCCACCCACGTCTCAATGCGCTCCGGGATCACCAGCGGATCGCCCGCAGCCATTGACGCGACGAGCAGGACAACTGCTCCTGATGTCATGCCCACTGCATTCATGGTCACCGGGTGCACCTTCGGGAACATGCGCACGAGCACCAGCGCCTGTGCGAAGCAGACTCCACCCCCCACGACGGAAAGAACGGAAGTCATCGGCACTTCATGCTGCAGAGGATCACGTGACATCAAGGTGACCCCTGCGAGCGCGAGCAGGGTGCCCATAACGGCCGCCGTCCGGACGCGCTCCTGTCGCCAGAGGACGGCGAGCAGCAGGGTGGCGAGCGGAACAAGCGCGAGCAAGGTCTGAGCGAGGCCAGCATGCACGCGGACCAGGCCGTAGTAGATCAGGGCGAACGATACGCCGAAGTTGAACAAGCCGTACAACGCAGAACCGGCCAGCGCCCGCCCACGGGGGAGCGCGAGCCTCAGCGCCACCATGATCGCCAGGAGTATCGCCGCGGCAAGCGCGAACCGCAGGCCGGCCCCCCACAGTGGCGCGAGCTCACGGTTGCTGAAGCGAATGCCAACGGCGTTTCCGCCGGCGAGCACAGCCTGCGCCAGAAACGCAGCGAGGGCCGCCCGTTCCCCGTCCTTGGTCATGCGCTGAAGACTACGCCGCTACCAGGACCAGGCGTAGGCCCACATCAAGAGGCAGTGCTCTCGCATCAAGCCGGCCATGAAGTTTCAATGTACGACGGCGGCACTGGGCTTCCGGACCTTCGCGGACTTTGGACTCATATCCGGGCTCACTTCATCCAACAGGCGACCCGCCCCTGATGAGCCCCGCCACGTGCCGCGGGAACTGGGCCAGGTCCTCCCCCGCCTCCCGATACCACTGCGTCACGACCGCCGGGGGCTGACCCAGGGTCATCGCGTTGCTGAACGACTCGAGCCACGACCCGGACTGTGCCAGGTGTTCGCTGATCACGGCCATGTGGTTCGCCATGGATTCCGGTTCGGCATGAACCTGAAGGCAGGTGATCCGCCGGCCAGGTTCATCGGCGAAGAACTGGAACACGAGCATCCTGGGCTCACGGCTTTCCACGAGGCGGGCCACCTCGCGGCAAGCCTCCAGAGCTTCATCGAGATGCCCGGCGCGCACGGTATAAGTGCTCAAGTAGACAAACGGCTGGGACATGATGGCCTCCTGAACCAAGTGACCCGCACCATGCGGATCACCTTCAGGATCCCGCCGGCGCGCCACGCAAACATCGGCAGGTCCCGCCAACTTCAGCATCCGCCACTGGGTAGTTATGCCCAGTCCAACGATGCATAGTAGTGATCAGGAGGTTGACGTGGCCGACGACGCAAATCACCTCGCGCGGGCCCGTGCGTTCCACGCGGCGTTCGCGTGGCGGCAGGCATGCGACGAGTTCCGCGCCGCCGGCGGGCTCGCGGGCCTTGAGGTCGATGACGTCGAGTGCTTCGCCGAGTGCGCCCAAATCGCAGGCCTGCGCGACGAGGCGATTGCCGCACTGGTGCATGCCTTCGAAGTGCGGGCCGCGAACGGCCAGGTGCGTCCCGCGCTCGCCTCCGCTTTCTGGCTGTGGGAGGCCTACAACCTCAACGGCGAGTTCGCGCAGGCTAACGGCTGGATGGCACGGGCACGCGAGCTCGGCCCGGGCGACGCCGGCGAAGAGCCCGGGTGGCTGCTCATCACCACGGCGTACGGCCGGATCGCCGCGGGTGCCTATGACGAGGCCGTGATGCTCCTCGCCCGCGCCCGCGAGAGGGCTTCGAAGGTGCACGACGGCGACCAGCTCGCCTTCTCCACGCTCCTCACCGGCCGTGCCCTGGTCCAGTCGGGCCGCCTCGCAGACGGGCTGGACTGGCTCGACGATGCGATGCTCCGCGTACTGGCGGGCGAGACGACGCCACGAGTCACGAGCCTGCTGTTCTGCGCAGCGATCGGCACCTGCCAGATAGAGGCCCGCGATGTCTCGCGGGTCAGGGAATGGAGCGCTGCCCTCGGGCAGTGGCTGGATACGGTACCTCCGTTCGGCGGGCCCTTCTACGGCAACTGCCTGACCTACCGCGCCGTCCACCTCCGCCTCGCAGGCCAGTGGGCGGCTGCCCTCGCCCAATTGAAGGAGGCGTGCCGGAGCCTGGCCGAGGGAGCAGGCATTCGCCTGATTGGCCATGCACGCTACGAGCTCGGTGAATCGCTTCGGCTTTTGGGTGACTTCCCGGGGGCAGAGGCAGCCTATCGGGCGGCGGCATTCGCCGGAGGCCCCACGCAACCAGGGCTCGCCCTGCTCAGGCTTTCCCTTGGTGACGTGCCCGCGGCGGCGGCAGGGATCCGGCGTTCCCTCGGCGAGTCCGTTGGGCCGAGTGCTCGCGTTGAGCTGCTCCCTGCGGCAGTGACCGTCCTCCTCGCGGCAGAGGCTGCGGGGGAAGCCGCGGCCGCCGCGGCGGAGCTGGGCAGCCTCGCGGAGCATTTCGCTTCCGACAGCGTGCGCGCAGCCCATGCGCGAGCCCTTGGCGAACTGGCCCTTGCCAACGACGAGTGGCAGAGGGCGCTTCCCGAGCTCCGACGGGCCGCCGGCCTGTGGCGGGACCTTGACATCCCCTACGAGACGGCGCGGTGCTGCGTGCTCCTGGCCATCGCGTACCGGGGTGTGGGGGACGATGAGGCGGCGGAGCTTGAGCTCGAAGCGGCGCGCCAGGCCTTCGCCCGTCTCGGCGCCCGTCCCGACCTGCTGGTGGTCGAGGGCATGCTCCTGCACCCCGACCTTCCATCGCAGCACGGCCTCTCTCCCCGCGAGGTCGAAGTGCTCCGGTTGATCGTGCAGGGCCTGACCAACCGGGCAATTGGCGCGGAGTTGTTCCTCAGCGAGCGAACCGTCCAGCGCCACGTGAGCAACATATTCGACAAGCTCGGCGTGAACTCCCGGACCCAGGCGGCAACGCACGCCGTCGGCCGCGGGATCATCAGCACGTCATCAGGACTTCCTGATTCCGGAACCCGCCGTACTGAAGTAAAGAACAACACGGCCAACCCCAACGATGCAGGACCTTTCTTCCACGGCACCAAAGCCGACCTGCAGCCCGGGGATCTGCTGGTTCCGGGCTACGCCTCCAACTACGGGGGACGGAAGACCGCGAACCACATCTACTTCACGGCCACCCTGGACGCGGCCACCTGGGGCGCCGAGCTCAGCGCAGGTGACGGAACCGGCAGGATCTACCGGGTGGAACCCACCGGCCCGTTCGAGAACGACCCCAACCTGACTGACAAGAAGTTCCCCGGCAATCCCACCCGGTCCTACCGCACCCGCGACCCCCTCCGCGTGCTCTACGAAGTCAAGGACTGGCAGCCGCACTCCCCCGAGGCGCTGCAGCACATGCTGAACCATCTGGAGGAACTGAAGCTGCAGGGCATCGAGGCCATCGACTGAAGCGGCGCCGCCGTCGTCGTGGAACTGGCACGCGGCGATTACGTGTCTCCTTTGAGCGCGTAGCCGCAGCTGTTCACCCTGCGTTTGGGAACCGGTTCCCGTGGCTTCCTAGAGTCGCTGGGACGGCGGCGGGAATCCCGCCGCGCATGACGCGGAAGAGGCAGCGATGACCATCAAGATTGACCAGCACACGTTCAGCCGGAGGGCAGCCCTGGCCACCGCCGGCGCCCTCGGTGCCTTGGGCGCCGCGGTGGCCGCGGGAACCGGAGCCACCGCCGCCCCGGGTGCCAAGGCACCCAAGCCCACCCTCGCGTTCCGGCCCGACGGCCGGTTCAAAGCGGTCCAGTTCAATGACACCCAGGACGACGAGCAGACCGACCGCCGCACCATCGAGCTCATGGACCGCACCCTTGACGCCGAAAAGCCGGACTTCGTGGTGATCAACGGGGACGTCATCAACGGCGGCTGCGATACCGAGCTGGAGGTCAAGCAGGCGCTGAACCAGGTGGTGAAGCCGATGGAGAGCCGGAGAATCCCCTGGGCCGTCACCTTCGGCAACCACGACGAAGACTCCGCGGCGAAGACCGGCATGACCGAAGCCAGGATGCTGCAGTTCCTGCAGAGCTACGAGTACAACGTCAACGGCGACACCACCGACGGAGTCACCGGCACCTCCAACTCGCTGCTGCTGGTGCAGTCCTCCAAGTCCAAGGAACCCGCCTTCGGACTGTGGCTCATCGACACCGGCCGCTACGCCCCGGACAGCATCAACGGGCAGGACTTCGAGGGCTACCCGGACTGGGACTGGGTACGGATGGACCAGGTGACCTGGTACCGGAACCTCTCCATCGCCACCGAGCAGAAGTACGGCCGGAAGATCCCATCCCTGATGTGGGGCCACATCGCACTGCACGAGCACCGCAACATGTGGTTCGCCAGCCTGGACTCCCGGACGGACGCCGACCACCAGCGTGCCGTGAAGAAGCACAACATCGTGGGTGAGCGGAATGAGGACGAGTGCCCGGGCCCCTTCAACTCCGGCCTGTTCAATGCTTTCCTGGAGCGCGGGGACGTGCGCGGCTACTTTGTGGGCCATGACCACGTCAACACCTACGTGGGCAACTACTACGGCGTGGAACTCGGCTACGGCCCGGGTACCGGCTTTGGCGCGTACGGGCTCCCCGGTGCCGACCGGAACCGGCTCCGCGGCGCCCGCGTCTTCGAGCTCGACGAGAACCACACCGGGATCTACAAGTCCACCCGGCTGGTCTTCGCCAAGGACTTCGGCATCGACCTGACGGCCAACGACCAGCCGGTCACCCCCGATCCCCTGGGCCCGGCGCAGCAGTAGGGCCCGCTAAGGCTGGTGCCGCCGTCGTGCATTACGACGGCGGTCCGCTGGCACAAGTGGCCTCGCAGGCGGCCGTGAACCATAGTGTTCGGCCAGCCTGGCGAGTCCCTCGTCAAGAGAGACTTCAGGTGTCCAGTCGAGGAGTTCCCGGGTCTCGCGCTGGTCGAACCAGTGGGCGGTGGAGAGTTGTTCGGCCAGGAACCTGGTCATCGGCGGCTCCTCGTCCCGCCCGGCCCAGGTCCAGGCCTTCTCCACCACCGCTCCCGCCGCCCGCGCCACCCTACCCGGCACAGACCACGACGGCGCGGGGACGCCTCCCGCCGCACAGATGCCAGCCAGCAGCTCACCCACCGGCCGTGGCTCACCGTTGGTCACCACCACGGCCCTCCCGTGCGCGTGGTCCATGCGGTGCAGCGCGGCGACGATGGCCGCGGCGGCATTGTCCACGTAGGTGGTGTCGATCAGGGCGGCACCGCCGTCGAGCAGCGGCAGCCGACGGCGGCTGGCCCGGGCCAGAACCCGTTCCACCAGTTGGGTATCGCCGGGACCCCAGACGATGTGGGGACGCACCGCCGCGACCCGGAAGTCCGGAGCGTCGGCTGCCAGCGCCAGCAGTTCAGCCTCGGCCTTGGTGCGGGCGTAGTCGCCGTGCGCGTGCTGCGGGTCAGCCGGCTCCGCGCCAAGCCCGGCAATGGCGGCGCCCGAATAGGCGACGGACGGGGAGGACACAAACACCACATCCCGCACCCCGGCCGCGCGGGCGCACTGAAGCAGGCGCCGGATCCCGTGGACATTCACCTCGTCAAACTCCGCGGCACGGCCGGTGAAGGAAACCTTCGCGGCCAGGTGGATGATTCCTTCGGCGCCTTCGACTGCCCGCCGGAGCGCTTCAGCATCCGTGACGGAGCCGCAGAAGTCGGTGGCGCCGCCGACCCCTGACGGGCGGCGCTGGAAGGTGACCACGTCATGGCCCTGGCGCACCAGCAGCCGGGCCACTTCTCCCCCGAGCAGCCCGCTGGCCCCGGTGACGAGGACCCTCATGGCTTTCCCGGCCGGCCGCCAGCCAGCACCCGCGAAGCCCAGCCGGACAGGCGTGTCCTGTCGATCTTGGCGTTGTGCCGGATGTCAGTGGGCTGCGCGGGAACCTCGAGCACGGCGGAGACCTGGACGCCGGCTGCAAGCGCGGCCCTGCGGACATCCCCGGCAAGCTGAGGCGCCGCAGGACCTGCTTTCCGCACTGGCGGGATGGTCTCGACGACGGCGACCACGGCCTGGGTGCCCGCTGGCCCGACGCCGGTAATCGCCGCAAGCCGGACGCCGTCCTGGCGTTCGATGGCCTGTTCGGCGCCCACGGGCGTCACTAAGGCGCCGGGGGCAGTGATGACGTGGGCCAGGCGGCCCTCCACCCAGAGCCGGCCGGCGGCGTCGAAATGCCCCACGTCGCCGGTACGGTGCCACCCGGGCAGGCTGGAACTCCCCTGCTCGGTCTGCCAAAGCCTGTCGTACGCTTCCTTGACGTGCGCGGCGCTGACCAGGATCTCACCCGTCACACCAGGTTCCGTCACGGCATTGGACCCCGGCGCCGTCCCGTCCACCGCCAGCGGGACAACGGCCAGCCGGGCGCCGTGCACCGGCCACCCTACACATACGCCGTTGCCTGCCCCCGCCATGATTCCGGCGGCAGCATCGGCGTCGGCGGCGTGAATCTGTTCGAGGCTGATGTCCGTAACCGGCAGCGCCTCAGTCATCCCGTACGGGGTACGCAGCGAGGCCCGGGGCAGCAGCCGCTGAACTTCGGCCAGGAGGGGTTCCGGGACGGGTGCACCCGCAGACAGCAGCAACTCAACACCTTCCAGTGCTTTGCGCCCTGCGGCGCTCACGCCGTCCCGGGTGGCCAGGACATTGCGCAACGCGGCCGGCGAGGCGAAGACCACCGTGGCGTCAATCGCCGCGGCTGCGTCGGCCAGCGCGGCCGCCGTCAGGGTGCGGGGCGCCGTGACATCCATGGCCGGCGTCACCGACACCGCTCCCAGCGCCGGTCCCAGCAGGGCGAAGGGTGCGAAGCCGGCCACCAGCCGGGCACCGGAACGGATGCCGAAGGTTGCGGCCATTGTGTCCCGCATCGCCGCCAGCTGCCGGTGGGTATAGAGCACACCTTTGGCTGGGCCGGTGGACCCGGACGTGAAGAGTACGGCGGCCGGGGCGTCCGGATCCACGTTGTCCGCCAACTGCCGTGGAGCATGGTCGGCGCCCGAACGGGCCAGTGCCTCGAGGGACGCCTTCACTCCCAGAACACGACGGCGGGCGGCAGGGAGGTCGCGCACGCTGATCCGCCGGCCGGGCCAGCCGAGCACCGAGGCTGCGGCGAGCGCTTTGTCGATTCCTATCAGGAAGTCCGGGGTGGCGCCTTTCACGGCGCGGCTCAGGCCCTTGGTTCCCAGCCCGGCGTCGGCCACCACCACAACCGCGCCCAGCCGCAGGCAGGCGTACAGGGCGACGGTCAGGTCCACCCCGGGGGGAACCATCAGGCTCACCCGGCTGCCGCTGTCCACTCCGGCTTTCCGGAGCCCGGCGGCGAGGTCCAGGATGTTCCGGTCCAGCTGCCGCCAGCTAAGCGAGCGGGCCACCGTACCGCCCGGCGCCATTTCCACGACGGCGGTATCGTCTCCCGCAGGCCCTGCCGCCTGCTCGCCGAGCAAGTCCCACAGGGGCCGGAATTCCGACGGCGACGGCTGGACGGCGTCCGGCCCCTCACCCCCGGCGGATGTGGCTTCGGCTTCAGGGGATGCGCTTTTGCCGGTACCAACGTTGCCGGCAAGCCACTGGAAAACCGGAGCAGCAATGTTCCGGTCCTCCGCCACAAGATGGCCGGCGCCTTCGAAGCGGTGCACCTTCGCGTGCGGAAGCCGGCCGATGAGGTCCTTGAGGTACCGGTCCGAAAAGATGGGATCCCGCGGGCCCCAGAGCATCAGCGCCGGGACGTTCAACCCGCTTAAACCTTCCGCCACGCGGTCCAGCGCGGCGAAGCTCGGGTGCGAGGCGTCCACGGGGATGTCCGCCACGAAGTTCCCCACCCCGGCCCGGCGGTCGGCTCCGCGGTACGGGGCCATATAGGCCTCGCGGATGCCGGCGGGCAGCGGCGGGTGCGCCAGCGAGTGCGTCACGCGCAGGAACGCATCCGACGTCGTCGTTCCCCACCTATGTACGGCGGGGTGCAGGGCAAGGCGCAGCGCCGGCGGGATCGCCGCACCGGCCGGCTGGTGGACAGCGGTGTTGGTCAGCACCACCCCGGCCAGCTGCCCTTGGTGCGCCAGGGCCCAGCCCAGGCTGATCACGCCGCCCCAGTCGTGGCCCACGGTCACAACGGGCCCCTCCAGGCCGAGGGCGTCCGTCAGGTCGCCCAGGTCATTGATGCGGTCCGCTAGCCGCCGGAAGGTGCCGGTGCGCTCCGAGTAGCCCATGTCCAGCTGGTCAACCGCCACAACACGCCATGGGTGGTCCGGATGCGCCCCTGCTGCCAGCAGTGTTCGCCACAGATACGACCACGTGGGATTGCCGTGCACGCACAGCAATGTACCGGCGGGGACCAGTCCGCGGCGGGAGAGCTGGGCGCCGTTGTCCAGCAGGTGCCAGCGGCGCACCGTGCCCGGCGCGTCGGCGCCGGAGGTGGAGGGGACCTCGATGGTGCGCGGCCATTCCGGATCGACGCCGGGCCAGGTTGCGGTCACCACACGATTTCCATCATGGCCGTGTTGAGCCCGGATCCGACGCCCATGCAGAGGACGCGGTCCCCCGCTTCAAGGGACTGCGCTTCGGCGGCGAGGGTCATGGGGAGGGAAGCGGGGCCCACGTTGCCCCAGTGTGGGAACGTGAGGGGAACCTTGGCAGGATCCAGCTCGATGGCTTCGATAATGGCCTGGGTGTAGGCATTGCTCACCTGGTGCGTGACGTACCTGTCCATGGCGGCCCAGTCCCATTCAGGCCGCGCTTCATGCCAGGCGTCGACGACGAGCCGCAGGCCGCCGTCGAGCAGGCCTTTCGTGTCCGTGGCCATGCCGTCGACGCCGCCCACGCACAGCTCATGGTGTTCCGTACCCGCGCGCATGACGCCGCCGACGATCCGGTGCCCGCCATGGTTCCGGTCCGCGGGGCCCAGGACGGCGGCGGCAGCTCCGGAGCCAAGGGTGAGGGTGGCGAACTCCCGGCTGAAGTCCTCGCGCGTGGTCTCCGGCCGCTCGAGGCGGGCCAGCGTGGCCTCCTGCGTCGCCTGGGCATCCTCGGCATTGACGATCATCGCGTACTTGATCTGGCCGGAATCGATCATGCTGGCCGCCAACGTCAGCCCGTTTACGAACCCGAGGCAGGCGTTGGCCAGGTCGAAGTTCATGGCCGACGACGGCAGGCCGAGCCGGTGGTGGATCTTCACGGCGACGGACGGCTCCAGGTTGCGCCGCGTCACCGAGGTGTTGATCAGCAGGCCGACCTGGGACGGTTCAACGCCGGCCTCGGCCAAGGCCTTGGCGCCCGCTTCGGCGGCAGCATCATCGAACGATGTCCCTGCCGCCCACCAGCGGCGGTGCGTGACGCCGGCAACCCGCTCAAGCAGACGGGGCGGGAACTTCAACCGTTGCAGGGTGGGCGCCAACCGGCGGTCGAAATCCGTGGAGCTTACGATCCTCGGAGCCTCTACACTGCACACCGAAAGCAGCGCGGTGTTGCTGTGCCGGAAGGTTGCATTCCCTGCCAAATCAAGCCCCTGTTCGTTCTGATTCTGCATGCATGGGGTGTCCGTACCCCTTACCTGCAAGTTCAAAGCCTAGCTTTTATGGCGCCTGCCTTTCCGAATCGGCGCACCGCGCGCATTCTTTGTCACTACGCGCGTGTCCTAGCCATTCTTCAGCAACCTCCGCACCTCCTTCAGCAGGGCCTCCTGAGCCTGGCCGTGGACAATCTGCTCCCGGATCGCAGCCGCCGCGTTCTGCCGGAGGCGTTCGATGGCTGGGCCTCCCTCATACGCCCGCCGCAAGCAGTACCCGATGCTCGCTACGGACGGTTCAGCCCACATCTGGCCGCGGAAGAATGGCCACTCCAGCGCTGCGGACTCCGGGACGGGCACAAGCTCGCAGTCGATGAGGAGGGCGTTGCTGGGGTTCATGAAATCAAGATGGCCGCCCCAGGCTGTACCGATGGTGATCAGGCCCGAGGCCATGGCTTCCATGAACGGCCGCCCCCAGGACTCCCCCCGGGTGGGCAACACGAAGGCGTGCACCGAGGCGTACAGCTTCTGCATCCCGGCCTGCGAGAGCGGAAACGGCAGCAGCCGCACCGTCGGGGTGCGGTGCGGCCTGACTTTCCGGATCACGTCGGTTATGGCTGCAGGAACGTCGGCGGTACCGGGGCCGAAGGGGTCCACCCGCAACAGGAGTTCAACATCATCGGCGGCGCTGAACTCTTCCAGGTACGCCTGCAGAAGGACATCCCATCCCTTGCGTTGTTGCCACCGGAAGACGGAAAGGAATTTGAATTTACCCTGGCCGTCATAAGCGCGGACCGCCGGCTGCAACCAATTCTTATCCACGAATTCGGGGACGACTTTGAGCTTGTCCGGATCCACACCCGCATCAGCAAAAGTCCCGGCATTGAAGCGGGACGGGACCCAAACTTCGTCCACTTCTGCCAGGCGCGGAAGCCATTCAGCGGGCACCGAAGCGGTTTCGAACATCGCCCGCCACACCACTTGCCCGGTCAGGTTCTCCCACCCGTAGTCATGCCAGGGCAGGTGCACGATGGTCAACCCGGGCCCTGACCGGTGAAGCGGCTCAGTGCCTTGTCCCGCACCCATGTCCGGGCGGGAGGAAACCGAAGTTTCTTGAACGTGGTAACCGGCCTGCCGGAGAGCATTGACGAAGCTTCTGCCTTCAACCGCAAACCCGCTGCATCCTTCAAGTCGTCCAAGCCAGTGAATAGCCTCCTTCTCCATTCCCCGGGCCTCCTCCCTGAAGCGAGCGGGCCGTCCCTGCGACGGCCGCGGACCAGCATCCGACAACGGATCCTGAACAAGTGCCTACTGCTTTTCCCTGATGCTAAGCGCTTTTGGCTGGTATTCACCCTGAATGGATGGGGTTTTGCTGTTCGTGAGGCGGCCCCCTGGATCAGCCCACTCCTGGGCTCAGCAAGGTCCCGGCAGCGGTGACGGAGTAAGCGAAAGGCCGGCGCCGCCGTCGTGCCTTAGTCAGCGGTCCGTTTTGACCACCGTGAACAGCACCGCCGAATCCTCCTCGGCCTCCAGGCTGTGCAGACCGTCCGGGACGATCAGCAGGTCCCCGGCCTTGCCCTGCCAGGCCTCGCCGCCCGACTTCAGCCACACGGATCCCCGGATTACGTAGACCGTGGCCTCGCCGGGGTTCTGGTGTTCGCTCAGCTGGGTGCCGGCACGGAAGGCCATGACGGTCTGCCGCAGCCTCTTCTCGTGGCCGCCGAACACGGTGTCCGATGCCCGCCCGCTGGAGACCGCGACGGCGGCCTCGAGCTGCTGGCGGGCCAGAGCCTCAATCGATATCTTCTGCATGCGGCCACCGTACCCATGTGGCGGGGCCGGGACCAGAGGCTGGCTCATACGGCAGAAAAGGATCTGTGCCGGGGCGCCGGACTACCGGGCTGCGGGGATCAGCACCGGGGTGTTCTTCTTGTACGCCTCGTAGTCGGGCTGGCCGCCCCACTACTTGTCCGCCTTCTTCTCCAGCGGCGGGATGCCGCTGCCCTTGATGAGCAGAAATGCCACGAACACCGGAGACAGCAGGGCCACCCACTGCCAGCCCTGCAGCACGGGAACGGCGATGATGAGCACCCCGGTCCAGAGCACGATTTCGCCGAAGTAGTTGGGATGGCGGGACCTGGACCACAGGCCGGTGGAGATGAACTTCCCCTCGTTGGCCGGGTCCGCCTTGAACCGGCGCTTCTGGCTGTCCGCCACGATCTCGGTACCGAAGCCGGCGGCCCAGACCACAAAGCCGGCGAGCGCCCACCCGTCCAGCGCCACGCGGGTGACGGAGGTGATCGCGATCCAGGCTGCCGCGGCGGTCAGGACTACCCAGAGCCCCTGCAGGGTCCAGGTGCTCAGGAAGCGGAAGAAGGAGGGCTTGAGCTCGTCGAACCGGTCGTCCTTGCCGTGCCTGCGGACGCGGCGGAACAGGAAGCTTCCCAGCCGCGCCGCCCATACCACCACCAGGGCCGCGAGCAGCAGCACCCGGGCATCCACGCCGGGGGTCAGCAGGACCAGCAGGACCGTGATGGACATGTAGGTGAGGTCGTAGTACGTCTCGGTCTGGGCCTTGAAGGCCGGGATGAACGCCAGCCACTGGACCAGGAACGCGGCCGCCACCGCCAAGGCGAACAGGGGAAAGCCGCCCACCGTGGCGCCGCCCTGGCTCCCCGCAACGGCGACGAGCACCCCCACCACCACTGCAACCAGCAGGACAATGAGCGCCTTACGGTCTGCGTCCTTCATACGATCGGTCCCCTCCCCTGTCGCTACGCGGCACACTGTCCACCCAGTCTTCGGAGCATGAGCCGTTCTGTATTGCCGGGCGTCGAAAGCTGCAGTTGCTGCCTTCCGGAAGCACGCAATTGGTCCCGTCCACCGCGTCCCATGCATCCGAGGGTTAGCACAGGGTCAAGGAGCCTTTGGTGCATGGCATCCCTCGTCGCACGATACAACGGTGGGGAGTGGGCTGGCGTCTGGGCCGGCTCCGGAATGCAGAAACCTCCATGGGCCCTCTTCCCTCTGCTCTTCGGGTTTGCTTCCCTGGAGACCGGTCCAGAGGACCTGGAAGGGTGGAGCTTTTCCTTTGCACCGGATGAACTCCACAAGGCAAACATCAGCGGAGGCACCCACGACATACGATTACCGGATAGCAGCGGCGATCCGCTGCTTCGCGGCGTCGCTGGACGACCAGGCATCACCCTCGTGCAGTACCTGAGGCTTTCCGTGGCCTGGGGCGGGTTTCCCGGATACTCCTTTGACCCGTCAACATGCCCGCCAGCCATAAGACGTCTGAGTTCCCAGCCTCTGTTCTGACGGTACCCTGATCCCCATGAGCACCCGAGACGCGCCCGTCCAAATCGCGGACCTGCCGCCTATCGGCTGGCTGGCCAACAGCGCCCTGCTCCTGGCGGGTTTCGCCGCGGAAACCTCCTGATCGTGGCCGGACATGCCATCAGCTCCCTGGCCCGCCGGGTCAAGGCGACCTACGACAACCTGCCACTGCCGTTCCCCGTCGTAGCCGCAATGGCCGCGGACCTGCTCCTTGCCCGGCTCCGCCCCATGCCGCTGCCCGGACCGCGGGCCCTGCACCGGGCAGCAGGGACCTCACTGGTGATAGCCGGCGTCGGACTTAACGCCTGGGCGCTGGCTGAACGGCGGCGCCGCTCGCCGGGCCCCTTCGCGCTCGAACGGCCGGAGGAACTGGTCACCACCGGCCCGTACGCGTTCACCCGCCATCCCATGTACGTGGGCTGGTGGCTCATCGAACTGGGCGCGGGAACTCTGGCCGGCTCGTCCTGGGTCCTGGTGACAATGCCGGCCGAACTGCTGGTGGAACACCCCGTTGTCGTGGACGAAGAGGCCACGCTGGCCGGACTCTTCGGAGCCTCCTACCGCGTCTACGCGGAAATGGTGCCGCGCTACCTCGGGCTGCCGCGGGCGTAGGCCGCTACGAGCAGAGCCATCTGCCGACCTCTCCGGCTCCGAACGCAGAGTCAGACGCACCCGTCATCAATGGTGCGCCCACCACGCCGAGCCAAGGAGCCGCATGAACACCAGCCTTCGGAACTGGCTGACCGCCTACGCTCTGGGCACCGTGATCTTCGCCGTCCTGGACGTCTCTTGGGTCCTCACCGTGGCCAGCCCGCTGTACAGGAACCAGATCGGCCACCTGCTGGCGCCAAGCACCAACCTGGCCGGCGCCGTCCTCTTCTACCTCATCTTCGTGGCGGGCGTGGTGCACTTCGGCGTGCGGCCCAACGATCCGGGTGCCACCCTGCGGCAACGCGTCACGGGAGCTGCACTGTTAGGCTTCTTCGCCTACGCCACCTGGGCGCTGACCGGGTTCGCCGTGCTCAAGGACTTCACGGCCGTCGTCGTCATTACTGACATCCTTTGGGGCGCGCCCCCTGCAGCATCATCACTTGGCTTACGGCCATCATCCTGAAGTCGAGGCTCAGGAAGCGCAGCACAACCTAGCGTTCCGCTGGCTTTTCCGGAGAGTCTAAGCATGGGCGCTGACTTCTCCAGCTGAGCCCTGGCCCTGTCTAGGATCACGCGCCATGTTGCGTCCGCTTATAACGGGACTTTCTGCCCTACAGGTGGTTGGGAACAGTTGCCATCCTTTTAGAGGTGCGTCCGGTCCTCCGCTTGCGGGGCCGGACCGGCAATGGCTCAGATGAGGAAATGAGGAACCGGGGCGACGGTAGAGGAGTACAAGGCAGTGCACGGCAGCAGTGAGCCGCACAGCCGTACAGACCGCACCGCAGAGCTTGGGGATGGCGGGTGCAACGTCATCAGGGACAAGGGCCGTGTGGTGGGCCGCTGGAGCTCATGGGAGACGGCGAGCCGGGCCCTGAATGAACTCGAGAAAATTGGGTTCCGGTACGAGTACAGGCTGAAAGCGTTCCACCAGTGGGTCCGGGAGACGGAATACAGCACCAAATGCGCGGTCTGCAGCGCCAAGCGCGGACTCCCGGCTTTTGCCGGCAGCGATATGGGCATTGGGTGGCCTTGATTCTCGGGTAGCAGCTGAGGTCTCCAGGCAACCATCCTGCGTTAACTTTCTCTCCAACTCCGGGGACCAAGCGCGCAACCTGCCCTCCCTAGCGTGGACGGGTCAACGGCCCTTCAGGCCGCCCCGTTTCTTGCTGGAGGAAACCACCCATGCGTACAGTCCTGACCGCTGCGGCAGCCGGCGCGCTGATCGCCGCCCTGGCGGGCCCCGCCGTCGCCGCCCCCGACGCTGAGGCCGGCACGCCGTCGTCGAACGCTGCCGGCACCGCCACCTCCGCACTGAAGGTGAACGAACGCAACGGCTCATTCGACCTGCAGAGCCACCGCGGCGGCCGCGGTGAATGGACCGAGGAATCCCTGGCCGCGTTCGCCAACTCGCTGGCGCTCGGCGTGACCACCCTTGAGCTGGACACGCACCTGACCCAGGACGGCAAAGTGATCGTCTGGCACGACGACACCATCCAGGCCGCCAAGTGCATGGACACCGCACCCGCCACCGCCGGCGACCCCGAGTTCCCGTACGTCGGCGACCGGGTGGCCGAGCTGTCCCTGGCACAGCTCCAGACCCTGAACTGCGGCTACGTGCAGCTGGCCGGCTACCCGGAGCAGGAGGTCATCGAGGGCAACCGGATCGCCGAACTCAAGGATGTCTACCAGCTGGTCCGCGACGCCGACGCCGGGAAGGTCCGCTTCAACGTGGAGACCAAGGTGGAGAGCAGCCAGGTGGGCGGCGCCGGCATGGAGTCCCTCACCCGCGCCGTGGTGGCCGAGATCCAGGCCTCCGGCATGGCCGACCGCACCACCCTGCAGTCCTTCGACTGGTCCTCATTGAACCTCACCAAGGAACTCGCGCCCGGGCTGCCGCTGGTGGCACTCTCCAGCGGCGACGCCTGGATGGGTGTGGGCCAGCCCGGCGCCAGCCGCAACCTGGGCGGCATTGACATCGACGACTACGACGGCTCGCTTCCCAAGGCGGCAGCCGCGCAGGGGTACGACGTCGTCTCCCCCACGTTCCGTTCGGTCACCCCCGAGATGATCGCCGAGGCGCACCAGCTGGGCCTGCCCGTCATCCCGTGGACCGTGAATACCCTCGCTGACATGGAGCGCCTGATGGACTTGGGCGTGGACGGCATCATCACCGACTACCCCACGCGGCTGCGCACCCTCATGGCGGAACGCGGGCTGAAGCTGCCGAAGGCGTACGGGGTCCAGGGGTAGTTCTTCAGCCGATCCGTTGGGCGAGGGAGACGATCAGGCCCTCCGGGCCACGCACATAGGCCATGAGCCACGTGTTCTGGTACTCGCCGATGCCGCCCACCAGCCCGTAACCTTCCGCGGCCAGCCGGTCCACCGTCCCCCTGAGGTCCTCCACCTCGAAGGAGACGTTGCGCAGGCCCAGCTCGTTAGCCATCGCGTTGGGCGAGCCGGGCTGGTGGTCGGGCCGGATGAACCTCCCGAGCTCCAGCCCGGTCCCGCCGCCGGGCGGCCGCAGCATGACGATCTCAGTGCGGGAGTTGGGGATGCCGCACACCGTGTCCAGGAACTCGCCTTCCAGTTCCATCGGCCCGCCCTCCACTTCGAGGCCCAGCCCCACGAAGAAGTCCGTCACTTTTTGCAGGTCGGCGACGGTGATGCCGATATGGTCAAAACGCCGTACCACTGCCATCCGGGCCTCCTGGTTTGGTTGCTGTTCGTAAATGCCGCCAGCCTACCGGGGCTGGTGGAGCCCCTTGGCATAGGCCGCCTGGCCCACGTGCTGCAGGCAGTCGGCCAGTGTGCTGACCAGCCGGACGCCGAGCGTGACGGGCGGATCCCAGCGCCTATCCACGATCCGGTCCAGGTCCTCGTCGCGGAGTCCTTCGAGAAAGCCCTTGGTCTGCCGGTGCACGGCGTCGTAGTACTCGAGCAGCAGAGCCGGTTCCGCCTGCACCGCGTCCACCTGCTCGCTCGAGTGGCCGTAGCCGGTGTCCCGCTCCGGCAGCCGTAAGCCAAACCGCTTCACGAACCCCTGCCCCGTCCAGACCTGCTCCAGCCCGGCCGCCTCAGCGACCTGCGCGTCCTCCACCCGGCCGAGGTGCCAAATGAGCCAGGCGATGGAGTTCCCGGTGCCGGACGGGCGCTCGGTGAGGGAACCGCCGTCGAGCCCTTCCAACGCGGCTTCCACGGTCTCCCGGATCCTGCCGAACGCATCCAGCAGCAGCTCACTGGTTTTCATGGGCCCCCTCTTTCTGGCTGTTCCCGGCCGCCGTGGCGTCCAGGTCGCGGACGGCGAAACGGTGGTGCTCCCATTCCTCCTGGAGGATGGTGTGCAGGCACGAGAGGACGGTTTCCTCGTAGGCGGGATCGTCCGGGTTTTTTCGCTTGCTGCCCAGATCCTCCGGCGTGACGCCGGCCAGGTAGTCCCGGACCATGGCGATGCGGGCGGCGCGGACCTCGAGCACTTCCTCATAGGGCGGCGGGGTTGGCGAGAAGACGGACATGTCCAGGCCGTCCGTCTCGTACTCGGTGTTCGGCTGGCCCGCCGGGTGGTAGGGCTGCCCATACCCGAGCACGGCGCCGCGGAGCCACTTGTCGGTAGCCATGACCAGGTGCCGCAGCGTCTGCGCGAAAGACCACTCGCCGTCGACGTTCACGTCAACGGTGCCGGGCGGCATCTCCTCGACCCGCTGCAAAGTGGCGGACCACGTCCGCTCCACCTCCGCCCACGCCTCGCGCAGTCCCTCCGGGTCCGTGGCGTGCCGCAGTTCCCGTCCGGGGAAGCGGCGGTTCAGTTCGGCCTCGACAAACGGGGCAACGTCCACGCCGTTTACCAGCAGGGAGCCGCCACCTTCCAGGAGCCAGGGAGAGTCGATGTCCACCCGGTCCACGTCCGCCCCGCGCATCACCGCCCCGGACAGGCTGGACCGTACAAAGCGGGCCCCGCGCAGGTCCACATCCAGGAACTCGGCACCTTGCAGGTCATCGGATCCGGTGAAAGTCGCCATGACGGTATCCTTCACGCTGGATCCCCGCGCTTCAAGCACCATTCAGCCCACGGACACGATCCCTGCAGCGCCTTCCGGTGTCTACTTCTGTTCCGGAATCCAGAAGGGTGCCTCCACTCCGGCCCCCGTCAGATTGTCGCAGCGCACAAGCTGGGTGCCGATGCGTTCGAGCGGGCAGTCGGGGTAGGTGGTGGGGACGGCTGCGCCCTCGGATGCTGGGATGGTGGCCTGTCCGCCGGCCCCTGCGAAGAGGAAGGCTGCGGTGAAAAGGGCGGCGAGGATTGTCAAAATGCGCCTGAACATTTTGTCTCCTGGATGGGACACAGGGATGACTGGACCGCCCACAGCGTGGGGCGGAAGGAACTGGATTCCCAGCAAATCCCTGCAGTACGGACGAAGCCGCTCTCGTCCGGGCGCCCGTCATGGAAAAGTTACCAACCGGCATCATGGCGAACAAGGGACAAAGACCCCCTTCTTGCCCTGCCCTTTCCCCTCTTTTCGAGGGGGTTCGAGAGTGCTCCCTCCCTTACGCTTTGGCCGCGCGGATTGCCCTCCGGACTGCGCCACCCAGTGCGGTGATGACCGGCACCAGGCAGACCAGGGCCACCACAGTGTTCGGCCGGAACGCCACCCGCCCGCCGACATTCCGGTAGACGCCCAACGGCAGCACCATGCCGCCGCCCCCGCCGCCGGATGCGCCCTCCTGCCGGGCCTCCCCGCCGCCGCCGAAGCCGAAGGACACCAGGGCCACCGGAATGACCTCTTCCCCTCCGAGCTGGACAGGGGCACCGTAGGCCCGGGCGACGCCCATGTTCTTGAACGATTCGATCAGGGACCCGAAAGTATCAGCCATGGCTCCCACCCTAGGAGTCCAGCCTGGCAGGCGGTAGCCCCGATCACTGCGGTAAGCGGGCCCTTTCCGGGATCAACTTGTGTTTGGGATCCCGGACTTCGGCCGCTTACCGGGGAGTAGGCCTGGGCGATGTGATCGTGCTCGACGCCAACCCGCTTGCCAGTGCCTCGGCGCTGGAGCAGGTGCGGGTGGTGGTGGCGCAGGGAGTGGTAGTGCGGAACGAGCTCTAACGACGAATGCCGTGGATACCTTTGCTGGTATCCACGGCATTCGTGATTCTAGCTACCTAAGTGCCATGAGTAACTCGCGTCGTTCCAATTGACGGTTGCCGAGAAACGGTAGCCGGAGGAGGATCCATCCGGTTCCGTTTTGTTCACGGCGATGCATTTAAACGTTCCGGTCAGGGCCGTCAAGTCGTCTGATGATCCCCCGCCCAAAGGTGTACATGACGCCCTTGTGATTGGCCCGTCCAAAACCCCTTCAGTGACACGGGATTCAGCGTCCTTCTTAATCGATTCTTCCATAGCGACGATGATCGCCTTGCGCTGCGTGCGTTTCGCATCATCCGCTGATTTTTTAGCTGCTGCCGCTGCCGCTTCGGCCCGTTTTGCCTCGGCTTGCCTCTTGTTCTCCGTCTCGGCCGCCGCCGCTGCTGCAGCCTGTTCTGCCTGAATCTCGTTTGTGCGCTGTACGTTGAGCGTGATTAGGACTCCGGCGATTACCGCGATAACAACCGCTGCTGCAATCAGGGCCATACGTTTGTTCACCTTTGCCCAGCGTGAACGAACTTCATAGGATGTGCCGCAGTTCGGACAAAATCCACCGGTAGTGAGGTTCTGAACACTGCACTTGCGGCAAACCTTGTTTTGCGGTTGTTGTGTGTTGTCCTGGGACAACAGATTCGTAGGGGTGTTTGTCAAGGTGTTCTCCGGTCAAGGCTCAGATGGGTGATATGCAGGCGGCAGACGGTACCGCTACTCGCACGCCACCCCGTTGTTGTTGCGGTCCAGTGCAGGCCTGAAGCCAGGCTGATGAGCGTAGAGCGGCGCTGCCCCCGCCGCTCGAACCGCATCACAGTTCTGGTAGTAGGGAGCAGACGCCGCGGGTGCCGCGGGGGCCGGTGCAGCGGGAGCCGCCGGAGCCGGCGCCGGGCCGGGTGCAGCAGGAGCGGCAGGTGCCGGTGCCGGTACCGGTACGGCCTGGCGGGCTGCGGCGTCCCGTGCAGCCTGCTCCGCTGCGGCCTGCGCGGCAGCAGCAGCGTCCGCAGCAGCCTTTTCAGCTGCTGCTTTCTGAACCGCAGCCAGCTCGGCGGCCGCCTTATCTGCGGCGGCCTTCTCGGCGGTGGCCTTTTCCGCCTCGATCTTCTCAAGGGATTTGACCCCTAGTTTCACAGTGGAGCCCTCTTCAGCCTGGGCATTTTCCGCCGGGTCCTGGGAGATCACCTGCCAGTTGCTCTCCTTGAAGATCGACTTGCCGTCCACCGTGTCCTTGGCCTCAACCTCAAATCCGAGGTCTTCCAACTGCTCCGTCGCCTTATCGAGCGTCAGGCCGACGACTCCGGGAACGGTGACTTTTGCCGCAGCCGTGGCCACGGCAGTTGCCGCCGACGCCGGTTCCGTTGCCTCCTGCTTGCTGCCGCAGCCCGTCAGCATCAGGCCGGCAAGCACAACAACTGCCAGCGTCTTCTTCATGGCTCCTCTCGGAGCCTGTGGATTGAAGGTCATTTTTCCCCCTAGGAATGGTTGTGATGTTGATGCAGTTGGGACGTGCGGACCCACAAGACAAATAGGCGCGCTACTCGCAGGCCACGCCGTCCAGGTCGCGGTCCAGCCCGGCGCGGTAACCGGCCTGCCCGGCGTAGAGCGGAGCCGCGCCGGCAGCCCTGGCGGCCGTGCAGTTGGCGTAGTAGGCAGCCGCTGGAGCCGGCACAGCAGGAGCGGGCGCCGGAGCCACGGGTGCCGGAGCAACCGGGACAGGTGCGGGCGCAACCGGAGCAGGCGCGGGCGCAACCGGAGCAGGCGCGGGTGCAGGCTCCGCCACGACCGGTGCCGGCGACGGAGCTGGAGGCTCCGCGTTTGTCGGCGCCAGCTGTCCGCTGCAGTCGGCCAGGATCCGGGCCATGGCGTCGTGCTCCGCCTGGGTCACCCACAGCCCGTAGGTGGCCTTCACGGAAATCTGCCGGGCGACATACTCGCACCGAAAGCCCTTGTTCGGCGGCAGCCAGGTGGCGGCGTCGCCGTCGCCCTTTTTCTGGTTGGTGGGGCCGTCCGTCGCCTGCAGGTTCAGCGGATCATTGGCGAACGCAGTCCGCTGTTCCGTGGTCAGCTGCTGGGCGCCCTTCTGCCACGCATCGCTGAGCGCCACCACATGGTCGATCTGGACGGCACTGCTGGTGGCCTGCCCGCGAAGGAAATTGATGCTCGTGCCCGTGTACGGATCGTTGAGCATGCCCGACTTCACCTTGCAGGGGACGCTGTTCATGTAGCTGACAGCTGCGAGGTCGCGCTTAAGCATGTCGTTGCGGGTGTCGCAGCCGTTGCGGTCCACATCCGCCCACGCCTGGCCGAACAGCGCCCGGTCGTACCCCGTCTTCGGCGCCCTGCCCTTGATGGGAAGGGTGGCCAGCAGGTCGACCGCCCGGGTGGCGAACGCGGGCTGCTCCTTCGGAGCGGTGACAGGGGTGCCGTGCGCCACCAGGTGCGGCGTCTCGGGATCCAGCGGTGCGCCAGTCTCCTTCGCGGTGGGGGCGGACGACGGCGTCGCACTGGCTGTGGTGGTTGGCCTCCCCGTGGCCGTGGCGGCCGGCGCTGTGCTTCCCGAGGCGGCCGCTTCCAGGTCCGCGGTGGAAACCCGCGGCATGGTTGCGCCGCCGGCGACGAGGAGGGCGAACGATGTGGCGAGTGCAACGGCGCCCGCCTTCCGCTTTGCAGGCAGCCACGCCCAGGACCGGCGTCCGGTCAGAAGGACGTACAGGCCTGTGAGCCCGGCCGAGATGGCCAGGAACACCAGCGCACCGCCAAGTCCGCTGCTCAGCGACCCCAAAAGCACGAAAAGAGCGGTAATGGCTCCGACAATGATTGTGGAAGCGAGCGGTTTGCGCGGCGGTTTGGGCGCAGGTTGGTAAGGACCCCTCAGGGCCTGGTATTCGGACATCATTTCCCCAGCTATCTGAGCCCGAAAAGGCCCCGCAATTGCCGGGCTTGCTGCTAAACGCGACAAATGATTCGTGGTTGAGCCTATTAGTCCGGCTGCACGGAAGTTCCGCATTCCGGCTTTCCTCGCCGAAGATTGCGCAGCACTTGAGCAGATCTTGAGCCTGCCTGTCGCACTTGAATTATTCGGCTTAACAATTGGGGGATCCGCTGAACCGGACGATGCTTGTCTTCGCCTTTTGTCCGCCCTACCGTGAAGGGAAAAGCGGCCGAAGTGCAGGTGCAGGCATGCGGACTCGTGAGGTGTGGTCACGCTGCCTCCTGCTGTGCTTGCTGGCTGCCTGCATTGCTGCCGTCCCCTCCCCTGCCGCCTCGGCTCTCGCTGTTGATCGCGCCACCGAGGAGCAGACCTACGACGCCCTCGATGCCTTCCTCCGGGAGCAGATCAACGCCCTCGGAATCCCCGGTGCCGCCGTCGCCGTCGTGCAGGAAGGGAAGCAGGTGCACTCGGCTGCGTTCGGCCGCGCCGATGATTCCGGACGGCCCATGACGGTCCAGACGCCGGTCCTGCTCGCGTCCACCAGCAAGTCACTGACCGCGATCGCGGTGATGCAACAGGTGGAGGCCGGCCGGCTGCGGCTGGATGAGCCGGTGCAGGCCTACTTGCCCTGGTTCACGCTTGACGACAGCCGTTCCCCGTCCATCACGGTGCGGCACCTGCTGCACCAGGCCAGCGGCATGGCGTCCAGGGACACCGCGTTCGAAGCCTCCCTCGACCAGGGCCCGGAGGCCCTGGAAGAAGAGGTCCGGGCATTGGCTGACGCCACCTTGGCCCGTAAGCCGGGCGAGGCATTCCACTACGCCAACGCCAACTACAACATTTTGGGCCTGCTGGTGCAGACGGTCTCCGGGCAGCCGTTCGGGCAGTACCTGGAGGACCACGTTTTCGAGCCGCTGGACATGGCGCACACCCACCCGACCCGTGCCGCCGCCCGCGCCGGCAACGCCGCCGCTGGATACTCCCGCTGGTTCGGCTCCTTCTGGCGCCAGACGGACGTGCCCGCTCCCTCGTCCGGGATGCCCTCGTCCACGCTGTACTCCTCCGCGGAGGACCTGGGCCATGAGCTGATCGCCCTGCTCGACGGCGGCCGTTACGGTACGTCGGAGATCCTCCGGCCCGGGAGCGTGGAGACAATGTTCGAGCCGCGCGTGCAGGTTGAAGGCTCGAAGGAGTACGCCATGGGCTGGTTCACCCGGCCGCTGGTAGAGTCCGCCGGCCCTGGTCCGGCCGTCCCCGAGGAGGCGTTGCCCCGACTCCTTGAGCACCAGGGCGAGTGGGGCAACAGCCACACCTACCTGGGCATGGTCCCGTCCTCGGGGCTGGGCCTCGCGCTGGTCATCAATGCCAACGACGCCGCTGCACCGTCACGGTTGAAGGCCATCGACACGAACATCCTCCGGATCCTCCACGGCCAGGAACCGGTGCCGGCCGTCATCCACGAGGACTGGCTCCAGCGGTACAGCTGGGCGGTGGCCCTGGGACTGCTGCTCGCGCAGCTACTGAGCCTGTGGCTGGGCGCGCGGTTCCTGCTCCGGCAGGGACCTGCGCGCTTTCCCGCCGCCTATGTGGTGGCCGCCCTGGCCCTCGACGCCTTTGTCCTGTGGCTGAGCCTGGACTATGCCCCGGCCAGGTTCGATACGCATCTGCTGGTGGTCATCCGGCAGTTTCCCGACGTCGGCCTGTTCCTGGTGCCGGCACTCGCCCTGGCCATCGTCTGGCCGATCCCCCGGACCGTCTGGCTGTTGATTCGGTCGGCGCGTGTGTCAGAGAACCCCACTGGACCAGCTCACCCGGCAGCCTGACGGGATTCGGTTTGTTTGCTGTGCCTGAACCTGTTCAAAAGTAACGGCACTGCGACGAGCAAAGCGATCAACACCAATATTCCCGTAACTACGGTGCCGGCGCCGCGGAGCCATACGCCTTGGCTTTCGTAACCCGAGACGATCGCATGGCCCGGATCCTGCTCTCTATAGATGACCGTGACGTCCTCCCCCACAACGGGGTGCTGGTCATGGTCCACGGGTGCCCAGGTGTAGTGGTAGGCCCCGTCAAGGGATATGAACTCTACCTCGATATCCCGATCCGATGCTTTGCTGACGTCGTCGAAATCGACAATGGTGCCTGTGGTCTGCGTCCCGGTCAGGGCCAGTTCTTCGTCGATATTGATGAAGTACTGGCCAAGGACAAACATTGCTGGACCGATGAGGAGGACCATCACGCCCACCAGCGTACGGAGCACCTGCTTCAGGGACGACATTCTCGATTTCACGGCAGCTCTGCGGGCATTCACTCGCCCCATTCTGCCTGATGAAAGCCACCCCCTTGGTGGTCCAAATGCGGTTGGTTGTTTAAATGCGGGAGGCTTAAATGCGGGAGGCCCCAACCTGTGGTTGGGGCCTCGACCGTGATGTGTTGTCCGGCGGTGTCCTACTCTCCCACACCCTCCCGGGTGCAGTACCATCGGCGCTGTGGGTCTTAGCTTCCGGGTTCGGAATGGGACCGGGCGTTTCCCCCACGCTATGACCGCCGTAACCCTTCTACCCGTCACCAACCCGCGGGGGTGGTGTGGGAAATCTGTGGTTACAACATGGTGGTGTTGTATTCAGTTATTGGTTGGTTCCGTTCAACCGTGACCCTGGGGGTTGTTGGTTGGGAACCACATAGTGGACGCTTGCAGTGTTTGTTTTGTGGTGTAAGTTGTTGGCCTATTAGTACCGGTCAGCTTCACGAGTCGTTAGTCCTCGCTTCCACATCCGGCCTATCAACCCAGTGGTCTGGCTGGGGGCCTCTCACACATAAATGTGTATGGAAATCTCATCTTGAAGCGAGCTTCCCGCTTAGATGCTTTCAGCGGTTATCCCATCCGAACGTAGCTAATCAGCGGTGCACTTGGCAGTACAACTGACACACCAGAGGTTCGTCCGTCCCGGTCCTCTCGTACTAAGGACAGCCCTTCTCAAATTTCCTGCGCGCGCAGCGGATAGGGACCGAACTGTCTCACGACGTTCTAAACCCAGCTCGCGTACCGCTTTAATGGGCGAACAGCCCAACCCTTGGGACCTACTCCAGCCCCAGGATGCGACGAGCCGACATCGAGGTGCCAAACCATGCCGTCGATATGGACTCTTGGGCAAGATCAGCCTGTTATCCCCGAGGTACCTTTTATCCGTTGAGCGACGGCCATTCCACAATGTACCGCCGGATCACTAGTCCCGACTTTCGTCCCTGCTCGAGATGTCTCTCTCACAGTCAAGCTCCCTTGTGCACTTACACTCGACACCTGATTGCCAACCAGGCTGAGGGAACCTTTGGGCGCCTCCGTTACTTTTTAGGAGGCAACCGCCCCAGTTAAACTACCCATCAGGCACTGTCCCTGACCCGGATTACGGGCCGAAGTTAGATGTCCAAAGTGACCAGAGTGGTATTTCAACGATGACTCCACCCGAACTGGCGTCCGGGCTTCAACGTCTCCCACCTATCCTACACAAGCCACTCCGAACACCAATACCAAACTATAGTAAAGGTCTCGGGGTCTTTCCGTCCTGCTGCGCGTAACGAGCATCTTTACTCGTACTGCAATTTCGCCGAGTTTATGGTTGAGACAGCGGGGAAGTCGTTACTCCATTCGTGCAGGTCGGAACTTACCCGACAAGGAATTTCGCTACCTTAGGATGGTTATAGTTACCACCGCCGTTTACTGGGGCTTAAATTCTCAGCTTCGCCCTTACAGGCTAACCGGTCCTCTTAACCTTCCAGCACCGGGCAGGAGTCAGTCCGTATACATCGTCTTGCGACTTCGCACGGACCTGTGTTTTTAGTAAACAGTCGCTTCCCCCTGGTCTCTGCGGCCCCGATCCCCTCCCGGACGCATGGTCCGTTCAAGGTTGGGGCCCCCCTTCTCCCGAAGTTACGGGGGCATTTTGCCGAGTTCCTTAACCATAATTCTCTCGATCGCCTTAGTATTCTCTACCTGATCACCTGTGTCGGTTTGGGGTACGGGCGGCTAAAACCTCGCGTCGATGCTTTTCTCGGCAGCATAGGATCACCAAATCCCCCCGTACGGGGGTCCCATCAGATCTCAGGCACAATGAGTGGCGGATTTGCCTACCACTCGCCCTACATCCTTAGACCGGGACAACCATCGCCCGGCTCGGCTACCTTCCTGCGTCACACCTGTTAATACGCTTGCCTCCCAGGATCAGGTCCTGCGCTCCACCAAAACCCTTCACCCACAAGGGGTGTCGGGCAGGTCTCGGGCAGTTAGTATCCCCTGTTCAACATGGGCGGTTTTTCGCCGGTACGGGAATATCAACCCGTTGTCCATCGACTACGCCTGTCGGCCTCGCCTTAGGTCCCGACTTACCCAGGGCAGATTAGCTTGACCCTGGAACCCTTGATCATCCGGCGGACGGGTTTCTCACCCGTCTTTCGCTACTCATGCCTGCATTCTCACTCGTGTAGGCTCCACCGCTGGTTTCCACCGCGACTTCACTGCCCACACGACGCTCCCCTACCCATCCATACTCCTGAACCACAAAGGCTTAGAACATGTATGAATGCCACAACTTCGGCGGTGTACTTGAGCCCCGCTACATTGTCGGCGCGGAATCACTTGACCAGTGAGCTATTACGCACTCTTTTAAGGATGGCTGCTTCTAAGCCAACCTCCTGGTTGTCTGAGCAACTCCACATCCTTTCCCACTTAGCACACGCTTAGGGGCCTTAGTTGGTGGTCTGGGCTGTTTCCCTCTCGACTATGAAGCTTATCCCCCACAGTCTCACTGCTGCGCTCTCACTTACCGGCATTCGGAGTTTGGCTGACGTCAGTAACCTTGTAGGGCCCATTAGCCATCCAGTAGCTCTACCTCCAGCAAGAAACACGCAACGCTGCACCTAAATGCATTTCGGGGAGAACCAGCTATCACGAAGTTTGATTGGCCTTTCACCCCTACCCACAGCTCATCCCCTCCATTTTCAACTGAAGTGGGTTCGGTCCTCCACGACGTCTTACCGTCGCTTCAACCTGGCCATGGGTAGATCACTTCGCTTCGGGTCTAGATCACGCCACTCACACGCCCTATTCAGACTCGCTTTCGCTACGGCTGCCCCACACGGGTTAACCTCGCGACGTAACACTAACTCGCAGGCTCATTCTTCAAAAGGCACGCCGTCACAGCTACTATGGCTGCTCCGACGGATTGTAAGCACACGGTTTCAGGTACTGTTTCACTCCCCTCCCGGGGTACTTTTCACCTTTCCCTCACGGTACTGGTCCGCTATCGGTCATTAGGGAGTATTTAGGCTTATCAGGTGGTCCTGACAGATTCGCACGGGATTTCTCGGGCCCCGTACTACTTGGGATACTCTCACAGGCGGCACAAACGCATTACGGTTACGGGACTAACACCCTCTCTGGCCGGCCTTTCAAAACCGTTCACCTATGCGCGCACATCACACCCCACCAGCCCGGCAGAACTGGTA
>NZ_JBNHFJ010000008.1:0-190169 GCF_059090105.1 Arthrobacter sp. K410C
AGGGTCATGTCCCCTCCTCCTTCTAGATATATTCAAAAGTAGCGAACTGATATATTAGATTGGACCCCAGCGTATACTCGACTGTGACACAGGTCAATAGTTATTTTTCAGCGAGGGGAAAGGGGTCCTGGCATGGCACTGGAAACTTTGGCGGCTGCGGAAGAGGGCAGCAGGAAGTCCCTCGCCGACGTCGCATATGAGAGCATCCGGGACCGGCTCCTGGTATTGGACATCAAGCCCGGCGAGCTGTTGAACGACGAGGTGCTGGCTAAGTCACTGGGCGTTGGCCGCACTCCCGTGCGCGAGGCGCTGAAGCGGCTGGAACTGGACCGGCTGGTCATCACGTACCCGCGGCGCGGCACCTTCGCCACCCGGGTGGACGTCACGGACCTGTCCTTCATCTCTGAGATCCGCGCGCAGCTTGAACCCCTTGCTGCCGCCCGCGCGGCGAGGGTTGCCACCGATGCTGTCAGGCGGCAGTTGCGGGCCATCCTCAAAGATGTTGAGGCGTTCGACGTCGGGGCCGCGTCCGTCACGGAGACGCTCCGCCTGGATGCCCGGGTGCACCAGGGCATCTACGCCGCCGCTGCCAACCCGCACCTTGAGGACATCTTGATCCGGTACGACAACCTGGCCACCCGGATCTGGTGCATGGTCATCGACCGCCTTCCCGACCTGTCCCTGCATGTGCATGAACACGTGAATCTGCTGAATGCCGTCATCGACGGGGACGAAGGCAAGGCTGCCGAACTTGCCAGGGTGCACGTCAGCGGCTTCGAGCGTGCGGTACGCGAAGCCCTGTTCGCCGCGTAAAGCGGCGTTGAGGGGGACCCGTGGTTCCTTAAGGCTGGCTGCCAGTTTTGATCCTCTTTTGACAAGGAATGTGACCTGGAACATACTGGGTTTCCCAACCTGATATATCAAAGAGATATCAGTCGAGTCCCCATGATGCGGCTCGACCCATGCCCGGTAATGGAGGAACCGTGAACCTGTGCGTACTGGCAGACCTGCCAGCAGCCGAAAGCAACCCCAGGGAAGAAGAGGCGGCACCTGGCGCAAGCCGCGGTCTGCGCAAGGATTGGGCGCGGCTGACTGGCCATACCGTGGAGGTCTGGCTGGGGGGTGAGCACGTTGCCAGCGGCCTGGTTGAGCAGGCTGCGGAGGACGGTTCAGTCCTGTGGATCGCCGGCGAGGGCATTACAACCCGCAGGCTCTTCGACAAGTCGACCGGATACCAGGTCTGGCTCTGACGTCTGGTATTGCTGCGGAAAGCCCCAAAGTTTCCCGGAGTTCCCTGCAACGTGGCTGCGGGACGTATTCTTAGAACAAGGTTTTGCAGTAGGCCGAGGCGCTTATAAGCAAGGCGTGGAGAATGGCCGCTGAACCCACGGGGCAGGTTGGCTGGGGACCTCTTCCAATGCCGCCAGAGCCTGTTTTCGACAGCAAGGACGTCGAGACATACCTCTGGGAAGTCACCCGCGACTTCATGACAGACATCGAGGGTGAACGCCGCGGTATCGCCTGGGCTGCCACCCTTTTCCGCCTTGGCAAGGCGCACACGCTTGCCGCCAGCACCGAGCAGGCCCGCGAGGCGGACCGGGAGCAGTGCTCCTTTGCGGACGGGCCGGTCATGGAAGCCCTGCGTACCAGTGAGTTCGTCCTGCTGTCCGATCTCAGCCGGGACCGGCGCTGGCCCGGCTATTCGAGCGCGGCCGCCAGCCACGGCGTGCAGTCACTGCTGTCCGCGCCCATCGTGTCCGAGGGCGGCACCAGTGCGGCCATCAACCTTTACGCTTCCGTATCCCACGCCTTCACCAGTGACGACCTGGTCCGGATCCGGAGCTACGTGCACCAGGTGGCGCGGGCCCTGCGCGTGGTGGTGCGCGTGGCCGAGCGGGCCGAGACCACGGCGGGAATCGCCGTCGTGCAAAGCTCGCTGGTTCTGGTGGACCTGGCGGTGCGCAGCCTCATGAACGAGTACGGCCTTAGCCGCGAGGGGGCCCTGCGGTTCCTGCAGACGCAGGCGCTGCATCACGAGCTGGACCTGCGGGATGCAGCGCTGAATGTGGTGGCGCCCAGTGCCGCGATGGAGCGGCCCGGCCCGGCGGTCTCCGGGCTCAGGCAGGAACCGCCCGACGGCGTCGAGGACTTCCGCCTGCTGGCGCCGGCCGATCTGGACCAACAGTCAGAGATGCCACCGGCGGCGGGCGCCGCAAAGAAGCAGCGCCCGCGTTCATCCGTGCGAAGGAGGACGGCATGACAACGGAAAAGCAGGACCTGCGGGCCGGCATGGAAACCGGGGGCAGGCACCCCTGGCACCGGTTCGTGGCACTGGGCGATTCATACACGGAGGGTGTGGGCGATCCCGAGCCGCGGAGCCTCGGCGGGCTCCGGGGCTGGGCCGACCGTGTGGCGGAGGAACTCAGCGCCGGCCAGCCCGGCTTCGCCTATGCCAACCTCGCGGTCCGGGGAATGCTGCTGCGGCAGATCCTGGACAGGCAACTTGCGCCGGCCCTGGCGCTGAAGCCGGACTTGGTTGCCATGTCCGGCGGCGGAAATGACATCATCTTCCGCCGCGGCGATCCGGACAAGCTCGCCCGGCATATGGACCAGGCAGTGGAAAAGCTGGCCGCCACGGGAGCGACCGTCCTCCTGTACGCAGGGCCGGACTGGGGCGGCACTCCCGTCTTCAGCCAGATCCGCGGGAGGGCGGCCATCTACAACGAGCACCTGCACAAGATAGCCCTCCGCCACCATGCCATCATGGTTGACCTGTGGTGCCTGCCCGAGCTCCAGGACGTCCGGATGTGGGATCCGGACCGGCTGCACCTGTCCCCGCTGGGCCACCATGCCGTTGCGGTGGCCACCCTCGACGCGCTGGCAGTGCCGCACACCCTTGAGCCGCTTGAGCCGCGGCCGGTGCCGGCCCACGGCTGGACGCAGGCGCGGGCCGAAGACCTGGTGTGGGCCCGGCAGTACTTCTTCCCCTGGGTGCTGCACCGCATCCTGCCGCACGGGTCCGACGAATCGCTGGCGGCAAAGCGCCCCAAGCCTGGGCCCGTCTACGGGCTCAACCGTCCGGACGAAGTGGCTTAGCTCCTAGCGCTTCCTGGGAGCCCGCTTCGCGGCGGCCTTGGCCGCAGGCGGCAGTCCCGCCTGCTCGGACTCCGGTTCCGCCACCGTTCCACGGGCCTTCGCGATGGCTTTCATGCCGTGGTAGATCACCAGTGCGGCCGCCGAACCAAGTGCGATGCCGGTAAAGGTCAGCTCGCCGACGGTCAGCGTATAGTCGGCGATGCCGATAATCAGCGCCACGGCCGCAGTGGTCAGGTTCACCGGGTTGGAGAAGTTCACCTTGTTCTGCACCCAGATCTTCACGCCAAGGATACCGATCATGCCGTAAAGCATGGTTGCCGCGCCGCCCAGCACGCCCGGGGGGACGGTGGCGATCAGCTCCCCGAACTTGGGGGAAAAGCTCAGCAGGATGGCGAAAATGCCGGCCACCCAGTAGGCCGCCGTCGAATACACCTTGGTGGCAGCCATGACGCCGATGTTTTCGGCGTAGGTGGTGGTTCCCGAACCGCCGCCGATGCCGGCGAGGACGGTGGCGGCGCCGTCGGCCATCAGCGCGCGCCCGGAGACGCCGTCGAGGTTCTGCCCGGTCATGGCGGCCACGGACTTCACGTGGCCGATGTTCTCCGCCACCAGGACCAGGACCACCGGCACGAACAGGCCCAGGACGCCGATGTGGAACTCGGGGGTCTGGAACTGGGGGAGCCCCACCCACGCGGCCGCGTTCATCTTTTCGTAGCTGACTTCGCCGCGGAGCATGGCTACGAAGTAACCCACCACCACGCCCACCAGGATGCTGAGCCGGCCGAGGATCCCGCGGAAGAGGACGCTGACCAGGATGATGGTGGCAAGTGTGACGACGGCGGTAACGGGCGCGGCGGCGAAGTTCTGTTTCGCGGCGGGGGCCAGGTTGAGGCCGATCAGCGCCACGATGGCGCCGGTGACGATGGGCGGCATAAGCCGGTTGATCCACTCCGCGCCGAACTTCTGCACGATGGCACCCACCAGGGCCAGGACGGCGCCGGCCAGGACCACGCCGCCCAGGGCGCCGGGCACGCCGAACTGCTGCTGCGATGCCATGATCGGCGCGATGAACGCAAAGCTCGAGCCCAGGTAGCTGGGCACCCTGCCCTTGGTGATCACCAGGAACAGCAGGGTGCCGACGCCGGAGAAGAAGAGCGTGGTTGCCGGTGGCATGCCGGTGATAATGGGCACCAGGAAGGTGGCACCGAACATGGCCACTACGTGCTGCATGCCCACGCCGATGGTCAGCGGCCAGGCCAGCCGCTCATCGGGGGCCACCACGTGGCCGGGCTTGATGGATTTGCCGGTGCCGTGCAGCTTCCACTTGATTCCGAGCATGCTCATGGGAGGGGCCTTTCAGGGGGTGCCGCCGATGGCGAAGATGAACTGCCACCAGAATACCGCCCGGTCCGTTGTTGCTGCCGTTGTGGCTAAGGTCACGTGCTGTTCCGGGAAGACCCAGGCAGAGGTTGAAGTTGCAACTACGGACAGCGAAGAGGCCGACCCGGCAGGCGGGGAGGCGCAGCGAAAGGTATGCCAATGACCATTGCCCATGAAGAAGCGGTTATCGATTCGGCCGCCGTCGACGCCATTTTCGCTGAGGCCCGAACGGCCAACACCTTCACCGGTGAAGTCACCGAGGAACAGGCTCGGGCCATCTACGAGCTCACCAAGTTCGGCCCCACCGCCTTCAACTCCCAGCCGCTGCGCATCACCTACGTCCGTTCGGACGAGGCCCGCGCCAAGCTCGTGGATGCGCTCATGGCCGGCAACCGCGCCAAGACCGCCTCCGCCCCGCTGGTGGCCATCCTCAGCTATGACACCGACTGGGCCGGCGAGTGGGACAACTTCCTCCCCGGCTACAACGCCCCCAAGGCGATGTACGACGCCAACCCCGAGCTGGCCGCGGCAACGGGCAACAACAACGCGCACCTGCAGGCCGGTTATTTCATCCTGGCCGTCCGGTCCCTTGGCTTCGCCGCAGGGCCCATGACCGGCGCCGACTTCGGTGCCATCGACGAGGCCTTCTTCCCGGAGGGAGACCAGAAGAGCTTCCTGGTGGTCAACATCGGCCAGCCCGGCGAGGACGCATGGGGCGAAGCCAAGCCCAAGTTCGCGTACCAGGACGTCGTCCGCACCGTCTAACCCTTTGCTTGTCCAACGCCCGTTCACATGAAGTGAGCGGGCGTTTGGATGTAAGCCGCCATAGGTGAGCGGGCGTTTGATGTTTTGGGACGCGCGCTCACTTGTGGCGGCTTTCCCGTCGACGCGTGCGCACTGCCGCGAGAAGGAAGCGCGGTGGGAGACTGGGGCCATGCCGATGCGCAACCTCATTTTCGTGGCGTTCGTCGAACCTGTGTTAGAAGGCGCCGTCTTCCTGCGCACCGACTGGCCGCTGCACATCACCCTGGTGAGGTTCGACGTCGGAGGTCCGGACAGTGCCGGCGCGGCGGAACGCGTCGCCGCCCTCGCCGATGGTCCGGCGCGGGCCGCGCTTGGCGCGAGCATGGCCGTAGGGGAGGATGCGGCCTTTGGCCGTAACGGATCCGTGGCCGTCAGCCTGGTGGAGCCACACCCGGCGCTCCAGGCCCTGCATGAGGCCCTGGTCCAGGCTGTGGCCGCGGTGGTCGGCAGGATCCTCACGCCGCGCCACACGCTCTCCGGCTACCGGCCGCACGTCTCGCACCACGGCTCAGGCCCTGACAAGAAACGGCTGAACCCGGGGGACGCAGTGGTGCTGGACCGGATCGCCCTGGTGGACATGGCGCCGGATGGTGACCACACCATCCGGCGCGTCCTCCGCCTGTGGAGCCTGGACTCAGGGAAGGGAACCGCCTAGGCGATGACGCCGTCCACCAGCGCCTTGGCCTCGGCCTGCACCTGCTTGAGGTGCTCCTCGCCCTTGAACGACTCGGCGTAGATTTTGTACACGTCCTCGGTGCCGGACGGGCGCGCAGCAAACCAGGCGTTCTCCGTGACCACCTTGAGACCGCCGATGGATGCACCGTTGCCCGGCGCCTCGGTGAGCTTCGCAGTGATCTCCTCGCCGGCCAGGGACGTCGCGGTGACATCCGCCGCGGAGAGCTTGCCCAGCTTCGCCTTCTGCTCGCGCGAGGCGGCGGCGTCGATCCGGGCATAAACCGGCGAACCGAACTGGTCCGTCAGGCCCTTGTACAGCTGGGACGGAGAGTTGCCCGTGACGGCGGTGATCTCGGACGCGAGCAGGGCCAGCAGGATGCCGTCCTTGTCCGTGGTCCAGACGCTGCCGTCCTTCTTGTTGAAAGAGGCGCCAGCCGATTCCTCGCCGCCGAATGCGCCCTCGCCGGACAGCAGGCCGGGCACGAACCACTTGAAGCCCACCGGCACCTCGACGAGCTTCCGGCCGAGGCTTTGTGCCACACGGTCGATGATGGAGGAAGACACCAGGGTCTTGCCCACCACGGAGGCAGGGTTCCAGCCGCTGCGGTTCCGGTAGAGGTAATCGATAGCGACGGCGAGGTAGTGGTTGGGGTTCATCAGACCGCCGTCGGGGGTGACGATGCCGTGCCGGTCGGCGTCGGCGTCGTTGCCTGTGGCCACGTCGAAGGCCGAGCCGCCGTCGGACATCCGTTGGATCAGGGAGGCCATGGCCGATGGCGACGAGCAGTCCATCCGGATCTTTTCGTCCCAGTCCAGCGTCATGAACGCCCACTGCGGGTCCACCGTGGGGTTGACGACGGTCAGGTTCAGCTGGTGGCGCTCGCCGATCTCGCCCCAGTAGTCCACGGACGCCCCGCCCATGGGGTCGGCGCCGATCCTGACGCCGGCCTCGCGGATGGCGTCAAGGTTGAGCACGGAGGGCAGGTCGTCAACATAGCTGCTGAGGAAGTCGAACTTGCCGGTGGTGTCAGCAGCCAGGGCATCGGCCACCGGGATCCGCTTCACCCCGCGCAGGTCGTTCTCGAGCAGTTCGTTGGCGCGGTTGGCAATCCATCCGGTGGCGTCGGAATCGGCGGGGCCACCGTGCGGCGGGTTGTACTTGAAGCCGCCGTCCGCGGGCGGGTTGTGGCTGGGGGTCACCACGATGCCGTCAGCCTGCGGTGCGCCGGGCCCGGCATTCCGGTTGTACGTGAGGATCGCATGGCTCAGCGCCGGGGTGGGGGTGTAGCCGTGCCGGGCATCGATGAGGACCTGCACGCCATTGGCGGCGAGGACCTCCAGGGCGCTGTTCTGCGCCGGTTCGCTCAGCGCATGCGTGTCCTTGGCCAGGAACAGGGGGCCGGTGACGCCCTGCGCTGCCCGGTACTCCACGATGGCCTGCGTGATGGCCACGATGTGCTTCTCGTTGAACGACGCCTTGAGGCTGGACCCCCGGTGCCCGGACGTGCCGAACACAACGCGCTGGCCCGGATCAGCGAGGTCTGGCGTGATGTCGTAGTACGCGTCGAGGAGCGCAGTGATGTCAACAAGGTCCTGGGGTTGGGCAAGTGTGCCCGCGCGGCTAGCCATGGCACCAGCATGCCAGAAGCTCGCGGCAGTCAAAATGAACCGCCCATATTCGGGTCCCTGTGACGAAGCCGTGTCATCAACCAAGGACCTGCAAACCAAGTAACCAACCTGAGTACTCCCGCGAAAAGTACTTATATACCGGCGTCCTGCCGCCCTGTTACTTTCGAAAAACCGGAAGAACAACCGCAGGCAAGGACGACGGCGGCCAGCCGCCCCCGTTGCGACGGCAGGGAAGCAGGGACCAACCATGGGGGCAGGAGACGGAGCGGCCGAGCAGTCCCGGCTGGCCGCTGAAAGGGTTGCCAGGCTAAAGCGCCAGCTCGACGAGGCCGAGCATGCCACAAAGGCGTGGGACGCAGGGGCCGCGGGCGAACGGGTGGTGGCGGACAAGCTGAGCGAGTTGGTGCCACGCGGCTGGTATGTCATGCACGACGTGCACTGGCCGGGGCGCCCGAAAGCCCATTTGGACCACGTGCTGGTTGGCCCCGGCGGCGTTGTGGTGGTGGACGCCAAGAACTGGACCGGCGAAGTGCGGGTGGCATCCGGGGTGCTCTGGCAGGGCCGCTACGCGCGGACCCAGGCGGTGGAGGGCGCGCTGGCCCGATGCGCCGCCGTCACGTCGGTCCTTGCACCGCCGCACCGCAGGTTTGTCCGCCCGCTCATCTGTATGGCCGCCCAGCCGGATCTGTTCGGCGTCACCAACTCCGACGTAGCCGTCGCCGGGGCACAGCGCGTGGTTGGGGCCATCGAATCATTGCCTGCTGTGCTGGACCAGCAGGCGGTGGTGGGGCTGTACGAGCACCTCGGCCAGCAGCTCACGCATGAACAGGAGCCCGGCATCACGGCCTTCCGGAATGTCCGGCCCGGAACTGTGGTCCGCCCTGCCGGAGGGCTGCCGCCCGGAGGCCCGCGCACGGACGGCCAGGGCGCGGAAGGCCCGCGCACGGAGGGCCCGCGGACGGAAGGCCCGCGCACGGAGGGCCCGCGGACGGAAGGCCCGCGCACGGAGGGCACCAATGCCGGCCGCAACCGGGCCCGCAGCGGCAGCATCGCACGGCACCCGGCCGGGCGCGGTCTTCCCGGCGGCGGCCAGCCGGGGACTGCCCGGCCCGGCCGCAACACCAGGGCACATCCGCACGGCGGAACAAGTGCCGGGAGACTGGCGCTCCTCGCTGCTTTCGTTATCTTCGCCGTGTACGTCCTGCCGTACTGGACCCGCTAGGTGGGTTGCCCTTCCCGCCCTCCGCCGCGGCGGGGAGCAGCCGGTGGCGGCCGGCGTCCCGGATGGTCGCGGTGATCCGGTGCAACCTCGCCGAGTCGAGCGTCCAGGACTGCCAGTAGAGGGGTACGTCCTCGTGGACGTCCTCTTCAAGCAGGACAAGTGACCCCTCAGCCAGCTCACTGCGGAGCTGCAGTTCGGGAATCATGCCCCAGCCCAGCCCGGCCTTAATGGCGGCGAGAAAGCCCTCGGACGAAGGGACGGTGTGCGTCGGCGGCGGGTGTTCCACGCCCTTGGCCGCCAGCAGCTGGCGCTGGAGGTTGTCCTTGGCATTGAACTTCAGCACCGGAATGTTTGCCCAGTCCACACCGTTGGAGCCGGCAAGCTGTTGGTGCAGTCCGGCGGCGGCCACGGGGATGTACCGCATGTGGCCCAGCAGCTCCACCCGGCAGCCGTTGACCGGGACGGGATCGGAGGTTACGGCGCCCATGACATCACCCTGGCGCAGGAGCTGGCTGCTGAACCCCTGGTCTTCGACGTGCAGGTCGAGCGTGGTGTCCTGCCAACCAGCGGCCTCGTGCAGGACCGGAACGAACCAAGTGGCCAGCGAGTCCGCGTTGACGGCGACCGGCAGTTGGGCGCGGGTAGCAACGCCGCTCCCGAGGGCTGCCGAAGCCTCTGCTTCCAGGACCTGCACCTGGCGCGCCATCCGAAGCAGCACCATCCCGGCGTCGGTGGCAGTGCACGGCACCCGGCGGCGCACCAGCACCTGGCCAGTCGAGGCCTCCAGCGCTTTGATGCGCTGGCTGACGGCCGACGGGGTGAGCCGCAGGAGGTCTGCCGCAGCTTCGAAGGTGCCTTCGTCGATGACAGCGGTGAGGGCGCGCAAGTGTTCGAAGTTCATGAAGTAATTCTAATGGTCACTAAAAATCTATTGTTTGTCTTCATTCAGCAATGTCCGTACCGTCGACACATGTGGACGACAGGAATCAGCGGGATGCTGACCGGCTTGGCGCTGATCGTAGCGATCGGCGCCCAGAACGCCTTCGTCCTGCGCCAGGGCATCCGCCGGGAACACATCGGCGCCGTGGTGGCCGTGTGCATGGCGGGCGACGCCGCCCTCATCCTTGGCGGCACTGCCGGGATCGGCGCCCTGGTCACGCGGTTCCCCGAAGCGCTGGAGGTGCTGCGCTGGGGCGGCGCCGCGTACTTGGTGTGGTTCGCGTTCCGCTCCTTTGCCGCTGCATTGAAGCCCTCCGGCCTCCACGAGGAGCCGCCACGGTCAAAGGGAACCGTGGTGGCCACAGCGGTGGCGCTGACCTTCCTGAACCCTCACGTGTACCTCGACACCGTGGTGCTGGTGGGCAGCCTTGCAAACCAGCAGGGACCGGACCTGCGGTGGGTCTATGCCGGCGGGGCAGTAGCGGGCAGTGTCCTGTGGTTCTCGGCGCTGGGCTACGGCGCCCGCGCGCTCGCGGGTGTCCTGGGCAGCCCCCGGACTTGGCGGGCGGTGGACGTGGTGATCGGTATCGTCATGCTTGCCCTGGCGGTGAAACTCGTCCTGCAGTGACGGTTCCGGGAAGCCGGGCAGGCGATAGGCTGGAACCAAAATCCCAGGGGGAAAACCATGACTGACCAGCCTTCCCAGCGCCCCGATTCCCGGTGGCCCCACTCCTCGCAGAACCCGGCCTCCCAGCCCGGCGTGCCGCCGTCGGACGCGGAAACCCCATCCGGCTACGAGCCGCCCCGCTTCGTGCCGCCTTACGGCTCCGACGCGCCGTCCCAGCCGGCCTACGGCCAGGGGCCGTACGCCCAGGGCAACCAGTACGGCGGACAATATGGCGGAAGCCAGTACGGCGGGGGCCAGTATGCGCCGGGAGCTGCACCTTACTCCCAGCCGGCAAGCCCCTACGGGCAGCCTTCCTATTACGGCGTGCCTGCCGAGCCCAAGACGCTGAGCATCGCCAGCATGGTGTGCGGCATCGCGTCCGTGATCATGGGGTGGCTGCTGCTCCCGCAGATTGCGGCGATCGTGACCGGGCACATGGCGCTCAAGCGAGAGCCGTCCGGCAGGGGCATGTCCATCACGGGGCTGGTCCTGGGCTACCTGTGCCTGCTTGGCTACGGTGCGTTCTGGCTGCTGCTCATCATCGGGCTTGCCTACGCCGGCTCCAGTGGATCGTATACCTACTAAATCCCGGGTTTACTGGAGGTTGGCTGCGCCGTCTACCTTCGCTGGGCGGTCCTTGCGCGGCGGGCGTTGGCGCGGAGCTGAAGGATGCGGGCGCCGCCGGCAGCGGCCACCAGGACCCCGCCGGTAACGCTGGCGATAAACAATGCCATGCCCAGCGGGAGGGTACCTTCGAAGCCAAGGAACCGGACCAGCACCAGGTCCTGGTTCTGGAGGATGAAGATGATGAGCAGGATCAGCAGGACCAGCGCCGCCACCACGGCCGCCCAGACGACGCCGGCGCGCGTCACCCGCGGTTCTGCCGCCGCGGGCTGCGAGGGTGCAGGGCCAGAGGGCGCAGGACTGGTGGGCGCCGGGCCTGTCTGCCCCTGGTTTGGCGCTGCGGTCCCGCCGGCGCGTTCAGCCTGGTAATTCCCGTCGGGCCCCGGCTCGGGCTGGTCTCCGGTCCCCGGTGTGTACTGTCCAGCACTCATTACCGTCCCCTTCCGTAATCATAAGCATGCTTACCATGACACCTTAGCCGGAGGGTTTCTGCCGGCACAACACCGCTACGTTCCGGCGATGCGCTCAGCGTGCTCGCGTTCCGCCGCCGTCAGTTCGCCTGGTCCAGCTCCCACCAGGGTCCACCGGGAGAGTCTTCCGTCCGGGCCGGCCATGGATCCGCGGGTGAGTGCCGCTTCAATCCGACGGCGGACTTCGCCTTCCTGGCCAGTGTCCGCTGCGAAGATGGTCCGCAGCATCAACCTGTCAGCGTCCCGCTCGGCTGACGTGTGGTGGGCTGCGAGCGGGCAGGGTGGAGGGTGCTCCCAGCTTCCGCACAAAGCCTCGGTGACTGCTGCCCCCGGCCCCGCGGGATCGGCGTCGGGGCCAATTCGGAGGGCTGCCGCGTGCACGAACTGTCCCTGCATGCGTCCATTCTCCTGTGTACCGGCCAGTCTCTTGCGCGCGTGCCGGCTAAAGGAGCGCCTTCCACCACAGAAGGGCCTCCGGCGGAGGCCCTTCTGTGGTCAGCGGCGCGTCACACCCGTTCCCTGCTCCGTTCAGCGGAGGGGGTGCGGGGAGTCGGCGTCCTGCGCCAGTTCGGGAAAGCCCAGAACGTGTAGTCCTGCGCCTTGATCCGCGGCTCCGGGGTTTCCGCCGGAGTGTCCTGCTTGGCTTCAGGCCGGCGGTTGGTTTCCTTCTTGTGTTCCCACCCGAAGTCCTTGTTGTATCCGTAGCACATCACAGACCTCCTTATAGTGACTGCCCTTTAATCGTCCTCCTGATAGGCGGGGGAGTCGATACGCTGCCGGGAACATTCGCCGTCTATAAAACGCGGACTGTCAGGAGGAAGCGCCGGCCACCGACTCGGCCTCCTGCGGGCCGTGGAATTCGCACGGCCCCTGATGGCGGAGCGGCAGGAGGCAGGTCCTGCCGGTCGGAAGATGCACCAGGGCGCAGCGGCCCGTCATGGCAAGGTCTTCCCGGACCGTGGCATTGCTCATGTCCGGCCGGGAGTTTCCGAAGGAGTCGGCTGTGCCGGTGGCGGGGGCGGGGTGTTCAGCGTTCATTGCGGGCAACTCCTCGTCGAGCATTGGCCAGGTGGAGGACGCAAAAGGTTTGACGCCCTTATGAGTCTGTACCTGCCGGGTAACGGAATGGTTAAAGCTGCGTTAGGTGCAGGTCAACAACCCGATGGCTAGAAGCCCAGCTGGCGCGCCACCTGCAGGAGCAGCAGCTCGGAACCCTGAGGGCCCACCAGCTGGATCCCCATTGGAAGGCCCTGGCCGGGGGCCGCGCCCGTCCAATGCACCGGGACGGTAATGGCCGGCAGCCCGCACACATTGACCATTGACGACCAGGGTGCGAATTCACACTGGCGCCGGTAGTCGCCGTCGGCGTCCCCCGGCCACTGGGCGGCAGGCCAGCGGTCACCGCCATGTGCCGTCCCGGTGAACCAGCCCACGGGACGCGGGGTCTGGGCCAACGCCGGCATCAGCATCAGGTCCCACTGCGCGTACTGCGTGATCGTGTCCTGCTCGAACTTCCGCAGGAACGCGAGTGCTTCGGCAAGCTTGGCCGGGCTGCGCTGCTGGGCCCGGCGGCGGAAGGTGTGTGTCAGCGGGGCCAGCAGGGCTTCGCGCTGCGGGCTGATCCGGGCCGTGCCCACTCCTGCGGTCCAGGCGGTGGTGAAGGCCTCCGGGTAGCGGTTGTCATATCGGACGGCGGCGTCGGCAACAACATGTCCGGCGTGGGCCAGGAGCTTTTCCCCGGCCTCAAGCGCGTCCAATGCTTCCCGCTCCGGCGTGAACGGGTACGTGCCGGACCAGGGGCTATCCAGGGTGACGCCGATCCGCAGCCGTGGCGGCTCCTGCCCGATCGCCTGCAGATACCCGCCGCCGGGCACCATGGCATCCAGCAACAGCGCTGCGTCCGCGGCGCTTCTGGCGAGGGGCCCTGGCACCACCAGCCGTGCAGGATCACCCTGGCTTTCCCCGGCGGGCACCAGGCCCCTGCCCGCTTTCAGTCCCACCAGTCCACAGGCGGCCGCAGGGATGCGGACGGAACCACCGCCGTCGGTCGCCGGAGCGAAGGGGAGCAAGCCTGCCGCCACGGCGGCGGCGCTGCCGCCCGAGGACCCGCCGGAGCTCCTGCTGGGAGCGTGGGGATTGCGCGACGGCGGCGCGATCCGGTTTTCGCTGTAGGCCGTCAGTCCGAACTCGGGAACCTGCGTCTTTCCCAGGCACACCACGCCGGATTCCTTCATCAGCGCCACCAGGGGCGCGTCCGCCGGCGCGGGCTTGTGCTCCAGGGCGGCGCTTCCGTGGGTGGTGACGACGCCCGCAACATCGGTGAGGTCCTTGAAGGCCAGCGGCATGCCATGCAGGACGGGCAGTTCCTCCCGTGCCGCGCCGGAACGCCGGGCATCCGCGGCACGCGCTTCCGCCATTGCCCGCTCCGCCGTGACGGTGATGAAGGCACCCAGCAGGGGGTTGCGCTGTTCTATCCGTGCCAGGAAATGGGCGGCAACGTCTGCTGCCGGAACGTCTCCACTTTGCAGGCTGTGGCGCAATTCGACGGCGGACAGTTCGTGGAGCTCAGCCACCGTGCCTGGGCCCGGTTCGCTGGTTGGTGGTGCCGGTCCCGAAGGCTGTGGAGCCGGCCGTGATGTTGGGCTGGTCTGCGGGCACGCGTCCTCCTTTGGATTCCCTAGAAGAGTAACTTGCCCGGTCCACCGGGCCCGGCGGCGGCCAAAGCACTAGGCTTTAAGCTGACTCCGATCCGCCACGACAGGACTTGCCATGAGTGATTTCGATACCGTTCCCGTCCACGACATCCCCGACGGCGCCGTGGTGCTGGATGTCCGGGAGGACTATGAATGGGTGGCTGGGCACGCCGAGGGGGCTGTCCACATCCCCATGGACCAGATCCCCGCCCGGCTCGACGAACTCGACCCGGACGAGGACCTCTACATCATCTGCCGCACAGGAGGCCGCTCGTTCCGGGTGGCCCAATGGCTCACCGGCCAGGGCTACACCGCCATCAACGTGGCCGGCGGCATGGACCAGTGGCTGGAGCTCGGAAAACCCCTGGTATCGGACAACGGGCTCAAGCCGATCGTCCTCTGATGCCCGCATCAGCCGCCACCTACGCCTTCCTCGGTCCCGAGGGAACCTTCACCGAGGCCGCCCTGTTGCAGGTTCCGGATGCCGCGGCGGCCACCCGGATCCCGGCGTCGAGCGTTAACGCTGCGCTGGACCTGGTCCGCGAAGGATCCGCCGGCGCCGCCATGGTTCCCATCGAGAACTCGGTGGAAGGGGGCGTGACGGCCACCTTGGACGCCATCGCCGGCGGCACCGAACTGCGGATCATCAGGGAGGTCCTGGTGCCCATCAGCTTCGTCCTGGTGGCCCGGCCCGGTATCCGGCTGGAGGACGTGCGGCGTGTATCTACCCACGGACATGCGTGGGCACAGTGCCGGCTGTGGATTGACAGGCACCTTCCGGCAGCGGAATACGTGCCCGGATCCTCAACCGCTGCTGCAGCAATGGGCCTGCTGGCCGAAGAGTGCCATTACGACGCCGCGATCTGCGCGCCACTCGTGGCCAGGGAACGGCGGGGGCTGTCCGTGCTGGCCGAGAACATCGGGGACAACCCGGGGGCCGTGACCCGCTTCGTGCTGGTCAGCCGGCCCGGCCTGCTCCCGGACCGGACGGGTGCTGACAAAACCACTGTGGTTGTTCCCCTTCCCGAAGACCGCCCGGGTGCCCTGATGGAGATCCTGGACCAGTTCGCGAGCCGCGGCGTGAACCTCAGCAGGATTGAGTCCCGCCCCACCGGGCAGTACCTGGGGCACTACTTCTTCAGCATCGACGCCGACGGCCACGTTGGTGACGCCCGGGTTGCGGATGCCCTCGCCGGCCTGCACCGGATCAGCCCCAATACCCGGTTCCTCGGCTCCTATCCGCGGGCCGACGGGCAGGAAACCGCAGAGGAAGCCCACACCTCCGATGCCGCGTTCGCTGCGGCGCAGGCATGGGTGGGGTCCCTCCTTGAGCCGTTGTCAGACGCGGCGGAAAACGCTTCCGCCGCTTCGCCCACAGCGTAGGCAATTGGCGTTCCGGGTACTTCCCGGGGCTGTGGACAGTGCGTATGCTTACTTGATCCACAGGGATGGCCCCTAATGAAGGGAGCGGGTCATGACTACCAGCAGCACCGAAAACGATGGCCAGGGAATGATCGTCAATCCCCGGCCCACCGCCGATAACCAGGACTGGGACGGTGACGATGCAGACCGTGCTGACCGCCTGCGCTTCGAAGAGGAACAGGCCATGATCCGCGAGCAGTCCGAAGCGCGTGCCGCAGCAAAGGCCGCCGCCGAAGCCGCGAGGGACTCAAGCGACTAGGGCTGAAGCCAGCCGTTTCCGCCATCTGGACAATCCAACACAAAACGTATCCGTCGCCCAGGCACCCGAACGGCCCTGCCGCCGTCGTCCTATATTTGGCCTTTGACCCTGATCAGCAGCGACCGTGGATCCACCTGCACGGTGAGCCGCGTGGCCTCACCCGACGTGTCGCCGTCGAGCTGGGTGGGCATGGGCTCGGGGCAATCGATGACCACCCGTCCGGAGCGGTAGACCGTCATGATCGGTAGCTTTCCGCTGTGCTTGAACATGATCTTCATATACATCAGCAGCCAGCCGAGGGCACTGCGCGGGCTCATCACCACCACGTCCAGCATGCCGTCGTCAATCATGGCCTGCGGGATGAAATCGATGCCGCCCGGCACCAGGCCGCAGTTGGCAAAGAGCACGCTGCGGATGTTCCGGACCTGTTCCGGGCCGCCGTCCAGCGAAATGGAGACCTTCTTCCGCCGGCCGGGAAGGTGCCGCATCCCGGCCTCTGTGTAGGCCAGCCAGCCCACGGCTTTTTTCAGCCCGTCATTCGTGTCGGCAAGGACCTCGGCGTCCATGCCGAGGCCGGCGATGACCAGGAAGACGTGCTCGGAGGAGTGCCCGGTGCGGGAATTGACGATTCCCATCCGGGCCGTGTCGATGAAGCGTTGCCGGCCGAAAAGCGCAGTCTGGACGTTGCCCTGCAGATCATTGATGTCCAGCTCCACGTTGCGTGCCAGCAGGTTTCCCGTTCCGAGCGGAACGATGCCCATCGCCACGCCGGTATGCGCCAGGGACTCGGCCACTACCCGGACCGTGCCGTCCCCGCCGCCCACCAGGACGACGTCGGGCTTGGCCGCCAGGGCGGCCCGCGTCTGGGAATAGCCGGGATCGTCCACGGTGGTCTCGAAAAAGGCCGGCTCCTCCCAGCCCGCGCTGAGGCAGGCGCGCCGAATGGCGTAGATCGCCTCGTCGGCCCGCGTCTTGATGGGGTTCAGGATCACGGCAACCCGCTGCTGGGTGAGCCCGGATTCGTGCGCGTCTTCACCCATCACGCTGCGCACGTGGAGGGCCTTGAGCTTGCGCACGCCCCACCAGCTGGAAATGGCGAAGGCAAGCGCCACCCCGATCAGTAGGTAGAGAATCCAGTCGCTCATGGTGGTTCAACAGTAGCCCGGCGGAAGGTGGCCCGGTCCGGCGCGCTCCGTAACCGCCCGACGTCATGCATTCTTTTGGATACCCTTGGATGGTGATCGACGTAAAAGACCTCAGCGAAAACCCGGACAAGTTCCGTGCCAGCCAGCGCGCCCGCGGCGCGGACGAATCGGTGGTGGACGCGATCATCGCCGCGGATTCCGCCCGCCGGGCAGCGCTGATCCGCTTCGAAAACCTGCGCGCCGAGCAGAACGCCTTCGGCAAGAAGGTGGCCCAGGCCAAGGGCGAGGAGAAGCAGGCCCTGCTGGCCGAGGTCAAGGAACTGGCTAATTCGGTCAAGGCGGCCTCCGCCGAAGCCGATGCCGCGCAGACCAAGCAGGAGGAACTCCTGCGCACCATCCCAAACCTCATCGAGGACGGCGTTCCCGAGGGCGGCGAGGACGACTACGTGGTGGTCAAGACCGTCGGCACGCCGCGCGAATTCCCCGACTTTGAGCCGCGCGACCACCTGGAGATCGGCGAGCTGATCGGTGCCATCGACATGGAGCGCGGCGCCAAGGTGTCCGGCGCACGCTTCTACTTCCTCCGCGGCGTGGGCGCCAGGCTGGAGATGGCGCTGCTTCAGATGGCCATGGACCAGGCCATCGAGAACGGCTTCATTCCGATGATCACCCCCACCCTGGTGCGCCCCGAAACCATGCAGGGCACCGGCTTCGATGTGAAGCACGACGCTGAGATCTACCGCCTCGCCGAAGACGACCTTTACCTGGTGGGCACCTCGGAGGTTTCCCTGGCCGGCTACCATGCCGACGAGATCCTGGACTTCTCGGCGGGCCCAATCCGCTACGCCGGCCAGAGTTCCTGCTACCGGCGCGAGGCGGGGTCCCACGGCAAGGACACCCGGGGCATCATCCGCGTGCACCAGTTCAACAAGGTGGAGATGTTCATCTACACCACGGTGGAGGAAGCCGCCGCCGAACACCAGCGGCTGCTGGCATGGGAAGAGGAAATGCTGGCCAAGTGCGAGCTGCCGTACCGGGTCATTGACACCGCCGCCGGCGACCTTGGCACCTCCGCCGCCCGCAAGTTCGACTGCGAAGCCTGGGTCCCCACCCAGGGCGCCTACCGCGAGCTGACCTCTACCTCCAACTGCACCACGTTCCAGGCGCGCCGCCTGAACATCCGCGAGCGGGCGGTAAATCCGGATGGTGTAGCCAAGGGCACCCGGGCAGTGGCCACGCTCAACGGCACCCTGGCCACCACCCGCTGGATTGTGGCGCTGCTGGAGCACCACCAGAACGCGGACGGCTCCGTGAACGTCCCCAAGGCAATGCAGAAGTACCTGGGCGGCCTCGAGGTGCTGCCGGTCCTGTAGCCCTCCGGGTTTCCTAAGCTTGTTCGTGGATCCGGACCTTCAAGGCGCGGTTTCGCGAACGAGCCTGGGATCCTGAGCCTGGTGGTGATCGCCGGGCGGCCTCCACTGCTCAGGTTGTCCACATGGATAACTCGGTCTACTGCTTCCCTCGGTTCTTCACGTCACCCTTGTGTGATGGAGATACCGCCTGGGCTAATCGATTCCGCGGCCATCCTGAGGACGCAGGGGACCACGGACGTAATCCACCGCGAGTTCAGGGCCGGCAAGCTGGTCCGGATCCGCCGGGGTTTCTACGTCCGGACGGCAGACTGGCTTCGTGCACAGCCGTCGGAGCGCTTTGCGTGGTCGACGGCGGCCGTGGCCAGATCCGTCAACGGTGCGGTTTTGTGCGGCGAGACCGCTGCCCTGGCCGTCGGATTGCCCACGTTGAGGACGCCCCCACACGTGGAACTTGCCACAGCACTTCCCGGGCGGAGCGGAGTACGTAAGTCGCCGCTGATGGTCCTTGGTGAAGAGACGGCTGCAAAGCAGGTTAGGGAAAAGCGCTCCTACCCCCTCCGGTACTGCGTAAAGACGCCGGTCGACACTGTCGTGCGCGGCGAATTCAGGTGCACTAGTCCCGTACAGACCACCCTTGATCTCATGGCTGGCGGCAAGTTGAGCGAGGCGCTGGTGGTCGCGGACGGACTGGCGCGAACCTTGCATGCGGAGGGCCTCTTGCCCGTTGCAGCCAACCTACTGGCCATACCCGAGATCGCCGAGGGCATTGCAGGTCATCCGCATGCCTCAGCGCGACGGCGGGCCGAACGGGTGGCAGCCTTGGCAAGTCCACTCGCTGAATCCGTGGGTGAGTCCTACAGCCGTGCGGCCTTTGAGTTCCTCGGATTCGACCAACCCGTGCTGCAGCAGGTGTTCAGCGACCGGAACGGCTTCATTGGCAGGAGCGACTTCTGGTGGCCGCAGCAGAGAGTTGTGGGCGAGTTCGATGGCAAGGGGAAGTATGTTGACCCAGCACTGCGGGGCGAAATCACAGCAGACGAAGCTGTGTACCAGGAGAAGGTCCGGGAGGACCGGATCCGCGCCCTGGGATATGCCTTCGTCCGGTGGGCGTGGAGTGACGTTCAAAACCCGGACCGCCTAAGGCGGAAGCTTCTGGCGGCCGGACTTCGGCCGCAGATCAGAAGCTAGTTCGCGAATCAGAACCTCGAAGGCGCGGATTCGCAAACGCGCTTGGGACCCGGAGTATTCACTAACCGTTCAATAAACCTGTGGCGCGCGTCCTACCGGGTGTCAGGGGTGTCTGTTCTACTAGATGGATGACAACGCTGACTGAAGCCTCAGTCGCCGGCAACGATGACCGGCGAGACAACCAGAACAACATTGAGGGCCAGAACGGCCGGAAGCTCATGGTGGCCCTGGACGTGGACGGCACGCTCGTGGACCACGACGGCCACATGTCGCCGGGTGTCCGGGAAGCGGCACAGGCCGTGGTGGGTGTGGGACACGAGGTGATGATTGCCACCGGCCGGTCCCTGAACGCCGCCCTGCCCATCATCGAGAAGATTGGCATCGAGCACGGGTACGCGGTCTGCTGCAATGGCGGCGTGACCCTGCGCCTCCACCCCGACCTCGAGAACGGCTACGAGGTCATCCACAAGGCCACCTTCGACCCCGCCCCCGCGCTCCGCGCCCTCCGCGAACGCCTTCCGTCCGCCAAATACGCGCTTGAGGATGCTGACGGCAACTTCCTCTCCACCGAGCGGTTCCAGGATGCCAGCTTCGGGGTGGAAGCCGTTGGCGTGGATTTCCACACCATGCTCGAAGCCACGGCAGTGCGCGTCGTCGTCTTCAGCACGGAAAACACGCCGGAGGAGTTCAACGAGGCGATTGAGCACATCGGCTTGGCCGGGGTGACGTACTCCGTCGGCTGGACGGCGTGGCTGGACATCGCCGCGGCCGGCGTGACCAAGGCCAGCGCCCTGGAGAACCTCCGTCTCCAGCTCGGCATCGACCCGGACCTCACCGTTGCCATTGGCGACGGCCGGAACGACATCGAGATGCTTACATGGGCCGGCAGGGGCGTGGCCATGGGCCAGGCACCCGAGGAGGTCATCGCCGTCGCAGACGAGGTCACCAAGTCCGTGTTCGACGACGGCGCCGCCCACGTGCTGCGCAGCCTCCTGTAGGGCGCCCCAAGACGCCCTCCACTGCCGCGATTCCGGTCCCGGCCTGCAGCCAAGGCAGAATAGGAACCATGACCCTTACGACGTTCGCCCTCGTCCGCCACGGCCAGACTGACTGGAACGCCGAACGCCGGCTGCAGGGAGCCACTGACATCCCCCTGAACGACGTCGGCCGCGGCCAGGCGCGTGACGCCGTCGCCGTCCTCGCCCCCTACCAGTGGGACGCCATCGTCTCCTCGCCGCTGAGCCGTGCAGCGGAAACGGCGGACCTGATCGCCGAAGGCCTGGGCCTGGCCGTGGCCCGGCGCGTTCCGGAACTGACCGAGCGCAGCTTCGGCCCGGCCGAGGGCATGCAGGCAGGGCCCGAACTTGAGGCCCTGCGCGTTCCGGGCGGCTTCAAGGGCGCCGAGAGCGAGGACGAGGCCGCAACCCGCGGCCTGGCCGCGCTGGAAGCCCTCGCCGAAGAGTTCCGCGGCCAGCGCCTCCTGGTGGTCACGCACGGCACCCTGCTGCGCGTCACCCTGAGCCGCGCCACCGGGCAGACCCTGGCGAGCGTCAACAACGCCGTGCTCAACCTGGCGCACCACCACGCCATCGAGGGCTGGCAGCTTGAATACTTCAACGGCGAGCCTGTGCTGGCGGCCACCCCAAGCTAGAAACAAGTTCGACGGCGGACGGCGGCTTCGCCGGGTCAGCGCACCTCGAGGATCAGTCCCAGCAGCCTGGCCGCCGCGGGCCGGGCTGCGTGCTCCTCGTTCCACTGCGCCCGTGCCACCGCCTTGCTGACGGCCTGGGTGGTGATTCCCAGCTCCTGCGCCACGGCCTTCTGCTGGCCCCGTACGCCGGGCGTGAGCAGGTCGAGCACCCGCCACTCGGCGCCGGACCTGTCGCGAACAATATGGCCGAGCAGCCGGAGTACCGCCTCGGCGTCGTGCGCCACGTCCGCCCACGGCCCCTCTACCGCCACGGGAACCCGCTCCTTGCTGCTGCGCAGCCGGTCCACCGCCCGGCGCGCATAGACGAGGCCGTGTCCCGAGGCGTCCTTGATCTGGTTGGGCAGCGGCTCGCTCACCGGTCCCACGCCGATCCCCACGTACCATAAGCCGCTGCGCAGGGCGATCAGTGCTGCATCCACCGCCTGGTGCGGGCACTCGACGATGCCCTGCACCTCATCCTCCACGGAACGGTCAAAGTCCAGGCGCGCCGGAATATGCCGCAGGTCCTTGAGGAGCTGCGGAACCCGGTCCCCATCGCGCCGGCTGTCCGTTTGATTGATAGTCAGCGTGAACATTCTGGGTACACACTACCCGGTGGTAGGAAGCCCGGAACTTCCGTGTTACGACTGGTCAAGCCGCATGACGGACCCGATCCTGCCACCAACAGTTGCCTCGGCCCGGCCCATCTGTTGCGATGGACTGACGGCTGCCGGAAGGCGGCGGACGCGACGTGAGGATGGCTATGACCGGCAGCATGGGGCAGGAAGAGACAGGGCAGGAAGAACTCGAACTCGTGGACCGGTGGTGGCGGGCCGCCAACTACCTTTCCGTTGGCCAGATCTACCTCCGCTCCAACCCGCTGCTGCGTGAACCGCTCACAGCGGAGCACACCAAGTCCAGGCTGCTGGGGCACTGGGGGACCACCCCGGGACTGAACTTCGTCTACGCACACCTGAACCGCGTGATCCGCCGCGACTCCACCGAGATGCTCTTCGTGGCCGGACCCGGCCACGGCGGCCCCGCCGTCGTCGCCAATGCCTGGCTGGAAGGCACGTACTCCGAGATCTACGCCCACGTGGGCAACGACGCCGAGGGCATGGCGGAGCTCTTCCGCCAGTTCTCCTACCCGGGCGGCATACCCAGCCACGCCGCCCCGGAGAGCCCCGGCTCCATTAGCGAGGGTGGTGAACTGGGCTACTCGCTGGCCCACGCCTACGGCTCGGTGTTCGACAACCCCCAGCTGGTAACCGCCGTCGTGATCGGCGACGGCGAGGCCGAAACCGGGCCGCTGGCCGCCAGCTGGCACTCCCACAACTTCCTGGACCCGGCAGCCGACGGCGCCGTGCTGCCCATCCTGCACCTCAACGGCTACAAGATCGCCAACCCCACCGTCCTGGCACGGATGCCGGAGCAGCAGCTGGAACAGCTGCTGCGCGGCTACGGTCACGAGCCGTACTTCGTCACTGTGGACGAGCCCGATGCCTTTGAAAAAGCGCACCGCGACTTCGCCGAAGCGCTCGACCGGTGCATGGTGGACATCCGCGCAATCCAGGACGCCTACCGGGTCCCCGCCGAAAATTCCGAAAACCGGGATGCCGCGGACCAGGGAGCGCCGCGCTGGCCCATGATCGTGCTGCGCTCGCCCAAGGGCTGGACCGGGCCGCGCAGCGTTGACGGGAAGCAGGTGGAGGGCACGTGGCGCAGCCACCAGGTCCCGCTCTCGGAGGTGCGCACCAACGGGGACCACCTGAGGCAGCTCGAGGAGTGGCTGAAGTCCTACCGCCCCGAAAAACTGTTCGACGGCGACGGGCGGCTCCGGCCCGATGTCGCCGAGGGGGCGCCAACCGGAAACTTCCGGATGAGCGCGACGCCGCACGCCAACGGCGGCCTGCTCCGGCGTGCACTGAAGTTGCCCCAGTACCGGGACCACGCCGTGGAGGTCGCAGCCCCCGGCACGGAACGGGTCAGTCCGATGATCACCCTGGGCTCATGGATGCGGGACGTCATTTCCCTGAACATGGAAAACTTCCGGCTCTTTGGCCCGGACGAGACGGCGTCGAACCGGCTGCAGAACGTCTACGAGGTCACGGACAAGGTGTGGCAGTACCGGATCGACGACGCCGACGAGCACCTTGCGCGGTCCGGCCGGGTCATGGAGGTCCTGAGTGAGCACCTGTGCCAGGGCTGGCTCGAGGGCTATCTGCTGACCGGCCGGCATGGGGTTTTCAGCTGCTACGAGGCGTTCATCCACATTGTGGACTCCATGTTCAACCAGCACGCCAAGTGGTTGAAGGTGCACCGCAAGCTGCCGTGGCGCCAGCCGGTGGCGTCGCTGAACTACCTGCTGTCCTCGCACGTCTGGCAGCAGGACCACAACGGGTTCTCGCACCAGGATCCCGGGTTCATCGACCACGCGGTGAACAAGAAGGCCGAGGTCATCCGGGTCTACCTGCCGGCCGACGCCAACACCTTGCTGTCCGTCATGGAGCACTGCCTGGCGTCCACGGACTACGTGAATATCGTGGTCAGCGGCAAGCAGCCCTCGCCCACCTGGCTGGGGCCGGCAGATGCGGCCAACCACTGCCGCCGTGGCCTGGGAATCTGGCGGTTCGCGGGGTCGGAGGTGCCGGGCGAGGAGCCCGACGTCGTCCTTGCCTGCGCCGGCGACGTCCCCACCGTGGAAACCGTGGCAGCGGCGGAACTCCTCCGCGAAGGTGCCCCCGGACTGAAGGTCCGCGTGGTCAACGTGATGGACCTGATGCGCCTGCAGGACTCGAGCGAGCACCCGCACGGGCTCCCGGCCCGCGACTTTGACGGGATCTTCACCGCTGACAAGCCGATCATCTTCGCGTACCACGGCTATCCGGCGCTGATTCACCGGCTCACGTACCGCCGCGCCAACCAGGAAGGCCTGCACGTGCGCGGCTACAAGGAGGAGGGGACCACCACCACGCCGTTCGACATGGCCATGCTCAACGGCATCGACCGGTTCCAGCTCGCCATCGACGCGATCGACCGCGTTCCGGGGCTGGCGGAGAAGCACTCGCTCCTCCGGCAGGACCTGCAGGACCGGCGCATGAGGGCGTGGGAGTACACCCGCACCCACGGCGAGGACCCGGAGGAGATCAGGAACTGGAAGCTTGGGAGCTTGGGAGCTGACCAGATTTAGTCCACCAGCTCTTCCAGAGCGCACGATGGCAGGTGGATCCACCCCTCACTGCGTGCGGCTGCTGTGTCTTCGCGGCTGGGCAGGAGCGTACGACGGCGGGCCACGGCGCGGGCTGTGAGGGAGGCGACGACGGCGTCAAACAGGTCGTCCGATCCGGCAAGTCTGTCCGCGTGCCCGGCCAGGTCCAGCCAGGGCGCCTGGCTTCGCAAGGCGTCCAGCAACACGCCGAGCCGTTCCGATTCGGGAACGCCGCGTCCTTTGTAGCCGCGCCCGTTGAGTCCCCAGATCTTCAGCGAAGCTGCGGGGTAGACCTCCGCCAGCCGGCCGGAGCCGTCCCTTGCCTGCGGCCCGTGGAGCGCCGCGATCTTTGCCTGGATCACGGCGCAGCGCATGGCGGGATGGGCCAGCCGGTCCGCGGAGACGCTCAGCGGGATGAGCCCTGTGCGGGCGGTGACGAACCGGTCCGTATCGCGGTAGGCAAGGAGGCGCCGGCCCGCTATGCCGTCGTGCGCAAGGACCGGACCGGCGTCGAAGGCTGCGTGCCCGGTGAGGAACGGTACCAGCGCCTCCGGCCAGCCCACGGGACAGTCGATGCCGGCCATGTCGGAGCCGCCGAACAGGTCCACGATCCCCTGGTCGTCCACATCGAGCGCCAGGTGCACCAGCTTTGCTGCACCACCGACCCACTCGATGACTGCCACCGCAGTCTTCTTGGTGGCCGCAGCCAGGTCCACGCCGAGCGTCTTCACGTGAACTCCTGGGTCAGGCCGCGTGGTAGGTGAGGGCCCCCGGAATGCCGCCCGCTTCACCCAGCGCATCGCCGCGGGCGAAGCCTGCCCAGAGGGCCCGCAACTGCCTGCCCACCGCGTCCACCTCGTCCCAGCCAGCACCGGCGATCAGGCCCACGCCGTCCCACGTGGTGCGCGTGCCGAAAAGCAGCGGAAGGTCAATGGTGTGGGCAGCACCGAAGATGTTGCCCGGGGCGTGCCAGTGCAGGATGTAGCGGTGCGCCCGTCCGCCTGCGCGTGCATGGCGGCGGGCGAACTTGCGCGCCGCCCTGCCGTACACGGTTTCGGTGACCACCCGGTCCACAGCGCGCACCGCCGCAGCTCCCACCACGGGAACGCCTTCCACCCGCATCAGCAGCGGGTTCCGTGGCAGGAACAGCCGTGCTTCCTCCGAGGTATGTCCAATCAGCACGTCGATTCCCGGGGCTGAACGGTTCCACGCGGCCTCGATGTCCTTTTCTTCGGGCAGCGGCTCGTGCCCGTACTGGGTTCCGAAGGGCATCGCCGCCAGCATCCCGAACCTGCGGGCCACCTGGGCAACGTGCGCTTCCCGCTCCACCACTTCCATGGCTGAAGTGTCCTCAGTGACAGCGTCGGCCGCGATGCCCATGGCGTGGTTCATCTTCGCCCGGCCCCGGGCGATGCCCAGCGGTGCGCTCTGGATGATGGCCCGTTGAAAGAGGGACGGCGCTTCCGGCGTGGCCATGAGGTGGGCGATCGCATCACCGCCGGCGGACTGGCCGAACGCGGTCACCCGGCCGGGGTCGCCGCCGAAGGCGGCGATATTCCGCCGCACCCACCTGAGCGCTTCCAGCTGGTCCAGCAAACCAAGGTTTCCGGGCCGGCCGCTGTGCGTGGCCAGGAACCCGAACAGTCCCAGCCGGTAGGTGACGGAAACCACCACCACGCGGTTCTCGGCCACCAGCACGGCAGGATCGAAGATCGCCAGGTCGCCCGAACCGGTGGTGTAGGAGCCGCCGTGGATCCACACCATGACGGGCAGGCGCTCATCGGCGGCAACATTCCCGGGCATGGTGATGGACAGGTTCTGGCAGTCCTCGCTGCCGGGAAGTTCACCGTAGCGGGTGCCCAGTACGTCGTCGAGGAAGGGGACCGGGCCCTGCGGGCACGCCGGTGCCAGTGAGGTGGCGGAGAAGGTTTCCGTCCAGTCCGGGGCCGGGACGGGCGGCTGGAACCTGGCGGCGGTGGCATAGGGGATGCCGGTTGCGCGGAGGACGTTTCCATCCCGCCAACCGAGCACCGGGCCGCACGGGGGATGGAAGGTAGCCTCGGAAATCACAGGTCCACGATTCCACATGTTCAAGATGGCGGGGCAACAGAAATCCCCGCCTCCTGGACTATTCCCCCTTGCACGATGCGGGGATCTGTCCAGCAGACGGGGATTTGTGGGGATTAGTGGCCGGTGGGCACGTAGCGCTTGATGGAGGCTTCCAGCTCTGCCTCGGCGGCGGCGCGGTCGCCCCAGCCCTCGGCCTTGACCCACTTGCCCGGCTCCAGGTCCTTGTAGCGGGTGAAGAAGTGCTCGATTTCCTTGATCAGGAACTCGTTGACGTCGCTGACTTCCTGGATGTGGTCGAAGCGGGCGTCCACGGGGACGCACAGGATCTTGGCATCTCCGCCGCCGTCGTCGGTCATGTTGAAGACGCCGATGGGGCGGGACTCGACGATGACGCCCGGGTGCAGGTCGAAGTCCTGCAGGAGCACCAGTGCGTCCAGGGGATCGCCGTCCTCGCCGAGGGTGTTTTCGAAGTACCCGTAGTGGGTGGGGTACTGCATGGCGGTGAAGAGGACGCGGTCCAGGCGGACGCGGCCGGTCTCGTGGTCAACTTCGTACTTGACGCGCGATCCCTTGGGGATCTCGATGGTCACGTCGTGCTTCATGGAATGCTCCTCGGCGATTGCAGGGGGTGCGCGGCACACTTGACGGGCCCACAAAAAGGAGTGTCCGTGCCGCCGACTACAATTGAGGATATAGCGAGAGGCCCTGGAATCAGGAACTTGTGGGGAAATTTCAGGACTTGAGGACCAGCACCAGCATGACCAAAACAACCGGCACGGATCCGTGGCCTGACCGCATCCGCCGGAATGTCAAAAGCGGCGGGGAGGGTGTCCGCCGCACCTGGCCGCTGGCCGTGCTCACCGCGCTCCTGGCGGTCCTGGCCATCCCCGCCGTAATGCTCGTGGCCCCCGGATTCCTTGGCCCGGAACCGCCCGCCCCGGCGCCCGCCGCGCCGGAATGGCAGCAGGCCCCGTCAACTCTTTCCCCGCGCCAAGGACTTGCCGCTTTGGACGCATCCGCAGCGGTTCCGTCCCGGGAAGCGCTCACCGCCCAGGTGGATCCCCTGTTGAAGGCCGACGGCGGCGGCACTTTCACGGGCATCGTCCAGGATGCGCTCACGGGCCAGGTCCTCTTCGACAGGGGCGGCTCCGAAGGCCGCGTGCCGGCGTCGAACATGAAGCTCCTGACGGCGATGGCCGCGCTGCGCACCCTGGGCCCGGACCATCGATTCAGCACAACCGTTACTGCCGGTCCGGCCGCGGGCCAGGTAGTTCTCACGGGCGGCGGGGACGTCCTGCTGGGCCCGGGGGAATCCGACGTCGAAGGGGTGCTGGGCCATGCCGGCCTGGCCACCCTGGCGGCCCGGACGGTCGAAGGGCTGCAGGCACGTGGAACAATCGGCGAGGTCAAGGTCCTGGTGGACGATTCCCTCTTTACCGGGCCAGCCCTCAACCCTGCCTGGCAAGAGGGCGATGTTGCCGCCGGCGAGGTGGCGCCGCTCTACCCGCTGGCGCTCAATTCGGCACGCTTCGATCCTGCCGTCACCACCGGGCCGCGCCCGCAGGACTCGGCCATCACGGCCGCGGAGGTGTTTGCGGCCCGGCTGCGGGAAGCGGGTGCGGCCGCGGGACTCACTGTGGCGGCCGGCGTCGAACGTTCACCGGGGGCAGGCCAAGGTGGGGCTGGTGCGGACCCTGCGGTCCTGGCGGAAGTGGAATCAGCCACGGTGGCCCAGCAGGTTGACCTGATGCTGCAGGAATCGGACAACTACCTGGCGGAGGCACTGGGCCGGCTTGCTGCCCTTGCCGCCGGCCTGCCCGGCAGCAACGACGGCGCCACGGCGGCTGTCCGCGCGCAGGTGGCAGAGGCCGGAATCCCCGCGGAATCCATGAAGCTCGTTGATGTGTGCGGGCTCGCGATGGGCAACCAGGTCTCCGCCCGCCAGTTCGCCGAGGTGGTGCGCACCATGACGGCCGGCACTGACGGCAGGCTCCGGGAAGCGCTGGACGGGTTCCCCGTGGCGGGGCTGACCGGCACCCTGGACACGCGGTACGGGGAAGGCACCACGGCGGGCGGCGCGGGGCTGGTGCGGGCCAAGACCGGCACCCTGAACACGGTCCTGGCGCTGAGCGGCTATGTAGTGGATGCGGACGGCCGGCTGCTGGTGTTCTCCTTCATCGGCAACGGGCTCACCCCCGGAGCCGCCGGCAATAAAGTAGCGCTGGACAGGGCGGCCACGGCCCTCGCCGCCTGCGGCTGCCGCTAGGATTCGCGGCGCGCCCGTTCTGTGGCCGCAAGCCGTGGTAAGGCTGTGTAAGTTACCGGACCCCTCTGGTTCGCCGGTCAGCGAACTTAAGGACGATCCCCGGCCTGCTGTGTTCTGATGGGACCTATGGAGTCCATTGCACGCGAGTCCGCATCGACCTTGCCCTCATCGGACGGCTCAGAAGCCCTGTCCACGAACGGGCAGTCCACTAGTGCGCAGCCCAACGCTGCCCAGCCAGTCACTGCCCAATCCCTGATCAACTGGGATCTCGCGGCCTCGGCTGCGGCGCGGCTTGCTCCCGCCGGGCCGGTCCTGGACCAGGCGGAAATCGGGGAAGCCGTGGACAGCCTGCGCCGGCTTGCCGACGCTTCGGTGTCCCACGTCCACGAAATCACCGGGCTCGAAGCGGCCAGGGACCTGCGGGACTCCACGGTGCTGGTGGTGGACAGGGCATCCTGGGCGAAGGCAAACACCCAGAGCTTCGCGGTGATGCTGAAGCCCGCCATGGAGAAGATGCTTGAAAACCGCCGCGGCTCCCTGAGCCCTGCGGCCGCCAGCGTCAGCGGTGCCATCACCGGAAGCCAGTTGGGCGCCGTCCTGGCCTTCCTGTCCAGCAAGGTGCTGGGCCAGTACGATCCCTTCGCCGCCATGGCCGAAGGGTCGGTTGCGCCATCGGGCGGCAGGCTCCTGCTGGTTGCGCCCAATATCGTGTCCGTGGAGCGCGAACTTAATGTCACGCCGGAGGATTTCCGCCTGTGGGTGTGCCTGCACGAGCAGACCCACCGCGTGCAGTTCGCCGCTGCCCCGTGGCTGCGGCACCACATGCTGCAGCAGATCGACGAACTCAGCGGGCACCTGCTCGGCAACGTCGACTCGCTGATGGAGCGGGCCACCGCGGCCGCCCGGTCGCTGAAGGACCGCTCGGCCAACGGTAATACGCCGGGCCGCGGCGCCATCCTGGACCTGCTGCAGGACCCGGAGGAAAAGGCCGCCATCTCGCACCTCACTGCCGTGATGAGCCTGCTGGAGGGGCATGCGAATGTGGTGATGGACGCCGTCGACGCCAGCATCGTGCCGTCCGTGAAGACCATCCGGCAGCGGTTCAACGACCGCGGCAAGGACCGCGGCGTGATCGAGAAGTTCATCCGCAACCTCCTGGGCCTCGATGCCAAGATGCGCCAGTACTCCGACGGCGCCCGGTTTGTCCGCGCCGTGGTGGATGTTGCCGGGATGGAAGGGTTCAACCGGGTCTGGGAGTCTGTGGACCACCTGCCCACCGAGCCTGAAATCCACGACGCCAAGCTGTGGCTTGAGCGGATGGGACTGTAATTGCCTGACGCTGCGCCTGACGTTGTACCTGCAGCCGCCGCTGCTGCAAACGTCCCCAGCGGACGACGCCGGCCAGGCAGGCTCGCGCCCGTCGTCGGCACTGCGCGCAAAATGTTGGGCGACGCTCTTGCCCAGGCCGGCTACCCCGGGCACCTCCTGGTGGCCTGCAGCGGCGGGCCGGACTCCCTGGCGCTCGCCGCCGTCGCAGCCTATTTCGCCCGCCGCGGGCATGTTGACGGCCACCCCGTGACGGTAGGTGCGGTGGTGGTTGACCACCAGCTGCAGGAGGGTTCGGACCACGTGGCCGCACGCACCGCGGCGGCGCTCAAGGACCTGGGGCTGTCGCCGGTGGAGATCCGCACCGTGACGGTGGCAGGCGCGGGCATGGGCCCGGAGGCTGCAGCCCGGGAAGCGCGGCACGAGGCTTTGGAAGCGGCGGCTGCCGGCCAGGGCGCGGACGCGATCCTGCTCGGGCACACGCTCGATGACCAGGCCGAACAGGTCCTGCTGGGGCTTGCCCGCGGCTCCGGAACCCGTTCCCTTGCCGGCATGCGGCCGGCCCGCCAGGGCCAGGGAAACAGCATCCTGCTCCGGCCTTTCCTGAACGTCCGGCGGGCGGACACCGAAGAAATCTGCGCCGTGGAGGAACTGGAGCCGTGGCACGATCCCACCAACACCGACCCGTCCTTCGCCAGGTCCCGCACCCGGGTTGAAGTCCTCCCGCACCTTGAGGAGAAGCTGGGCCCCGGCGTCGCCGAATCCCTCGCCCGTACGGCCGCCATCCTGCAGCTCGACGCCGACTACCTCGAGAACGTGGCGGAAAGCACTTACCTTTCCCTGGCGGAACGGAACGGACAGGACGTGGCTTTGCCGGAGGAGTCGTTGCGTGCTTTGGCCCCCGCCATCCGCTTCCGCGTGATCGCCAAGGCAGCGGCCGACGTCGGCGGGCAGCAGCCCAGCTACCAGCGGCTCGTTGCGGCGGAGGCGCTGCTGCGGCGGCAGGGTTCCGCGGGTCCCGTCCAGCTTCCGGGCGGGGTGGGCGTGTACCGGTTGTCGCTCGCTGAACTCGAAAGCGCAACGGATGCTGCACCTGCACTGCCGGACGGTGCGGAGCCCGGATCCGTTCCCCGTGGAGGGCCGCGCTGTGGGAAGCTAGTGTTCCGGCATCAAAAACCGCCCACAAAATAGTCGCACCCCGCATCTACACAGGAGCCATTGGTGGATTCTAACGACGTCCAGGCAGACCTCAAGCACGTTCTCTACACCAAGGAACAGATCCAGCAGCGGATCACCGAACTCGCAGCCCAGATCGACAAGGATTACGAGGGACGCGAAATCCTCATCGTGGGTGTGCTCAAGGGCGCCGTCATGGTCATGGCTGACCTGGCCCGGGCGCTGCACAGCCACATCTCCATGGACTGGATGGCTGTCTCCTCCTACGGCTCCGGGACGCAGTCCTCAGGTGTGGTGCGCATCCTCAAAGACCTCGATACGGACCTGATGGGCAAGGACGTGCTGATCGTCGAGGACATCATCGACTCCGGCCTGACCCTCTCCTGGCTGAAGACGAACCTGGAATCGCGCGGCACCGCGTCCGTGGAAATCTGCACCGCATTCCGCAAGCCCACCGCCGCCAAGGTGGAAATCGACGTCAAGTACGTGGGCTTCGACATCCCCAACGAGTTCGTGGTGGGCTACGGCCTGGACTATGCCGAGAAGTACCGCAACCTGGACTTCGTGGGCACGCTGGCCCCGCACGTTTACGAGTAACCATGGAACTCGGCGCGTTCTCGGTAGGCCTCGCCGTGGAGGACCTTGCGGCGTCCATGGAGTTCTACGCGAAACTGGGCTTTGCGCAGTACGCCGGGGATTTGGCCCAGAACTGGGTGATCATGAAGAACGGCCACGCCAACATCGGGCTGTTCCAGGGGATGCTCGAGAAAAACGTGCTGATCTTCAACCCGGGCTGGAACCAGGACGCCGAAGCGCTCGGCTCGTTCACGGATGTCCGTGAACTCCAGCGGCAGCTGAAGGCCCAAGGCGTCAGGTTCGACGCCGAGGCGGACGAGGCAACGGCGGGCCCCGCAAGCGCGATCCTGGCAGACCCGGACGGCAACCCCGTTTACCTGGACCAGCACGTGTAGGTGCCGGTGTGCACCCGGCAGTCCCCGGGCCGGCCCTTGTGCCCGTACGCCCATAGGGAACTTTTGCTTTTCACCATGCGTGATCTACTCCGGACGGTGTATAGCTAGAAGCTGACGCAGCACCATCACGCGCGCAGACTACTCGCCGTGCAGCACTACCAGAAGGGACGGGGCCAGCCCCCGAACAGATGAAAGCTAAGAACTTTTTCAAGGGCCCGGGCATCTGGATCGTCGTCGTGGTCGGTCTGCTCCTGGTGGCTTTTGCGACGCTGGCTCCCGGCGGTGCGGCACGGATCGACACCGACAAGGGCCTTGAACTGCTGGCCGGCGACCAGGTGGAGCAGGCAAAGATCTTCGACGGCGAAAACCGCGTTGACCTGACCCTCAGGGACAACCTGAACCTGGACGGCCAGGACAAGGGCAAGAGCGTCCAGTTCTTCTTCGTGGACGCCCGCGCCGAGGACGTAGTCAAGGCTGTCACCGATGCCCGTCCGGCCCAGGGCTACACGGACCAGCCCATCGAGAGCAACTGGTTCTCCGGCCTGCTGTCCCTCCTGATCCCCGTCATCCTCCTTGGCGCGCTCTTCTGGTTCCTTATGACCCGCATGCAGGGCGGCGGCTCCAAGATCATGCAGTTCGGCAAGTCCAAGGCCAAGATGGTCAGCAAGGACATGCCGCAGGTGACCTTCGCGGACGTCGCCGGCTCGGACGAGGCAGTCGAGGAACTGCAGGAAATCAAGGAATTCCTGCAGGAACCCGCCAAGTTCCAGGCCGTCGGCGCCAAGATCCCCAAGGGCGTGCTGCTGTACGGCCCTCCGGGTACCGGTAAGACCCTCCTGGCCCGCGCCGTCGCCGGCGAGGCAGGCGTTCCCTTCTTCTCCATCTCCGGTTCCGACTTCGTGGAAATGTTCGTCGGTGTTGGTGCCTCCCGCGTCCGCGACCTCTTCGAGCAGGCTAAGGCCAACTCCCCGGCGATCATCTTCGTCGACGAGATCGACGCCGTGGGCCGCCACCGCGGTGCCGGCATCGGCGGCGGCAACGATGAACGCGAACAGACCCTTAACCAGCTGCTGGTTGAGATGGACGGCTTCGACGTCAAGACCAACGTGATCCTGATCGCTGCCACCAACCGTCCCGACGTGCTGGACCCCGCCCTGCTCCGCCCGGGCCGCTTCGACCGCCAGATAGGCGTTGAGGCCCCGGACCTGATCGGCCGCGACCAGATCCTGCAGGTGCATTCCAAGGGCAAGCCGATGGCCCCTGGTGTCGACCTCAAGGCAGTTGCCAAGAAGACCCCCGGCTACACGGGTGCGGACCTGGCCAACGTGCTCAATGAGGCCGCCCTGCTCACGGCCCGCTCCAACGCCAACCTGATCGATGACCGTGCGCTGGACGAGGCTATCGACCGCGTCATGGCCGGTCCGCAGAAGCGCAGCCGCGTGATGAAGGAACACGAGCGCAAGATCACCGCCTACCACGAAGGTGGCCACGCGCTGGTGGCGGCCGCGCTGCGCAACTCCGCACCGGTCACCAAGATCACCATCCTTCCCCGCGGACGAGCATTGGGCTACACCATGGTGGTGCCGGAGAACGACAAGTACTCCATAACCCGCAACGAACTCCTGGACCAGATGGCCTACGCCATGGGCGGCCGTGTTGCCGAGGAGATCGTGTTCCACGATCCGTCCACCGGCGCATCGAACGACATTGAAAAAGCCACCGGCACTGCCCGCAAGATGGTCACCGAATACGGCATGAGCGAGCGCGTGGGTGCCGTCCGCCTGGGACAGGGCGGCGGCGAGCCGTTCCTGGGCCGCGACGCTGGGCACGAGCGCAATTACTCGGACCAGATTGCGTACGTGGTGGACGAGGAAGTGCGCCGCCTGATCGACCAGGCCCATGACGAGGCTTACGCCATCCTCACCGAGAACCGCGACGTCCTTGACCGCCTTGCCCTCGAGCTGCTGGAACGCGAAACGCTGAACCAGGCCGAGATCGCAGACATCTTCCGCGATGTCCGCAAGCGCGACTTCCGCGAGGTGTGGCTCTCCAAGGAGACGCGGCCGGTGCAGATGGCCGGTCCCGTGGAATCGCCACGTGAACGGGCCGAACGCGAGGCGCAGGAGGAAGCCAAGCAGGCCCGCCTGGATGAGCCGCTGGACGCCCAGCCCCCGCATCCGCAGGGCGTTCCGGAAGACGCTCCGTTTCGGGGCGGCGTCCCCGAATCGGGGCCTGACGCCCTTCGCGGCTAAGCTTTCTTCGTGACTTCCTTCGACGACGACGACGTTCCCACCTCCGCCGGCACCCTGGCGGAGGACCGTTCCTCCCATTCCAAGCACCAGAAAGTGGACCGGCCAAGGATTGAGGCGGCTGTCCGCGAAATCCTGCTGGCCATCGGCGAGGACCCCGACCGCGGCGGCCTGATTGACACCCCGAAACGGGTGGCCAAGGCCTACGCGGAAGTGTTCGCGGGGCTGCACCACGACCCCGCGGACGTCCTGTCCACCACCTTCGACCTGGACCACGAGGAACTGGTCCTGGTCAAGGACATCCCCTTCTACTCCACCTGCGAGCACCACCTGGTGCCGTTCCACGGGACGGCCCACGTGGGTTACATCCCCTCGCATGACGGAAAAGTCACCGGGTTGAGCAAGCTGGCCCGGCTCGTGGATATCTACGCCCGCCGCCCCCAGGTTCAGGAGCGGCTCACTACTGAGATCGTCGAAGCGCTGGTCCGCCACCTCAATCCGCGTGGTGCCATCGTTGTTGTCGAATGCGAACACATGTGCATGTCAATGCGCGGTATCCGCAAGCCCGGAGCGAAGACCGTCACCAGCGCGGTCCGCGGGCAGCTTCATGACCCGGCCACCCGTGCCGAGGCCATGAGCCTCATCCTCGGAAGGTAACCAAACAGACCATGGACTCACTAGCTGCAGCCCCGGGAACCGGGCCCGCAACATCACCGCTGCCCATCCTGCGTAAACCGCGCCCGGCAGCGCGCTTCGAAGACCTCCCCACCGGCCGCACCCTGGTCATGGGAATTCTGAATGTCACGCCCGATTCCTTCAGCGACGGCGGCAAGCATGCCAGCGCGGACAGTGCCATCGCAGCTGGCCTGCGCATGTTCTACGCCGGAGCGGACATCATCGACGTCGGGGGCGAATCCACCCGCCCGGGCGCTGAGGACGTCAGCCCGGAAGAAGAGCAGCGCCGTGTCATTCCCGTCGTTGAGTCCCTGGTCAAGGCGGGGGCGCTGGTCAGCATCGACACCACCCACGCCTCCACTGCCGCTGCCGCAGTTGCCGCCGGAGCAGCGATCATCAACGACATCTCCGGCCTCAGCATTGAACCGGAAATGGCCGAACTCGTGGCCGCTTCCAAGGTCCCGTACATCCTCACGCACCGCCGCGGCGACGCCCGCACCATGAATTCCCTTGCGGAATATGCGGATGTGGCCGGTGAAGTGGTGGCCGAACTCGCCGGCGTTCGGGACAAGCTTTATGCCGCGGGTGTCAGCCAGGACCAGATCATCATCGATCCCGGCCTGGGCTTCGCGAAGAACGATGCCCAGAACTGGGAACTCCTGCAGAACCTGGACCAGCTGGACAGCCTGGGCCACAAGGTCCTGGTGGGTGCGTCCCGCAAGCGGTTCCTGGGAACCCTGCTGACCGTGGCCGGCAAGTCCGCTTCTCCTGAGGAGCGCGACGCCGCCACCGCCGCGATCACGGCGATCTGCGCCTACCGCGGTGCCTGGGCGGTCCGCGTGCACGACGTCGGCGCCAGCCTGGACGCCGTCAAGGTCGCCGCCCGCGTGGCGGCAGCATCCACAACGACGTAAGGGCCGGGGGACCCATGGACAGGATTACGCTGACCGGTGTGACCGCCGTCGGCCATCACGGCGTTTTCGATTTTGAACGCCGCGAGGGCCAGCCCTTTGTGGTGGACGCGGTGCTGTACCTGGACTTCGCGAAGGCGGCGGAATCCGACGACGTCAGCGACACCGCGCACTACGGCGAGGTTGCGCAGCGTATTACCGAATGGGTCTCAGGTGAACCGCTGAACCTGATCGAAGCCCTGGCTGTAAGGATTGCCGACAGCCTGCTGGAGGAATTCCCGCTCCGGGCGGTGGACATCACCGTGCACAAGCCGCAGGCGCCCATCGAGGTGCCCTTCGGCGATGTGGCAGTCTCTGTCCACCGCGAAAAGCCCGTGCACCGGGAACAGCCGGCCCGGAGGGAACGGCCCCTGCACGGGGAGAGGCCCGTGGAGGGGGATACGGCGTGAATGCCGGCTATGCCAAGGTGGTGCTGGCCCTTGGCAGCAACCTGGGGGAGCGGAACGACACCCTGTCAGAAGCGGTGGGTGACCTCGTTGACCCGCCGGAAGTGCGGCTCCTGGACGTGTCCCCGATCGTCCAGACCAAGGCAGTGGGCGGCCCGCCCGGCCAGCCCGACTTCCTGAACATGGTCATTACGGTGGAAACCAGCCTTTCCCCGCTCGAACTGCTGGCACACTGCCATGCCGTGGAGAACAAGCACCACCGGGTACGGGAGGTGCGCTGGGGGCCGCGGACGCTCGACGTCGACATCATCACCTACGGGGACCTCCGCAGCGACGACCCCGTGCTCACGCTGCCGCATCCCCGCGCCGCCAGCCGGGCCTTCGTCCTCTACCCCTGGTCCCTGATTGAACCCGCCGCAACACTGGAGGGTGAACGCATCAGTGCGTTGGCTGCCCGGGCTGACGACTTCGAGGACCTGGCGCCGTTCGACGGCTTCGGGGATTTCGACGGGATGCCCACGGCCGGGGCGGTGGAGGAACGATGAAGCCCATCAGCCCGCTGCGCCTCCTGGTCATCGGCGTCATCCTGGCCGTTGCGGGCTGGTCTGCCACGGTGGTCACCAGCCGGTACAGCATGGCCACTCCGGTCCTGCCCGCTACAGCTCTCGCCACCATGGGCGTGATCGTGGCCATCACCCTCATCCTGGGCATTCGAGTTTTGCGGTGGCGCAACAGCCTCAAGGACAGCACCAAGAAGAAGACCGTGCTGGATCCGCTCCTGGCCGCCCGCACCCTGGTCCTCGCCCAGGCCTGCGCCTACGCCGGCACCGTGCTCCTGGGCTGGCACGTGGGTATTTTCCTGGACCAGCTGCGCATCTGGAGCCTCCGCAGCGACCAGGGCATCACCTGGCTGGCCCTGGCCATGGCCGGTGGCGGGCTGGTGATGATCGTGGTAGGGCTGCTGGTGGAGCGCTTCTGCCGGATCCCGCCGGAGGACGGCGACACCAAGGGCGTGGACGGGAAGCCCGGCCGCGCGGTCCGCGGGGAAGCCACGGGGGAAGGCGAATATGCATACCGAGGCGATTGATCCGCCGGGCATCGTCTGGCAGCGGGTATCGCCCAGGTACGTCACAGTCCGCCTGGTGGAGTGGGCCCTGGGCAATGTGGTGGCGGTGTTGCTGCTGTCCCTGCCCCTGGTGTTCGTTCTCCTGGGCTGGTGGATCTGGCCGCCGCTGTGGCTGGCCGTTGCCGTTCCGGCCGTGATGCTGGTGGTGGCCATCTGGCGGCTGGTGCTGATTCCGCGCCAGGTCCGGGTCATTGGCTATGCCGAACGGGATGACGACCTCCTGATCCGCACCGGGATCTTCTTCCAGCGCACCCTGGCCGTTCCGTATGGCCGGATGCAGTACGTGGATATCGGGGTGGGGCCGGTGGAACGCGGGCTTGGCCTGTGCACGCTCAAGCTGCACACCGCTTCGCCCGGAACCAACGCCAGGATCCCGGGCCTGCCGGCAGCTGAAGGTGCCCGGCTCCGTGAACAGCTGGCAGCCCGGGGCGAAGCCAGGCTGGCAGGGCTGTGACCGCTGACGGGCGGATCCCAGGCCCGGGTGAGCCGGCAAACGCGCCCCTGCCCGCCGCGTTTCCGCCGCCCGTTCCAGGCCAGCCGGCGTCCGACGGCGAGTGGCTGCGTGTGCACCCTGCCTCGCCGTTCGTCCGCGGCTGGGTGGCGCTGGCCGCGATTGGTTTCTTCTTCGGCCGCGACATTTTCGAGCGGTCCCTCCAGGGCCGGCCCGTGTTCGAGGAAGAGCTGGCGGGCCGGGCGCCCTTCCTGCTGGCCGGTGGCGGGACCTTGCTGCTGCTCACCGTGCTGGGTTTCGTCCTGACCTGGTACTTCACCAAGTACCAGATATCGGCCGGCTACGTCAGGGTCAACACCGGCTTCCTGTTCCGCCAGCAGCGGCAGGCGAGGCTGGACCGGGTGCAGGCCATCGATATCGTCCAGCCGCTGCTTGCCCGGATCTTCGGGCTGGCCGAACTCAGGTTCGAGGTGGCGGACGCCGGGGAGTCCGCGGTACGCCTGGCCTACCTGAAGATCGACGATGCCCGGCAGCTCCGCGCCACCATCCTCGCCCGGGCTGCCGGTTTGGACCCCGGCCCGGAAGGGACTGGCGAGGCCGCGCCCGAGGCACCGGAACTCCCGGTACTTGCGGTGCCGCCGTCGCGCCTTGCCGGTTCGCTGCTGCTCAGCGAGCAGAGCTTTTTCGTGGCCTTGGGCGCTGTGGCGTCCGCGGTCCTGTCCGCCGTCACGGACAACCAGGGGTTCTACCTGTACCTGATCCCGGCGGCTCTGGGCCTCGCGGCGAGCTACTGGAACCTGTTCAACAAGGGCTACAACTTCACTGCCGCCATCTCACCGGACGGCATCCGGCTGCGATACGGGCTGCTGGACACGCAGGCGCAGACGCTCCCGCCCGGCCGGATCCAGGCCCTCAAGATCACCCAGCCACCGCTGTGGCGCCCCTTCGGCTGGTACCGGATGCAGGTCAACGTTGCCGGCTACGGCCTGATGGAGAACGCGGGGGAGGGCACTTCCCGCACCACGCTGCTGCCCGTGGGAAAGCTCGACGATGTCATGAGCATGCTCGCACTGGTGCTGCCGGATCCCGGAACGGACCAGCCGGCTGCAGTCTTTGGAGCCGGCCTCACCGGACTGGATTCCGACGGCGGCTTCGTCACCACTCCGCGGCGCGCCCAACTCCTTGCCCCTTTGGGCTGGCGCCGGAACGGGTTCACGGCCACCGGCACTGCCCTGCTCATCCGGTCCGGACGGTGGTGGCGGGAACTTGTGGTGGTGCCGCACCAGCGGACCCAGTCCATGGCGCTGCACCAGGGACCGCTGGCCCGCCGGTTCCGTGTTGCCGACCTGGTCCTGCACACCACGGCCGGTCCGGTCACGCCCCGGCTTGCCCAGGCGGACAGCCACGAAGCGCTCGCGCTGTTCGACGCCCAGTCAGCCCGGGCCAGGCTCGCCAGGAAGCGGCAGACCACAGAACAATGGCTTCGGCAGGTGGCCCCGGCGGGGATGGAGCCGGCACCGGCTTTAGTTGATCCAGCACCGGCGGCAGTTGAGCCGCCGCCGCTGGTTCAGCCTGCGGAAGCCCCTGCCCACGATCAACAGGAAGGCCGCCAGCATGGCTAAGCCCGGACGCCTGGGCGTCGGAATTATTGGTGCAGGGAAAGTAGGGGCGGTCCTTGGCGCCGCCTTGCGCGCTGCGGAACACGCGGTCGTCGGGGTGTCTGCGGTGTCTGACGCAAGCCGTGAGCGGGCCGAATCGCTGCTTCCCGGTGTCCCGGTCCTGCAGGTGCAGGAAATAGTGGAGCGCGCCGAACTGGTCCTGCTCGCGGTGCCGGATGATGCCCTGCCGGATCTCGTGGACGGGCTGGCCACCCTGGGTGCATGGCAGCCGGGCCAACTGGTGGCACACACGTCGGGCCGGTTCGGCGTGGGCGTCCTGCATCCCGTGCGCGCCGCGGGTGCGGTTCCGCTGGCGCTCCATCCGGCCATGACCTTCACCGGGATGAGCCTTGACCTCACCCGGCTGCTTGACTGCACCTTCGGGGTCACGGCGGACGCCGCCATGCTACCGATCGCCCAGGCGCTGGTGGTTGAGATGGGGGCAGAGCCGGTGGCCATCGCCGAGGCAGACCGCACCCTCTACCATGCAGCCCTGGCGCACGGGTCAAACCACCTGGTTACCCTGGTGGCGCAGGCTTCCCAGCTGCTGGGCGAGGTGGGCGTGGAGCAGCCTGAGCGCATGCTCGGCCCGCTGCTGCGCGCCACCCTGGAGAACGCACTGGCCTCGGGTGAGTCAGCCCTGACCGGACCGGTGGCGCGGGGCGACGTCGGAACGGTGCGGGCGCACGCGGAGGCTCTTCGGGAGTACGACGGCGGCGGGCAGGGTGATGTGCTGGAGGCCTACCTTGCGATGGCCCGGGCCACGGCGCGGCGGTCCGAAGGGCGTGGACTGTTGAAGCCTGATCAGCTGGACGGGCTGCGACGTGCCCTGGAACAGGGGGAGGACTGACCTTGCCCATCAAGCTCGTGACCACAGTGGCGGAACTGCACGCGGAAAGCGCCCGGCTCCTGGCCGCCAAGCAGGGAGTATCCCAGGCTTTGGTGCCCACCATGGGTGCGCTTCACGAGGGCCACGCCGCATTGGCGCGTGCCGCCGTCGCGCAGAACGACGTGGTGGTTGCCACCATCTTCGTCAACCCGCTGCAATTTGGCGATGCAGTGGACCTGGACCGTTACCCGCGGACGCTGGACGCTGATCTTGCACTGCTTGACGCCGAGGGTGTGGACCTGGCTTTCGCGCCTTCGGTGGAGGAGGTTTATCCCGGCGGGGAGCCGCTGGTGCGGATCACGTCCGGACGGCTGGGGGAGAAGTGGGAGGGCGCCTCCCGTCCCGGGCACTTCGACGGCGCCCTCACCGTGGTGGCCAAGCTGCTGCACTACGGCATCCCTGCCGCGGGGCTGCCCGCTTCCGGTATGGCAGTAGCCGATGCTGCCGGGAACCGGCTGCCGGCCTACCGCGCCTACTTCGGGCAGAAGGATGCCCAGCAGCTGGCACTGGTGCGGCGCATGGTGTCTGACCTCAACTTCCCCGTGGAGATTGTGGGGGTTCCCACCGTCCGATCCGCCGACGGACTCGCGCTGTCCAGCCGTAACCGTTTCCTGTCCGACGACGAGCGGGAGGCAGCGCTAGTGCTGTCCCGGGCGCTGCGGCTGCTGGAGGAACGGGCCGCCGCACGGGAACCGCTGGACCTGGAGTCGGCCGTGGACCTGGTGAAGTCCCAGCCGCTGGTGGAGCTGGACTACTTCGACGTGGTGGATCCTGCCACCCTTGAGCCTCTTGCCGAGAACTGCCGCGAGACCCCGTTCCGTGGCGAGGGGCTGGCACTCATCGCCGCCAGGGTGGGTCCGGTACGGCTGATCGACAACGTGCCGCTGAATTCGTGACCGGCACCCCTGAACTCATGACCCGGCGCAGGGGCCATTCCGCCGGCTACAGTCCCGGGTGCTCGCGGTTGGTCATGAGCTGTTCGAGGAGTGCACGCTCAGGGCGGCCAGGGTTCCGGGCCACGCACCGTCGGAGCCTCGCGCGCGAGAGCTCTTCCCCGGGGTCCTTGCTGCAGAGCAGTTCATCAATGATTTCCTGTGCCTGCCACCGGAGGGAGTCGATGGCGAACTGCCTGATCTCGGCAGGGGTATCACTGGCCATCCAGGGGTCGGGGTCCGAAGGCACGCTCTGGAACAACCGCTCTGCTGACATCGGGGCCTCCTTGCACCAATCCGAAGTGGCCGGTGAGCTGGCCCCTGCGGTGTCCTCTGATCTGCGCGTAGGAACGACACTACCGCGGGAAAGACCGGTCTGTCTTCCCCGCGATAGACTGGAATTGCGATGAATCCCGAAGCAGAGTTCACACCGCCTGCCGCTCCTTTGGCGGCAGATGCGGCTATCACTCCTGCCGGTTCTGTGGAGAGGATCCTGGCCGTCGCGTATGAGCTCTTCTCCAGGCGGGGTGTCCGGGATGTGGGGGTCAACGAGCTGATCGACAAGTCCGGCGTGGCCAAGGCGACGTTTTACCGGCACTTCCCGTCAAAGGATTCCCTGGTCCTGGCCTTCCTTGAGCAGCGTGACAAACAGTGGACCGTCAACGCCATCGTTTTGGAGGCCCGCCGCCGCGGCAGCACTCCCGAAGAGCAGTTGCTGGCCATCTTCGACGTGTTTGGGGACTGGTTCCTCCGGGAAGATTTTGAGGCCTGCTCCTTCATCAACGTCCTGCTGGAGATGGGTCCCGCCCATCCGCTGGGCCAGGCCAGTATCGACTACCTGGCCAAGATCCGGGGCCATGTGCAGGTGCTCGCGGAGGAGGCCGGGCTGGTCCGTCCGGAGGAATTCGCCCGGTCCTGGCACATCCTCATGAAGGGCTCCATCATTTCCGCCACCGAGGGCGACATGCAGGCCAACAAGCGTGCGCAGCAGATGGCGGGCTGGCTGATTGAGCACCACCGGCCCGGCTCCTGATTCGCTGTCCGTCGTTCCGCAGGTTTGCGTGGCTTCAGCCGTAGCTGGGTTCTTCGGGCGCGGTCAGGTGTGAAGCAAGGTTGGGACGCCCGAAGCCCGATCGGTTAGGGTCCAGCCGCTGAGGGTTAGATCCTTTTCTGGGTCCGGTGGGAGGACGACGGGCATGGCGTAGAAGTCGTCCCACACGGGGTCGTAGGGTGCGATGTCGTCGGGATCGATGAGGTTGTCGTCATCTGGCTCTTCACCTGGGGGATCCAGCAGGTGCGGCGCGGTGTTCAGTTCCTGAACCAGGACGTTGTGTGGCCAGATGGTTGGTTCCCGGTCGGGTTGTTCGGCGGGGTAGTGGCGGCCGGTGGGTGAGGTCCAGCCGGGTGGTGCAGTTTCTGTTGCTTGGGTGGGTGTCCAGCCGCTGTTGTGTTTGAGCCGGTGGTGTTTTGGGCAGAGTTGTGCCAGGTTGCTGATGCCGGTGGTTCCGCCGTGTTGCCAGGCGGTGAGGTGGTCGGCTTCGTTGTCCAGGGCGTTGTTGTTGCAGCCGGGGAAGGTGCATTTGCCGTCCCGGAGCCGGAGGGCGTGTCTCATTGCTTTGGTGATGCGGTAGCTGGTGCGGCCTATTTCCAGCGGGGCTCCGTCGCGCGGGTCGATGAAAACGCGGGTGAAGGAATTCGCTCCGTCGGCGAGGAGTTGGCGGGCTATGGACGCGGGGATGGGGCCGTAGCCGTCGAGGATGGCTGGTTCGTCCGTTTGGCCGAACAGGGCGAACACGGGGACGGTGACCCGGACGTCGGCGCGGGGTGTGGGGACTTTCCCGGCTTCGGGGCTGGCTGCGCCAGGGACCGCGGTGTTGGTGCTAGTTCCCGCTTGGCCGGTGCTGTTGTCCTGGGCGCCGGGGTTATTGGTTGCGTCGATGTGATCGTTGGTTCCGAAGCGAGTGTCGTCGGGGATGCCGAGGTCCGCAGTGGGTTCGTCGGACCCGACGAGGGTGGCGAGCCCGAGGAATTCATCAGGGAACTGTCCACCGGCGCCCTCCGTGTCCCCGCTGCGCGCGAGGGTGCTGCCGATGGGCGTGCTGCCGGCTACGGCGTCTGTGGTGGTAGTTATGGCTTGGGCGGGGGTGAGGAGGTGGCGAGTGAACTCGTCAGCTCTGATCTGGGTGAGGGTCCGGGTTTCGTTGGGGCCTTGCAGGCCGCGGGCGATGGCCGTGGTTTTGTTCCAGGCCGCCAACGCGGTGTCGGCGGGGAGGTAGGCGGAGATCCAGGCCATGCCGTCCCGGTCAGGGGTGAATTCGACCCGCCGGTCAACCGCGGATTTGGCGTGGCGTTTTTCGATGGAGTTGGGGTGGTGGCGTTCGCGCCAGGCCCGCACCTTCGACCTCAACCGTGAAGGAACCAGCTGCCCAGCCGGACAGCCCCGGGCAGGATTCGGCGCATCAGGGTCCAGGAAGTGGTCCGCTAACGCCACAGCGCTGGCGTGGTCCAGGTTCTCGGTTTCGTCGGCGATGATCCTGGCGCCCTGCCAAGACAACGCCCCGGAAGACAGATTGCCGTAGACCGAGGGGAGGGAGCAGACCCGCCGGGCCTGGGTGAGGAACGCCCCGGCGGCCCCGGAGCTGATGGTCAGGATCCCGGCGATTTCTTCCACTGCCGATATTTCCGTGTAGGTGCGGTCGTGGGTGGAGGCGTCGGGTGGGGTCGTGGCCTGCTGCAAGTCGAGGCACTGGGCGGCGTCGCGGGCCTTGAGCGCGGCAACCTGCGCCTCGAGCTTGGATTCCAGGCCCAGTCGTTCCAGGCGGAGCTCATAGGCGCGCTGCAAGACGTCTGTCTCTTCATCTACGGAATTTTGCAGCTGCGCGTCTTCAAGGAACAAGGCGTCGAGGGCTGTGACAGAGGCATGAATGGCCGCCATCACCGCTGCCGTGCCTGCGCCGTTTCCCATACCTGAATCATCGCGGGAGGGTACGACATTCTCTGTGCACGCCCGCCCCAGGAGGGAGGCCAAGCCCAGCCAGCCCACCGCCGTAGTTCCCGCTACCCCAGCCGAAGCGTAATAGTCAGCTTGCTTATTACTTTCGGGCTTCCTAGGCTGGTAGCTGTCAGGCAAACAACTCTCGTGGCGGAACTTGGCGCGCCAAAAGCGGGCCTGGGCCGCCTCAGATGAGGAGGAACAATGTCAGAACACAACATTGCAGGCAAGAAGGTTGCATTCCTGCTGGCGGACGGCGTGGAGCAGGTTGAACTGACCAGCCCCTGGCAGGCCGTGAAGGACGCCGGCGGACAGCCAACGCTCGTGGCCCTCAAGAGCGGCAAGCTGCAGGGCTTCAAGGGCACGGAAAAGGGCGACACCTTTGACGTAGACCTCACTGTTGCCGAGGCTAACGCCTCCGACTTCGACGCCCTGGTCCTGCCGGGCGGCGTGGTCAATGCGGACCACCTCCGCGTGGACAAGGATGCGCAGAGCTTCACCCGGAGCTTCTTTGAGCAGCACAAGCCCGTTGCCTCCATCTGCCACGGGCCATGGGTGCTCATCGAGGCCGGCGTGGTGCGCGGCCGGAACGTCACGTCCTACCACACGCTGGAAACAGACCTGAAGAACGCCGGGGCAAACTGGACGGACCAGGAAGTGGTGGTTGACCAGGGCCTGGTGACGAGCCGCAACCCCGGCGACCTTCCCGCATTCAACAGCAAGCTGGTGGAGGAAATCTCCGAAGGCCAGCACGCAGGCCAGACCGCCTGACACCTTCTGTTCCCTCAGGGTTTGAAAAAGATCCCGCGCGGAGGAATTACTCCAACCGGTAGAGTGTTGGCATCTGCAGCGGCCAGGTCCGCGCATCACACTCATTACTCTCCCTGAGGGAACACTCATGTCTACCGAAGTCTCGCCGAACGCCAGCGGCCAGTCCGTCCAATCCGAAGGAATACAGCCCGCCGCGCCGGAGAAGATGTCCCGGGAGTCCGTGACCATCATCAGCACGCTGCTGGTGGCCACGTTCGTGGTCATCCTCAACGAGACCATCATGAACGTCGCCCTCCAGCGGCTCATGGTCGACCTGCAGGTGGATGCCCCCACCGTCCAGTGGCTCTCCACCGGGTTCATGCTGACCATGGCAGTGGTCATTCCCACCACCGGCTTCATCCTCCAGAGCCTGTCCACCCGCAAGGTTTTCATGCTGGCCATGGGGCTCTTCGCCGGCGGCACCGCCCTCGCGGCCGTGGCACCCGGATTCGAGGTCCTGCTGCTCGCCCGCATCATCCAGGCAGGCGGCACCGCGATCATGCTGCCCCTGCTGATGACCACCATCCTCACGCTGGTGCCGCTGGCCAAGCGCGGTGCCGTGATGGGCAACGTCAGCATCGCCATCTCGGTGGCGCCGGCCATGGGGCCGACGGTTTCAGGCCTGATCCTGGAGCACTTCACCTGGCGCTTCATGTTCGTGTTCGTCCTGCCCGTGGCCCTGGCCGCGCTGGCAATCGGTGCCAAATACCTCACCAACGTTGGCGAAGCCGAGCGGACCAAGCTGGACTTCCTTTCCGTCCTGCTGACCGTTCCCGCGTTCGGCGGGCTGGTCTACGGCCTGAGCCAGATCGGCGGCGGCCACGGCGGGCAGGCCGGTCCGGGAGCGGGTGCCATCGCGGCACTGGTGATTGGCGTCTCCAGCCTGGCAGTCTTCGTCCTGCGGCAGGTCCGACTGCAAAAGGCCGAGGCCCCGCTGCTGGACCTCCGTGCGTTCAACTTCAGGATGTTCACCGTCTCGGTGCTGCTGATGGTGGTGGCCATGATGGCGCTGTTCGGCGGCGTCATCCTGCTGCCGCTCTACCTCCAGGAAATCCGCGGCCTGGGATCCCTCGAAACGGGCCTCGCGCTGCTCCCGGGCGGCCTCGCGATGGGCCTGCTGGGCCCAGTCATCGGTCGGCTCTTCGACAAGGTGGGCCCGCTGCCGCTCACCGTCACCGGTTCCATCCTGATGGTTCTCACCTTGTGGCAGTTTTCAATGCTCGACGCCGGCACGGCAGTCTGGTGGATTGTCACCCTGCATGTGGGGCTGAGTTTCGGGCTGGCGCTGCTGTTCACTCCCGCGTTCACCACCGGCCTGAACCCGCTCCCGCCGCACCTGTACTCGCACGGTTCCGCGATCATGAGCACCACGCAGCAGGTGGCGGGTGCGGCCGGGACGGCGCTGCTGGTATCCATCTTCGCGGTGGTGTCCGCGACGTCGGGCCTCGTCGCCGGGATGAGCGCCGCCTTCCTGACGGCAACCGTCATAGCCTTTGCCGCCGTCGTGCTTTCGGCGATGATGCGCAAGACGGAAGGCGTAACCGCAGGACACGGCGCGGGGCACTGACTGGCAAGCAAAGAAGCCCTTGCACCCCTCCGGGATGCAAGGGCTTCTTTGCTTTGTTACCCGGCGTAGAACTCCGCCAGCTCCTTGATGAGGACGTCCGGTGCCTTAATGGCGCCGTCGTGCCCATACCCGGGAAGGATGGTGTAGCTGGAACCGGAGAGGACGTCGTGGATCTGGCCGCACGCCACTCCGAAGTAGGCCGGGCTCTTCTCGCCCACCACGATCAGGGTTTCCAGCGGCAACGCCAGGAAGGGTTCGGCCGGCATGTCCGCGGCGATGATCGCCTTGATTTCGCGGACGCCGGTGCGCATCAGTTCGCGTTGCTGCTTGCCCTCGGACGTGCCGGCGGTCAGTTTGTTGGCCAGGGTCAGCATGGACAGCGGCATCCGGGACGAGAATGGCCCGCCTTCTTCGAGCCCCCGCTGGATCACGGCGAGGGCGCGGTCGTCATCACCGGCGGCAGCCGCGGCCTCATACTCGGCGATCCACTCCGCCTTGACGGAATGGTTGACGGAGACGGCGGGGTCGTACACGGCGAGCCGCTCCACCGGCAGGGTCCGCGCCGCGTGCAGGGCCACGGCGCCGCCGAAGCTGTGGCCGAAGACATCCGTGCTGGACGTGTGTTTCATGACGGTGTCCAGGTCGCGGATGTCCACATCCAGCGTGTAATCCTCCGGCTGGGGCGACGACGATCCCCGGCCCCGGCGGTTGAATGTGTGCACCGGGCGGCCCAGGGCTGCGCTGAGCTTCTGTGCGAACTTGGTGTAGTCGGCCGCGGTGACCATGGAGGGCGGGATGATCACTACGCCCGAACCGGCGGAAGCAAGTTCCGCGCCGGTGGAGAAGAGCTCCAGAGTGCCGCCGTCGGGGGTCCTGATGTTCTCACGCGTCATGGTCCGAGCCTAGCGGAGCAAGCTGGGCGTCAGCATCACGCCGCCCGGATGCGGTTCAGGAGAAACGCGCGGTGCCTTCTGAGTTTTTGTCCAGATACGGTGAGTCCCAAGCCGTCGAGGTAGCCATTTCTGGACAAAAACTACGGGGGTGGGCTCACCCTTTGAAGTACTCCGAGATGTCCGTCACCAGTTCGTTGACCGCCGCCGGGATCGAGCCGTGGAAACCCTTGGGGGAGAGCTCGTAGGTGCTCCCCGGAACGGCGGCGTGCAGCCGCTCCGCCGTGACCTTGTAGTAGCTGGGGCTCTTGCCGCCGGCCATGAAATGGGTATTGGCGGGCAGCACGCTGAAGTCCCTGGCATGGTCGGCCTCCTTGTAGGCGGCCCGCAGTTCGCCCACGCCGCTGGGCATCACCTCGCGGAACATCCTGTTGACCTTGGTCCGTGAGAGCAACGCCATCAGCCCGGCAAGGACGGGCTCCGGGATACGGGCCAGGGCCGACCCCGGTGATGTCGCCTTCTTCATGTGCGCCAGGGCGTGGCCCACCCTGCCGTTGTTGACCGCGTCCTCAAACCCGTCCAGCCAGGCGGTATCGATGCTGCCGTCGATGTTCACGGCTGCGTCGTACACGGCGAGCTTGTCCGGGACATGCGGGCTTCCGGTGAACTCCTGGACCGCGTTCAATGCCACGGAGCCACCCAGGCTGTGGCCCAGAATGTTCCTGGCACCCGTGGCGTCCAGGACCGAGCGGACGTCGGCGATCTCGGTGCCCATGCTGTAATCGGCCGGCTGTTCGGAGGAACGGCCGCGTCCCCGGCGGTCGTACACGTCCACTGCCCAGCCCTCCCCCAGGCCCTTGGCGAGGGCGATGGAGAACGGCCGGTAGATCAGGGCCGTCAGGAACGCTCCACCGATCAGCACCACCCGGCGTTCCCCCGGGGCATCCACCGTGCCGTAGCTGTACAAGGCCAGGCGGCCGCCGTCGTGGGTTGGAAGGAACCGTTCTTTCACCCGCCCCATCCTAGGCGGGGGCGGCCGCGCGAAGTCCCGGTAAACTTGATGACTGTGACTTCCCAAAACACCCCCGCCCCCAAGAACGCCCCCGAGCCCCTCGACGCCAGCGAGCAGATGCGGATCCGCATGGAGAAGCGCGCCAAACTGATCGAGCGCGGTACGGAGGCCTATCCGGTGGGAGTGGAGCGGACGCATTCGCTCGCCGAGATCCGTGAAAAGTACGCCCACCTCGAGGCGGACGACACCACCGGAGACATCGTTGGCGTCACCGGCCGGGTTGTGTTCATCCGCAACACCGGAAAGCTTTGCTTCGCAACCCTCCAGGAGGGCGGCACCGACGGCAAGGGAACCCGCCTCCAGGCCATGCTCAGCCTGGCCAGCATCGGGGAGGAAGCGCTCGCCGACTGGAAGGCCCTGGTGGACCTTGGTGACCACGTGTTCATCAAGGGCGAGGTCATCTCCTCCCGCCGCGGCGAGCTCTCCATCATGGCCGACTCCTGGGCCATGGCCTCCAAGGCGCTGCGCCCGCTGCCGGTGCTGCACGCCGAACTCAATGAGGAAACCCGTGTCCGGCAGCGCTACGTGGACTTGATGGTCCGCGACGAAGCGCGCGAGATGGTGTACACCCGCGCTGCCATCACCCGCTCCATCCGCGAAACGCTGTTCCGCCACAACTACGTGGAAGTCGAAACCCCCATCCTTAACCTGGTCCACGGCGGCGCACTGGCCCGTCCGTTCGAGACGCACATGAACGCGTTCGACCAGAAGATGACCCTGCGCATCGCCACCGAGCTGTACCTGAAGCGGGCTGTGGTGGGCGGCATCGACCGCGTCTACGACATGGGCCGCGTGTTCCGGAACGAAGGCGTTGACTCCACCCACAGCCCCGAATTCACCACCCTTGAGTGCTACGAGGCGTGGGCTGACCAGTTCGTCATGGCGGAGCGCATCAAGGAGATCATCCTGGACGCCGCTGACGCCGTGGGCGCCGGCCGCACCATCCAGACCGAGGCCGGCGAGATCAACCTCGACGGCGAGTGGGCCTGGCTTGCCGTTTACCCGGGGCTGTCCGACGCCGTCGGGCAGGAAATCACTCCGGACACCCCGCTTGAGGTGCTTCGCGAAGTGGCGGAAAAGCACGAGGTCAAGGTGGACCCCAAGTGGGACGCCGAAAAGCTGGCCGTGGAGCTCTTCGGCGAAATCGTGGAACCCACCCTGCTGAACCCCACGTTTGTCTACGACTACCCGCCCTCCGCCCAGCCGCTGGCACGCCCGCACCGCAAGGACGGCCGGCTCATCGAAGCCTGGGACCTGATCATCGGCGGCATGGAACGCGGCACGGCCTTCTCCGAACTGATCGACCCCGTCATCCAGCGCGAGCGGCTCACGGAGCAGTCCCGCCACGCCGCCGCCGGCGATGACGAGGCCATGCAGCTGGACGAGGACTTCCTGCGGGCGCTGGAGTACGGCGCGCCGCCCATGGGCGGCATCGGGCTGGGCATCGACCGCCTGGTGATGCTGTTCACCGGCGCAGGCATCCGGGAGACAATCCTCTTCCCCCTGCTGAAGCCCGAAGGCCAGTAGGAATGGAATATGTAGCAGTCCTCTTGCCCTCCGTAGTGGTGGGCCTCCTTTTCTGGTTTGCCATGAAGGCGATTTTCAACGCCGACAAATCAGAGCGGCAGGCGGAAGCCCGTGCCCAGGCCGAGGCCGACGCGCGGGCGGCAGAGTCCGCCGAACGCCGGCAGGCCGACGAGCCGCCGTCCGGCCAGCCGGGCCCCGAAGCCAAATAAAAACCCCTAATCTTCTGCGGTTATCCCCATGGAACCATTAGGCGCTTTGACGCGTTGCCATAAAGAGAGTCATACTTTTTAGGGAAACATCCTGCTTTTCTGAAAAACCACCCTTTCCAAGAGGAAGACGTTAAATGGCACAGAAAGTAAACATCATCCTCGTTGATGATCTGGATGGGGGATCCGCAGACGAGAATGTGAAGTTCGGCCTTGACGGGACGAACTACGAGATTGACCTTTCGGCGGCGAATGCTGCTGAACTCCGGTCTTCCCTGGAGCGCTTTATAGCCGCTGCACGGAAGGCATCGGGAGGCCGCACCGCCGCCCGCACGCCCAAGGCTCCGGCCGGCGGCCGCAGCAATGATTCAGCCCAGATTAGGCAGTGGGCCCGGGATAACGGGTACACCGTAAACAGCCGGGGCCGAATTCAGGCGGAAATCCAGGAAGCCTACCAAAAGGCAAATTCCTAGCAGCAGCCAGGATCTGGTTAAACCCTGCTTCCCCTCACCGGGAAGCAGGGTTTTTCTGTTTCCGCGCACAAAAAAGAGGAGGGGTCCGGTGGCGAGCTCGGTGCAATTTACCGGCGCAGCCTGCATAGGGATGCTGCAGTACTTTTGAAAGCCGGCACCACCTTCGCCAACGGGCTCTTTAACAGGAGGCGGAGGCCGTTTTCCGCCCTGTCCCCGGTGGCCGGGACGGGCCGGGAGGGAACGCCTGCGGGATATTCCCGAACTGTGCGGGTTTCCCCTGTGGCGAACACGCTCCACAAGTCCGGGCCCGCCACGTAGCATCAAAGTACGTCGTAGCTAGGAGTGTGGCGAAATGTTTGAGCGATTTACGGACCGTGCCCGTCGCGTAGTTGTGCTTGCCCAAGAAGAGGCACGCATGCTGAACCACAATTACATTGGTACCGAACACATCCTCTTGGGTCTGATCCATGAGGGTGAGGGCGTTGCCGCCAAAGCTCTTGAGTCCTTGAGCATTTCGCTCGACGGCGTCCGCGAGCAGGTGCAGGAGATCATCGGGCAGGGCCAGCAGGCGCCGTCCGGGCACATCCCCTTCACTCCCCGTGCCAAGAAGGTACTGGAGCTCTCGCTGCGCGAGGCACTCCAGCTGGGCCATAACTACATCGGCACCGAGCACATCCTGCTCGGCCTCATCCGCGAGGGTGAGGGCGTTGCCGCCCAGGTGCTGGTGAAGCTGGGTGCCGACCTGAACCGCGTGCGCCAGCAGGTCATCCAGCTCCTCTCCGGCTACCAGGGCAAGGAAAGCACCGGCGCCGGCGTCGGGTCGGGCCAGCCCGAAGGCGCTCCCGCCGGTTCCGTTGTCCTGGACCAGTTCGGCCGCAACCTGACCCAGGCTGCCCGTGAGAACAAGCTGGACCCGGTCATCGGGCGCGAGCAGGAGATGGAACGCGTCATGCAGGTCCTCTCCCGCCGCACCAAGAACAACCCGGTGCTCATCGGCGAACCCGGGGTCGGCAAGACCGCCGTCGTCGAAGGCCTTGCCCAGGCGATCGTCCGCGGCGACGTCCCGGAGACCATCAAGGACAAGCAGCTGTACACCTTGGACCTCGGTTCCCTGGTGGCAGGCTCCCGTTACCGTGGTGACTTCGAAGAGCGCCTGAAGAAGGTCCTCAAGGAGATCCGCACCCGCGGCGACATCATCCTGTTCATCGATGAAATCCACACCCTGGTTGGTGCCGGTGCCGCCGAAGGCGCCATCGATGCTGCGTCGATCCTGAAGCCCATGCTGGCCCGCGGTGAGCTGCAGACCATCGGTGCCACCACGCTGGACGAGTACCGCAAGCACATCGAGAAGGACGCCGCGCTGGAGCGCCGCTTCCAGCCGATCCAGGTCAAGGAACCCTCCGTGGCGCACGCCATCGAGATCCTCAAGGGCCTGCGTGACCGCTACGAGGCACACCACCGCGTCACCATCACCGACGGCGCCCTGGCCTCTGCCGCCAGCCTCGCCGAACGCTACATCTCGGACCGCTTCCTGCCGGACAAGGCGATCGACCTGATCGACGAAGCGGGCGCACGGCTGCGCATCCGCCGCATGACCGCTCCGCCGGAGCTCAAGGCCATGGACGAGCGCATCGCCAAGCTGAAGATGGAGAAGGAATCCGCCATCGACGCGCAGGACTTCGAAGGCGCAGCTTCGCTCCGCGACAAGGAGCAGAAGATGATCGCCGAGCGTTCCGAGAAGGAACGCCACTGGAAGTCCGGCGGCATGGATGACATCTCCGAGGTGGACGAGGACCTCATCGCAGAGGTGCTGGCCAACTCCACGGGTATCCCCGTCTTCAAGCTGACCGAGGAAGAGTCCTCGCGCCTGCTGAAGATGGAAGAGGAACTGCACAAGCGCGTCGTCGGCCAGGACGAGGCCATCAAGGCACTGTCCCAGGCCATCCGCCGCACCCGTGCAGGGCTCAAGGATCCCAAGCGCCCCGGCGGCTCGTTCATCTTCGCCGGCCCCACCGGCGTCGGCAAGACCGAGCTGGCCAAGGCACTCGCGGAGTTCCTGTTCGGTGAAGAGGACGCCCTCATCACGCTGGACATGTCCGAGTACTCGGAGAAGCACACCGTCTCGCGGCTGTTCGGTGCCCCTCCGGGCTACGTCGGCTACGAAGAGGGCGGGCAGCTGACCGAGAAGGTCCGCCGCCGTCCGTTCTCCGTGGTGCTGTTCGACGAAGTTGAGAAGGCCCACGCTGACCTCTTCAACTCGCTCCTGCAGATCCTGGAAGACGGCCGCCTGACCGACTCCCAGGGCCGCGTGGTGGACTTCAAGAACACCGTGATCATCATGACCACCAACCTGGGTACCCGGGACATCTCCAAGAGCGTTGCCACCGGCTTCCAGTCCGGCACCGACACGCAGACCGGCTACAACCGGATGCGTGCCCGCGTGACCGAGGAACTCAAGCAGCACTTCCGCCCCGAGTTCCTGAACCGCGTGGATGACGTAGTGGTGTTCCCGCAGCTCACCCAGGACGAGATCATCGAGATCGTGGACATGTTCGTCACCCGCCTGGAGAAGCGCCTCAAGGACAAGGACATGGGCATCGAGCTCACCAAGGCCGCCAAGGTGCTCCTGGCAACCCGTGGCTACGACCCCGCAATGGGTGCCCGGCCGCTGCGCCGCACCATCCAGCGCGAGATCGAGGACCAGCTCTCCGAGAAGATCCTCTTCGGCGACATCCACGCCGGCGACATCGTGGTGGTGGACGTGGAAGGCGAAGGCGACGACGCCAAGTTCACGTTCGCCGGCAACGCCAAGCCGCGCATCCCGGAGATCGCTCCGAGCGTCTAACTCCATCTCCACAAAAGCCCCGCCGCTCCGAAAGGAGCCGGCGGGGCTTTTGCATCCCTGCCGCACGGCATGGCGAAACGGCCGCAGGTGCTGTGATGCGGGGGGCGGGTTCAAGGGGTTGTTGCAACACCTGAGTGATTGGTGGTGTTGTGGGACGTTTTGGTCGGCCTGAGATGTTGCGTGAGGTGGTCCGGGTTTTCTGGGAGGCGAGGTCTTCTGGATCATCTGATGAGATGGCGGCAGAGGCGGCCGGTCTTTCCCTGTCAGCGGCCCGGCTGATCGTCCGTCAGCATGGTGGAGTGAATCCTGGAATTAGGCCTGCCTGCCGACGGTTCTTGTCCTTTGATGAACGCGAGTTGATTGCCGTCTGGCGGGCGGCCGGGTGCGGGGTGCGTGAGATCGGCCGGCGTTTGGGTCGGAGCCCGTCCACGATCAGCAGGGAACTGGGCCGGGAACATCCGTAATGAAGGCAAGCGCCCTTGTCTGGCGTCCTCGGCCCAAAACCGGGCGCAGAAGCTGGCACGCAGGCCTAAGATCCGGAAACTGGCTTCCAACGAGGCCTTGGCACTCTACGTCGCCGGGATGCTGACGGCCCGGGAACGGTTGTCCCCGGAACAGATCAGTGTCCGGCTGCGGATCGATTTCCCCGATGATGAGAGCATGCGCATCAGCCCCGAGACGATCTATCAGTGCATCTATATCCAGGGCCGCGGCGGGCTGAAGGCCGAGCTCGCCGCGGCCCTGCGCACCGGCCGGGCCGTGCGGCAGCCAAACCGGCGTGCGGGAGTGCGCCGGCCCCGGGTCCCGAAGGAACTGCTGATCAGCGAACGCCCGGCGGAGGCCGATGACCGGGCCGTGCCCGGACACTGGGAGGGCGATCTGATCATCGGTACCCCCGGCACCGGGGCGATCGGAACACTCGTGGAACGCAGCAGCCGCTTCGTGATGCTCTTGCACCTGCCCAACGGGCACACCGGCGAGCAGGTACTGGCCGCCATCCAGGACACCTTGCCCACGCTCCCGGCCCAGCTGCGCCGGTCCCTGACCTGGGACCAGGGCGCGGAGATGGTCGGCATTCACGAACGCGTGAAGATCGCCACCGGAGCGGACGTCTACTTCTGCGACCCTCACTCACCCTGGCAGCGCGGCAGCAACGAGAACACCAACGGACTCCTGCGCCAGTACTTCCCCAAAGGCATGGATCTCACCAAAGTCACCCCCGAGGACCTCGACTACGCCGCCGCCGGACTCAATGGACGCCTACGCAAAACCCTCGGCTGGAAAACACCCGCTCAAGCCCTCCAGCAAATACTGGAAGAATCAGCCGCATAGAACGTGTTGCAACCACCACTTGAATCCGCCGGGCACAAAACGTGTTGAATCTGAGGCATGGCTATTTCGAACCCGGCGATCCCGGGCGATCAACCACAGACCCCTTTCCATGACCTCGACCACTACCTGTCCATCCCCCGGGTCAGCGGGCTTACCCTGAGCCCCGACGGATCCCGCCTTGTCACAACCGTCAGCACCCTGAACGGCAAAGGCACCGAGTTCGCCACTGCGCTGTGGGAGCTGGATCCGGCCGGCCACCGGCACGCGCGGCGCATCACCCGCAGCGCCAAGGGCGAGGCCGGCGCCGCCTTCGCCGCGAACGGCGACGTCTACTTCACCTCCGCCCGGCCCGACCCGGACAGCCCGGATGAGGATCCTGTCAATGCCCTCTGGCTGCTTCCTGCCGACGGCGGTGAAGCGCGGGTGGTCCTCAACCGGCCCGGCGGCGTCGCCGGGGTGTTGACGGCCAGGGACGCGGACGCCGCCTTCGTGACCGCCGAGGTCCTGGCCGGCTCCGCCGACGAGGAAGACGACGCCCGGCGCCGCAAAGCCCGCAAGGACAACAAGGTCTCGGCGATCCTGCACAGTGAATATCCCGTGAGGTTCTGGGACGCCGACCTTGGGCCCGGGCAGCCGCGGATCTTCGCCGTCGAACCGGGAGAGGACAGGGGGCCGGGCAAGCCGACTACGGTGGATGCGTCCGCACCGCTGGCCCTGCGGAACCTGACGCCCGGCGCCGGGCCCCGGCTGCGGGAGGCGGAGACCGTTGCCAGCCCGGACGGCAGGACAATCTACACGAGCCTCACCAAACCACTCGCCCGCGCGGACAGCCGGTCCGTCCTCGTGGCCGTGGACGTGGCGTCCGGCGGCATGAGGGTGCTTCTGGATCACGAAGGCGTGAGCTACTTTCCCGGCCCCGTCAGCCCCGACGGCACGACGCTGGTGGTTGTCAGCGAGAGCGACTCCACGCCCCGCCAGGCGCCGGAGGTCAAGCTTCACCTGCTGGACGTCTCCAACCCCGCCGATAGGGCCGCAGGCCTGCAGCCCCTGGCCCACGACTGGGACCGCTGGGCCAAGCCGGCTGCCTGGCTGCCGGACGGTTCAGCCATCCTGGCCACGGCAGACGACGACGGCGCGTCGCCCCTTTTCCGGATCAGCCTTCCGGCGTCTGCCGCTGAAGTGAGCGTCTCCCGGGTGACGCAGGACGCGGCGGCCTACTCCGACGTCGTGGTTTCACCGGACGGGCGCGTTGCCTACGCGTTGCGCAGCTCCTATGCCTTTCCTCCCGAAGCGGTACGCATCGACCTGGCAACAGGGGAAACCACGCGGCTGCCGGCACCCGCGGAAAGGCCCGCGTGTCCGGGAAGCCTGCAGCGCATCGCGGCCACGGCCCGGGACGGGTCGCGGGTCCCGGCCTACCTTGCCCTGCCGGAGGAAGCGTCGCCCGGCAGCCCGGCCCCGCTGCTCCTCTGGATCCATGGCGGACCGCTGGCATCCTGGAACGCGTGGACCTGGCGCTGGAATCCCTGGCTTCTCACTGCCCGCGGCTATGCGGTGCTGCTGCCGGACCCCGCGCTTTCCACCGGCTACGGCCAGGCCTACATCCAGCGGGGATGGGGCGCCTGGGGGAAAGCACCCTTTACTGATCTCATGGCCGTGACGGACGTTGCCGTTGAGCGGCCGGACATTGACGCCTCACGGACGGCTGCCATGGGCGGCTCCTTCGGCGGCTACATGGCCAACTGGGTGGCCGGCCAAACGGACAGGTTCGACGCCATCGTCACCCATGCCAGCCTGTGGGCCCTGGACCAGTTCGGCCCCACCACGGACGCCTCCCAGTACTGGCTGAAGGAAATGACGGAAGAGATGGCCCTGGAGAACTCTCCGCACCTCCATGTAGAGAAGATCAGCACCCCCATGCTGGTCATCCACGGGGACAAGGACTACCGGGTGCCCATCGGGGAAGGCCTGAGGCTTTGGTACGAGCTGCTCTCCAAATCCCAGCTGGCCGCCGACGCCGACGGCCAGACCGCCCACCGGTTCCTGTATTTCCCTGATGAGAACCACTGGGTCCTCCAGCCGCAGCACGCCAAAGTCTGGTACCAGGTTGTGGAATCGTTCCTGGCCAAAAACGTCCTGGGCAAGGAGGTTGCGCTGCCGCCTGAGCTGGGACTTTAGCCACCTCCGGTTTGTTTCGTGGCTAGGTACGGTGGCGGCCATCAGAGATTTCCCGGCGTCTGCTCCTTCGTCGCTTTGACGGCGCCTACGTAAATCCCTGATGCCCGCCACCTCGTGCCGCGCTCGGCGGTCAGGCAGGAGTTCCTTCCCGTTACCGCACCGCTTCCTGGCCGGGGCGCTTTCGGCCGTATTTGATGTGGAAGTAGGCGTAGCAGGCCGCTACGAATGGGATTCCGAAGTAGAGCGCCGTGGCCTGGGTGGGGTCGAAACCGATGCCGATCAGCGAGATCACACACAGCAGGAACGCGGTGATGGGCAGCAGCGGGAACAGCGGCGCCTTGTAGCCCAGGTCAGCGTGACGGCCTCCTGCGCGCAGGAATGCCCGGCGGTGGAAAAAGTGTGACGCCGTGATGGACATCCACACGCCCACGGTCGCGAAACCGGCGATGGACACCAGGACCAGGTACACCGTGGTGGGTGCCACGACGCTGCTGACCAGCGAGGCAAGGCCGCCCAGCATGCTGACGCACAGGGCGAGCATCGGGATGCCCCTCTTGGTCAGCCTGCCCAGCGCTTTCGGTGCATGTCCCTCGTCAGCGAGTGAGAAAAGCATGCGGGCGCAGGAAAACAGGCCACAGTTGCCCGCCGACAGAAGCGCCGTGATGATGACGAAGTTCATGATGTCGGCGGCGAAGGGGATGCCCAGCTGCGAGAAGACGACGACGAATGGGCTGGCCTCGAGCGACGTCTCCTCGTACGGGACGGTGCAGGCGATCACGGCGATCGCGCCAACGAAGAAGATCAGGAGCCGGATCACGGTGGTCCGCATCGCCTTTGGGATGTTGACGGCGGGATTGACTGTTTCTCCGGCGGCCACGCCAATAAGCTCCGAGCCGGAAAAAGCGTAGAAGACCGCAAGTGTGGTTATCAATACGCCGGTAACTCCGTTGGGGAACAGGCCCTGGGGTGTGTTGAGGTTCTCGCCCAGCGACGGGTAGCCGTCCTCGGCCAGCGGATGGAAGCCGAGCAGAGCCGCGCCGCCCAGGACGATCAGTCCGATCACTGCGGCGACCTTGATCAGGGCAAACCAGAACTCAGATTCGCCAAAGACGCGGGAGGAAACGGCGTTCAACGTGAACAGGACGGCGGCGAAAACCAGGCACCATACCCAGACATCAACCTGCGGAAACCAGCGCTGCATCAACAACCCGGCGGCGGTGAACTCCGAGCCAAGTGCTACCGCCCAGCACAACCAGTAAAGCCATGCCGTAGCAAACCCGGTGGCCGGGCCGATGGCCCTGGCGGCGTAGATATGGAAGGCGCCGGACACCGGGTAGGCCACGGCGAGTTCACCCAGGCACGCCATCACCATGTAAACGACTGCGGCCCCGATGAGATAAGCGATAATCGCGCCGAGCGGGCCGGCCTGGGCGATGGTGTAGCCGGAGCTGAGGAAAAGCCCGGAGCCGATGACACCTCCCATCGCAATCATCACGAGGTGCCGGGCCTCCATGGAGCGCCGAAGTCCCCGCTGTCCTTCTTCCTCGGTAATGCTGCCTGACAGGGTTGGGGAGCCTAAAGCCATTTTTCCTCCGGGACGGGCGACGTTGCCCATAGGGTGACGGGGGTAACAGTCGAAACACTGCTGGGTGGCCCTTCACCTGCGCAAACACAGCCGGCCCGCATCTTGGAAGTCTGCGGAGTCGCCCCGGTTTTGCCCGTCCGAGCATAAGCATTGCTGTTACTACCCCTCATTATGAAGCGCCCTGGTCTGTGGCTCTGGCGTGAGGGCAGGTTCCAGGCTCCGGGACGGACTTAGCGCCGCCCTTGAGCGCGGGCGAACTAGGATTGGCCTGTGACCGACTCCTTCCGTATCCGCCCTGCCCGTACGAGTGATGTGTCCGCCATCAAGAAGCTGGTGGCGCCGCTGGCAGACCAGCGGATCCTGATGGCAAAGGAAACGGTGGCCTACTACGAAAGCCTCCAGGAGTTCAGGATCGCGGAGTCCAGTGAGGGCGAGGTCATCGGCTGCGGGGCTTTGCATGTCATGTGGGAGGACCTGGCTGAAGTGCGCACGCTGGCCGCCTCCGAGGACTGGCGAGGCAGGGGAGTGGGTCACGTGCTCGTGGAGAGCCTGCTCGACGAAGCGCGCGCCCTGGGCGTGGCCCGGGTCTTCTGCCTCACCTTTGAGGTGGACTTCTTCAAGCGGCACGGTTTCGAAGTCATGGCGGACCAGTCCGCCGTGGATCCCGAGGTCTACTCGGAGCTCCTGCGATCCCACGACGAGGGCGTCGCCGAGTTCCTGGACCTGGCGCGGGTGAAGCCCAACACCCTCGGTAACACCCGCATGATCCGCTTCCTTTAGGAGGCATGTCCCGGCCGTTTCCGCGTTGGCCCTCCGAAGCATTGGGGCTTGGCATTATGGATGATTTTTCACCCCTTCTCTTCCATCCATTCGATGGATAAACTGATCGAGGCTTGCTGGGGAGCAGCCCAACTAGTGAAAGCCAGACATGCAGATCCTCCCTACCCATACGGCCAAAACCGAACTGCAACTCCTTGTCCGCGGGCTGGTTTATTCCCCCGGCGACGCTTCCTTTGAATCGGAAACCGCCGCCTTCAATCTGGCCACCCGGCATACGCCGGACCTGGTCCTGGCCGCAGTCGACGCCGATGACGTCGCGGCTGCGGTCAAGTGGGCTTCCGCCCGTGACATGTCCATTTCCGTGCAGTCCACCGGACACGGCGCCGCCAATGCCATCACGGGAGGGCTCCTGATCAGCACCCGCCACATGCTTGAGTTGTCCATCGACCCCGATGAGCAGACGGCCCGAGTTGGTGCAGGCGTGCGCTGGCGCGATGTCCTCCGTGCTGCTGCCCCGTTCGGCCTCACGGGCCTGCGCGGCTCCACCACCGACGTTGGGGTGGTGGGCTACACCCTCGGCGGCGGACTGCCGCTTCTGGGCCGGAAGTACGGCTTTGCGTCCGACCATGCCATCGCCTTCGACCTGGTCACCCCTGACGGTAGGCTGCGGCGCGTTGATGCCCGCAGCGAGCCGCGGCTGTTCTCGCTTCTCCGGGGCGGCAAGGGCAACTTCGGCATAGTGACCGCCATGGAGTTCTCCCTCTTCCCGGCCGGAGAACTTTATGCGGGCGGCATTTTCTACGACGGCGCCCACGCCAGGGAAGTCCTGGCCGGTTTCCGCGGCTGGACCCAGGGCCTGCCTCCGGAGGCGTCCGCCTCGCTGGCATTCCTGCGGTTGCCCGAGCTGGAAGAAGTGCCGGGCTTCCTGCGCGGACAGTTCGTTATGCACCTGCGGTTCGCCTGGCAGGGGGATGAGGAAGAGGGAGCGGCCGTCCTTGCGCCGATGCGGGCCGCGGCTCCGTTTTTGGTGGATACGGTCGGGTTGCTTTCGCAGGACCGCGTTGATGAGATCCACGCGGACCCACAGCATCCTGTGCCGGTGCGGGAGGGCGGGATGCTCCTGAAGGGCTTCGGGCCCGGGCTGGAGGACGTGCTGCTGGAGCTTGCCGGCCCGGAAAGCCAGGCGCCGCTGCTGCTGACCGAGATCCGGCTGATGGGCGGCGCGCTTTCGGCTCCGCGGGATGGATCCGCCGGCGCTGACTGTGTTGGCGGCCGGGGCGCCGCCTTATCCTTCTTCACCGTGGGAGTCCTGGCCCCTCCCATTGCGCAACTGGTACCCGCGGCCGTCGACACCGCCTTGGCTGCCCTCAAGCCTTACGGGACCGGAGGCAGCCTGGTGAACCTCCATGGCCACCTGGCTGCCCCGGAGCTCGCCGCAACCGCGTGGCCGGAGGGGATGCATGAGGAGCTGGGTGCAGCCAAGGCGGAGTTTGACCCGAAGAACCTCTTCCGCCACGGCCATGCCGTCCTTCCTGTCCCGCCAGGGATGCCAGTGACCGCCGCTTGATGTACTGCCGCCCCCGGCCTTGGTTTTAGTCGATTTGATGGATAAACTGAGCGGGCCGGGATGTGGGCCCGGCAAAGGGACAGTCATTGGGGGCTGTCCCTTTGCCGCATTCGCCTCCCACCAGCGGAAACCTACCGTTCCGGCGTGCCCCGGTAGTAGGGTCGAAAAGACACCCTTCAGCAGCACAGCCGGGAGCCGCCGTGAAGAAACTCATCAACGACCCCAAGTCTGTGGTTGACGAATCCGTCCAGGGCTTTGGCCTGGCCCACGCAGACCTTGTCGCGGTTAGCACGGATCCCACGTTCATCAGGCGCCTGGACGCTCCGGTCAGCGGAAAAGTGGCCATCGTGTCCGGCGGGGGAAGCGGCCACGAGCCCCTGCATGCCGGGTTCGTGGGGAAAGGGATGCTCGACGCCGCCGTACCGGGAGCGGTGTTCACCTCGCCCACGCCGGACCAGATCCTGCCCGCAACCCTCGCTGTGGACTCGGGCGCCGGCGTCGTGCATATCGTAAAGAACTACACCGGGGACGTCCTCAACTTCGAGACGGCGGCGGAACTTGCGGAGGCGGAAGGCATCAGCATCCGCACCGTCCTGGTCAACGACGACGTTGCTGTTGAGGACTCCCTGTACACCGCAGGACGACGCGGTGTGGGCGGGACTGTGCTGGTGGAAAAAATCGCCGGTGCGGCCGCCGAACGCGGCTACGGCCTGGACGCGGTGGCAGACATAGCCTCGCGCGTCAATGCCAATGTCCGCAGCATGGGGGTTGCCCTCTCCGCCTGCACTGTCCCCCACGCCGGTACGTCCAGCTTCGACCTGGGCGAGGACGAGGTGGAAATCGGCATTGGAATCCATGGCGAGCCGGGCCGCCACCGCATCCCGCTGGAAAGCGCGGACGGCATTACGGACAGGCTGCTGGAGCCAATCCTTTCGGACCTCGGTATCAGTGGGGGCGACAGGGTGCTGCTCTTTGTCAACGGAATGGGCGGCACCCCGCTGAGTGAGCTGTACATCGTCTACCGCCGTGCCGCGCAGGTCCTCGCGGACAGGGGTGCCCGGGTTGAGCGCTCGCTGGTGGGCAACTACATCACGGCCCTGGAGATGCAGGGCTGTTCCATCTCCGTCCTCCGGCTGGACGACGAACTGACGGAACTGTGGGATGCGCCCGTCCATACCGCAGCCCTCCGGTGGGGTGCGTAGCCGTGGTGCTGGACGTCAACTGGGCAGTGAAATGGCTGACCCTGTGCGCGCAGGCGATGGCCGAACACCGGGTTGAGCTGATCGAACTGGACCGGGCGATCGGTGATTCCGATCATGGCGAGAACATGGACCGTGGCTTCCAGGCGGTCCTGGACAAGTTGGCGGAAGCACCGCCGGAGACTCCGGGTGCGGCGCTGAAGCTCGCGGCAATGACGCTCATGTCCAAGGTGGGCGGGGCCGCCGGACCGCTTTACGGCACCGCTTTCCTTAGGGCCGCCGGAACCATGGGGGATGCCGCGGAAATCGACCCCGCCGGCTGGGCCGCGGCGGTCAGCGCCGCTCGGGACGGGATCGTGGTCCGCGGGAAGGCGGAGCCCGGGGACAAGACCATGGTGGATGCCTGGGCGCCCGCCGCCGCGGCCGCGAAGGCTGCCGCGGACACCGGCAGCCCGGACGTCCTGAGCGTGCTGGTCGCCGCCGCCGAGGCAGCCGAGGCCGGGGCCGTGGCTACTGATCCGCTGGTGGCGCGCAAGGGCCGCGCCAGTTACCTGGGCGAGCGGAGCGCGGGCCACCGTGACCCCGGAGCGGCATCCAGCGCGCTGATCTTCCGGGCTGCGGTGGGGGCTGCTGCGTGACGGTCAGCATTGTGGTGGTGTCCCATAGCGAAAAGATTGCCGACGGCGCCGCGGAGCTGGCCGCCCAGATGGCACCCGACGTGCTGGTTTTGACAGCCGGGGGCACCGCCGACGGCAGGATCGGCACCAGCTTGGAAAAAGTGCTTGCCGCCCTGGACAACGCCGCCGGAGGTGACGGTACCGTGATCCTCACGGATCTTGGGTCGGCGGTGATGACAGCGGAATCCGCCCTGGAGTTCGCCGAGGATCCGGTCGGCGTGCTGCTGGCCGATGCCCCGCTGGTGGAGGGCCTGGTGGCCGCGTCCGTGGCCGCGCAGGGCGGGGCGGACGTGCAGGCGGTGAAGCGTGCGGCGGAAGCTGTCCGTGGACCCTCCCAAAATTCCGGCCCGCCGCCCCAGCGGGAGATCTTGGAAGGGTCTGTCACCGGGCAGGGCCCGGACTTCACCGGCGACTTCGAACTCATCAACCAGGCAGGCATGCATGCCCGGCCCGCGGCCAAGATCGCCGGCGGGCTGTCCGCCCTGGACGCCGAAGTCACCGTCAACGGCGTAGACGGCGCATCCATGACGGCGCTCATGACGCTGGCAGCAGGCAAGGGATCCGTCCTGCATGTGGAGGCCCGCGGAGCGGATGCCGAACGGGCGGTGAACTACGTGGGCGGGCTGGTGCAGGCGGGCTTTGGCGAGCCGTAAGGCCCTTCCGGCCGAAATCCCTGCCACGCGGTGTGTTCCGAAAGGCTTCACCTGCTCGTGCGAATAAGCTCGATGGCATGGAACGGCAGGATCCCGAAGGCAGCTACCCGGCAATCGAAGTGCTGGACGGGCAGACGTCGGTGGAGGAACTGCTCGCGGACCTGGGTTTCGAATGGCGCGTCGAGTCTTCGGATCGGGGAAGGGCAGGGGAGCCCTTCAGCCAGCCGGCGCTTTTCTAGTCAAGGGCACGCTACCTCAGCTGCGCTCGCGAAGGCCTGTTCCGTCCAGGATCACGGAGGCGGAAATGAATTTTCCGCACTGCACTCCGAACGGATAGTCGGCCTTCGGCCGGAACTCCAGGGTATGCACGGGCAACGGTGCCCCGTCAGCCGCGTGGCCGGAGGACGTCACCGTCATCAATGCTTCCGTCAGGGTGTCCAGCATGAGCATCCCCACCTTGGTCCCGTCCGGCGAGGCAGTGGCCGAACAGACGCCTTCCGGAGTGCAGCCCTGGTCGATAGAGGCGCTGCCAGGCTGGAGTTCGACGTCGGCCTCCTTGCAGCTGCCGTCCTGGCAGGCTTTCAGATGGAGGGCGTCGACGTGGCGTGCGTAGTCCGCGGTGACCGTAACCGAGACCACCGTGGCCTGGGCTATTGCCGGGCACGCAACTGCGCCGGGTCCGCAGCCGGAGGCGAGCCCCGCCGTCGTCACCAAAGCCAAAAGCAGTCCCTGCCTGCGCATACTTCAGGGTAGGACGGCGCGGGGGCGGGTGGGGCCCGGAGACGGCAAGTGGTACCGCCATTGTTATGGCCCGGATGCTGCTGACACCCAAAAGGTGACTGAGGAAGGCGTCAGTCGAGCGGGAAGATGCCGATGAACCAGAACAGCGCCAGTGCAAAGACGGCGAAGAACGGGATAAGGCAGCCGAGCGTGGTCCGGGGCGCCGAGGAGACCTGCAAGGATTCATGCGGATTGTCCGGGTTGTAGGCCACTTCGATAAGGGATCCGGGCACGGGCTCCGCCGCCCGGGAAATCTCTGACTTGCCCATGTACAGCGTGCCGGAGGAATCGCTGAACTGGTAGGTGGGGAAGAACCGCCGGCTGCGGCTTGAGCCGCCCCCGCCGCTGGTCCAGCCGGGAACGCTGCCGGTAACAGTTGCCTGGGCCTTGGGCCAGCGTGCCATGAGCTGCTCCTGCCGACGGGTTTTCCGTGCGGCGTGGACCATGGCAAAGACAGCTGCGGCGACGAAGAGCGCCCAGACAACGTACAAGATGATTCGCAAGGCATCCCCCGGTTCCGGTCACCAGAAAGTATGCCATCCCGTGCATAGTTCGGCCGAGCGCCGCCGGCGGGGGTCAGACAGGCAGCCGGTATCCGCCGTCATGCAGTTCAGCCAGCCCGTCCGCCAGCAGCCCCGCCAGTGACCGCTCCAGCTGTTCCGGGGGCGGGTTCAGCCGGTGCAGCGCGGCCAGCGGCACGCCGATACCGTCCGGTGCGTAACCCAGGTCCGCCGGGGCATGGTGGAACATCTCGGCCGGCACGGGCGCATCGGCCAGGCGCAGCACCGCCACCACGGCTCCCCGGACCTGGCGGTCGGTGCCGTGCCATGCCTGGCCCTTGGGAACATATGACGGTGGGGGCTCGCCGGCCGCGAGCCAGGCACAGGAGTCCTTCACCGGGCACACCGGACATTTGGGCACCCGGGCAGTGCAGACCAGGGCTCCCAGTTCCATGACTGCCGCGTTCCAGCGCACGGACGTGGCGTCGTCGTGGGGCAGGAGCGAGGCGGCCAGGCGCATCTCCGCAGCGGTCAGGGCGGGGGCAGGCAGCGCGGACCCCGTCACCAGGCGTGCGTGTACCCGGCGGATGTTGGTGTCCACCACGGTTTCGCGGCGGCCGTAGGCGAAAGCCGCGACGGCGGCGGCCGTGTAGCTTCCCACCCCGGGGAGTGCGAGCAGTTCCGGGTAGGTGTCCGGGACCTTGCCGGCATGCTCCCGGACTATTGCCGCGGCGGCGGCGTGCAGCCGCAGTGCACGGCGGGGATATCCGAGCCTGCCCCACGCGCGTACGGCTTCACCGGCTGGTTCGCCCGCCAGCCCGGCGGGATTGGGCCAGCGTTCAAGCCACTCGTGCCAGACAGGCAAAACCCGGACCACTGGCGTTTGCTGCAGCATGATTTCACTGACCAGGACGCCCCAGGGGGAGCAGGAGGGGCTGCGCCAGGGAAGGTCGCGTGCGGTTTCGGCGAACCAGCCGGTGATGCTGGCGTGAAGCTGCTGGAGCCCGCCCGCGGTGCCTGGCGCGGCGTCGGGGGCTGCTGGAGCGGAAGTCTTGGTGTCGATTCCAACACTGTAGTGGATGGGTTTTGCAGGCCCGAAACCGGATGTGACCGACAGCGTTGGCTGCCCGGCGGCGTGGTGGCGGGGCAGAACCCGGGCGGTTCCCTAGCCTAGAAGAATGGGCAAGCAGGGCACTACATCAGCACGCGGCAAGGCATCAGCATCCGGATCCAGCAGCGTCCGGAAGCCCAGCCCTGCCGTGTACCGCCGGCGGCGGCTCGTGGTTGGCGGTGCGCTGCTGATGGTCCTGGCTCTCGTGGTGGGCGGGTTGGCCCTGGCCGGAGCCTTCCGCGGGGCTTCTGAGCAGGCGTCGTCCACGGATCCGGCAAGCGGTTCCGCTTCCGCCGCTCCCTCCGCCTCGCCGTCCGTGTCTGCGTCAGCCTCTGCCGCCCCCACGCCGACCCCCTCCGCAACGCCAACCTGCAACCAGAACCTCGTAACGGTCTCCGCGTCCACGGACAAGGCTGCCTACGGGCCCGACGAAAACCCGCTGCTCACCCTAAAGGTGACGAATGGGGGAGAGGTGCCGTGCCAGGTGAATATCGGAACCTCGCAGATGGAGTTCCTGGTGACCAGCGGCCCGGACAGGGTCTTCTCTTCCAGGGACTGCCAGGCGGCCAGCGAGGACCTGGTGAAGGTGATCGCTCCGGGAGCCAGCGAAACCGCCAACTTCCCATGGCCCCGGAACCGGAGCGTTGAGGGGTGCCAGGCGGTGGACGCCAAGCCCGGTGCCGGCGGGGCGTACTACATCTTCACCGCCAAGCTGGGTTCCAAGGCAAGCCCGAAAGCCGTCTTCCAGCTGAACTGACTTTCCGCGGGGTCTTTACAGGAAGCGGTCCAGCAGGCTGGCCTCTGCCATCCGGCTGAGGCCTTCCCGGACCGTGCGCGCACGCTGGTCGCCGATGCCGTCAACGGTCATGAGGTCGTCAATGGTGGCCGCCATCAGGAACTGCAGCCCGCCGAAGTGGTCCACCAGGCGGTCGGCAACAGCCTTGGGAACCGCCTTCAGGCCGGACAACAGCCGGTAGCCGCGGGGCTGGACCACGGCGTCGAGGTTCGCCTCCCCGCCGGCGAACCCCACGATGCCCGAAATCTTGCCGAGGTCAATCAGTTCGGTGGGACCGAGATTAACCAGCGCGCTGACGGCCTTTTCGATGTCCTCGGGCGAGGCGTCCGGGCTGGCGTAGTCGCGGATGATGACGTCGCTGCCCGGGCCCCGGCCCACTGTCAGCTCATCGAGCTGGAGTGACAAGAGCCGGCCGTCTTCGCCCAGCTCCAGGACGTACTGGGAAATTTCTTCGGAGATCCGGCGGACCATTTCCTGCCGCTGCAGGGTGACCGCCACGTCCCTGACAGTTACCATCGCTTCAATCTCCAGAGCCGACAGCGAACTGGTCACCTGGTCAAGGCGGGACCGGTAGCGTTCAAGGGTTGCAAGGGCCTGGTTGGCGCGGGCCAGGACCTTCTCCGAGCCCTCGAGCACATGCCGCAGGCCGTTCACGTACAGCGCGATGATCTGCATGGACTGGCTGACGGAGATGACCGGGACTCCGGTCTGGATGGCAACACGTTCGGCGGTGCGGTGCCGGGTGCCGGACTCCTGGGTCTCAATGCTGGAATCGGGCACCAGCTGGACGGCCGCACGCAGGATGTTCCCGGCGTCCCGGTCACAGATGATGGCGCCGTCCATCTTGGCGAGCTCACGGAGCCGGGTGGGGGAAAACTCGATGCCAATATCGAATCCGCCGGAGCAAATGGAGTCGACCGTCCGGTCCGAGCCCAGGACAATCAGCGCCCCGGTCCGGCCGCGGAGGATGCGCTCCAGTCCGTCACGAAGGGGAGTTCCGGGTGCCACTCTGCCCAGAGTCGCCCTAAGTGATTCCTCGGGGCTCCGCGCCATAGATATTCCCTTCAAAGGTGCGGACCGCCGCCCGCAAGATGCCGGCTTTTCACACTTGCCGGCAGGATAAAAAGTGCTCATTTTCCCGCAAGCTCAATGATAGGGGCAAGAACTCCAACTTCCGCACGGGCAAGCCCCAAAGTGCCCCATTAAGGGGGTTCCTGAAAGTACCGCCGAACCGGTCTGTCCTGCAGCCCGGTGATGGCCACTTTGCCCCTGGTTAGCCCGGGACCCGGGGAAGCGCCTGGCCGCCAGGTCCCAGGGAAGTGATGGTCCTGGTGGTGCTGTCCCAGTGCCTGGCGGCGGTGCACTGGGCCTCCATTCGCAGCTCAAGCAGGTCCAGCGCCGTCGCTACGAGATGCCCGGGAACCCGGCGGGCGAGGGTGACATGCGGCGTCCAGGCATCTGGCCGGGTGAGCGGCAATGCGCCTGCCGCCCGATCATGGAGGGCCCGGTGCAGGTCAAGAAGTGCCGCCGTTACCGCAACCGAGCGGGCAAGGACATACCTGCCGGCCCCCGAAGCGAAAACCTGGACTCCGGAGAACCCGATGCCCAGCGGCAGTCCCTGCCAGAGGTCATCGGCGTTGTCCGGCACCGTCAGGTCCTGGCCGGCGGCAAGGGTGATATGCGGGCTGTTGCTGGCGGACGTATGGCCCGCCTGGCTGGGAACGCCGGCAGCGGCGAGCCTTGCCCAGTCGGCCCTGATGAGGGAATCGGAAGAGGCGTCCAGGACCAGCTCGATGCTGCGCATGAACACATCATGCCGTTACCGCAGCTTCATCGGGGAAAGGGCTGGCGTGCGCGCTCCCGGAGCATGCGCTCCAGATCCCTGCTGACGGCGGCCAGCGACGCCGCCCGCAGCGCCTTCAGCTCCACCGCCGTCTGGGTGCCGCGGCCCGCCGAGCCTGCATTACGGTCCTGGTCCCGCGCGGAGTCCGGACCGGTGGTGATGGGATCGAAAAACAGCTTGCCCTGCGTCGTCATGGTGCCAACCTAACCGCCTGCCGTTTCCCGGTCTTGAACGGTTGGTTTCACGGGCGTTAAGCGGGCACGGAGCCGGTTTGCGGTGCTGCGATAAACTTGTACCTTGGCTGTCCGCCGGCCCGCCTACCGGCCCCGCGGCCCGCCGTTCCGTGAAGTGCAGTGCCCTGGAGTGCAGTGCTTCGAAAGGCGCCGCCAGCGCCTGGGCAATCCCAACCGCAGCGAAAGTAGCACCGTGTCCCAAGATGTCCTGACCCCCGCCCGGATCTCCGCGATTCACACAGAGGCCGGCCGCCGCAGGACCTTTGCTGTCATCTCGCACCCCGACGCCGGCAAGTCCACGCTCACGGAAGCGCTCGCCCTGCACGCCAAGGTCATCGGGACCGCCGGCGCCTCCAGCGGCAAGGCGAACCGCAAGGAAACGGTCTCCGACTGGATGCAGATGGAAAAGGACCGCGGCATCTCCATCAGTTCCGCCGCCCTGCAGTTCTCCTACCGGGACACGGTCATCAACCTGCTGGACACCCCCGGCCACGCCGACTTCTCGGAGGACACCTACCGCGTGCTCGCCGCCGTCGACTGCGCCGTGATGCTCGTGGACGCAGCCAAGGGCCTGGAAACCCAGACCATGAAGCTGTTCGAAGTCTGCAAGCAGCGCAACCTGCCCATCATCACGGTCATCAACAAGTGGGACAGGCCCGGCCTGGATGCGCTGGCCCTGATGGACGAGATCACCGAACGCACCGGCCTACAGCCCATGCCCCTGACCTGGGCCGTCGGCATCTCGGGCGACTTCCGCGGTGTCTGGGACCTCCGCAACGACCGCTTCGCCCGCTTCCAGCGCAACAACGCCGGCGCGCAGATCGCCATCACCGAATACTTCACCCCGGAGGAAGCCGCGGAAAGCCAGGGCAGCAACTGGTCCGACGCCGTGGACGAGGCCGGCCTGGTGATCGAATCGAACCTGGAATTCGACGTCGAGGCCTTCCACGCCGGCAAGGCAACCCCCATCCTGTTCAGCTCCGCCGCCCTCAACTTCGGCGTCAAGGAACTGCTGGACGCACTGGTGGACTTCGCCCCGCCGGCGGCGCCGCGCCCCGATGTGGACGGCAGCCCCCGCCCCGTCGAATCGCCGTTCTCCGGGTTTGTGTTCAAGGTGCAGGCCGGCATGAACAAGGCCCACCGCGACCACGTTGCCTTCATCCGCGTCTGCTCCGGTGTCTTCGAGCGCGGCATGGTGGTCACCCAGACCCGCACCGGCAAGTCCTTTGCCACCAAGTACGCCCAGCAGGTGTTCGGGCGGGAACGCGAAGTCATTGACGAGGCGTACCCGGGCGACGTGGTGGGACTGGTAAACGCTTCATCCCTGCGCGTTGGCGACAGCTTGTTCCTCGAGGAGCCGGTGGAGTATCCGGCCATCCCGCTGTTCGCCCCGGAACACTTCCAGGTGGCGCGTTCGAAGGACCCCAGCAAGTTCAAGCAGTTCCGCCGCGGCATCGAGCAGCTCGAGCACGAGGGCGTCATCCAGGTGCTCCGTTCCGACGTCCGTGGCGACCAGGCGCCGGTGCTTGCCGCCGTGGGACCCATGCAGTTCGAGGTGGTGGAGGACCGCATGGCGCACGACTTCAGTGCCCCCATGCGCCTGGAACGCCTGCCCTACTCGCTGGCCAGGATTTCAACGGCGGAGGCCATGCCCGCGCTGGCGAACGTGCCGGGCGCCGAGGTGCTGCTGCGGTCCGACGGCGAATACCTCGCCCTGTTCAACGACGTCTGGGCGCTGCGGCGGATCGAAAAGAACCTCCCGGACCTCACCCTGGTGCCCATCGGCACGCACAACCCCGCGAAGTAAGGCACCATGACACTGAATCCATCACCTGTCCGCGCCGTGGTGACCGGCGCCGGTACCGTCAACCCGCTCGGCTCCTCGGTTGCCGAAACCTGGGCCGCCCTGGTAGCCGGAAAATCGGGCATTGCCGCGCTGGACGCAGAGTGGGCGGAGCAGCTTCCGGTGAAGATCGCCGGCCAGGCCCCAGCTGACCTTTCCGGCCACCTCAGCACCCGCGAGATCAAGCGGATGGACCGTTGCGGCCAGCTGGCGCTCATCGCAGCGCGCGAAGCGTGGGCCCAGGCCGGCGCCCCTGAGGTGGACCCCGAACGCTTCGCCGTGGTGATCGGCTCCGCTTACGGCGGCCTGGGGTCCACCCTTGAACAGGACCGGACCCTGGCCGAGTCCGGCCCCCGCAAGGTGTCGCCCCACACACTGACCCGGCTCATGGTGAACGGCCCGGCGGCCTGGGTGTCCATCGACCTCGGCGCCCGCGGCGGCGCCCGCACGCCGGTCAGCGCCTGTGCCTCCGGGGCTGAGGCGATTGTGCAGGCGGCGGAGATGATCCGCTCCGGTGCGGCCGACGTCGTGATTGCCGGCGGCGTGGACGCGTCCGTCAACGACCTCGTGATCACCGGTTTTTCGCAGATCCGCGCTTTGTCCACCCGCTCCGATGAGCCGGCGCGCGCCTCCCGCCCGTTCGACGGCGGCCGGGACGGTTTTGTGCTGGCCGAGGGCGCCGGTGTGGTGGTGCTGGAGAGCGAGGACCACGCGCGAGCCCGCGGAGCGGCGGTGCTGGGTGCGGTGGCCGGCGGAGCCGTCACCTCCGACGCCAACGACATTGTGGCAGCGGACCCTGCCATGCAGCGGCGCGTGATGCAGAAGGCCCTGGAATCGGCCGGAATGCAGCCCGCCGACATCGGCTTCGTCCACGCCCACGCAACATCCACCCCTGTGGGGGACCGGCTGGAAGGCCAGGCCATCAACGCGATCTTTGGCGCGGACGTGCCGGTGACCTCCACCAAGGGGCACACGGGCCACCTGCTGGGCGGCGCCGGCGCGCTGGCCGCCGTCGTGGTCCTGGAGGCGCTGCGCACGGGCCAGCTTCCGGGGACCCTCAACGTCGAAGAGCTGGACCCCGAAGTGGACCTTAACGTCGTCACCGAAGACGTCCACACCCTCCGGGCAGGATATTCCCCGGCCGGTCTGGTGAACGCCTTCGGCTTTGGCGGGCACAGCGTCGCCCTGGTCATCACCGGCCGGTAGGCGCCGGAAACCTCCGCTGGAAATGCTGGAGCGGTGCCGGGACGCCGTATCGCTACAGCGCTCCGGCACCGCTCGGGCAATCCGGATGTAAAGGGGCTCAGGCCCGGCTGGGAACCGGAGCCGCCAGCACAGGCTCCTCGTCCGGGGCAGCCTCCCCGCCGTCAGTGCACCTTTCCTTGAGGAAATAGACCAGGCCGGCGGCGATGGTGGATGCGGCGGCCAGGGCGAACAGGCCGGGGATGACGCTGCCGGTCTGTTCCTTGATGATGCCGAAGCCGAAGGGGGCAACGAAGCCGCCCAGGTTGCCCAGCGAGTTGATGATGGCGATCGCGGGGGCAAGCACCAGCGGGTGCAGCCCCGACTGCGGGATGGTCCAGAACAGGGGCGAAGCGCTCTTGAAGCCCATGGCCGCGATGGCGAGGAACACCAGGGCCATGACCGGCGAAGCGACGGCGGCCGCGAAGGTGCCAACGGCCGCCACCAGGAGCGCCACCACCAGCAGAGGACGCTTGGACTTCGCCTTGTCCTGCAGCTTGGCGGCAAAGTACATGGCAAACACGGCGCAGACCCACGGGATGGAGGAAAGGAATCCGACGGTGAGGTCCGTGGTCCCGGGAATCTGCTTGATGATGCTGGGAAGCCAGAAGGTGTTGGCGTAGATGGAAAGCTGCACCGAGAAGTAGATGCCGCACAGCAGCAGGATCTGCGGGTTCAGGAGCATCTTCCAGCGGTTGGCCTTGCCGGCGCCGGCCTTGGAGTGCTGTGCATCCTCAGCGGCGATTGCCTCTGACAGTGCATCCTTCTCGGCTGCGGACAGCCACTTGGCGTCCTTGATTTTGGCATCCAGGACAAAGAACACTGCGAAGCCCACCACGACGGACAGAGCGCCTTCGAAGCCGAAAAGCCACTGCCAGCCCCGCAGGCCAAGAGCCCCATGGAGGCTCAGCAGCATCCCGGCGATGGGGCCCGAAATTGCCGCGGCGATGGAGGACCCGGCGATAAAGATGGCCGTGGCCTTGCCGCGCTGGCCGGCCGGCACCCAGCGGGCCAAGTAGAAGATGACGGCGGGGAAGAACCCGGCCTCGGCGGCGCCCAGCAGGAAGCGCAGGACGTAGAACATGGTTTCGTTCTGCACGAAAGCCATGAGGAAAGAAACAGTGCCCCAGCTGATCATGATCCGGGTCAGCCACACTTTGGCGCCGTACTTTTCCATCATGACGTTGCTGGGGAGTTCGAAGATGGCATAGGCGATGAAGAACAGCCCGGCGCCGAAGCCGTAGGCGGCAGCGCCGATTCCAACATCAGCCTGGAGGTGGTCCTGAGCGTAGCCGATGTTGGAGCGGTTCAGCTGGTTGCAGACCAGCATGACCAGCATGATGGGCAGCACGCGCTTGAAGAATTTTTTCGTGGCCGAGGCCACGTCCGTGACGGCATTGTCCACAGACATCATCGAATGTTTCCTTTGGGGGTTGGTAACGCAGGGCGGCTGCGGGGCGATGGGATGTGCGGCCCGCCACAGCGACTCCACTACTTTAGGTTGCCAGTCTGATGCGCGTCCAACACGCAATCCGCATCGCTTCATGCCCTGTCGGTATGGTCGCCCCGGAAGGGGCGACACCGCGACGCCCCTCCCGCGGCGGCGCGGGGAGGGGAGCGCCAAGTGCGGGTCAGTCTGTTTCTGGTCCTTGGCAAAAGTGGCACTCGTCATCGCAGTCGGCGCCGACGGGTGCCGGGTTGTTGCCGGCGAGGGGACGCGGCTGTGTGGGAAATGCAGCCGCGCTTGCATATGTGCGTTCGAGGAGGGCCGTTTGGGCATTCATGGGGGCTCCAAGGTGGAATTCCGCACGGCCGGCCTCTGTTGCGGGGAGGTTCCGGCCGTGCGGAAGTTGATCCCGGCGTACTGCCGGGAAGGGCGCAGTGGATTGCGGCTTACCTGACCAGGCAGGGTCGCTTCGGGTCGAAGGACCAGCCTTCGATGTAGTACTGCATGCCGATGCTGTCATCGCGGGCGTCCAGGCCGTGCGCGAGGTACAGCTGGTGCGCCTTGTCCAGGGCATCCCGGTCCAGCTCAATGCCCAGCCCCGGGGCGTCAGGCACCTCGATGGCGCCGCCCTTGATCTGCAGCGGTTCCCTGGTGAGGCCCTGGCCGTCCTGCCAGATCCAGTGCGTGTCCAGAGCGGTGATTTCGCCCGGGGCAGCAGCGCCGGTGTGCGTGAACATCGCCAGCGAGATGTCGAAGTGGTTGTTCGAGTGCGAGCCCCAGGTGAGTCCGAACTCGTTGCACAGCTGTGCCACCCGGACCGAGCCATGCATGGTCCAGAAGTGCGGGTCCGCCAGCGGGATGTCCACGGCGTTGCTGCGGATGGCATGGGACATTTCCCGCCAGTCGGTGGCGATCATGTTGGTGGCCGTCTTCAGGCCTGTGGCCCGGCGGAACTCCGCCATCACCTCGCGGCCGGAGAACCGGCCTTCGGCGCCGCAGGGGTCCTCGGCGTAGGCCACGACGCCCTGCATGCGCTTGCCCAGGCGGATGGCGTCCTCGAGGAGCCAGCCGCCGTTCGGGTCCAGGGTGACCCGGGCCTCCGGGAAGCGCTTTGCGAGGGCCGTGACCACGTCCACTTCTTCGTCGCCGGACAGCACGCCGCCCTTGAGCTTGAAGTCGCTGAAGCCGTAACGCTCCTGCGCGGCCTCGGCCAGGGCGACGACGGCGTCCGGAGTCATGGCCTCCTGGCGGCGGAGCTTTTCCCACCGGTCGGCGGGCGCGTCCTCCATCAGGTAGGGCAGGTCCGTGCGTGCGTGGTCGCCGACGAAGAACAGGTAGCCGAGCATCGGCACGGACGCGCGCTGCTGGCCATCGCCGAGCAGTTCCGCCACCGGCACGCCGAGGTACTGGCCGTGCAGGTCCAGCAGGGCTGATTCGACGGCGGTGACGGCGTGGACCGTGGTACGCAGGTCGAAGGTTTGCAGGCCGCGCCCGCCGGCGTCCCGGTCTGCGAACTCAGCCGCCACCTCACGCAGGAGCGAGCGGTAGCGTGCCACCGGCTTCCCGTTGATGAGGGCACCGGCTTCCTCGATGGTGGTGCGGATTTTCTCGCCGCCGGGAACCTCGCCCAGGCCGGTGCGCCCGTCCGAATCGGTGATGATCACAACGTTGCGTGTGAAGAAAGGGCCGTGCGCGCCGCTGAGGTTCATCAGCATGCTGTCGTAGCCGGCAACCGGTACTACCTCGACTCCGGCGATGGTGGGCTGGCGGCTCATGCGCTGACCTCTGCTTTCTCTGCGGCGGGGACCACGTCGCCGTTGATGCGGCGGTTGAGGTGCCAGGGGTTGGCGTCCCGGAGGGCCTCGGGGAGCAGTTCCTGGGGGATGTTCTGGTAGGCGACCGGGCGGAGGAACCGGTTGATGGCGAGGGTGCCCACGGAGGTGGTGCGGGTGTCGGAGGTGGCGGGGAACGGGCCGCCATGGACCATCGCGTGGCCTACTTCCACGCCGGTGGGCCAGCCGTTGACGATGATGCGGCCCACCTTCTGTTCCAGGACGGGGATCAGGGGTGCCGCCGTCGGGTAGTCCGCTTCGGTGAGGTGCAGGGATGCGGTGAGCTGGCCCTCGATGCGGCCGGCGGCCTGCAACAGGTCCTGGACGTTCTTGTACCGGATGACCAGGGACGCGGCGCCGAAGATTTCCTCATGCAGGACGTGGTTGCTGATGAACTGGTCCACGCCGGTGCCGAAGATGGCGGGTGCGGGCGCGTTCTGCGTGGGGCCAGGGGTGCCCTGGCCAAGGAGTTCGACGCCGTCGGCCTTGCCAAGCGCTTCGGTTCCGGCGTTCCAGGACCCGGCGATGCCCTCGGTGAGCATGGTCTGTCCGGCGCAGGCTGCCACGGCACGGGCAACGGCGGCGGCGAGTTTGTCGCCTGCCTCCCCTTCGGGGGCGAACAGCAGGCCGGGGGAGGTGCAGAGCTGGCCGGAGCTGCCGGTGACGGCGGTGACGTAGGCGGCAGCGAGGGCGTCGACGTCACCTGCGAGGGCGCCGTCGAACACGAAGACCGGGTTCAGGGAGGACATCTCGGCGTAGACCGGAATGGGCTCGGACCGGGCGGCGGCGGTCTTCATGAGCGCGACGCCGGCAGCCTGGGAGCCGGTAAACCCGACGGCCTTGATGGCGGGATCAGCAACGAGGGCCTGGCCGATGCTGGCGCCGGGGCCGTAGATCAGGGAGAACACGCCCGGGTGCAGGCCGAAGTCCTTGGCGGCCTTCGTGACTGCCTGGCCGACAAGTTCGCTGGTGCCGGGGTGGGCGTTGTGCGCTTTGAAGACCACCGGGCAGCCTGCGGCCAGCGCTGACGCGGTGTCACCGCCGGCGGTGGAGAAGGCGAGCGGGAAGTTGCTGGCACCGAAAACGGCGACCGGCCCGAGCGGGATCTGGCGCTGGCGGATGTCGGGGCGGGGGAGAGGGGTGCGGTCCGGGATGGCGGGGTCAATGCGGACGCCGCGGAAGTCGCCCTGGCGGACGACGTTCGCGAACAGGCGCAGCTGGCCGGTAGTGCGGGCGCGTTCGCCCTGGAGCCGGGCCACGGGCAGCCCGGTTTCCTGGCCGGCGCGGATGATCAGTTCGTCGCCGATGGCCTCGATGTTGTCAGCGATGGCGTCTAGGAACGCGGCGTGCGTTTCCGGGTCAAGGGTGCTGAAGGACGGGTAGGCCTCCTTCGCGGCGGTGGTGGCGGACTTGAGCTGCTCTTCGGTCAACAGCGTGTACGCGGGCTCCAGCGCCTCGTTGTTGGCGGGGTTGAAGCCGAAGGTTGTCTTGCCGTCGCCGACGACGGTCTGTCCGGCGATCAGGGAGTGTCCGGTGAGGGTCACGTGGGTTCCTCCTGTGTAGCGGTGTAGCGGGGACGGTCAGGAAACGCGGGCGATGAGGGCTTTGAGGTCCGCCAGGTCCTTCTCGGCCATGTTCTGCAGCGGGGGACGGACGGGGCCTGCGGAGCGGCCGATGGCGTCCAGGCCGCCCTTGACGATGGAGACGGCGTAACCCTTCACGCGGTCACGGATGTCCAGGTAGGGGATCACGAAGTCGTTGAGCTTCTGGTTGACGGCCGCACGGTCGTTATTGCGGACATCCTGGTAAAAGTCCAGTGCGAACTGCGGGACGAAGTTGTACATGGCGCTGGAGTAGGTGCTCATGCCCAGCTGCAGCAGCGGAAGGGCGAAGGTCTCTGCGGTGGGAAGGCCGCCGAGGTAGAACAGCCGGTCGCCGAGCTTGGCGTAGACGCGGGCGTCGTGTTCCAGGTCACCCACGCCGTCCTTGAAGCCGATCAGGTTCTCGTGGCGGTCCGCCAGGGTGGCCACGGTGGTGTCCTTGTAGATGGCGTTGGCGCGGTTGTAGATGATGACGCCAAGGGAGGTGGAGCTGCAGACGGCGCTGACGTGGTCGATGAGTCCGCCCTGGTCCGCTTCGGTCAGGTATGGCGGGAGCAGCAGGATGCCCACGGCGCCCGCAGCTTCGGCAGCCTGTGCGTTCTCGATGGCCTGGGCGGTGGAGCCGCCTGCGGAGGCCAGCACGGGAACCTGGCCGCCCACCTCGTCGACGGCGGCACGGACCACGCGGGCGGATTCCGCCGGGGTCAGGGAGAACCCTTCGCCAGTGCCGCCTGCTGCGAAGAGGCCCGCAACGGGGAAGCTGGCCTGCCAGGCGAGGTGCTTGCGGTAGTTCTCCTCATCGAACTGCAGTGCGGCGTCAAAGGACGTTACCGGGAACGACAGCAGGCCGTCTTTCAGGGTGTTTGCCAGTTCCTGGGGGGTGTACTTTGCCACGATCTTGTCCTCTGGTTCGAGCGCCTATTGGCCGCTGGTGATGAATTCCTGTTCAGGTTAGGCAGAGGATGTAATGCCTGTCTAAGTGCACTTTTGAATGCATTGATACCTTTAGCGCATTGCGGCTGATTCTTCGGGTGCTCACTCCATCGCAAACTCGAAGTCCCGCAGGAGGCGGGACAGCGCGGGGTTGGTGATCCTGCGGTTCCAGATGGCGTGCAGTTCCACCTGTCCGCCGTGGTTGTCTGGCAACCGCAGGAACTCCACGCCTTTGATGCCCAGCAGGGTGGCGGAATGCGGCACGAAAGCGACGCCGCGTTTGGCTGCAACCAGCGAGACCATGGTCAGCACCTGGCTCACCGTGTGGACAACGTTGGCGTGGTGGATGGGAAGGGTCTTCACCACGAGGTCGTAGAAGTAGCGGGCCTGGATGGGGGAATGCATGATGAGCGGCTCGTCCTTGAAGTCCTCAGCCGTGATCTCCCGCGCCAGAAGCGTCAGGGGGTGTCCGGCGGGAACCGCAAGGACCAGCGACTCCTGGTACAGCAGGTGGGAGTCGAACGTTTCCCGGTCGAATGGCGGCCGGGCGAGTCCGAGATCCAGTTCCCCGGATATCAGCCGGCTGATCTGCTCCCCGGTGACAAGTTCCTGCAAATCCACATCCACGTCCGGGATGATGGCCGCAATCTCTTCCAGCATCGGGCCAAGGATACTGAAGCCGCTGGCAGCGGTGAATCCGATGCGCAGGACGCCGGACCTTCCCGAAGCTATCCGGCGCGCCGAGACCGGGGCGCGTTCGGCCAGCGCCATGAGGCGGCGGGCTTCCTCAAGGAAGGTCTTGCCTGCGTTTGTCAGTTCGACTTTCCGGTTGTCCCGCTCCAGTAGTTCGGCCCCGATGATCTTTTCCAGCTTTTGGATCTGCCGGCTGAGCGGGGGCTGTGTCATGTTGAGGCGTTCGGCCGCCCGGCCGAAATGCAATTCCTCAGCAACGGCGATGAACCCTGCCAGTTGGTCGAATGTGAACATGATGCCTTCCCGGTATCACTTGATGCAGTTTTGGGCTTAGACAGGCATCATAACTGCTCCCTACACTCGACAAAGCGAACGGGGTGACCCGGTTCACAGATTGTCCGGACCCCGCCCGGAGACTTATCGAGGAGTTCCAATGAAGCACTTCCCCACACGCCGCGCCGTCCTTGGCGCGGCATCAGCCGTTACCCTCCTGGCCATGACCGCCTGCGGCAACGTCGCCGGCGGCAGTGCCGCCAACACGTCCAAATACCCCAGCGGCCCTGTGACACTCACGGTCGGCCAGGCTGCGGGCGGCAGCACCGACCTCATCGCCCGGGCCCTCGCCGAAGGAGCCACCAAGACCCTCGGCGCCCCGATGCCGGTCGTGAACAAGCCCGGTGCCAACGGCGCCCTGGCCACCAAGGAAGTCGCAGGGAAGCCCGCCGACGGCCAGGAACTCGTCCTGCTGACAGCCTCCCTGGTCACCATCACCCCCCTTGCCGTCAGCGCGGACGAGGCCGTCAACATTGACGAGCTGGATGTCATCGCCGGGCTTTCGCAGGACGACTACGTGCTCGTCGCCAGCACGGACTCCGGCTTCAAGAGCTTCAAGGACGTCACCGACGCCGGGCGCAACGTCACGTTCGGCACCACCGGCGTCGGCACGGGCAGCCAGCTGGCCCAGACCGTTCTCTTCAAGCAGGCCAACGTCCAGGGCACCGACGTCCCGTTCGACAGCGGCAAGCCTGCCTTGACCGCCGTCATGGGCAACCAGGTTGAGCTGGCGACCATCCAGCTCGGCGAGGCAATGCCGCAGATCGAAGCGGGCAAGGTTTCACCGCTGCTCGTCTTCTCGGAAGGGCGCAACAGCTTCCTTCCCGATGTTCCCTCCGCCAAGGAGGCCGGATACGACGTTCCCGTGGCCCAGTACCGGGCAGTGGCAGCGCCTAAGGGTACCCCGCAGGACGTGAAGGACAAGCTGCTCGCCGCGTTCCAGGAAACCTTCAAGTCGGACGCCTACAAGGAGTTCAACGAGAAGAACATGCTGACCCCCAAGGAAATTTCCGGTGAAGAAGTTGTCAGCGAGTGGAAGGGCTATGCAGCGAAGTACAAGGAACTGGTGGAGAAGTACGACATCAGCCTGAGCGGAAACAAGTAGCAGCAATGGAGACCACTCCAGTAGTGTCCGCCGGACGGGACGGCAGCTCAGCCGTCCCGTCCGGCGGGGACGCCCGCAACGACCTGCCCGAAGCGCTGACCCCGGAACAGCTGGCCGCCCAGTGGGAGGCGGAAAAGCCCCCCGCGGCAGGCGCCCTCGCCAACGCCGGCTCATCCCTGGTGGTGCTCGGCGTCGGAACCGGCGCGCTCGTCCTGTCGGTAGCCATGGGCCTGGGCACCCCCGCAAGCCCGCAACCGGGCCTCTGGCCGTTCATGATCAGCTGCGTCATGGTGGCGCTGGGGCTTTTCCAGCTGATCCTGGGCCGGCACAACCGGGACGCGGAAAAGTTCACCCGGATGTCTGCCGCCCCGCTCACCGGACTGCTGACGCTCGCAGCCATGGTGGCGCTGATGCCGCTTATCGGATTCGAGATCCCCGCCCTGATCCTCTGCATCATCTGGATGCGGTTCCTCGGCGGTGAGACCTGGCGGTCCACGCTCCTGGTCAGTGCGCTCGTCGTCGCCGCGTTCTACGGGATTTTCGTCCTGGCGCTCGGCACCTCCATTCCCCACCTCTTCTAGGAGACCACCATGGATTTCCTGAATCCTGTGATCAACGGATTTTCAGTCGTCCTGGAGCCGACGAACCTCCTCTACTGCGTGGTCGGCGTCGTCATCGGCATGCTGATCGGCGTGCTGCCCGGATTGGGGCCGGCGGCAACCATCGCCATCCTGCTTCCGCTGACCTACGGCGTGGAACCTGTCACCGCCATCATCATGCTTGCCGGCATCTTCTACGGCGCCCAGTACGGTGGCACCATCACCTCGGTCCTGCTGCGCCTTCCCGGCGAGGCGTCCTCCGTGGTCACCGTTTTCGACGGCTATCAGATGGCCCGGCAGGGCCGTGCCGGCACTGCTCTTGGCCTCGCCGCCATCGGGTCCTTCGTAGGCGGTACGGCAGCGATCGTCGGCCTGACCTTCCTGGCCCCCCTCGTTGCCAGCTTCGCGCTGGACTTTGGCCCGCCCGAGTACTCCGCGCTGGCCTTGCTGGGCATCCTGCTGGTTGCCACCATCAGCAGCGGCGCAAAGGCTAAGGCGCTGATCGCCGCAGCCGTCGGCCTCCTGCTCGCCACGGTAGGCCGTGACATGTTCACCGGCGAAAGCCGCTTCACCTTCGGCAGCCTCCAGCTTGCCGACGGCATCGACTTCGTTCCGATCGCCATGGGCATCTTTGGCCTCGGCGAGATCCTCTACAACCTGGAGGAACGGCACCGCGTTGCCAAAGCGCCGTCGAAGGTCTCCAATGTCTGGCCGTCGAGGGGGGACCTGAAGCAGGCCTCCGGAGCAATCGGACGCGGTTCAGTGCTGGGGTTTTTCCTGGGCATCCTGCCCGGCGGCGGCGCCACCATCGCCTCCATGGCCTCCTACGCCATGGAGAAGAAGCGCGCCAAGCAGCCGGAGCGATTCGGCAAGGGCGCGCCCGAGGGTGTCGCCGGACCGGAAACCGCAAACAACGCGGCAGCGACGTCGTCGTTCATTCCGCTCCTGACCCTCGGTATTCCCGCAAACGCCACCATGGCCTTGATGTTCGGCGCACTGCTGATCCAGGGCGTCACGCCCGGTCCGCAGCTCGTAGAGCAGAACCCGGAGCTGTTCTGGGGCGTGGTGAACTCGATGTACATCGGCAACATCCTGCTCCTGATCATGAGCCTGCCGCTGGTGGGAATCTTCGTGCGGATCCTTCGGGTCAGGGCGGCCATCCTGGCTCCGATCACCGCGCTGATCACGCTGCTGGGCGCGTACACGATCAACAACAGCATGTTCGATGTCACGCTGGTGGTGTTCTTCGGGGTCGTGGGCTACCTGATGAAGAAGTTTGGCTTTGAGCCCGGACCGCTGGTCCTGGCCTTCGTTCTTGGCGAACTGCTGGAAAACTCGCTGCGGCGCTCGCTGCTCGTCTTCGGCGGTGACCCCACCGGATTCCTCACCCGCCCCATCTCGGCAACCTTGCTGATGGTCTTCGTCCTGGTGGCCGTGCTGCCGGGAATTCGGAGCCTGATCGCCAAGCGCAAGGGCACCGTGGCTTCGGCCGCCACCAACAAGATCAAGGAGAAGGTATGAGCATCATCGTTGGATTCGTTCCCACGCCGGCAGGTGAAGCAGCTCTCGCCGCAGGCATTTCCGAGGCGAAGCTCCGCAACCAGGAGCTCATCATCGTGAACTCGGCCCGCCAGGGCGCGCTCATGGACAAGTCCGTGGCCGCTGAGGGCGTTTTGGCCGATGCCGCGAAGCGCGCAGCGGACGCGGGCGTGGCGGCGAGGGTTATCCAGCCGCCCTATCAGCACGACCTCGCCGACGAGTTCCTTGACGTTGCCAGGCAGGAGGACGCCTCGCTGATCGTCATCGGCCTGCGGCACCGCACCCAGGTGGGCAAGTTCATCCTGGGCAGCCACGCGCAGCAAATCCTGATGCAGGCGGACCGGCCGGTGCTCGCTGTCAAGGCCGACGGCGGAAACTTCTAGCAGCGGGAGGACGGAAGCAGCATGTACAGGCACAACCCGGTCCGGCGGGCAGCACTTCCCCAGGCGCCGGTGCCCGACTGGTCAAAACTCGCCAGGGACGATTACGTGGAGGTGCGCACCTCCCGCGGGGAGGTGATCGCTGGAACCATTGACATGATCGCCGCAAACCGGAGTGTCTTCTGGGTGGTCCGCAGCGACGGTGCCGGCCGGACCATGGTGTATTCGGGCGACGACGTCTCAGTCACCAAGGTGGCCAGGCAGCGGGAGTTTGCCGCTGCCTAGCTGCGCCTGTGGAGGAAAAGCCGGTGTTCCCAGCAGGGGCCGCCGGCTTTTTACGTTCGACGGCGGACCTGTTCCGCAAGTGCGTCGAGGGCCGGGACCTGCCCCTTGACGAGCTTCAGCCGGGCCTCGTGCTCGGGGAACCAGCGGGCGTCGTCGATTTCAGGGTACTGCTGGATCCGGCCGGAGCCCTTGGGCCATTCCAGCGGAAAGGTGTTGCTGGTGATGAGTCCAGGCTGGAAGTCCTGCTCAGCCGTGAACACGGTGATGATCTTGCCGGAGGGCTGCCTGAAGTCACCAAGATGGTGGTAGTCAGCGTCCGGCGCCGCGGTGCCCATCTCCTCGGCAAATTCGCGCTGGGCGGCCACCAGCGGGTCCTCATCATCCGTGTACTCGCCCTTGGGGATGGACCAGGCATGAGTGTCCTTGCGGGCCCAGAACGGCCCGCCCATGTGCGCGATCCACACCTCCAGTCCCGCGGGCCCGCCGTGCGCCCTTCTGTACAACAGGATTCCTGCGCTTCGTACCGGCATATCTCCTCCAGTGGTGCGGCCTGGTGTGGCCAAAAACGTCCCGAATCCGCCGTCCGGTGTTAACCCGCAGTTCACGGTGCTGTTTTAGGTTATTCCTTCAAGCACTCTGCTCGAAGGGGACCCGTCATGGCCAATATTGCTGAAGTGTTGGGTCGGCTGACGCCGGAAGAACTTGATGAGCTCCGCGGCCTGGGCCCGCAGGGCCACTTGCCGCGGCATCTCCAGGACGCTTTGGACCGGGCTGCGGGCGGCCCCGGTTCAGGACGGGGGTATTACGTCCCCACCGGCAACGTCAGCGCCACGGGCGGTCCGCTGCTGGCGCTGCGCAGCGACGTGTCCGGCTGGCTTTTCAATTCCCACCGCGACGATACGGACCAGCTTCCACAGCACTAGGCGGTAGGCAGCGCCCCTCCTGTTGTCCGTGGTCAGGATGCCGCCGGCAGGGTGAACGTAACGGTGGTGCCTTTCCCGGGTTCGCTGGCAAGGGTGATGGAGCCGCCATGCCCTTCCACAATGGTCTTGCTCACCGGCAGTCCCAGGCCGGCCCCGGGGATGGCCGTTGCCCGCGACCGGGCGGAACGGAAGAACTTGGTGAAGGCCTGCTCCTGCTCGTCGGCATCCATCCCCACGCCGGAATCGGAGATGGAACAGGTGAGCTGACCGCCGCTTTTACGTGCACAAACGGTGATGCGGCCTCCGCCCGGCGAGTACTTGACCGCATTGGAGAGCAGGTTCCGGACAACCTGCCGGATCCGTCCCGGGTCAACGCGGGCCGGCAGCGGCTGTTCGACGTCAAGGTCGAGCTGGAGTCCGTTCAGGGACGCCTTGGGAACCGCCGCGCCGACCACTTCGGTCACCAATTGCGCAAGGTCTGCCTCTTCCAGTGAAAGGTCCACCCGTCCCGACGCAACGGCTATCAGGTCATCGACCAGGGCCAGCAGGTGCCCGGCGTTCCGGTGGACCACCAGGAGTTCCTCCCGGATGTCCTCGTGGCCGGGCTCTTCCAGCACCAGCTCAAGGTAGCCCAGGATCGACGTCAGCGGTGTCCGCAGCTCATGGGAAACAGTCGAAACAAAGTCGTCCTTGGCGGCCAGGGCGCGGATCAGGGTTGTCACATCCACAAACGTGACAACTGCGCCGCCGTCCTTCCCATTGTGGGCAGGTATGCCGTGCGCGCTGACGGAGTAGGCGTGCTGTTCCTGCGGGCCGCCCGCCCAGTACAGCTCGTCCCGGAACTCGTCGCCGGCGGCGGCGCGGGCAATGGGCGACGCGTCAGCGGGTACGGCAGAAGCGCGGTCCGGCAGAAGAAGGCCGTGGCCGGCATTTTTGCGGAGGGTGGCCAGCGCCGGGTCCGCCTGAAGTGCCTTGTTGGTCAGGACGGTGCAACCGTTCCGGTCCACCACCCAGACGCCGACGCCAACGGCCCCCAGCACTGCGTCCAACAGCCGCTGCTTCCGGACACTTTCGGCGAGTGTCACTTCCAGTACATGCTCTTTGTCCACCAGCTTTTGGCGCTGGTGGCGGATGGTCCGTGACACCACATGTGCAGTCACCGCGACGGCGGACAGGATAAGGGGCAGGACGAGGGTGCGGATCATGGAAGCTGACGTGGGGGGTGAACCGGCGACGGCGGAAGGCACCAGAGTGCTGAGTACCGTGCCAAGGATGGCCAAGAAGAGCATGTACCGGCGCGGTTGGGCGGCCAGCCAGACCACTGGGAAGACCAGCATCAGGCTCAGGACGTTGAACGGCGGTCCCCCGGCCTCCCTGGTGAACCCGATGGCCAGGCAGTCCAGGACCGGTATCGCTGCAAACGCGCCGGCTGGCAGCCGGCTCCACGGCAGGACTAGACAGGCGGCGAAGAGCAATGTATGGGCCAGAAGGGCCAGTTGGAACTGGTTGGTGGCCAAGGTTGCGGGGCTGAAGACCGCTGCGGCCACTGCCACAAGGACAACCGTCACCGTCAGGGGAAGTTGGCCCAGCACAATGCGGCTGCGGATTCCGAGGCCGTCGAACAGCCCGTCGAGATGGCCGATCACGGGCATATCCGCCGGCAGAGCCCCGGCACTGCCGGCACGGGCCGCGTCGATAGTGGATTCCACGGCTTGTTTCATTTCCGCCCCCAGCGCAAATACAGAAACCCCCGTCTGCATGAAGGCGCTTTTCCTCAGGCTACCGGTGAACCGGGGCGCGGTGAACAAGGAATTGCTTTTGTGCCCTGGACCGCCCACCGGCCGCCACCGCCAGGCACAGTGGGAGAGCTGGCTCGGACGGACGGGAGCGCTTACCCGATCAGGAGACTGAGTGCCTCCGTCAGATGGGATACCTCGCGCACCGAGAAGCCCGCAGGCACCGGACCCGGACCTGTATGGCTGGCGGGGACCACCGCGTGGGTGAACCCCAGCCGGTGCGCCTCCTGGATGCGCTGGTTGATCCCGGGCACGGGCCGGACCTCGCCCGCGAGCCCCACTTCGCCAAACGCGATCAGGCGGACCGGCAGGGGCTTGCGTGCCTTCGCTGATGCGACGGCCAGGGCAACCGCAAGGTCGGTGGCCGGCTCGCTGAGTTTCACCCCGCCCACGGTGGCCACGTAGGAGTCGTCCTTGTGCAGCAGGGTGCCGGCGCGCTGCTGCAGCACGGCCAGCAGCATGGAAACGCGCGAACTGTCCAGCCCGCTGGTGGCCCGGCGCGGCTGCGAGTTGGGGCTTTCGGCGAGCAGCGACTGCACCTCCGCGAGCAGCGGACGGCGGCCTTCCATGGTGACCGTGATGCACGTGCCGGAGACCGGGTCCTTGGTGCGGCTGACGAAGAGCCCGCTGGGATCGGCAAGGCCTTCAATGCCGTTCTCATTCAGGTCGAAGCATCCGACGTCGTCGGTGGGCCCGTACCGGTTCTTGACCGCGCGGAGCAGCCGCAGGCGGGAGTGCCGTTCGCCTTCGAACTGGCACACCACATCCACCAGGTGCTCCAGCAGCCGGGGCCCGGCGATGGAACCGTCCTTGGTCACGTGGCCCACCAGCAGCGTGGTCATGTTGCGGCGCTTGGCGGCGGCGATAATGGACGCCGCAACTTCCCGGACCTGAGACACACCGCCCGCGCTGCCATCCACGTCCGCGCTGCTGAGGGTCTGCACCGAGTCCACGATCAGAAGCCGCGGTTCGATCTTCTCCACCTGGCCCAGTGCCTGGCCAAGGTCCGTTTCCGCGGAGAGGTACAGGGATTCCGCCACGGCGTCGATCCGTTCGGCGCGAAGCTTCACCTGCGCAGCGGATTCCTCGCCGGTGACATAGAGGACGTCCTGGGCTGTCCGGGCGAACTTGGCCGCGACGTCGAGCAACAGGGTTGACTTGCCCACGCCGGGTTCACCGGCCAGCAGGATGACGGCGCCGGGAACCAGTCCGCCACCCAGTACCCGGTCCAGTTCATCCATTCCGGTGGGCATGAAGGCAGCGGTGGTGGCGTCCACCTCGGCAATGGGGCGGGCCGGGTCAACAACCGTTGTGGCCGCCGTCGTACGCGCCACCGCTGTCCCGGTTTCCTCGACGCTGCCCCACGCCTGGCACTCGCCGCAGCGTCCCACCCATTTGACGGTGGTCCAGCCGCACTCAGCGCATTTGTAGCCGGGCGCCTTGGACGCCCGGGAAGTCTTTGTTGCCATGCGTTCAACCCTAAAGGCGGCCACCGACATTACCCGCCAGACCGCCCCGGACGCGACTGGCAGAACATAGGGAGGCTGGGCTGATCATGGAGCGCTAGAGCGCCGGAAGGATGTCCCTGGCCTCGCGGGCATCCATTCCGGTCGCCTCCAGCAGGTCCACCATCAGCGGCCGGTACAGCATCACCACGGTTTCGCCCTCCAGGCGCTGGACTTCCAGGAGCTTCGGATGCAGCCGCAGCGCAATTTCGCTGAGGTCCCGGCGGGCCGTGCGTAGGTGGGCGCGGCGGACGCCGTCGTGCGTTTCCGCCAGCCCCAGCGACAGCTCGTCAATCGCGGCAGCGGTCTCCTGGAGCACCTCCGCGATGTTTTCGGTGGCCTCGTCCGACAACGCCGCGTGGTTGATGGCGCTGGTGAGCCGCCGCGCGAACACCCTGCTGTTGCGGAGGGCGAGGTCAATGAAGTCCAGCGACTGCTTCAGCTGGTCAAGTTCATCCCGGTGCCGGCGGTACGCTGGCGCCAGCCTCGCCACCTCGCCCGAAGCCCGTAGGGAATGCCGCATGCCGTCCACCAGCGGCTGGCAGTTCCGGCCCCGGACCAGCGCGTGCCATGCCCGGGTGGAATCACTGTCCGACAGCGCCTCAGCGCATTCACGCAGCACCTCCGCAAGCTCGTGCAGCAGGTTCCGGACGTCCTTGCGCGGCTCCCGGCGCGGGTCCTTGGGCGCCACGATGGTTACCAGCAGGGCAAACAGGCCGCCGATGACGGCGTCGATGCTCCGGGTGAACGGCCCGCCGGACGGCGCCGGCAGCAGCACCACCAGCAGGGACTGCAGCGCCAGCTGCGTGGTAAAGATATTGCCGCTGTCCAGGAAGCGGGCCAGCAGGATGGAGAACAAAAGGACGACGGCGGCCTGCCAGATCCCGCCGCCCAGCCAGTGCAGGAGCAGGTCGCCCACCGCGATCCCGATCGTGCAGCCCAGGCCCACCTCCAGCACCCGCCGCAGCCGCGGCTCACGGGAGAAGCCCAGGGCAATCAGTGAGGAGGTGGCGGCGAACAGGGGGCCCGAGTGCCCCAGCACATACTCGGCGAAGGCATAGGCGCCAACCGCACATACGGTCATCTGGATGGCCGGAACCAATGAATTGCGGCTGCGGATCAGCCCGGTGCGGACCCTGCCGCGCAGGAACCGCCTGCCTGCTGAGAGTCCTGCTGCGGGGGCCATGCCGTCCAGTCTATTTGCTGCCCGTGGCCTTCTAGTTTGCAGTTTGCCCCTACGACTGCAGATGTGATCTGCGCAATGGGAACCCGGCAGTTTTAAGTGAATATCCCGTCGTCGTTAATCTTCCGTTTACCTTGGGCAGGGCATCCCTTTACCTGCGGCCCTTAACTTCGTTGAAGGTACAAAACGTATGCATCGCGCTGCAGGGTTCTCCGTCCCTGCCCCGCACCTGAATAACCCTGGAAGGGGTACATCTAAGTGAAGGCACTCCGCATCGGCCGCCACGCGGCTATCGCTGTTATCGCAGCGGGCGCACTCGCGCTCACCTCCTGCGGTTCAGACAACGCCACTGGCACCGCTCCTGCCGGTGGCCAGACCTCGGGCACCAAGGTCACCGGCACGCTGACCGGCATCGGCGCTTCCTCTACCGGCGCAGCCATGGACGCCTGGAAGGCAGGCTTCGCCGCCGCAAACTCCGGCGCCACCGTGCAGTACTCCCCCGACGGTTCCGGAGCCGGACGCAAGGCCATCATCGACGGCTCAGCCCAGTTCGCCGGGTCCGACGCGTACCTCAAGGACGAGGAGCTTGAAAGCTCCAAGGCCGTCTGTGGCCCCGACGGTGCCATCAACATCCCGGTGTACATCTCCCCGATCGCCGTGGCCTTCAACCTGCCGGGCATCGAAGAGCTGAAGCTCGATGCCGCCACGGTGGCCAAGATCTTCCGCGGCGAAATCGCCAACTGGAACGATCCCGCGATCGCTGCCCTGAACGAGGGCGTCACCCTGCCCGACCTGAAGGTCACCCCGGTGAACCGTTCTGACGACTCCGGCACCACCACCAACTTCACTGACTACCTGGCCTCCGCAGCCCCTGATGTCTGGACGGACAAGTCCTCCGGCGTCTGGCCGGCGAGCCTGCAGGGCGAGAACGCCAAGGGCACCTCCGGCGTGGTCAAGACCGTCACCGACACCCCCGGCGCCGTGACCTACGCTGACGAGTCCGCAGTGGGCGGTTCGCTGGGCACCGCCTCCATCAAGGTGGGCGAGGAATTCGTCGAGATCTCCGCCGAGGCAGCAGCCAAGGCCGTCGAGGCCGGCTCGCCTGTTGAAGGCCGCTCCGCCAACGACATCGCGATCAAGCTGGACCGCAAGACCACCGCTTCCGGGGCCTACCCGATCGTGCTGGTTTCCTACCACGTGGTTTGCAGCGCCTACGACAGCCAGGAAACCGTCGACCTGGTCAAGGCCTTCGAAAGCTACGTAGTTTCCGAGGACGGCCAGCAGACCGCCGCGGATTCCGCCAAGTCGGCACCGCTGTCCCCGGCCCTGGCCGAGAAGGCCGCCAAGGCCATCGAGTCCATCAAGGTCAAGTCCTAACCAGCGCGCCAATAACCGGGTTCCCCGCCTGCCGAAAGGCAGCGCGGGGAACTTGGGTTTGGACGCACCAACTTTCAGTGTCAGTTAACGATCGAAGGGCCGTCGAATGACCGCCACCTCCCTGACCAGCACCCAGGGCGCCGGCCGTGCCGGTGACAAAGTCTTCTCCACCGCCGCGCTGGCCGCCGGCTGCTTCATCCTTGCCGTGCTGTTCGGCGTCGCGCTGTTCCTGGTAGTGCAGGCCATCCCGGCACTGACGGCTCCCGCCGCGGAAATCCAGGGTGGCGAAGGGTTCTTCGCCTACATCTGGCCCATCGTGGTGGGAACGCTCATCGCCGCCGTCATCGCCCTGGTCATCGCCACGCCGATCTCCATTGGCGTTGCCCTGTTCATTTCGCACTTCGCGCCGCGCCGCCTCGCGTCCGGCCTGGGCTACGTGGTGGACCTTCTCGCCGCCATCCCGTCAGTCGTCTACGGCGCCTGGGGCGCGGCGTTCCTGGCAAAGGAAATCTCACCGGCTTACAACTGGCTGGCGGCGAACATGGGCTGGCTGCCCATCTTCCAGGGACCGGCCTCCGCCACCGGCAAGACCATCCTCACCGCCGGCATTGTCCTCGCGGTCATGGTGCTGCCCATCATCACCTCGCTGTCCCGCGAAATCTTCCTGCAGACCCCCAAACTGCACGAGGAAGCCGCGCTGGCGCTCGGCGCCACCCGCTGGGAAATGATCAAAATGTCCGTATTCCCCTTCGCCCGTCCGGGCATCATCAGCGCCGTCATGCTGGGCCTCGGACGCGCACTCGGCGAGACCATGGCAGTGGCCTTGGTGCTCTCCTCCGGCGCCCTGACCGCCAGCCTGATCCAATCCGGCAACCAGACCATCGCCGCGGAGATCGCCCTGAACTTCCCCGAGGCAAGCGGCCTCAAGGTCAGCACGCTGATCGCCGCCGGCCTGGTCCTGTTCATCATCACCCTGGCCGTGAACATGATCGCCCGCTGGATCATCAGCCGGCACAAAGAATTCTCGGGAGCCAACTAAATGACCTCCACGCTTACCCCGGTGCGCAGCAAGCGCTCGGCACTCACCAAGGGCCAACTGCCCAAGTACGCCCCCTACGTGGTCCTGGCCGGCGCGCTCATCATCGGTGCGGCCATCCTGGCCCTGCTGGGCTTCAATGCCTTCGGCTGGGGCATCGTTTCGGCGTTGCTGTTCGCCGTCGGGCTGGTGTCCTGGAGCGCCGCGGTGGAGGGATCCCGCAAAGCCAAGGACAAGCTGGCCACCTGCCTGGTGGTCGGGTCCTTCCTGGTGGCCCTGCTTCCGCTGGTTTCGGTGATCTGGACCGTTTTGGTCAACGGCGTACCCGGACTGCTGACCCCCGGCTTCCTCAGCACGTCCATGAACGGCGTCACCGGCGTCTACGACAACCGGGCCGTGGAGGAAGGCGCGCCTGTCCTGGGCGGTATTTACCACGCCCTCCTGGGGACTATCCAGATCACCCTGCTGGCAACGCTCATCTCCGTTCCGGTCGGCCTGCTCACCGCCATCTACCTGGTGGAGTACGGCAACGACGGCCGCCTGGCCCGTGCCATCACCTTCTTCGTGGATGTCATGACCGGCATCCCGTCCATCGTGGCCGGCCTTTTTGCCGCGGCCTTCTTCTTTGCCGTGGTGGGACCGGGCACCAAGACAGGTGCCGTGGCCGCCGTCGCGCTTTCCGTCCTGATGATTCCTGTCGTGGTGCGCTCCAGTGAGGAAATGTTGAAGATCGTTCCCAACGAACTCCGCGAAGCGGCCTACGCCCTGGGCGTGCGCAAGTGGCGCACCATCCTCAAGGTGGTCATCCCGACGGCGATCTCCGGCATTGCATCCGGCGTCACCCTGGCCATCGCCCGGGTCATCGGCGAGACGGCCCCCATCCTGGTCACCGCCGGCTTCGCCACCAGCATCAACTCGAACGTCTTCGGCGGCTGGATGGCTTCGCTGCCGACGTTCATCTACACACAGATCCTGAACCCCACCTCGCCGGCCAACCCGGATCCGTCCTCCCAGCGCGCCTGGGGCGCAGCCCTGGTGCTGATCATCCTGGTGATGATCCTCAACCTGGCCGCACGGCTCATCGCACGCTTCTTCGCGCCCAAGACCGGCCGCTGACGCACGCTTCCCGGCGCTGTCCCTACCGCCCTGCCGGGCGGAAACCTAGACTCAATACATACCCAGCAAGTGAAGGAACACCATGTCTAAGCGCATCGACGTCAAGGACCTGAACGTGTACTACGGCGACTTCCTCGCCGTGGAGGACGTCACCATCAACATCGAGGCCAAGTCCGTCACCGCTTTTATCGGCCCGTCCGGCTGCGGCAAGTCCACCTTCCTGCGGACCCTGAACCGCATGCACGAGGTCCTTCCCGGCGCCCGCGTTGAAGGCGAGGTCCTGCTCGACGGCGACAACCTGTACGGCCCCGGTGTTGACCCGGTCACCGTCCGTTCGCAGATCGGCATGGTGTTCCAGCGCCCCAACCCGTTCCCCACCATGTCCATCCGGGACAACGTGCTGGCCGGCGTCAAGCTGAACAACAAGAAGATCTCCAAGGGTGAGGCCGACGTCCTGGTGGAACGTTCCCTGAAGGGCGCCAACCTGTGGAACGAGGTCAAGGACCGCCTCGAAAAGCCCGGCTCCGGCCTGTCCGGCGGCCAGCAGCAGCGTCTCTGCATCGCCCGTGCCATCGCCGTGGAGCCGCAGGTGATCCTCATGGACGAGCCGTGCTCCGCCCTGGACCCCATCTCCACCCTGGCCATTGAGGACCTCATCAACGAGCTCAAGGACCAGTACACCGTTGTGATCGTGACCCACAACATGCAGCAGGCAGCACGTGTTTCGGACAGGACGGCGTTCTTCAACATCGCCGGCACCGGCAAGCCCGGCAAGCTGATTGAGTATGGTGACACGCACACCATCTTCAGCAACCCCGTCCAGAAGGCTACTGAAGACTACGTCTCCGGCCGCTTCGGATAAGCCCCAGCTACTGCTGCGCACGCCGGCGACGTTATCCACCGGGTCTTCAACCCTGAAGCTAGCCAGCACCGAAAGTATTTAGTACGCTGAACTAGATACTTTTCGAGCTAGTAATAAGACGCCTAGGAATTTGCCTTGACACAGATCGCCAGCAATCCCCGGAGCCATCAGCTTTACGGCTCAGCCCACGCTCCGGCCTTCAACTCCCAGCCCGTAGACCCCTTCGCCCTTGGTTTTCCCATGCTGCAGGACGTGGCCGCCGAGCCTTTTGCAGCGGCGGGGCAGGCCGTCCCGGGCTCCGGAGACAGTGGAGACGGTGATCTGCTGGCGGCCGTCTGGCGGACCAGCTCTCATCTCGAAAGCATGCAGTGGGAGCTCGATGCGGCGCAAGGAGCCCTGATGCAGGCACTGCGGCAGGCCGCGGGCGCCGGTGTGGGGCAGGACCAGCTGTGCAAGGCGGCGAACCTGACAACCGAGGAGCTGGCGGAGGTCCTCAAGGAACTGCCGCCTGCCTTTCCGGCAGCGCTATAGCGCATGCGGCGGAAGCCCCGGGGCTATTCCGGAACTTCCAGCTGGAAGCCGCAGCGGCAGCGCAGGACCCGGGTGGGCAGGCATACGGCGCTGAGGCCGCTTCCGCTGTTGCTGCTGCGGTAGCAAAGCCGTTCAATTTCGAACTCGGCCTCTTCCATGGGGAAGCCGCAATGGATGTAGTCGTCGCCGAACATGATCACCTGCGCCATCCATCGCACCTGATGCAGGGCAGCGGCTACGTCGGACGCATAGGCGAGGTGCTCCTGGAACAGGCTGCAGTCGTTGCAGGTGTAGGAGACCGTGACGAGGTCGCCGCCCCCGGCCCCGAGGGCCGTGATGGCGTGGATGGTGAGCTGGTGTTCGGTTCCGCAGGTCTCGCATCGGAGCTGCCGCGGCTGGGGCGCAGGGCGGCGCGAATCCGGGATGGACATGGTGCCTGCTCTTTTCCGCAATGTGCATCCAAGCCGCCGATTGGCTGCAGCGGCGAACGCCCGCGGGGCCTGCACACGGCGGCGGGCGGCTGTCCCCGGCATTGCCAGGGGACGTACTTTTGAATCTACGTCACCAGCGGCGGGCTGTACAGGGCTGCAAGGTACCGTCCGGGACCGCTGGCCGCCGCTCAGCCGGCCAGCGGCGACATGGCCAGTGCCAGCACGAAGGCAGTGGCGGCCGTGGCAGCGGGGGTCAGGGCCCAGAGCCCCAGGATCCGGATGACCAGCTTCCGGTTGGTCACCGAAAAGTGCTGGTTCTCGCCCGCGCCAAGGACCGCCGATGTGACGGTGTGGGTGGTGGACAGTGGCCAATGCAGGGCGATGGCGCCCACGAACAGCATGATCGAACTCCAAATCTGGGCCGTTGAGCCCCGCAACGGATCAACGCGCGTTACCTTGTAGCCGATGGTGTGCGAGATCCGCCACCCGCCGCCCAAGGTCCCGGCCGTAATCATCACCGCGGACACCAGTGCAACCCACAGGGGGATGGTCCCGCCGTCGGTATAGCCGGCGGCCAGCAAGGCAAGCAGCAGCACCGCGCTGACCCGCTGGCCGTCCTGCAGGCCGTGGCCGAATGCCACAGCCCCCGCAGCGATGGCCTGGCTGCGGCGGAACCGCTGGTTCACCACATTGGGCTGGGTGTACCGCGCCGCCCAGGTGGCCGGAAAAACCATCAGGAACGCCCCGCTGTAGGCCACCAGCGGGGACAGGACCAGGGGGAGGACCACCTGGAACAGCAGCGACTGGTCCACGCCGCCCACGCCTGCCCCGCCCACGGCAAGGCTGGCCAGCCCGGCACCCGCAAGGCCGCCCACCAGGGCATGGGTGGAGGAAGCGGGAATGCCACGCCACCACATCAGCAGCCCCCAGGCGGAAGCGCTGATTAGCCCGGCAACCAGGATGCTCAGGCCATCCGTTCCCGGCGGCAGCGTGATCCAGTGCTGGCTCACCGCGACAGCCAGGGTGGCGCTCAGCAGGGCGCCAATAAAGTTGAAGAAGGCGGCCAGCAGTACTGCCACACTGGGGGTCAGCGCCCGGGTGCGCGTAGCCAGTGCCACGGCATTCGAGACATCCCGGAAGCCGTTGAGGAAGGCAAACCCGGCGGTCAGCAGGACCACCACGCCGAAGATGGCTGCCACCACCTCAGGATTCCTTGACGATGATGCTGCCCACTTGCGTGGCGATCCGCCGCATATCCTTGGTGACCTCCACCAGCTGGTTGGCCACGTCCCGGTTGCGGGAGTACTGCGCCCATTTCATGTCGGTGATCATGTCCGCCACCCATAGGCGGTGGGTCCTTTCGGCCCGCTTCGCCAGGCGGAGGATCTCGATCCAGTAGTCCTCGAGGTCGTCCAGGTTGTCCAGCCGGCGCATGGCATCCACGGTCAGCTCGGCCTGCCTGCTGATGATCTCCAGCTGGTCCGCTGCGCGCCGGGGCAGCCGGTCAAGCTTGTACAGGGCCACCAGTTCCGCGGCGGCGTCCATCTTTTCCATCGCTTCATTGAGGTAGCGGGAGAGTGCGTACATGTCCTCGCGGGGGAGGGGGTTCACGAAGCTGGTACGCATGTGGGTCAGGAGGGCGAACTGCAGTTCGGAGCATTTGGCCTCGTGGTTGTGCATGTCCTCGACCAGCTTGGAATGATCGGCTGCGGGAACGCCGAGGATCTCGGCCAGCGTGCCCCCGGCCAGCACAATCTGCTGCGCCATCTGCGAGAGAAGGTTCAGCCCGGCGGGCTCCTGGGGAAAAAGGCGCAGCTTCACGTGGTTCCGTCTCCGGGGAAAGTACAGGGCGGGGATTGCTGCCGTGTGACTTGACCCCGGCAGGCAACTGACGCTAACTCTACCGGGCCGTAACTGCACCCTTGAAATGGGAAAACAGGAAAAGGGCAGAAAAATGGTGCCGAACCGGATACGCCTCTCGGCGGTAGGCCGCTCTAGGCGGCTGAGTTTTGAAGCCCGGGGGTTTCGCGGTCCGACACCAGTTTCAGTGTTCTACGATGCCGCTCCCAAGTCAATCTTGACAGTTGGGCCGTGATGGGCCCACGGGCCCAAATGGCAGGCCCGTGGGCCCGCAGGGTGCGACATGACGGAATCAGTCCAGCTCGCCCAGCCGCCACGCGTTGGCGGCGTGCTCCAGGTCCTCCGCGGTCTTGACCAGCTGGTGCGAATTGCGGGTCAGCTTGCTGGCGTGGGCCTCGTTGGCGTGCTCGGCGCCGTCGGCGATGGTCGCCTGGCCCAGTGCCACTACGCGGCAGAAGGCGGCGGAACGTTCCAGTGCGACGTCGAACTCGCCGTCGAACGCTCCGGAGAGGATGGCGTCGGCCATGGCGGTCATCTCGTCCGCGCCGGGAGGCTCGGCTGCTCCGGCCACCACGTTGGAGACCTGCGCCGTGTCCCTGCCCGCCCGGAAGTACACGGAAATGCGCTCGGGGTCCTGGACCGTGGCCGCCCGCAGCGCGTACAAGCGCCAAAGCGCGCCGGGAAGTGAACGTGCCGGGCTTTCGGCCCACATCTCTGCAATGGCCTCCAGGCCCTGTTCATCGGCGAGCTTGACCAGGCGCTGGGTGACTACGGGGTCGTCGCTGTCCCGGCCGTGGCGGACCAGCGCCTGGGCGGCAAGGTGTGCGGCCTCGGAAACCCGGGCGGGATCGGCACCGCCGGCGAAGGGCTCAAAGTCGATGGGAGCGAAGGGTTTGGGCTTGTGGTGCCGGTGCGCGCCACCGTAGGGACTTGATCCTGCTTGCTCACTCATGCCCCCACGCTACTCCTGTGCCGTGCCGGATACGAGCGTCCCCGGCCCTTCCGGAAAAAGCCCGACGGCGGTGCCCGGCAGGCGTGCGAAGGCGCCGGAACCATGCGTTAGAGTATTAACGTCCAGAAATGGATTGGGCCGGGCGGCACGACACAGACATGTTGAACCGGCCGGCAGGGGCCTTTAGCTCAGTTGGTAGAGCATCGGACTTTTAATCCGTGGGTCGTGGGTTCGAGCCCCACAGGGCCCACCCGCACGGCAGGCCGGAGGCGATTCGCCTCCGGCCTGCTGTTTTGTATTGCAGGGACAATAGGCTCATGGCAAAAAGCAGCAAAGGCAGGATGCCGCGTCTGGAAGATGTGGCGGACGTGGCGGGTGTCTCCCACCAGACAGTTTCGCGCGTGGTCAACAACCACCCCAACGTCAGCAAGGCCACCCGCGAAAAAGTGGAGGCGGCCATCGCGGAACTGGGCTACCGGCGGAATACTGCGGCCCGGAGCCTGGTGACCCGGCGCTCGCAGACCATCGGGGTCCTGGCCAACGAGCTGTCCCAGTACGGTCCGGCCAATACCCTCCTCGGCGTGGAGCACGCCGCCCGCGACGCCGGCTACTTTGTCAGCATCGCCGCGCTGCGCGAGATCAGCCGGGAGGCGATCGCGGATGCCATCAGCCACTTCATGGACCAGGCAGTGGACGGGATCGCGGTGCTGGTCCCGCACTCGGACACCTTGAAGGCCCTCGATGAGATGACGCTTTCCGTGCCCGTGGTGGCCGTCGGATCCCTCGGCAACAGCAACGTCAGCGGCGCCATGGTGGACCAGCGGCGGGGCGCCCAGCTCGCCGTCGAACACCTCATCGGGCAGGGGCACCGGCAGATCGGCCACCTATCCGGGCCGCCGGACTGGACGGACGGCGCCGAACGGGCCGAGGGCTGGCGCAACGCGCTCCGCACCGCCGGCCTGCCGGACGCGCTCCTGGTGGAAGGCGACTGGAGCGCGGGCAGCGGCTATCAGATCGGCCGGAGACTGGCGGAAACGCGCAGCGCCACGGCAATCTTCGTGGGCAATGACCAGATGGCCCTGGGCCTGCTGCGGGCGTTCGCAGAGGCGGGCGTCCGCGTGCCCGACGACGTCTCCGTGGTGGGTTTCGATGACCAGCCGGAATCGGGGTACTTCACCCCGCCCCTCACTACCGTGCGGCAGGACTTCGAGGAGCTGGGCCGGCGCTGCATGGACATCATGCTGAAAGAAATCGAGGCGGGGGCGGCCGTCAGCTCCACCATCGTCACCCCGGAGCTGGTGCTGCGGGCCAGCACGGCGCCGCCGGCAGCGGCGGGGTAGAGCCGGCGCACCCCGTCCGAAAAAATTGCCCGAAGATTTTTCCATGAATCTGCATCCAACTCCCGGCCTGCACCAGTACTAGGGGTGTAAGCAAAAAACGCCCGCAAACGCGGGCCGATGAAGGAGAAGGACATGCGCAACAGGATCTTCACAGCAGGTGCCGGTGCAGCGGCAATTGCGGCAGCAATCGCTCTCGCCAGCCCCGCCCAGGCAGCCGAAGGGGACGCCCAGCTCTCCGTGCTGCACGGCGTTCCCGAACTCACCGTAGACGTCTGGGTCAACGGCGAACGGACCCTGGATGATTTCACCCCCGGCACCCTGGCCGGACCCCTGGCGCTTCCGGCCGGCGCCTACGAGCTCGCCATCACTGCCTCGGATGCCGCCGATGCCAGCGCAGCAGTGATCGGGCCCGTCAGCGTCAACCTGGCGGCCAACGGCAACTACACCGCCGTGGCCAACCTCGACGCCGGCGGCAACCCCACCGCCAACCTCTACACCAACGACGTTTCGCAGATCGCGGCAGGCAAGGGCAAACTCACCGTCCGGCACGCAGCGGCAGCACCCGCCGTCGACGTCCTGGCCGGCGGTACCGCGGTCATCTCCAACCTGGCCAACCCGAACGAGCAGACCCTGACCCTTGACCCCGGCACCATCCCGGCAGCCGTCGCGGCCGCCGGCACCACAACCCCGGTCATCGGACCTGCGGACGTCACCGTCGCAGAGGGCACGCACACCATCGTCTACGCATGGGGCAGCCTGGCCAACAACAACCTGCAGCTGGCCGTCCAGACCATCGAAGGCATGCACTCCTCGCCGGGTTCGGTCCCGGGTGCACTTGACGGCTCCGCCAATGCTGCTTCAGCAGCACCGGCAGAACCTGCCGCACTCGCCCTGGGCTTCGGCGCAGCAGCCCTGGCCCTCGTGTTCGCCGGCATGGGCGCGGCCCGGGCCATCGGGGCAGCCCGCGCACAGCGGTAACCAGGAGCAACAACCAGTCACACAACATTGCAGCAGGAAGCAGGCCGCCCGGTTCCAGCCGGGCGGCCGGCGCCTGATTCAACAGCGGCAATCCTTCGGCGGCCGCGGGAAGGCGAAGAAATGAACAGCACCACGACGACGGCAGGGGAGTCCCGCCGTCGTTCCTCCGGTTTCGCCGGCGCTGCCTTCCTCGCTGCGGCTTTGCTTCTCCCGGCCTGCGCGCCGGCGGGGCCGGCGCAGGATCCGGCGCCGGCCGCTGTCAGCCAGGCAGCCGCGCCGGCAGCAGCCTCGGCCCCGCCGGTCACCGCCGCGGCCGATCCCACTGTCGCCCCGGCTTCCCCCTCACCTCAGACTCCTGCAATGGACGTCCCGGTCCGTGCCGCCACCCTGGGGCCGGCCGCCCCGGCGCAGCCGGCCCCCACGGCACTCACCGTTGCCGGGACCGCCATCAACATGCCCGTGATTCCGGGGGGTGTGTCAGCTGAGGGGGCCATGGAAATCCCCGACGCCTTCGACCAGGCCGCCTGGTACCGGTTCGGTCCGGCGCCGGGGGCCGCTGAGGGAACCGCCGTCATAGCGGGGCACATCGACACCACCTCGGATCGCGCACCGTTTTCGCAGCTGAAATCCGTGCCGGCGGGAACGGCCATCCAGGTGGGGCGGGAGGGCGCTCCGGCGCTGACCTACCGGGTGGTTCGGGTGGAACTGATGGCCAAGGACAAATTCGACGGTGAAGCCCTCTTCCGCAGGTCCGGGCCACATGAGCTCAAGGTTGTCACCTGCGGCGGGAGATGGCTGGACGAGCGGATGGACTACAGCGACAATGTGATTGTCACCGCGGTCCTTGAATGAGCGGTGATCCAGCCGTGATTCTCGCCACCGCAGCCGGGAAGGAGTCCACTGTGGCACTTCCTGGGCAGGCCACCGACCGGTGGGAAGACGGGTTGACCGCGTCCTTCCTGGCCGGTGATGAGCAGGCGCTGGCCACGGCCTACCGCGAGTTCGCCCCGCTGGTGCACACCCTGGCCCTGCGCTCGCTGGGTGACCGTGCAGCGGCGGACGACGTCACCCAGGAAGTCTTCATCAGGGTGTGGCGGTCCCGGAGTACGTTCAACCCGCACACCGCCAGGCTTCCGGCCTGGATTGTTGGCATCACCCGGAACGCCATTGCCGACGCCCGGTCCGCGTCCGCGCGCGAAGCCCGAAAGGCAATGGCGGCAGCAGGCGCCGGGATGGCCGACGAACCGGGCTCCGGTACCGAGGCGGCGGAGGTCCTGGCGGACCGGCTGCTGCTGGACGGGGAACTGGAACGGCTGGGCGAACCCCAGGGCTCCATCATGAAGCTCGCCTTCTACGAAGACCTGACGCACGAGCAGATTTCGCGGAAACTTGACCTTCCGCTTGGTACGGTCAAGAGCCACATCCGCCGCAGCCTGACGCATTTGAGGAAAAGATTGGAGGTAGACCATGCCGCATCTTGATCCGGAAGAGTTGAGCCTCCTTGCCCTGTATGACGACTGGGACGACGGCAGCAGGGAGCACCTGGAGGTGTGCCCGGCCTGCGCCTCCGAGTTTGCCGCGCTGCGCCGAGCCGTGGATGCAGTGAAATCGACGCCGGACAGCAGCCGGCTCTCCGTTCCCGGGCCCCAGGTGTGGGACGGCATCCACCGGGAACTCGGGCTGTCGGCGTCAGTGCGGGAGGATCCCCTGGCCTCCGCCGGGCACCAGGGCCGCGTTCCGCCGTCGGACATTGCGCCGTCGTCGGTCCTTGCCCCGCCGGCGGACATATCCCAAGCCCGGGCCGCAAGGAAAGGCCGTGCGTGGTGGCAGCGCAGCGGAACCTGGTTGGTGGCTGCGGCCGCTGCAGTGGTGGTGGCCCTCGGCGGGATCTGGGCACTCAACCGGCCGCCCCAGCCACTGGCGCTGGCCGAGGCCCAGCTGACCCCGCTGGCATCGTTCTCGGCAACGGGCTCGGCCCGGGTGGTGGAGACGCAGGACGGTGCCCGCACCCTGGAAGTCGAGCTCAGCAAGGACGAGGCGCAGGGCTACCAGGAGGTGTGGCTGATCGCGCCCGACCTGTCGAAGCTGGTCAGCCTGGGCGTGATGAACGCGGACACCGGGACGTTCCAGGTGCCGGCGGGGCTGGAGCTTTCCGAGTACCCCATTGTTGATGTCTCGGACGAACCGGTGGACGGGAATCCCGCACACTCAAGCGTCAGCATCGTCCGGGGCACACTCACTTCCTGACGCCCGTTTTGTCTCCTGCTGCCGGTTCCTGCCTGCGCCACTGTTTGATTCTTTCCCACTGGGTCACTGCAAGCGCAGTCAGCAGTGCGGCCGCGGCGTGCAGGTACAGCAGCAGGTGCAGGTCCTGGGCGGCGGCCTGGCCTGGCTCCTCCTCCGCCTCCGGGGACGGCGCATTCCCATGGCCGTGCCCGGGCAGGGCGAAACCGCTGGCGAAGGAGAGCGCGCTGAAGGCAAGGTGCAGGAGTTGCTGCGCCAGCCCGGCAGAAACAAGGACCGCCCAGGGCGGAAGGCGCCGCCGCCCCGCCATGGCCGCTGCCATCCCAAGCAAGGCTGCCAACGCCACGACGATGAGGAGGGCGGGGGAGCGGCCTCCGCCGAGCATATGTGCGGTCCAGCCCAGGCCCGTGGCGAGGGGGCCGGCCAGCCAGGCCAGGGAGCGGCTGCCGGCGGACGGCGGTGGCTCGGGGTCGGTCATGGGCTCTCCCCGTTGATGGAAGTTTCGGTCCCTGCTTCCCTTACCCATTGGCGCCGCCCTGACGCACTTTTCAAGAAGCCGGTTCCCCTGCCCTTCCTTCGTTGGAGCTTTTGGGCAGATATGGCGACTTCAGCACCCTGGATGTCTCCATATCTGGACAAAAACTCCAAGTGGGGGAGGGGGAGCAGGGGAAGGCTTGTTGACTTCACTCTTGTTAGCGCTCACAATTGACACCAGGCCGCAGTGCTGCGGCAGCTATCTGGAGGATTTTCAATGGACGCATTTGACGGCTCGGACGTCTTTGTTATCGGCGTGGATTACGGAACGCTGTCCGGCCGTGCCGTTGTGGTGCGGGTCCGGGACGGCAAGGAGCTCGGCAGCGGGGTGCATGACTACCCGCATGCCGTGGTCACCCATGCCCTGCCCGCGGACACAGCGGGCGACGGCGCCGCACGGCTTCCCGGCGAATGGGCCCTGCAGGTGCCCAACGACTACCGGGACGTCCTGCGGAACGCCGTTCCTGCGGCCATCGCTGACGCGGGGATCAACCCCGCCGCCGTCGTAGGCATCGCCACGGACTTCACCGCCTGCACCATGGTGCCGGTCAAGGCTGACGGAACGCCGCTGAATGAGGTGCCCGGGTTTGCGAACCGCCCGCACGCCTATGTGAAGCTGTGGCGCCACCATGCCGCGCAGCCGCAGGCGGACCGGATCAACCGGCTCGCCGCGGAGCGCGGCGAGGACTGGCTGCCCCGCTACGGTGGACTGATCTCCTCGGAGTGGGAATTCGCCAAGGGCCTGCAGCTGCTGGAGGAGGACCCGGAAGCGTACGCGGCGATGGACCACTGGGTGGAAGCGGCCGACTGGATCGTCTGGCAACTCAGCGGCATCTATGTCCGGAACGCCTGCACCGCCGGCTACAAGGGAATCTACCAGGACGGACGGTACCCGTCAGAGGACTTCCTGGCCGCGCTGAACCCGCAGTTCAAGGACTTCGTCAGCAGCAAACTGGAACACGCCATCGGCCGCCTTGGTGACGCCGCCGGGTACCTCACTGCCGAAGCAGCCGCCTGGACCGGTTTGCCGGAGGGCATCGCCGTGGCGGTAGGCAACGTGGACGCGCACGTCACCGCTCCCGCCGCTCGGGCGGTGGACCCGGGCCAGCTGGTGGCCATTATGGGCACGTCCACCTGCCACGTCATGAGCGGCACCGAACTCCGGGAAGTACCGGGAATGTGCGGTGTGGTGGACGGCGGCATCGTGGACGGGCTGTGGGGCTACGAGGCTGGCCAGTCCGGCGTCGGCGATATCTTCGGCTGGTTCACCAAGTACGGCGTTCCGCCCGAGTACCATGAGGCTGCCGATGCCGCGGGAATGGGAATCCACGAATACCTCACTGAACTGGCCTCGTCGCAGGCCATCGGTGAACACGGGCTGATCGCGCTCGACTGGCACTCCGGCAACCGGTCGGTGCTGGTGGACCACGAGCTCTCGGGCATCGTGGTGGGCCAGACCCTCGCCACTAAACCCGAGGACACCTACCGGGCGCTGCTCGAGGCCACCGCGTTCGGCACCCGCACCATCGTTGATGCCTTCCGGGAGGCCGGCGTCCCGGTCAAGGAATTCATTGTGGCCGGCGGGCTGCTCAAGAACCGGCTCCTCATGCAGATCTACGCCGACGCCACCGGGCTGCAGCTCTCCACCATCGGTTCCGCCCAGGGGCCGGCGCTGGGCTCCGCCATCCACGCCGCCGTGGCCGCCGGGAAGTATGCGGACATCCGGGAGGCCGCCGCCGCCATGGGCGCGGAACCCGGCGAGGTGTACACGCCCATTCCGGAGAACGTGGCAGCCTACGAGGAACTCTTCCAGGAGTACAAGGCGCTGCACGATTACTTCGGGCGGGGCGGCAACGACGTGATGCACCGGCTCAAGGCCATCCAGCGAAGGGCCTCCGGCTCACTCCTGGCTTCCGGCCCGGCCGCCGTGGAGGTGCCGGCATGAGCAGCCCGATCCTCGAGGCAATCGGCCGTATCCGGGAGGAAGTCTGCGCCCTGCACGCCGAGCTGACCCGCTATGAACTGGTGGTGTGGACGGCCGGCAATGTCTCCGCCCGGGTGCCCGGTCACGAGCTGATGGTGATCAAGCCCTCCGGTGTGTCCTACCAGGACCTGACCCCGGAGCAGATGGTGGTCACCGATCTCTACGGGGTGCCCGTGGCGGGGAACGACGACGGCGAGTGGGGCAACCCGCCATTGTCGCCGTCGTCGGACACGGCAGCGCACGCCTACGTGTACCGGCATATGCCCGAGGTGGGCGGGGTGGTGCACACCCATTCCACCTACGCCACCGCCTGGGCAGCCCGCGGGGAGGCAATCCCCTGCGTGCTCACCATGATGAGCGACGAATTCGGCGGCGAAATTCCGGTGGGGCCGTTCGCGCTGATCGGTGACGACTCGATCGGCCACGGCATCGTGGAGACGCTCAAGAACTCGAACTCGCCAGCGGTGCTGATGCAGAACCACGGACCGTTCACCATCGGCAAGGACGCCCGCTCCGCGGTGAAGGCAGCGGTGATGTGTGAGGAAGTGGCCCGGACGGTGCACATCTCCCGGCAGCTGGGCGAGCCGAAGCCCATCGACCAGGGCAACATCGATTCGCTCTATGCCCGCTACCAGAACGTCTACGGCCAATAGCCATCAGGCCCCTTTTCAGGCTTACATCCCAGGAGAACCCATGAGCACCGCAGCATCCACCTCCCTTGACGGCTATGAGGTCTGGTTCCTCACCGGCAGCCAGCACCTCTACGGCGAGGACGTCCTGAAGCAGGTGGCAGCGCAGTCGCAGGAAATCGCCAACCAGCTCAACGCCAGCTCCGACGTCCCGGTCCGGCTGGTCTGGAAACCGGTCCTGACCGATTCGGACGCAATCCGCCGGACGGCGCTGGAAGCAAACTCAGACGATTCCGTCATCGGCGTCACCGCCTGGATGCACACATTCAGCCCGGCAAAGATGTGGATCCAGGGCCTGGACCTGCTCCGCAAGCCACTGCTGCACCTGCACACACAGGCCAACCGGGACCTGCCCTGGGCAGACATCGACTTCGACTTCATGAACCTGAACCAAGCCGCCCACGGCGACCGCGAATTCGGGTACATCCAGTCCCGCCTCGGCATCGCACGCAAGACCGTCGTCGGGCATGTGTCCAACCCCGAGGTGGCCCGGCAAGTGGGCTCCTGGCAGCGCGCTGCCGCCGGCTGGGCCGCCGTGCGCACCCTCAAGCTGACCCGCTTTGGCGACAACATGCGCAACGTCGCCGTCACCGAAGGCGACAAGACCGAGGCGGAGCTGCGTTTTGGCGTCGCGGTCAACACCTGGTCCGTGAACGAGCTCGCGGACGCCGTTCACGCGGCCGCCGAGTCCGACGTCGACGCCCTGGTGGCCGAGTATGAGGACCTCTACGACGTTGTTCCGGAGCTCCGCCCAGGCGCGGCCCGGCACGAGTCGCTGCGATACGGTGCCCGGATCGAGCTGGGCCTGCGGAGCTTCCTGGAGGCCAACGGTTCGGCAGCGTTCACCACGTCCTTCGAGGACCTTGGTGCGCTCCGCCAGCTTCCCGGCCTGGCGGTGCAGCGGCTCATGGCTGCCGGCTACGGCTTCGGTGCCGAAGGCGACTGGAAGACCGCCATCCTGGTCCGGGCTGCGAAAGTGATGGGTGGGGACCTGCCGGGCGGCGCGTCCCTGATGGAGGACTACACCTACCACCTGGAACCGGGCTCGGAGAAGATCCTGGGCGCCCACATGTTGGAGGTCTGCCCGTCCCTGACCGCCGGCAAGCCGCGGCTGGAGATCCATCCGCTGGGCATCGGCGGCAAGGAGGACCCGGTCCGGCTGGTGTTCGACGCCGATGCCTCCCCGGGTGTCGTCGTCGCGCTGTCCGACATGCGGGACCGTTTCCGCCTGGTGGCCAACGCCGTCGACGTCGTTCCCCTGGACCAGCCGCTGCCCAACCTGCCGGTCGCACGCGCCCTGTGGCAGCCCAAGCCGGACTTCGCCACGTCCGCCGCCGCCTGGCTGACCGCCGGCGCCGCGCACCACACCGTGCTGTCCACCCAGGTGGGCATGGACGTGTTCGAGGACTTCGCCGAGATTGCCAAGACCGAGCTGCTCACCATCGACGAAGGCACCACCATCCGCCAGTTCAAGAAGGACCTGAACTGGAACGCCGCCTACTACAAGCTGGCTGGCGGCATCTAGCGAACCCTGCGAGTTTTTGTCCAGATATGTCGAGCTAACTTCATCTGAAGCCTCCATATCTGGACAAAAACCCTAAGGAGGTGGGCGGTGGCCGAGGTGTACGCTCAATGCCCGAAGTGGGCGCGCGGGGGACCCTCCGGCAGCCGCTCCAGGATGTCCTCGGCGATCCTGCGCACCTTGATGTTCCGGTGGCTGGACGCCTTCGCCAGGATGGAAAAGGCCTCGTGGTAGGAGCACCTGTTCTGCGCCATGATGACGCCGCAGGCAACGTTGATCGACGTGCGGCTGTCCAGGGCGGAGCGCAGGTCGGTGGCCATGGAGCGGGCGGTATGCAGGTCGATGGCCATCTGCAGGCTTTTGGCTGCAAGACCCGCGAACGAGCGTGCCTCCGCGATGACCTGTAGTGGGAAGGCCTTGGCGTCCTGGGCGAAGAATGCCAGGGCGGCCGGCCTTTCTTCCCGGTGCTGGGTGCCGGCGGTCCCGTCCGGGCCCTTTGTGGTAGCGCCGCCTGCAGCGCCGCCCTCCCTGGTGCCATTGGCGGGGGTCTCGCTGCTCAGCGGCAGCCGCACGCCAAGGACGCTGCCGAAGCCGGCCTGCTGCAGCTGGTCACAGTAATGCGGCCAGCGGAAGTCGCCGTTGCGCTGGAGAACTGCCACTGGCTGGCCGCCGGCGAGGACCTCGCGCACCGGTCCCTCAGCCGCCCGGTGCTCCCATTCGAGCAGCCGGACGACTTCTTCCGAGGTGCCGGTGACAGCGGGCGGCTTCTTGGGCTGGTGGACTATGACCCCACATTCGATGCGGAGTCCTGCCTGGCGGACAACGGCCTGCGCGGAAGCGGTCACCAGGCGGGCGAGGGATTCTCCCAACGAGTCAGTGCCGGTCACCAGATCCAGCAGCACGTCCTGGCCGCCGGTACCGGGCGTGGCCACTCCGGCAATGCCGGCTGCCGCGCGGGGGCCCGGGTTCCGCGGCGGAACAGGGGGGCCGACGACGGCTGGGGGAGAGGCCTTGGTCTCGTAGGCCTCCTCGTCGCCGGCCCCGCTCAATACCCGTGTCCGTTGGACCGGGAAGGCCGAACTTATATGTCGTGCATGCATTGCCAGTCTCACACCCCCTCGTGAGCCATGTACCGCGAGCCGCGTCACTTTTGTGTCTGGTAAGAAACCTAGTTGCGGGGCTGTGGGGGATGAACGCGTAGGAGGTACTCGTTTTTGAGATTAGGTAGTACTTGGGTTCGCTGGCCACGCCCCGCCGGTTCCCATTGCCGCAGGTGGGTGGCTTGAGGGCTCGACGTCCCCCACCGGGACACTTCCTAAAGTACTTTCTTTTATTTGCTTGACTCCTGCTGCGGGAGTCTCAACAATGGTCCTCTATAACGTTGTAAAATAGGAGTGAGGATATTTTCGTGACCACAGCAGAATCAGCCGCGGCGAAGATCACCGTGGATCCCGCATTTGTGGTGGGGCCTGTCCGGCGGCGCACTTTCGGCGCCTTCGTGGAGCACCTTGGCCGCTGCGTGTACACCGGCATTTTTGAGCCGGAGCACACTTCGGCGGACCAGGACGGCTTCCGCGGGGACGTCCTGGAACTCACCCGTGAACTGGGGGTTTCCACGGTGCGGTACCCCGGCGGCAACTTCGTGTCCGGCTACCGCTGGGAGGATGGTGTGGGCCCGGTGGAGCAGCGCCCGGTGCGCCTGGACCTTGCCTGGCACTCCAGTGACCCCAACCTGGTGGGCGTGGACGAATTCGCCAAGTGGTCCGCCAAGGCTGGGGTGGAGACCATGATGGCCGTCAATCTCGGCACCCGTGGAACGCAGGAAGCGCTGGACCTGCTGGAGTACTGCAACATCGACGGCGGGACGGCCTTCTCGGACCAGCGCCGGGCCAATGGTGCGGAAAAGGGCTACGGCATCAAAATGTGGTGCCTGGGCAACGAGATGGACGGCCCGTGGCAGATCGGCCATAAGAGTGCCCATGAGTACGGCCGGCTCGCGGCGGACACCGCCCGGGGCATGCGAATGATCGATCCGGACCTTGAGCTCGTGGCCTGCGGCAGCTCCGGGCCCACCATGCCCACGTTCGGCGAGTGGGAACACGTGGTGCTCAGCGAGACCTACGACCTGGTGGACCTGGTCTCTGCCCACCAGTATTTCGAGGACTTCGGCGACCTGCAGGAACACCTGTCCGCCGGGCACCGGATGGACGCCTTCATCCGCGACATCGTGGCCCACATCGACCACGTGAAGTCGGTCAAGAAGTCCGACAAGCAGGTCAACATCTCCTTCGACGAGTGGAATGTCTGGCACATGAGCCGCGGTGAATCCACGGCGCCGAGCGGCAAGGACTGGCCGGTGGCCCCCGTGCTGCTGGAAGACATCTACACGGTGGCGGACGCCGTCGTGGTCGGGGACCTGCTGATCACGCTGCTCCGCAACACCGACCGGGTGCACTCAGCGAGCCTGGCGCAGCTGGTGAACGTCATCGCCCCCATCATGACCGAGCCGGGCGGACGTGCCTGGAAGCAGACCACCTTCCACCCGTTCGCCCTGACCTCCCGCCACGCATCGGGCACTGTGCTGCAGCTCGCCGTCGAATCCCCGCTGGTCAGCGGGGGCAAGACGACGGACTTTGCCGCCGTGTCCGCGGTCGCAACCTACGACGCCGACAAGGGCGAAGCGGTGGTGTTCGCCGTCAACCGCTCGGCCACGGACGCGCTGCGGCTGGACGCCGCGGTGTCCGCACTCGGCAACGTAGGCGTGGTGGAGGCCCTCACTTACGCCAACAAGGACCCCTACTGGCAGGCCACCGCAGACGATTCCACCTCCGTCCTGCCCGCGGAGAATGTCACGGCACAGGCCGACGGCGGCCGCCTCACCGCGGAGCTTCCGGCCGTGTCCTGGTCGATGATCCGGCTCGCCGTCGGCAAGTAGCAGCGGGAATGGGTGTTTCAGCGGGGCGCGGATTGCAACAATTAAGCGCCCCGCTGGCCTGGGCGGCAACCTCTGGGAGGATGGACGGCATGGAACTGCACATCACGGGTGATCCCGCCGCCGATAAGTTGTTGAGCGAGGATGACTTTGCGCTCTTGACCGGAATGCTGCTGGACCAGCAGGTGACCATGGAATCGGCGTTCGCCGGGCCGGAAAAGATCAGGACCCGGATCGGATCCCTGAAGCCGGAGGCCGTCGCGGCGCATGATCCGCAGGCGTTCGTGGAGATGTTCAAGGAGCGGCCGGCGGTCCACCGGTTCCCGGGTTCCATGGCTGCCCGGGTCCAGGCACTGGCCGAGGCGGTCCAGACCAACTGGGGTGGTGACGCCGCCGCGATCTGGACCCAGGGCAATCCGGACGGTGCTGAGGTGCTGCGCAGGCTGAAGGCGCTGCCCGGCTTTGGTGACCAGAAAGCCAAAATTTTCCTTGCCCTGCTCGGCAAGCAGCGCGGCCTCCAGGCGCCCGGCTGGCGGGAAGCGGCAGGCCACTACGGCGAGGAGGGTGCCTTCCTGTCCGTCGCGGACATCGTGGATCCCGAGTCGCTCGTCAAGGTGCGTGCCAGCAAGCAGGCTGCCAAGGCTGCGGCGAAGGCCGCAAAGGCCTGACCGCATTCCGGGGGCCGGTTCGCGGGCCGTAGCACAATTGTGACTTGATCCATAGACTTGGCCGGGTTAAGCTCATGCTCTGTTAGCGCTAACAGGGTCGAAGCTACCGGGCCTCCTGTGTTCGGATTCGACGGCGCCAGGCCCTGCTTGGAGCACCCCGGGAACGCTGCAAAAGTCCCGGCTCGGCGGGAGGCATCGATGCCTTCCGCTCCAGCACAGATGCGTGGCTGAAGTAGCCGCGGGAGGAGAATAGCGTGAAATTTAGGAAACTCGTGGGCGCCATAGCCGTCGCCCTGGCACTAACGGTGGGCGCCACCGGCTGTGGGACCCGCGGAGGGGCGGCCGAAACCGGCGGCACGGCCAATCCCAGCGAATCACTCGTCGGCATCTCCATGCCGACCCAGACGTCCGAGCGGTGGATAGCCGACGGGAACAACGTGGAGAAGTCGCTGAAGGAGCTCGGCTACAAAACCGACCTTCAATTCGCCAACGACGACATCCCGACCCAGGTGTCGCAGATTGAGAACATGCTGACCAAGGGCGCCAAGGCCTTGATCATCGCCGCTATCGACGGCACCACCCTGACCGACGTCCTCGCCAAAGCCAAAGAGCAGAATGTCAAAGTGATCGCCTATGACCGGCTGATCAACGGCACGCCGAACGTCGACTACTACACGACCTTCGACAACTACACTGTAGGCGTTCAGCAGGCCACTTCGCTTTTGACCGGCCTCGGGCTCCTTGATGGCCAGGGCAAGAAGGTGGACGGCGTTGGCCCCTTCAACGTCGAACTGTTTGCGGGAAGCCCTGACGACAACAACGCCAACTTCTTCTGGACTGGCGCCATGGACACCCTGAAGCCGTTCCTTGACGCAGGAACGCTCAAGGTTCCCAGCGGCCAGACCAAATTCGAGCAGGCCGCCATCCTGCGCTGGCAGGCCCCTGTGGCCCAGAAGCGGATGGAGGACATCCTCACTGCGGCCTACAGCTCAGGGCAGAAGCTCGACGGCGTCCTGTCCCCGTACGACGGGCTTTCCATCGGCATCATCTCTGCTCTCACGAGCACCGGTGGGTATTCCGGAGGGAACCTTCCGGTCGTGACCGGCCAGGATGCGGAGAAGGGGTCAGTCAAGTCCATTACCGCCGAGGAACAGTACTCGACGATCTTCAAGGACACCCGGGAGCTTGGCAAGCAGGCCGTCAAGATGGTGGACGCCGTCCTCAAGAACGAGGAACCGGAAACCAACGACACCACCACCTACGACAACAAAGTCAAGGTTGTTCCGGCCTACCTGCTGGAGTCCGTGATCATCACCAAGGACAACTACAAGCAGGAACTGATCGACTCCGGCTACTACACAGAAGCTGACGTCAAGTAGGAGCCGGTGAGGTTGCGGCCGGGCTTTCCCGGCCGCAGCCTCGCAGCCCCTGCATGCAGGAGCCAGGCTTCCGCCAGTCAGCGGGAAATGACCATGAACGTACCCATTCTGCAAATGCGGGGAATCACCAAGACGTTCCCCGGCGTGAAGGCCCTCCAGGACGTGACCCTGGACGTGAACCGCGGTGAGGTGCATGCCATCTGCGGCGAAAACGGCGCAGGTAAGTCCACTTTGATGAAGGTGTTGTCCGGGGTTTACCCGCATAACACGTTCGAGGGGGACATACTGTTCGAGAACGAGCCCTGTGACTTTGCGAGCATCAGCGACAGTGAGAAACGCGGCATTGTCATCATCCATCAGGAACTCGCCCTCAGCCCCTACCTGTCGATCGCCGAGAATATTTTCCTGGGGAACGAACTGTCGACGCGGGGTTGGGTGGACTGGCGCAAGACGAACCTGGAGGCGGCCAAGCTGCTGGCCCGCGTCGGCTTGAATGAAAACCCCGTTACCCCCATCCAGCACATCAGTGTTGGAAAGCAGCAACTCGTCGAGATCGCCAAAGCACTCTCCAAGGAAGTCAAGCTGCTCATCCTCGACGAGCCCACGGCTGCGTTGAACGACGAGGACTCCAATCATCTGCTGGATTTGATCCTGCACCTGAAGGGCCAAGGTGTCACCAGCATCATCATCAGCCACAAACTCAACGAAATCCGGAAGGTGGCCGACGCCGTCACGATCATCCGGGACGGCAAGACGATCGAGACGCTGCGCCTGAACGAAGGGGAGATAACCCAGGAAAGGATCATCCGCGGAATGGTCGGCCGGGACCTGGAAAGCCTCTACCCGGAGCGGACTCCGGTCATTGGTGAGGAGGTCCTGCGCATAGAGGACTGGTCCGTGCAACACCCCCAGGACCATACGCGCACGGTAGTCCAGAACGCGAGCCTGCACGTGCGGAAAGGCGAGGTGGTTGGTTTGGCCGGGCTCATGGGAGCCGGCCGCACGGAACTGGCCATGAGCGTCTTCGGGCGTACCTACGGCCGGGCCGTCTCGGGGAGGGTGCTCAAGTACGGCAAGGAGATCAATACCTCCACGGTTTCCGAGGCCATCCGCCAGGGGCTTGCTTATGCCACGGAGGACCGCAAGCACTACGGGCTGAACCTCATTGAGGACATCAAGCGCAACATCTCCATGGCGAGCCTGGGCAAACTCGCCAACAGGGGCTGGGTGGACAAGAACGAAGAAACGGCTGTGGCCAACCGCTACCGAACGAGCATGAACATCAAGGCTCCCACGGTTGCCGCAGTTACCGGGAAGCTTTCGGGAGGAAACCAGCAGAAGGTCGTCCTCAGCAAATGGATGTTTTCGGACCCCGATGTCCTGATCCTTGATGAACCGACCCGGGGTATTGACGTTGGCGCGAAATTCGAGATCTACACGATCATCGCGAACCTTGCTGCCGAGGGGAAAGCCGTCATCGTCATCTCCTCCGAACTCCCTGAGCTCCTGGGCATTTGCGACAGGATCTACACCATGTCGGCGGGCCGCGTCACCGGTGAGATCCCCATTGCCGAGGCGTCCCAGGAGACGCTAATGCATTACATGACCCAAGAAAAGGAATAGCGACCATGTCCGCCTTACGAGAATCACTCGGCTTCCTGACGAGCCGCCTCCGCCAGGTCGGCATCTTTGTCGCCCTGATCCTGATCGTCCTGCTCTTCCAAATACTCACCGACGGCATCCTGCTCCAGCCGCAAAACGTGACAAACCTTGTCGTCCAGAACAGCTACATCCTGATTCTGGCCATTGGCATGGTGATGGTGATCATCGCCGGCCATATCGACCTCTCTGTCGGGTCCATCGCCGGCTTCATTGGTGCGGTGTCGGGGGTGATGATAGTTCACTGGGGCTGGGCCTGGTGGATCGCCATTCCCGCCTGCCTGCTGGTGGGGGCGTTAGTGGGTGCCTGGCAGGGGTATTGGATTGCCTATGTGGGCATCCCTGCCTTCATAGTCACCCTTGCCGGAATGCTGATCTTCCGCGGCCTGACCTTGATCACGCTGAAAAACCAGCAGATCACACCTTTTCCCGAGGAGCTGCGCGCGTTGGGCGGGGGCTTCCTGCCGGACATCACGGGAGGCAACTCGGTAGTCGAAATACTCACCGTTATCCTGGGGGTGGGCGGCACGGCGGCCATCGTGTTCCAAGCCCTCAAGGAGCGCCGCGTCCGCCGAAAATTCGATCTTGAAAACGAGCCCATGGCGTGGTTCGCCATTAAAACCGCCTTCATCGCGCTGCTCATGCTCATCATCACGTTCCTGCTGGCGAGCTACCGCGGCACTCCGATCGTCCTGATCGTGCTGGCAGCTTTGGTCATCATCTACTCGGCGCTCATGAATAACAGCATCTTTGGCCGGCACATCTACGCAATCGGCGGCAACCTCCACGCGGCAGAACTTTCAGGTATCAAGACCAAAGCCGTCACTTTCCGGCTCTTTGTCAACATGGGTGTCCTGGCAGCCCTTGCAGGCCTGGTCTTCACCGCCCGCCTAAACTCTGCCCAGCCTGCAGGCGGTACAGGCTTCGAGCTGGACTCCATTGCAGCGGCCTTTATTGGCGGTGCTGCTGTGCAGGGCGGCGTGGGCACGGTCGCCGGAGCCATGATCGGCGGACTGATCATGGGCGTGCTGAACAACGGGATGTCGATCCTCGGCCTTGGAACCGACTACCAACAGCTGATCAAGGGACTGGTCCTCCTGGTGGCCGTTGCCTTTGACATCTTCAATAAGAATCGCGTCGGGGGAGGACCTGCCATCTCCAGCCGGTTCAAGCTCCGGAGAACACCGCCAGCCACCGAGCAGAAGACGGCAGTCACCGAGCCGGTCGAGCCTGTGGGGACTGCCCGCGGCCAGTGAAGCCGGGAGCATTGGCTCTTTCCCGGGGACGTTGAGGGCCCGAGGTGCCTTGTCCAAGCGGACCATAGCTGGTGCGGCGATACGTTCACAATGTGTCGCCGCACCAGCTTTTGGTGTTCCATGGGTCCTGCGCAGCCCCAAACTTCTGCAACGATGTATGTCAGATACTTGCGGAACCACATAAAGGAGCCATGATGGCGGTCACCATGAACGACGTTGCGCGGGCGGCGGGGGTGTCGCTCAAGACTGTTTCCAACGTGCTGAATGACTACGAGTTCATTCGTCCTGCCACCAAGCAGCGCGTCCAGGACGCCATCGCGGAACTGGGCTATGAGGCGAACCTGACAGCGCGGAGCCTGCGGTCAGGGAAAACCAAAATGCTGGGCCTTGTCCTGTCCGATCTTTCGGCACCCTATTATGCGGAGCTTGCTTCCCGGTTGATGAAGGCTGCGTCCCGGCGGGGCTACCGGGTGCTGGTGGAACAGTCGGACGCTGTGGGGGACGTGGAACTGAACGCCCTCCAGGGCCCTTTCCGGCAGCTCACCGACGGGCTGCTGTTCACGCCGCTGAAGGTCGACGCCGATGCCATCGCCGCCGGCCTGGGCAAGAAGCCGATGGTGTTGCTGGGCGAACACATCCTGGATCCCCGCTTCGACCTGGTGACCATGAAAAATGAGGAAGCCGCTGCTGCCCTGACCGCCCACCTGCTGTCGGGCGGCCGCCGTCGCGTTGCCGTGCTCGGTGCCCACCCCGGTGAATCCGCTGGCAGTGCAGGGCTGCGGCTCAACGGCTACCGGAAGGCGCTTGGCCAGGCGGGGGTTCCGTTCGATCCCGCGTTGGTTGCCCAGTGCGAGTGGCGGCGGGACAGCGGGGCCGGCGCCGTGGCCGGTCTCCTGGACAAGGGTGTGGAGTTTGACGCCGTTTTCGGCCTGAACGATGTCATGGCCCTGGGCGCCATGCACGAGCTCCTGATCCGCGGCGTCCGGGTTCCCCAGGAGGTGGCCGTGGCAGGCTTCGACGATATCGACGAGGCCCGGTTTGCCTCACCTTCCCTGACCACGGTCTCGCCGGGAATGGAGGAGATCGCAGAGCGCTCGATCGGCCTGCTGGTCGATCGGATCGAGGGGCGGGAAACAACTGGTGAAGGCGTGCACGTGGAAGCCGAATTCCGCCTGCAGGTCCGCCAATCCGCACCCTAGGTTTCGTCCGTCGATCACGGGGTACTTTCCCGGCAGAGTCCAACGAGGGAAAGGCGCCGCATGATTGCACTTCTTGTCATCGATATGCAGAACGCGTTCTTTGAGGCGCCGGAACTGGGCGCGCAGCAGGAGCGGCTGGTCGCTTCGTGCAACACGTTGTTGGAGGCTTTCGAGGCGAGCGGCCACAAGGCACTGCTGGTGGGCACGGAGCACGAGCGGGATAAGTCCACCTGGACGCTCAATATGCTCGACGACGACCAGGGCTTCATTTTCCGCGGCAGCAAGCAGGCGGAAGCTGTTCCTGGGCTTGCAATAGACGGGCTGCCGCAGCTGAACAAAACGCGGGACAGCGCCTTCGTGGGCACCAACTTGCTGTCGCGGCTGCGCAACTGGGGCGCCGACGAGGTGGTGCTGGCCGGGGTGTCCACCCACAACTGCATCGCCCAGACGGGAGCAGACGCCTTCGCCCACAACATCCGCGTCACCTATGCGAAGGACGCGATCGCCTCCGAGGACAACCAGGACGCCGCTGACATGCTGCGGATCCTTTCCACGAGCTACCGCCAGCCGGTCCAGTCCAGCGAAGAGATCCTCGCCCGCCTGAACCGCTGAGTCTCCCCTCCTTTAGGGACGGACGACGGCGTGTCCCGGCAGCCCGCCGTCGTCCCCGTTGGGCAGGGGGTGCCAACCTGGCGGAATTCAGCGGCCTTCGAAGGCGACGCGCTTGTGAGAGCCAGGCATTACAAACCTGAAACGTGGCGGAAACGTCCGCAACCTACTGTGGGTCCCACGCTGCCGCACCAGCGGCCCGTTGAAGGGAACCCTATGCATCTGATGCCGCGTGAGCAGGAAAAGCTTCTGATCGTGGTGGCGGCCGACCTCGCCAGGCGGCGGCAGGCGCGGGGGCTCAAGCTGAACTACCCGGAGGCGGTGGCCATCATCAGCTATGAGCTGATCGAGGGGGCACGGGACGGGCGCAGCGTGGCTGAACTCATGAGCTACGGGACCACCCTTCTCACCCGCGACGACGTGATGGAAGGCGTTCCCGAGATGATCCATGACGTCCAGATCGAGGCGACGTTTCCGGACGGCACCAAGCTCGTTACCGTCCACGACCCGATCCGCTAGGGGCGCCACATGATTCCCGGAGAGTACATCCTGCGGCCCGAGCCGCTGACGGCCAACGCGGGGCGCGAGGCTATCGACGTCGAGGTGACGAATACCGGCGACCGGCCGGTCCAGGTGGGCTCGCACTTCCACTTCGCCGAAGCAAACCCCGCCCTGGCCTTTGACCGGCAGGCAGCCTACGGCCGCCGGCTGGACATCCCGGCCGGAACCGCGGCCCGGTTTGAACCCGGCGACTCGCGCAGCGTGCGGCTGATCGAACTCGCCGGGACCCGCGAAGTGCACGGGCTCAGCAACGCGGTCAACGGAAAGCTCGACGGCGGCACGCACCTTGGAAACCCGGCCTGGCCGGGTGCCGCAGCGGAAGGGGACCAGCAGTGAGCTTCGAGATGCCACGCCGGCAGTACGCCGACCTGTACGGTCCGACGGCGGGCGACGCCATCCGCCTGGCGGACACGGAGCTGTTCCTCGAGATCGAGAAGGACCTCACCGTGTACGGCGAGGAGGTGGTGTTCGGCGGCGGCAAGGTGATCCGGGACGGCATGGGCCAGAACGGCCAGGCGGTCCGCGATGAAGGCGTTCCGGACACCGTCATCACCAACGCCGTGATCCTGGACTACACCGGCATCTACAAAGCGGACGTGGCGCTCAAAGACGGCCACATCTTCAAGATCGGCAAGGCCGGCAACCCCCAGATCACGGACGGCGTGGATATCGTGATCGGTGCCAGTACGGAGATCATCGCCGGGGAACGCAAGATCCTCACCGCCGGGGGAGTGGACACCCACATCCACTTCATCTCCCCGGACCAGGTTGCCACCGCACTCACCAGCGGCGTGACTACCATGATCGGCGGTGGAACCGGCCCGGCCGAAGGAACCAAGGCCACCACCGTTACCCCCGGGAAGTGGCACATCCAGCGGATGCTGCAGGCGGCCGAAGGCTTCCCCATGAACATCGGCTTGCTCGGCAAGGGCCACGCATCCGCCGTCGAACCCCTCGCCGAACAGATCCGCGCCGGTGCCATCGGGCTGAAAGTCCACGAGGACTGGGGTTCCACGCATTCGTCCATCGATACCTCCCTGAAGGTGGCGGACGAGTACGACGTCCAGGTGGCCATCCACACGGACACCCTCAACGAGTGCGGCTTTGTGGAGGACACCATCCGGGCCATCGGCGGCCGCGTCATCCACACCTTCCACACCGAAGGTGCCGGCGGCGGCCACGCACCGGACATCATCAAGATCGCCGGCATGCCCAACGTCCTGCCCGCGTCCACCAACCCCACGCTGCCCTACACGCGCAACACCATCGAAGAGCATTTGGACATGCTGATGGTCTGCCACCACCTCAATCCGGACATTCCCGAGGACGTTGCCTTCGCCGATTCGCGCATCCGGGCCGAGACCATCGCGGCCGAGGACGTCCTGCAGGACCTGGGCATCTTCTCCATCACTTCCTCCGATTCCCAGGCCATGGGACGCGTGGGTGAGGTGGTCACCCGCACCTGGCAGGTGGCGGACAAGATGAAGAAGCAGCGCGGTGTGCTGGAAGACCCAAACGGTACGGCTGACAACGCTGCGGGCGCTCACGGCTCCACGGGCAGCGACAACTTCCGGCTCAAGCGCTACGTGGCCAAGTACACCATCAATCCGGCAATCGCCCAGGGCATCGCAGACGCGGTGGGCTCCGTTGAGGAGGGCAAGTTCGCGGACCTGGTCCTCTGGGACCCGGCATTCTTCGGCGTTAAACCGGAGCTGGTTATCAAGGGCGGGCAGATCGCGTATGCCCTGATGGGCGACGCCAACGCGTCCATCCCCACTCCGCAGCCGCGGACCATGCGGCCCATGTTCGGGGCCTACGGGAAGGCGGTGCAGCAATGCTCCATTACGTTCCTTTCACAGGCGGCCATCGACGCCGGGGTGCCGGAGGAGCTGGGGCTGGAGAAGGTCATCCGTCCCGTGTCCGGGACCCGCACCCTCACCAAGGTCGACCTGAAGTACAACGACGCGACGCCGGACATCCAGGTTGACCCGGAGACCTACCAGGTAAGGGTCGACGGCGAGGACGTCACCTGTGAACCCGCCAACGTCCTGCCCATGGCCCAGCGCTACTTCCTCTTCTAGCCCTTCGGAGAATCACGTGATTATCGACAAAGTCCTCGGCAATCTGCACGAGCTGCCCGAAACGGACCTCGCAGCCTATGCCGGCCTGCACCGGGAGAAGGTGGTGCTGCCCAGCGCCCAGCTGGTCAAGCGCATCCAGCGCGCCACCACGGACCACGGCAAGGAAATCGGCATCCGCCTTCCCACCGGCTCCGGCGACCTCCGCGACGGCGACATCCTGCTTGTTGAAGACTCAAACATGATCGTGGTGTCCGTGCTGCCCACCGACGTCCTGGTCATCGCACCGCGGTCCATCCACGAGATGGGTGTCGTTGCCCACTCGCTTGGCAACCGGCACCTGCAGGCACAGTTCTTTGACTCGGCTTCGGAATATGAGGCCGAGGTCATGGTGTGCGCCTACGACCACACCGTCGAGGACTACCTCAAACACGCCGGAGTGCCCTACTCCCGGCAGGAACGCGTCATGCCCGTACCTTTCCGCCATGCCGAGCACTCGCACTAGGTCTCCCCGCGTTTCCCCGGCTCGGGACGCCGCGAGGGATATGGGGCCGTGCCCGTCCCCAGGCGCTCCCAACCCTCGCAAGCTCGGGTCGGGGCCCTCGCGCCAGTGGGCCCCCCGCGCGGCCCGCCACGCCGCGGCCCCATATCCCTCGCGTCGCTTGCGTTCCTCACCCTGGGTGCGGCTTTCGTGAGCGGCTATCAGCTGGCGCTCGCTCAGCTCACTGACTCTGCGCTTCCTGTTGGGGCTTTTGCCCACTCTTTTGGGTTTGAAACGTACCTCGATCGGGGGCTCGTCTTTGATGAGGCTTCTTTTGGGCGGTGGTTGTCCGTCTTTATTGCGCAGCCGCTGACTTATTCGGATGGGCTTGCCATCCGGTTTCTCTATGAGGGGTGGGAGGTGCCGGAACTTGATGCCCTTTTGTCGGCGTCTTTGTTGCCGCGGCAGGTCCGGGAGGCCAGCACCAAAATGGGGCTCCGGTTGCTGGAGATCGGCGGGGAGGTGTTCCCCTCCGCTGCGCTGGAACTGTACAGGGACCTGGTGACCACTGGCAGGGCCGCCGGACACCAGCCACTGGCGTTCGCCGTCGTCGCACGTTCACTGGGAGTGCCGCAGCAGGAGGCGCTCGCCGCCTACCTTTTCGCCACCGCCACGTCCCTGACGCAAAACGCCGTCCGCGCCATCCCGCTCGGCCAGAACGCCGGGCAGCGGGTGCTGCGGAAGGCGCACGACGACGTCGCTGCCGCCATCGAGCGGGTCGCCCACCTGGCGCCGGACGACTTCGGGGCCGTCATCCCCGGACTGGAAATTTCACAAATGCGGCACGAACGCCAGCGTGCCCGGATGTTCATGAGCTGACTGTGCTTGTGGATGCAAAGGAGGACACCATGACTGAACCCATCAAGATCGGCATCGGCGGGCCCGTGGGCGCCGGCAAAACCCAGCTCGTGGAACGGCTCACCCGGCACATGAGCGGCGAAATCTCCATGGCCGCCATCACCAACGACATCTACACCATTGAGGACGCCAAAATCCTCGCCGCCAACGGCATCCTGCCCATAGACCGCATCATCGGCGTCGAAACCGGCGGCTGTCCGCACACCGCCATCCGCGAAGACACCTCGATGAACACCGCGGCCATCGAGGAACTCAAGGCCCGGCACCCCGACCTGCAGGTGATCTTCGTCGAATCCGGCGGCGACAACCTCTCCGCCACCTTCAGCCCCGAACTCGTCGACTTCTCCATCTACATCATCGACGTGGCCCAAGGCGAGAAAATCCCCCGCAAAGCCGGCCAGGGCATGATCAAGTCCGACCTCTTCATCATCAACAAAACCGACCTCGCCCCCCACGTCGGCGCGGATCTGTCCGTCATGGAACGGGATTCCCGCGAATTCCGTGGCAACAAACCGTTCTGCTTCACCAACCTCAAAACCGACGAAGGGCTCGGCAAGGTCATCCACTGGATCCGGCGCGACGTCCTGATGCTTGACCTGGCATGACGTCCAGCAGTTCCGTCGTCGAATCACCTTGGGCGGCGCCCGCGGATGAAGGGGGCCGTGCCCGTCCCCTGGCGCTCCCAATCCTCGCAAGCTCGGATCGGGGCCCTCGCGCCCGTGGGCCCCTCACGAGTGCCGCCACGCCGCGGCCCCCTTCATCCGCGACCGCTGATCGCCTAGTTCGAGGGCGATTGGAGCTGGGCATCACAGTGCGCGGCGATAGGTCCATCGCTTCCAGCCAGTTCCACGAAGGCGCTCTCAGGGTTTTGCGGCCCCATTATCTGGATGATTCCGGGCAGGTTTGCTATGTCGTGGTGAATCCTGGCGGGGCTTACCTTGGGGCTGATCTTTTCCTGCTTGATGTTGAAGTTGGGGATGGGGCAGACCTCCTTTTGACTACGCAATCCGCGACGAAGGTGTACCGGACTCCGGGGTCCATTGCCGAGCAGCGGATGAACCTGCGGCTTGGGGACGGGGCGCGGCTGGAGCTGATGCCGGACCAGCTCATCGCCTACCGCGAGGCCAGCTACCGGCAACGGACCTGCGTGACTGTCCGTCCGTCGTCGTCGCTGGTGATGGCGGAAGTGGTGACGCCGGGCTGGTCGCCGGACGGGGCGGGCTTCCGGTACGAGGAAATCCGGCTGCGGAACGAGATCCGGATCGAAACGGACGACGGCGCCGAGCTGCTGGTCCTGGACAACCTGCTGATCCGGCCGCCCGCGGGCGACGTGACGGGCCTGGGATTCATGGAGGGCTACAGCCACCTGGGATCGCTGGTGGTGGTGGACGCCCGCGTGGATCAGGCGCTTGCCGACGAACTGAACGAGCTCACAGGCAAACACGACGCCCTGGCTGGGATCTCACTCACCCGCCCTGTCTCTGGGACCACGGGCATGGTGCTGCGTGCCCTGTCCAACAGCACCGGGGAACTGAACCGCCTGCTTGCTGGCTGCACCAACCTCCTGCGGGAACGCTGGCACGGGCAGGGACCGCTCAACCTGAGGAAACACTGATGACGGCTCTGACAACCATCACCGCGCTGTACCGGGAGCGGGAAACGCTGCCGCTGCGGACCCGGATACTGTTCACCTTCGGTGCCGTGGCCGCCCTGCACGCGGCCGCCGTCGTACTCCTGCTCTCCGGAAACGCCGGCGGGGCAGGGACGCAGGCACTCACCTGGGGCCTGATCCTGACCGCCTACCTGGCCGGCGTCAAGCACAGCTACGACTGGGACCACCTCGCGGCCATCGACAACTCGACGCGGAAGTTCGTGGCCCAGGGGCAGGAGCCTGTCAGCGTCGGGTTCGCCTTCAGCCTGGGGCACAGCTCGGTGGTGGCCCTGGCGGGCGTGCTGGTCATCGCGGGGGCGGCAGTGGTGGGTGAATTCATGGCGGACGGGTCCACCGGAAACCTGGTCCTCGGACTGGTGGGCAGCGGGGTGTCCGGCCTGTTCCTGCTGGCGATGGGCCTGTTCAACGGCTCCGCGTTTGCCCGGTCCGCGGAGGCCTACCGCCGGGCACGCACGGGTGCCGCCGTCGATCTCCGCGACCTGGAACCGCGGGGTCTGGTGGCGCGGCTCCTTGCCAAGCCGCTGTCCCGGGTGCGGCGGCCGCGGAACATCTACGTGATAGGTTTCCTGTTCGGGCTCGGCTTCGACACCGCCACCACAATCGGGCTGCTGATGATGACGACGGCGGCATCGCTGGCCGGGGTGCCGGCGTTCACCCTGCTTGCCCTGCCGCTGGCGTTCGCTGCGGCCATGACGCTCTGCGATTCCCTCAACGGCATGGCCATGATGCGCATGTACCGCTCGGCTCTGGACGACCCCCGGCGGCAGCTGGGCTTCAATGCCCTGGTCACGGGCATCTCTGCTTTCTCGGCGCTGTTCATCGCCGTGATCACGCTCGGCGGCTTCCTTGAATTGGCCTTCTCCCTGGAACACCCGGTTACCGGCTGGCTGGGGTCAATCGACCTGGGTGAAGCCGGGCTCTTGCTGGTGGCCCTGCTGCTGGCGGTGTGGGGCGCCGCCGCGCTCAAGGGACGGACGGCCGTCAAAAGTAGTACGGAATGCTGACGGGAGTGTTGGTTGGAGCGCACCGAGGGCGTGGTAACCGCGAAAACGGTGATTATTACGCGAAGAGTTGCTTCTATTGCAACAGCCCTGAGGCGGTCTAACCACGCGGAAATTGGAGGCTTAGATCACATCCTGGCTGCCAGGGAGGCCGATCTGCCGTTGCCTTTCTGGCAGAATACTTACCAACCTCCCCTAGGGGAGTCCGGTGTGACCGCCGGTACTCCTGCCGATCCGTCATCCGGTACATAGACAGGACGAAGATGTTCGAACAGTCCAAAGAACAGCGCTCCGTGCGCCCAAAAACTGCCCGCAGGCTGAGGGCGGAAGACTGCATCGTCGTTGATAAGGGCGATCTGCGGAAGGCACAGGTAGGTGCCGGCGTTGGTAACTTCATCGAGTGGTATGACATCGGCGTCTACGGCTATCTCGCAGTAACCATGACCTCCGTCTTCACGGAGGGTATGGACGAGCGCATGGGGCTGCTTGTCACGCTGCTGGGTTTCGCGGTCTCGTTCATCGTCCGTCCCCTCGGCGGAATGATCCTCGGCCCGCTCGGCGACAGGATCGGCCGCCGCAAGGTGCTCTTTGCCACGATGGCCATCATGGCCGTCGCCACCACCGGAATCGGGCTGCTGCCCACTGCAGGCGAGGTGGGCCTGTGGGTCATCATTCCCCTCTACCTGCTGAAGATGCTCCAAGGGTTCTCCACCGGCGGCGAGTACTCCGGTGCCGCCACGTACATCGCCGAGTTCTCCCCGGACAAGGACCGGGGCATCATGACCTCGCTGTTGAACTCGGGATCCATGCTGGGCTTCGCGGCGGGCGCAAGCATGGTGGCGGTCACCACGGCCGTCACCACGTCCGTCTGGGGCAGTTCCGCCATGCTGGACGGCGGCTGGAGGATCCCGTTCCTGATCGCCCTGCCCCTGGGCATCGTGGCGATCGCCCTCCGTAGCCGCCTGCCCGAATCGCCGAGCTTCGAAGTGGCCCACGTGAAAGCCGGTACCCAGGACGTCGACCCCATTTTCGTCCGGCACAACCTGCCAAACATCATCAAGCACTACTGGCCGCAAATCCTTATCGGCTGTGCCCTGATTGCCGCCGACGGCAGCTCCGGCTACATGCTCACGAGCTACATGCCTACCTACCTGGAAACCCAGGTCGGATCGGATGCCGTGCACACCGCCATCGCCGCGGTAGTCGTGCTGGTCCTCCTGGCCGCCATGATTCCGCTTGTGGCGCGTTTGTCCGACCGCATCGGCCGGCGCCCCATCTATGCCATCGCGACCATCGGCAACCTCGTTCTGCTGGTCCCGGCCTTCGCGCTGATGCAACTGGGGACGCTTTGGTCGATCTACCTGGCCATGTTCCTGGTCGCGCTGCCGTGCGCCTTTTTCCTGGCGCTGACCGCCGCGGTCATGTCCGAGCTGTTCCCCACCGCCTCGAGGTTCGGCTCAGTGGGCGTCACCCACAACCTCTCCATATCCATCTTCGGCGGCACCACGCCCCTGGTCAGCCAGATCCTGGTTGAGACTACGGGCAACCTGTACGCCCCGGCGTTCTATGTGATGTTCTTTTCAGCAGTGGCGCTGGTTGCCCTGCTGAAGATGCGCGAGACGGCAGCACGCCCCCTCCTGGGCTCGGTGCCCGTGGTTACCAGCCATAACGAGGCGGAAAAGCTGGCGGCGGACCAGGACAACGATGAACGGATCGACACCTCCACCATGATGCTGACCCCCGTTCCGGCACTGTCAGAGCCGGCCGCCGTTCGCTAGCGCATCAGGCGGCGATCCTGCCCTTGCTCCTGCGGTGCGGCCGGTGCTTTGCCCGAGTTGCGGCCGGCGTGCGGGCATCAATCAGCACCTGCTCGCCGTCCGCCACGGTGGCGTCCGCTTCAAGGTGGACACCGTGCTCGATCAGCACGCTGGATCCAATGCGTGAGTGGCTGCCAATGTGCACGCGGTTTCCGATGACCGTGCCGCGTCCGATGCGCACGCCATCGCCGATCACCGTCCGGTCGCCGATGGTCGCGTCACGGTCAATCCAGCTGCCGTGCCCGATCCGGCACCCGTGTCCGATCCGTGCGCCGTTCTCGACATAGGTCATGGAGCCGATGCGGGCGCTGTCGCCAACCGTGGCGCCTGGAGCCACCAGGCCGCCACCGTTGACGCGCCGGACGTAACGGGTGACTTTGCCGGCGTCGTCCTCAACTGATTCAAACTTCGCGTTCATGAAATCCCTCAGTACCGTGCGGTAACTTACCGTACAGTCAGTTAACGGTCCGGAACCCAAACAGATTCCCGCGGGACCTGTAAGCGCGCCGGCGCCGGCGCTAATTGCCTGCCGCGTCCGCCTCTGCTTCCGTCAGCAGCAGCGCCGTGCCCTGGAATGCCGGAACTTCCAGGAAGAAGCTGCACAGATCATCCACCTGGCCGATGGCCTCGCCGCTGAACAGGTCCTGCACCGTGGAGCCGGGCACCAGGTGGCTTGACTGGATGCTGCCGGCCACGTCCTGGTCGGAGAAGTTGAGCACTGTGACCTCAAGCGCGCCGCTTCCCAGCCTGATGACCTGGACCAGCAGGCCGCGGTGGGACACATCGGGGACGTCGACAAGTGTGCCCGTGGCGATGCCGTGCTCCTCCCGGACAGTCAGGACACGCTGGAGCCGCCGGGCGAACGAGTTGGAGTCCTGCAGCTGCTCCGGCAGCGCGCCGTACAGGCTGCGTGCCCGCGGCATGCCCGACGACGAAGACTTCGCGTCCGGGCTGGTGCCCATGATGTCGTGGGCGCCCCGGTTGATCCAGCGGGTATCTCCCTGCGCGGTCAGCTCGGCAACGCTCTCCCGGTCAAGGGCGGTGATCCCGGCAATGTCCCAGCCGGACAGCGCAAAGACGCCGGGCTGCAGGGCGTTGTACATCGCCAGCAGGATGTGGGCGTCCCGGACCTTTGCCTCCTGCTCCGGCGTGATCGCCTCCGGATCCCGGATCCCCAGCGCCGCCATGATGAAGCTCACCGTGGTGCAGGCGATGCCGTTGGTGGTGAACACCGCGTTGTACGGGCCGTTCTCCCCGGTCAGGCGCTCGCGCATGGTCTGCTGGACTTTCTCGGCCAGCTCGGCGCCCGTGAGCTCCTCGCCGGCAAGCTCGAACATCTCGTCCCGGTGGCCCGAGGCGAAGTGCATCAGCTCATAGGTGAGTTCGTCATGGTTCTGCAGCGCGTGGACCAGCGACGCTTGGTCCACGCCGATCTCCATGGACAGCCGGAGCGTCAGCCGCAGCAGCTCGGTATCTGCCGTGACCAGCGCGTAGTGGTACGCGGGCCTGGTGATGAAGTCGTAGGACAGGTCAGGGCCGGCTTCGGATGTTGCCTTGATGTCGTCGATGGTCAGGTTCAGCTCCTGGAAGGAGAACCCGCCCACCTTGCGGATCATGGAGCCAATGAGCTGGTTGGCGGCCTCGGACAGCGGGTGTCCCTCGGACCAACCGGGCTGTTCCTCGGCGCTCTTTTCAACGCCCAGGAAACCGTTGGCATCCAGCCGCAGCGCGCCGGTGCCCAAGTCAAGGAGCGAGTGCAGGGCATCGCCGACTACCAGGCGCATCCCGGCGAAGGTGGGGTCCAGCCAGTTGATGGACGGCTGGCCGGCCTTGAAGTAGTGCAGGTAGACCCAGCGGCGGGTCTTGCCCGTGGTGTCCACTACCGGCCGGGTGGCGCTCCAGTTGGTTTCCTTGACCCCGGGCTCGTAGAAGATCACCCGCTGCAGCCGGCCGATGATGTATCCGGCCTTCTGCAGTGCCTGCTCGGATTCCGGGCTGAGGTTGACCGAGTCCTGCCCGTCGGGAACGTCCGGCAGCAGGTGCCAGTCCTCCTCGGGGATGTCCACCATGTGGTAGATCCCGGGGTAGTCCCGGAAGTTCATTTCGGCGAGGCGGAAGTCCGCGCCCTTGCCGGTGTGGCCCGGCACGATGTCGTCAATGATCGTGCCGCCGTGGTCCGAGGCCACCTCGCACATCCGGCGGAATTCCTCCTCCGTCCCAAAGACGGGATCAATGGCCATGCTGATGCGGTCGAAGTGGCCGTCCACGCTGGGCGTCTGGGTCCAGCCGCTGATGCCGCCGGCCAGCTTGACCGGCCCGGTGTGGATGGCCCGGATACCGATCTCGCTGAAGGCGTCCCACATGCTCTTGTCGCCGAGGGCACTGAGGAAAGATTCGCCGGGCCGCGTGATAAAGGACAGCGGATAGGCGGTGAACCACACCGGCGCACGCTCGACGGCGGCACGCGGGTTCGGGTGCGCATAGGAGTTCTGCCACATGCTGGCCTGCCCGGAGAGCTGCCGGGCCAGGGTGTTGGCGTCTCCAAGCATGGCCTGGTTCCGCAGCCACTCCACGTAGGCGGCGTTGCGACCGTCGAACTCGAAGGATGGCCGGGTGGCCAGGTACTGCCTCCGGCGGGCAATCGGCCTAAGCGCCTTGGGCCTGGCAGGGTAGAACTGTTCGTCGTAGGTGATTTCCGGCTCTACTGCCGGTTCGGCCTCGGCCGGAACTGCCTGTTCATCCTCGCCGGCAATGGTGTCCGATTCAAGAAAACCGTCGCTGGCACTGACTTCCCGCATAGATTCCTCCTACAGGTTGTTCCCGTGGTCCCTGGGCATCATTCCAGGTCACCCTGCTCCTGCCAACGTACCCCAGTGGACGTGGAGTATTCGCGCGTATGGAGCCGCCGGCGCCAAAAAAGACGCTGGTACACCAGGCCTGCGCGAGCTAGGAGACGAGGTTTGCGGCGGCCGTGTCCGTGTTGCTCGCGGATGGTGGTTGAGCTCGCGCGCCGGCTCGCCAAAGAGTGGATCGGCTACACCTTCGACCCGGCATCGGCATCCGCCGGCAAGGTCAGGGCAGCCGAGGGTTACGAGGTGTGGATCAGTCCCCGGGAACTGGGCGGGAAACTGCACTACAAGATGGCCGCCGTCCACCTGCCAGTGCCCCTGCCGCGTCCGTAGCCAGCACACATTGAGGGTGTGCTTGCCGCGGGTGCCTTCCTAGACTGGGGTGATGATCACAGTCACCGGAAGCGTGGAAACCAACCTGCCTGCCGAGAAGGCTTTTGCCTTCATGAAGGAGTTCGAAAACACCAGCAAGTGGGACCCCAATACTCCGGTGATGGACAAGCTGACGCCGGGACCGGTGGCGGTGGGCCACCGCTACCACGCGGAGTCCGAGTTCCGCGGGAAGCGGCAGACCCTGGAATACGAGGTCATCGAGCTGACGGACAACCACATCAAGCTCCGCGGCGAGAACAAGAGCGTCACAGCCTTCGACTCCGTGGACGTGAGCCCGTCCGGTTCCGGCTCGATTGTCCAGTACACGGCCGAGTTCAGCATCAAGGGCCCGGCCAAGATCATCCAGCCGCTGCTCAACCCTGCCTTCATGCAGCTCCGCGATCCGGCACTGAACGGGATCCGGGACACCCTCAACGCCCAGGCTGCCGGCTGACCCTGGTTCGCGGCGAAGAACTGCCGGATCTCCTGGCGCGGATCCCGTGCGTGGCAGGCGCCGATTTTCCCGCCCATGGCCGGGCTCCGCCACATGAAGAGATAGGCGAAATTCCGCCCCGTTGACCCCTGCCGCGCCGAGTCCTCCCGGGCAATGCGGGCCGAGTCCTCCGGGGTGCGGAACCGTTCGGCGGTGCCGCTCTGCAGGATGACACGGCGGAAGAGGCCTTCCGACGCCGGCATGCCCAGCCGTGTGCAGTCCAGCACCCCTGGCCAGGAAACAGCGGGAACCCGGGGACGGAACCGCTCCGGTGTCTTCGCGTAAGGAACGCCAAGGAAGCGGTGGATTGCCGTGCCGTTTACCGCCAGGGCGGTGCCGCCTGAGGTGCCGCTGCGGCCGGTGGCGAGTTCATGATTGACACGTTACGGCGTCCGCCCGGGTAGGGTGGAACGTACCGTCTGGCAGTGGGCGGCCATGATGCTGTGGCCTAACTGTGTCCGGAAGGGAGCCGTGCAATGAACAGCGACGTTTATGACTGTACCTTTTTCGCCGATGTTGCAGTGCGCCTGCAGGACCTGATGCTGGGAAACCAGCCTGTACCCCAAATGCTCGAAAACCTGGCAGGGTATGCGGCACAGAGGCTTGGCGCGCCGGGCGTCGAACTTGCGTGCAACATCACCCTGGCCCGCCCCAAGAAGCCGGTGGCGAGGGCAGCCAGCAGTTCCCTGGCCCGGCTAATGAACCAGCTGGAAGGCGCTTACGCCGACAGTCCCGGTGCCACGGCGGCGCGGCTTTCCCAAACGGTGGTGGTTCCGGACCTGCGGCAGGAGGACCGCTGGCCGGAATATGTCCTCGCCGGCCGCAGGCAGGGCGTCCTCTCTGTCGTCAGCATCCCGCTGCTCCTCGACGGTGACGACCATGGACTCCTCACCATCTACTCCTCGCAGCCCGAGGACCCGGGCTCTGGCAGCGCGGCATCTGCTGAGGCCTTTGTTGCGCAGGTCTCGAGGGGGCTGAGGCTTGCCTTGCGGATGGCAAGGCTCCAGGACACCAAGGACGGCCTGAGCGCGGCGATGCAGACACGGACAGTCATAGACCTTGCCACCGGAGCCATCATGGCGCAGAACCGCTGCGGCCAGGCGGCCGCGTTCAAGGTGCTGCGGGAGGCGTCTAACACCCGGAACATCAAGTTGCGGGAGATTGCCTCCGGCGTGATCTCGTCCGTGGCCGGGGGTTCGGACACCTTCACCTATTTCGATGAATAGGGATCCTGCGGCTTGGCATCCAACTGTTCCAGCGGCGAGTCGCTGAACGGCGCCCGCACCTCAAGGCCCGCACCGGCGCAGTGCTCGTTCACAGCCTGGGACAGTGCGTCCCGTTCCTTCTCCGCGAGCGCCGCCGCGCCTGCAGCGTAGTCCCGGATCGTCTGTTCCGAGGCCTCGCCGCCCAGGGCCACGTAGTCCAGCCACAGTTCGCCCAGGTCCAGGCTGTGCCTCTTGATCACAGCGCCGGTCAGGGCCTGCTGGTCCAGCTCATCCATCGTCCCTCCTGCACTTGCGATGGTTTTCCTGACAGGACTTCGTAGCGGGACGGGTTGGGGATGGCTGCAGGTTTGTGAATTTTTCTAACGCGTCATCCTGACCCCGGAGCACGGGGCCGCCGCCCTCGTGATGGAGAATCTGTCCATGACCAATGACGCTCCACGCCCCGTCTACTTCCTCTCGGACAGCACGGGCATCACTGCGGAAACGCTCGGGAACACCCTGCTGACGCAGTTTCCGGGCAGCAACTTCGACCGGATCACCGTCCCCTTTATCACCACGGCCGAGCAGGCGAAGGCCGTGGTGACGACCATTGACAGCGTTGCCGACGCAGGCCTGCGGCCGCTCGTTTTCTCGACGGCGGTCAGCAGCGAGATCCGCTCCATCCTGGAGACGTGCAAAGCCGCGGTGGTGGACCTGATCGGAGCCCACGTCCCGCAACTGGAGGCTGCCCTAGGCACCCCGGCGAGCGGGGAACCCGGGCGCGCGCACGGACTGGGCAATGCCGCCCGCTACCAGTCGCGGATGGCCGCCGTCGAATATGCCATGGAACACGACGACGGGCAGAGCCTGCGTGCCCTCGAAAAGGCCCAGGTGATCCTTGTTGCCCCCTCCCGCTGCGGCAAGACCCCCACCACTATGTACCTGGCCCTGCAGCACGGTATCTTCGCCGCGAACTTTCCGCTGGTGGACGAGGACTTTGAACGGGAAGGCCTGCCCAAGCCGCTAAGGCCGTTTGTGTCGAAGTGTTTCGGCCTGTCTTCCAACCCGTTGCGCCTGAGCCAGATCCGCACCGAGCGGCGCAGTGGCTCGCCCTACGCTTCGCTGCGGCAGTGCGGCTATGAACTGCGCAGCGCCGAGCAACTGTACATGGCGCACAGGATTCCGTTCCTGAATTCGGCCACAGTATCGGTGGAGGAGATGGCGGCAACCATCCTGCAACGGATGAACCTCAAGCACTAGGAAGGGCCGTGCCTCCCGCCATGTGGTGCAAATCATATGGAAAGAGCCGCCAAGACCTGTCACGGTGGACAGGATTTGCGCCCATAAGGCAGCAAAAGCCACACGGCGACGGGTACACCACTGCCATTAACTGCGAAGGAGCAGCGACATGACACAAGACATCCTCTGGTTCTCAGAGCTCGGACTGAAGGACCTCGACCGGGTGGGCGGAAAGAACGCCTCCCTCGGGGAACTGGTCCAGAACCTGAGTTCAGCCGGGGTCCAGGTCCCGGACGGGTTTGCCACCACCGCGGACGCCTACCGCACCTTCCTTGCGGACTCCGGCCTGGACCAGACGATCGCCGACCGGCTGGTTGGGCTGGACACCGACGACGTCACCGCCCTGGCCGCGGCCGGCCACGACATCCGGAAGCTGATCCGCCAGACGCCCTTCCTCCCCGGTTTCGAAGCGCAGGTCCGGGACTTCTACCAGCAGCTGGTGGACAAGCACGGCGGCTCCGACGACCTGTCCTGGGCCGTCCGTTCCAGCGCCACCGCCGAGGACCTTCCGGACGCGTCCTTTGCCGGCCAGCAGGAAACTTTCCTGAACGTCCGCGGCATCGAGAACATCCTGGTGGCCATCAAGGACGTGTTCGCCTCGCTCTACAACGACAGGGCCATCGCCTACCGCGTCCACCACAAGTTCGAGCACGCCGATGTGGCGCTCTCGGCCGGCATCCAGCGCATGGTTCGCTCCGACGTCGGGGCCTCCGGCGTCATGTTCACCATGGATACGGAATCCGGCTTCCGCGACGCCGTCTTCGTCACGTCCTCCTACGGCCTCGGTGAGGCTGTGGTCCAGGGCGCCGTCAACCCCGACGAGTTCTACGTCTTCAAGCCCGCGCTGGAAGCCGGCCGGCCCGCGATCCTGAAGCGGGGCCTGGGCGAAAAGGCCCTCCAGATGACCTACACCACCAGCCGCGAGGTGGGCCGCACGGTGGACTTCGTGCCGGTTGAGGAATCCCTGCGGAACCGGTTCAGCCTCAATGACGACGACGTGGAGCAGCTCGCCCGTTATGCCGTCGCCATCGAGAAGCACTACGGCCGCCCCATGGACATCGAATGGGGCAAGGACGGCGTGGACGGCGGGCTGTACATTTTGCAGGCCCGACCGGAGACCGTGCAGTCCCGCCGCGCCGCCGGCAGCCTCAGCCGCTTCCGCCTCAACGGGACCAGCCGCGTGCTGGCCGAGGGACGCGCCATCGGCCAGCGCATCGGCGCCGGCAACGTCCGCATCCTCACCGGCATTGAGCAGATGGCCGGGTTCAAGACCGGCGACGTGCTGGTGGCGGACATGACCGATCCCGACTGGGAACCGATCATGAAGCGTGCCGCAGCGATCGTGACCAACCGCGGCGGACGCACGTGCCACGCGGCCATCATCGCCCGCGAACTGGGCATCCCTGCGGTGGTGGGCACCGGGAACGCCACGGAAATCCTCGCCGACGTCCCGGCCGTCACCGTGTCCTGTGCGGACGGCGAAACCGGCGTGATCTACGAGGGGATCCTCGACTTCACCGCCGAGGAAACCGAGATTGCGGAACTGCCGGAGGCCCCGGTCAAGGTCATGATGAACGTGGGCACGCCGGAGCAGGCGTTCACGTTCGCGCAGCTGCCCAACCAGGGTGTGGGCCTGGCTCGGCTGGAGTTCATCATCAACCGCCAGATCGGCGTCCACCCCAAGGCGCTGCTGAACCTGGACGAGCAGCCGGCGGACATCAAGGCCGAAATCAGCGAGCGGATCGCCGCGTACGGCAGCCCCCGCGACTACTACATCAAGCGCCTGGCGGAGGGCGTGTCCATCATCGCCGCGGCCTTCGCCCCGGAGCCGGTCATCGTGCGCATGTCCGACTTCAAGTCCAACGAGTACGCCAACCTCATCGGCGGCCCGGCCTACGAGCCGCACGAAGAGAACCCGATGATCGGTTTCCGTGGCGCCTCCCGGTACCTGGACCCGTCATTCCGCGACTGCTTCGACCTGGAGTGCGAGGCCCTGGCCTACGTCCGCAATGAGATGGGGCTGACCAACGTCAAGCTCATGATCCCGTTCGTGCGGACCCTGGACGAGGCCAGCGGCGTCATCGAGCTGCTCGCTGAAAACGGGCTCAAGCGCGGCGAGAACGGCCTGGAAGTGATCATGATGTGCGAGCTGCCGTCCAACGCCCTGCTCGCCGACGAGTTCCTGGACTACTTCGACGGGTTCTCCATCGGATCCAATGACATGACCCAGCTGACCCTGGGCCTGGACCGAGACTCCGGGATCGTGTCCCGCGGCTTCGATGAGCGGGACCCCGCCGTCAAGAAGCTCCTCAGCATGGCCATCAGCGCCTGCAACGCCCGCGGCAAGTACGTGGGCATCTGCGGCCAAGGACCCAGCGATCACGCGGATTTTGCCGAGTGGCTGGTGGGGGAGGGCATCAGCTCTGTCTCCCTGAACCCGGACACCGTGGTGGACACCTGGCTCCGGCTGACAGGAACGACGGCGGCCGAGCTCACCGCAGTGGGCTAACCCGAACTCAAAGGAAGAGTGATCCGCTCGCCGGCGGGCTGACCGGGACCGCAAGGTCCTGGCCAGCCCGTTGCTGTCGGCGGCTGGCAGGACCACGGCCGGCCCCGATGGTTGAACCCAAACCTGGCCGGCCTCCGACCCCTTTTACCCCTCGCACTCCTTGCAGTACTTCTTGCCGTCCTTTTCCCGTGCCAGCTGGCTGCGGTGGTGGACAAGGAAGCAGGACATGCAGGTGAATTCGTCCTGCTGCACAGGGACCACCTGGATCAGCAGCTCCTCGTTGGACAGGTCGGCGCCCGGGAGCTCAAAGCTGTCCGCGAGGTCCGACTCGTCAACGTCGGGGGCAGCCTCCCGCCGTCCCGGCTTCTCAGTCTTCAGCTCCTCCAGGGCGACGTTCGGTTCTTCTTCCGGAGTCACCCGCGGAGCGTCGTAGTCAACTGCCATTGATGCGTTCTCCTGTACGGCTTCTATTGCCCGATTGTTCTGAACAGAGCGGAAACCCTGGCCGGCCCGCAGTTATTCCCGGCCGGGAAATTCCCGGTACGCCATTATGCGGGCAATGCGCACTTCCCGCCACAGGCTCAAGGAGGGACGGGGAACTTCTTTCGACGGTTGCTCAGGCCCATCCCGCCAACCGCGAGCACTCCGCCCAAAGCCGGCGCCGGGCTTCCGGGTCCGAACCCATTCCCGGGGTGGGCAGTTCTTTCCGCTGTGCCCAGAGCTTGCCGGACACTGCGGCTGCCTCCGTTGCCGTCGCCAGCCATAGGGGCGTGTCCGCAGCCTGCTCCGCCGTCTTCCCGAACCTGTTGGTGACCCACCGGAACGGCCCACCCACGTCCTGCAGCAGCCCGGTGTTCCTAACCAGTCCGGGGTGCACCGCGTTGGCCACCACGCCCGTGCCGCGCAGGCGCTCCGCGAGCTCCTGGGTGAGGAGGACACGGGCCAGCATGCTGGGCGGCGTGGAGCGCAGGTAGCTGTATCTGCCTTTGGCGGTCTGCAGGTCATCAAAGGTGAGCTGCGTATTGCCGTACCTGGAGGCCACGTTCACGATCCGCGCCGATCCTGCCACGGCCGCGGCCTTTTTCAGGGGTTCCAGGAGGAGGTTGCTGAACAGGAAGTAGGACATGACGTTGGTGGCAAACGTCAGCTCAAGCCCCTCCGCTGTTACATGGCGTTCCTTCCTGAAGACGCCGGCCGCGTTCACCAGCACATCGAGCTGCCCGTAACGGGCCCGGACCTGGTCCGCCGCCGCCTGGACCGACGATTGCAGGGACACGTCACAGGCAAGGGGCTCCAGCCTGGCCGCCGGGACACGCGCCCGGATATCCGCCACAGCCTCTTCCGCGCGGGCGTAGTTCCGGCCAATCACGACGACGGCGGCGCCTTCCCGGGCGAGGCCCGCGGCAACCGCTTTGGCCAAGCCTCCCGTTGCTCCCGTGACCAGTGCAATCCGGCCATCCATAGATGCCACGGCTACCGCCTCCTGACGCTTCCTACCCCAATCCCAGCACGGATCGCCGGGCGAGGCCATAGCGGGTAAAGGGTCGCATCCGCCTGCGCGCTGCGGTGGTAGGTAGACTGGTCTACCTACCACCGCTTCGAGGAGTGTCCGTGCCTGCACCGCGTGTTTCCGTTCCGCCCCGGCGCCCCGCGCGCCAGCTGCTGCTGGACGCCGCCGCCCGGTTGTTCTATGCCAAAGGGGTGGCCGCCACGGGCATTGACACCATCACCTCGGAAGCGGGGGTGGCGAAGAAAAGCCTCTACAACAACTTCGCCTCCAAGGCCGACCTGGTGGCGGCGTACCTGGAAGCCCGGCACGCGGAATGGCTGGAGCTGTACCGCAGCCGGCTGGAAAACGCCGGGAATCCCCGGGAACGGGTCCTGGCCATCTTCGATGCCTACCTCGACCATGCCAATGCAGCCTATGAGCACGGGTTCCGGGGCTGCGGGCTCCTGAATGCCGCCGCGGAACTCCCGGCCGGGGACGCAGGCCGGGAGGCGGTGCGGCGGCACAAGGAACAGGTCGAGCAACTGCTGGAGGCGCATGTACTCGAGCTGCTGCCCGGAGAGGACGAGCGCGCCGCAGGGCTGGCGCGCCACCTCTCCTTCCTCCTGGAGGGGTCCATGGCGAGGGCGGGGCTCGAAGGCGGGGATGCCCGGCTCAGGGATGCGAGGCTCATTGCTGCCCGGATGCTGGAGGACCTGTGACGGCAAAAGTCGGGTACGCCGACGCACCACTGTGGGGAGCCCTGTTCGTAGCGGCCGCTTCAATCCTCTGGGGCACCACCGGAACCGCCGCCACCTTCGCGCCGTCCGTCAGCCCGCTCGCCATCGGTGCCGTGGCCATGGGGATCGGCGGCCTGCTGCAGGCGCTGTATGCCGCCCGATCCATTGCGGCCCAGCGGGGCGGGCTGGTGCAAAGGTGGCAGCTGGTGCTCGTGGCCGCAGCAGCAGTTGCCGTCTATCCCCTTGCCTTCTACAGTTCCATGCGTCTGGCCGGCGTAGCCATCGGAACTGTCGTTTCCATCGGCTCGGCCCCGGTGGCTGCAGCCCTGGTGGAGCGGTTCGCGGACCGCAAGCCGCTGACCCGGCGGTGGATTGCCGGTGCGCTACTGGGAATGGGCGGCGCGGCCCTGTTGTCCTTCGAAGGCCACGGGCCTGCAGGCCCCGGACCCGGCCTGGAAGGCGCAGCTTCCGGAGCGCCGGCGGCAGGCATCCTCCTGGGCCTGGTAGCAGGCGGCACCTATGCCTTGTATTCCTGGGCCGCGCACCGGCTGATCGGCGGCGGGATCTCCTCCAGGGCGGCAATGGGAGCGGTGTTCGGGCTGGGAGGAGTGCTGCTGATGCCGGTACTGGCCCTGACGGGCGCCCCGCTGCTGCAATCGTGGACCACCTTCTCCGTGGGGGCCTACATGGCGCTGGTTCCGATGTTCGCCGGTTACGTCCTGTTCGGCTGGGGATTGGCCCGGCTTCACGCCAGCACCGCCACCAGCATTTCCCTGCTGGAGACAGTGGTGGCCGCCGTCCTGGCCGTGCTGGTGGTGGGAGAGCGGCTACCGGCACTCGGCTGGCTTGGCGCCGCCGTCGTCCTGGCGAGCCTGTTCATCTTGACGCCGCGCAACCCTCGGCACCAAAGGGAACCCGCCCTAGCCGGTGGGCTGTTCCCGCCGCCGGCCCCTGCCTGGGAAGGGCCGGTCCAGGAACACGAAGGCCCCCGCGCCCAGCAGCAAAAGGCCGAGGACGACGGCGGCGGCCGCCTGGCTGCCGATTCCCACCAGGAGGAGGACAAGGCCGGGCAGGCACGCGACTGAGCCGGCGAAGAGCCTGGCCGGGACGCGGCGGGCGGGATAGCCGGAGAGCAGTTCCATGGCCAGGTGGGGATCGTCAGCGATCAGCCGCAATTCCAGCTCGTGAAGCAGCCTCCGCTCCTCTTCGGACATTGGCATTGCATGCCCCTGGATTCCATGAGACGCGGGTATCGGTACTGACCGTAGGAGCCTTGTCTCACTTAGTCAAGACCTGCCCGGCCGCGTGGCGCTAGGGTGAAGGCATGGCTTTGGGGGAGAACAGCAGTGGCCGGTCCGGCGGACGGAACTGGCGGAGGTTTATGGTGCCGCTGGTCGCGGTGGCCAGCGGCGTGACCGGGACGTTGTTAGTGCGGGCCCCGCGGCAGGACGTGGGCTGGTTTGCCTACGCCCCGCTGGCGAACGAGCCCTTTTCGTCGAACAACCTGGTTTTCATGGACGGCACGGCCAGGCTTGGCTATGCACTGATCCTGGCCGGACTGCTCCTTCTGGCGTTCTGGGCAGGCTACCGGTTCGCCCTGCGCCGCTCCCGGCGGCAAAGGTAGGCGCCGGGACGAAGCCGGCTATCGCCGTCGTAATTCCGCAAACTCGATGGACGGGACAATGGCGCCCGCGTCCCGCTCCACGAAATTGGTGCCGGGCGGGACGATGTCATCGATGGCGTCCAGCACGTCTTCACCCAGCCGGATGCCCGCCGCACGCAGGTAGGCGTACAGGTGCTCCTCGTTGCGCGGGCCAATAATCACGCTGCTGATGGCCGGATGGGCCAGGGCAAAGCCGACGGCGAGGTCCACCAGCGGGAGCTCCAGCTTGTCGGCCAGCCGGGCCAGGGCGTCCGCCGCGAGCAGCTTCCGCTCACTGGCGGGGCCGGAGATGTCGTACCTCCCGGGCAGGGAGTGCACGCGGGTGGCCGGCCGGCCGGATTCCAGGACGAAGCTGCCGGACAGCCAGCCGCCAGCCAGCGGTCCATAGGCAAGGACACCCAGCCCGTACTGCTGCGCGATGGGCAGCACGTCCCGCTCGTTGCCGCGGACCAGCATCGAGTACGGCACCTGGTTCCCCAGCGGCGGGATCAGATGGTTGGTGGTGGCCAGCCACTGCGCCTCCACCAGTTGCGCGGGCGTGAAGACGGAGGTGCCGTAGTAGAGGATCTTGCCCTGCCGGATCAGGTCATTAAGGGTGGTGATGGTTTCCAGGACGTCGGTGTTGTAGTCGGGCCGGTGCGCCTGGTAGAGGTCAATGCGATCCGTCTGCAGCCGGCGCAGGCTGCCTTCCACTGCCTGGGTGATCCAACGGCGGGAGTTGCCGGAGTGGGCGGGGTTGGCGCTCATCTGCCCATGGAACTTGGTGGCGAGGAAAACATCGTCGCGGCGTCCGCGCAGGGCCCGGCCCACCACCTGCTCGGACTCGCCCTGGGAATAGACGTCGGCGGTGTCGATGGCCGTGATACCTGCGTCCAATGCGGCGTGGATGATCCGGATGCTTTCCTCGGCGCCGGTGGGAGCCCCCGATGGCCCGCCGGTCCCTTCACCGAAGTTCATGGTGCCCAGTGTGAGCGCGCTGACGGGGGTTCCCGACCGCCCGAAAACCCGCACTTCGCTGAGGCTCATCCCCGGTCTCCTCCCGTTGCCTTGTTTGCCCTTGGCCCGTCACGAGGCTACCCAGATCCGCCGGCTGCCTGAAGAGTCCTGCCTTAGTCCTTCGCTTTTCGACGCACGAAGTAACGCAGGGGGCCGGATGACGTTTTGTGGCGCGCACCAGCCCGCGATCTCGCTTGCCTTGAGGGCTGGCCACCCCCAGCAAAGCCGAGCAGTTCGTGAAGCTGTGCGACTTGATTTATCGGCAGCACCAATGTGAGCGGCGTCCTCACGGAGCTATCAACGGTGGTGGCCGCGACGCTGAGTGCGTCTGCCGGCACGAACGGCTGCCACAGCGTGCTGGTGCGTCCGCTCGCCCCGGACAAAAACCAGAGCGCCGCATTGAACCTCCTTGCCGACCAGCCCGGCGCAATACGCACTTCGAGCCGTAGGGCCGGGATGCGGGACGTGTGACACCGACTGCATTTCGCCTCTGCCCCGCCCTGCAATAATCTGAACCAACGGTTGTGTACGGGGGTGCGAACGCCCGGTACAACAGGCAGCACTGTAAGTTCGATCCCTTCACACCAGACGAGGCGGACACGCATGACGGCTTCAGACCAGCAGCACGCACCACGGCCAGCGACGCCGGCCGATCCACCGGGCCTCGCTCCGGCTGCCGGGGAATCTGCTGCCGGCAGGTCCGCTACAAGTGAACGCGTGGACCCCCATCTGCTCCAGCAGTTGGCCGATGCCCACGGGGTGGGAACCTCATTCCAGGGCTGGGACGGGCTGCCGCACTCGGTGGCCGAGGGAACACTCATCAAGGTTCTTGCTGCCTTGGGCGTCGAAGCCCACACCAACCAGCACATCCAGGAGGCCCTGGCGGACGCGGAACTGGCGCCGTGGCGGCGGATGCTGCCACCCGCCGTCGTAGTCCAGCAGGGCGAGCCGGCGCAGGTCCAGGTGCATGTGCGGGAAGGAGCGGCTGCCAGCCTGTCCATCACGCTGGAAGGCGGGGCCGGGACGCGGGAGGCGGAGCAGCAGGACGTCCGGGTGGAGCCCCGGGACGTGGACGGAGTGTCGGTGGGCCGGGCAACCTTCGCGCTCCCGCACGACCTGCCGCTGGGCTGGCACACGCTCGTGGCCGAATCTGAAGGCACCACCGCAGCCACCACGCTGGTGGTGGCCCCTGCCCGGCTGGAGACGGCAAAGGAACTGGAGAAGCGCCGCGGCTGGGGCCTGGCAACTCAGCTGTATTCCGTCCGGTCCAAGCGGTCTTGGGGGATCGGCGACTTCTCGGATTTGGCCGACCTTGCCGCGCTGAGCGGTGCCCGCGGCGCCGATTACGTGCTGGTCAACCCGCTGCACGCGGCGGAGCCGGTTCCGCCGGTGCAGCCTTCGCCCTACTCGCCGTCCACCCGGCGGTTCTTCAACCCGCTGTACATCCGCATCGAGGCCGTTCCGGAGCTGGCCTACCTGAAGCCGCGCAGACGTGCCCAGCTGGAAAAACTGCATGAGGAAGTGGCCGGACTCAACAAGGACGGTGAACGGCTGGACCGGAACTCCGTCTACGCCGCCAAGCTGCAAGCACTGGAACTGCTGTACCACACCCGCCGATCGCCGGCCCGGCAGGCAGCGTTCGACGAGTTTTGCCGGATTTCCGGCAGCGGACTCGACGATTTCGCCCTCTGGTCCGCCATCCGCGAGGACCTTGCCCCGGACGACCCGCTCTGGAAGGACCCAACCACCGCCCTGGGCTCGCCGGAAGCGGAAGCCCTCCGGGAGAAGCTGGCTGACCGCATCGGGTTCCACCGCTGGCTGCAGTGGATCTGCGACGAGCAGCTGGAGAATGCCCAGCAGGCCGCGCTGAGGGCAGGCATGCGGCTGGGCGTGGTCCACGACCTGGCCGTCGGAGTGGACCACAGCAGTGCCGACGCCTGGACTCTCCGGAACGTGCTGGCGCCTGCAACCAGCGTGGGCGCGCCACCGGACATGTACAACCAGCAGGGCCAGGATTGGGGCCAGCCGCCATGGCACCCCGTCAGACTTGCCGAAGCCGGCTACCAGCCCTTCCGCAACATGCTCGCCACCGTGCTGCGGCACGCCGGCGGCATCCGCGTGGACCACATCCTCGGCCTGTTCCGGCTCTGGTGGATCCCGGTGGGCAACGCGCCCGGCGACGGCGCCTACGTCCGCTACGACCACGAGGCACTGATCGGCATCCTCGCCCTTGAAGCGCACCGCGCCGGCGCCGTGGTGATCGGCGAGGACCTCGGCACCTTCGAACCCTGGGTGCGGGACTACCTGGCCGCGCGCGGCATCATGGGCACGTCCATCCTTTGGTTTGAGTACGACGGCGACTTGCCCCTTGCGCCGGAAAAGTACCGTACGCAGGCACTTGCCAGCGTGAATACCCACGACCTTCCGCCCACCGCCGGCTACCTTTCCGGCGACCATGTGGCCCTGCGGAGCAGGCTGGGCCTGCTGGAACGCTCCGAAGCCGAAGAACGGGCCGAGCACAACGCGTCCCTGGAAAAGATGCTCGCAATGCTGCGGGAACGGGGCTACCTTCCGGAGGGCGCGGCCGCCGGTTCCGGTGGCACTGTGGCAGGATCATCCGGTTCCGAGGAGCGCACCATCGAGGCGCTGCACCTGCTGCTCACGCAGACTCCGTCCGTCCTGCTGGGCGTGGCTCTTGTGGACGCGGTAGGGGAGCGGCGCGTGCAGAACCAACCCGGAACTACCGAGGCACTCTACCCGAACTGGCAGGTTCCGCTGGGCGGGCCGGACGGCAGTCCTGTTTTCCTTGATGATCTCCCCGCGAACGCGCGGTTCAACAGCCTGCTCGCGGCGGTGGAGGAGGCTCTGCACGGCTGAACAACCCTGAGGAGGGCGCCATGAATCCCCACCCGTTCCCCGACCGCGCAAGCACGGCCAGGGACCCCGACGGTCGTGGGCCCACGCTGGTGGTTGGCGGCACAGGCTTCCTGGGGAGCCAAGTGGCCACTGAGCTGCTGAGGCGGGGGAAACAGGTGCGCGCACTGGTCCGGCCAGGTTCGGATGCGTCCAGGCTGGAGGCAGCCGGCGCTGACATAGCCCGGGGCGACATGATGGACCCGGACTCGCTTGACCGGGCCATGGCCGGCGTGGATGCAGTGGTGACCTCGGCCGCCGGCTACACCAGGCATTCCAAGGGGGATACGCCCGATATCGACACGAGAGGCAACTCCAACCTCGCCGGGGCCGCACGCCGCGCGGGTGTCCGCCGGTTCGTCCTCACCAGTATCCTCACCTGCGACCAGACTCCGGAGGTCCCGCACTTCTGGCACAAGAAGCTCATGGAGGACAGGCTCGAGCAGCTTGGTGTTCCCTTCGTCGCGTTGCGGCCCGGCGCCTTCCTGGACCAGGTCACCCGGTTCGGCGGGGACCCGATCGCCAAGGGCAAGCTCATGTGGATGGGCTCGCCCCGCATCCCCACCACGTTCGTGCTGACCCCGGACCTCGCCGGCTACCTGGCAGAAGCCGTGGACGCTCCCGGCATTGACGGGCAGCGGATCGACATCGGCTGGGACCGTCCGCTCGGCATGCAGGACGTCGCAGAGATCGCGGGGCGGCTGGCAGGCAAACCCATCAAGGTCCGCTCCGTCCCCATGCCGGTCCTGAAGGCGGCGGGATTGGTAGTGGGCCGCTTCAATCCCATGGTGAAGGACCTCGCGGCCATGATCGCCTGGTTCCAGACCGGGCGCTATGTCGCCGACACCAAGCGGCAGGCTGAGGTCTTCGGGCCGCCACCAGCAGCCGAAGACGGCGTCCGCCGGCTCATCGGCATCCTGGGGCACCCCGTCAAGGGCGGACCGGGAACGGGAAGGGCCCCTCGCCCGTCCCAAACTTGGGAACAAGGCAAGGGGCCCTCCTGACTGACGGGCCGCTAACCCGCCGTGATCACGTGGTTGAAGTGGTCATAGCGGAAGGTGACCGGGCCGCCGTCGTGCTCAAAGGCGATGTTGGCCCCAGGGGAGGCGCCGCCCGCCCCGTAGCTGATGTCCCAGGAACGGTTCAGCGCCGCCTTGAACTCGTAGCTTCCGGCGGGCAGGTCCGGAACGCTTAGCTTCCACACCAGGTCTGCCGGGTCCAGCACCAGCTGGGCCTGGTCACAGGCCGGGTCCCAGTCGGCAGCACAGCCAAGCTCGCTGTTCATGCTGCCGGCAGCGGCCACTGCTCCGGGCTGCTGGGAGGCGTAGACCGCGCTGAGGACGTGGGTCCCGTTGTCGTAGCGGAACGTCACCGGCCCGCCGGGATGGTTCAGAACGAGGTTCGGGCCGTTGAACTGGCCGCCGTCACCGTAGTTTTCATCCCAGCCGCCGTTCAACGCCGCCTTGTACTCGTACTTGCCCGCCGGCAAATCCACCGTCAGGCGCCAGATGTTGTCTGCCGGGTCCAGGGTCATCATGGCCTGGCTGCAGGAAGGCTGCCATGCTTCGGCGCAGCCCATCGCCTGGTTCAGCGAGCCGGCAACGGTGACTGAGTCGGGCTGCGGGGCCTCGCCCACAGTGACTGTGCGCACCTCGCTGGCGACAGTGAAGCCGGGGCCGCTCATCGAAGCGCGGTACTTCACCTCGGTGCCGTCCGCCAGGCTGGAGACATCGTCCGTAACGGAGTACACCGGCGAAGAATCATCAGACCCGACGGCCGTCCACTCGCCGCCCGCCACGCTGCGCTCAAACGAGACAGTGTGGCTGGCTTTCTCAGGATCGGCTGTGGCGCTGAGTTCCACCATGCCCTTGACGCTGCTGCCTTCTTCGGGTTTCTGCAGCGTGAGAACGGGTGCCGGGACGCTGGCCGAGAGCGCCTGGCTGGTGGCGGTGTGGCCGCCATTGTCCAGGACGGTGGCGCGGTACTCCACCGCGGTGCCGGCCTCCAAGGCCGCGACGTCATGGAATACCTGGTAGGGAGCAGTGTCATCAGTGCCGATCGGTTCCCAATTGCCGCCCGCTGTCTTCGCTTCGAAGGTGACCTCGTAGAACGAGGAACCGTCGACGTCGGCCGTCACGTTAAGGCGGCCATTGTCACCGGGTGCCGCCGCAGGTTCCTGAAGCACGACGGCGGGCGCGGCCTTCGAGTGCGGGATGCGGCCCGAGGACTGGTAGACCACGGCGGACAACGGCGGGACGGTGACGGTAAGCTTCCCGTCCTCCGACGTCCTGGCTTCGGCTGCCGCATCGCCGTAGATGCGGGTGTAGTTGCGCTTGGCGATATAGGTAGGAACTTCGGCAGTTTGCGGCTGCTCACTGTTGTTCAGCGCCACCACGTATTCCCGCTGGTCTTCAACGTCTGTGCGGGAGAAGGCGTAGATTCCTGCGCCCTCGGACGCGTGGCGGTGCTGGTGAGCGCCGTCGCGGAGGGCGGGGTGCTCTTTGGTCAGTGCCGCCAGTTCGCTGATCTTCGCGTACAGCGGGTGTCCGGTGTTGAAGTTGTCCTCCGCATGGGTGGCATCAGTGCCCAGCAGGTCATCGTCCAGGTATTCCGGCACCTTGCTCGCGAACAGGGTCTGCCGCGCGTCCTGGTCTCCGCCGGGGCCGGTGAAGCCCTGCTCGTCGCCGTAGTAGATCACGGGGTTGCCGCGGGAGAAGTACATCAGCTCGTGGGCAAGCCGGTCGCGGGCGACCTGCTCGGCGTCGCCCGAGCCCGGGTTGTCGGCGGCGATGAAGCTGCCAATGCGGCCCATATCGTGATTCCCCAGGAATGTGGGCAGTTGATAGACGTTGGAGTCGGCGTCCGTGTACCAGTCATCGCCCGCAAAGAACGTCGCCAGGTTCCGGGTGTCCTGGCTCTTGGAGGCGAAGTTGCGGGCTGCGTCCTGGAACGGGAAGTCCAGTACGGCCTGCATCTGGTTCCGGGTGGTGAATTGCGAGGTGTAGCTCTTGGTGGTGTCGAAGACCTCGCCGAACATGAAGAATTCTTCCTTGCCCTGTTTCTTCGCGTAGGTGAGGACGTCCGGGCCGAATTCCTGCCAAAACTCGTTGTTTACGTGCTTCATGGTGTCGATCCGGAAACCGTCCACGCCGAAGTCGCCGATCCACGTTTTGTAGATGTCCTTCATGCCCTCCACCACCGTGGGATGCTCCGTGAAGAGATCATCAAGGCCGAAGAAGTCTCCGTAGTAGGCGTCCTCACCCACGAAGGTGGTGTCGCCGCGGTTGTGGTACAGGGTGGGGTCGTTCAGCCAGGCCGGAACCTTCAGGTCCTTTTCGTCCTCGTCCAGGACGGGCACGTAGGGGAAGGAGGTGGCGGCGTCCAGGTCCGGGAAGTCGCCTGTGCCGGCGTAGTCGCGGTCATCGAATTCCTGGCCGTCCGCCGTCGTGTAAGGGACTGCATCCTTGGAGACGTAGCCCTTGCGCGCACCTTCCTGGTAGCCGATGACGTCCGCAGTGTGGTTGGTGATGATGTCGAAGTAGACCTTCATGCCGCGGGCGTGGGCAGCGTCGATGAGGGCCTTGAGCTCGTCGTTGGTGCCGAGGTGGGGATCGATCTGGGTGAAGTCGGTAATCCAGTAGCCGTGGTAGCCCGCGGACTTGTCTTCGGGCTGGACGGCCTTGTTCTTAAAGCTGGGGGTGAGCCAGATGGACGTGGTGCCGAGTCCCTGGATGTAGTCGATCTTGTTGAGGAGCCCGGCCAGGTCGCCGCCGTTGTAGAACCCCTTCCTGGCCGGATCGAAGCCCGAGACCATGGGATCGGGGCCAAGCCCGCCCTGGTCGTTGGCGGTGCTGCCGTTGCTGAAGCGGTCGGCCATGACGAAATAGAAGTTCTCGTCGGTGACCGGGGCCCGGAGCGAGTGGAGGGCTGATGACGCTCCCGGGTTCTTTGGGCCCTCTTTGGTGCCGGGTGCGGCGGCTGCGGGAAGGATTGCTGCGGATACGGTAATGGCTGCTGCAACCAGTCCCGCCGCCGAGCGGAAGCCCGCCGTCCGGACGGTGGACGGAACCGTTCCTGTTCGTGGTGATCGTTTCTGCCTGGTGGTTCTGGCGCGCGACAAGGCGCTGTTGGGGGTGCGGGATGTCAAGGGGTGAGACCTTCCTGGTGTAGCGGCGCTGCTGTACAGGTTTGCCGGAGGCAGGGCGTGCTGCATGATGCAGGTTCACAAGGCAGCATCATCCTGTGAATCACGTCACAACTGTAAGCGCTTGCACCAAATAACTCCAGCGTTTGGGTAATGCCCGTTGCGGGCCCCGGGAGCTGTGGCTAAAGGTCTCAGCCAGCTAGGATGAGGGCTGTGGGTGAGGGCGTCCGGACGTCATGGAGCAGGGGGCCCGGCAGCCCGGTGACAGGATCCAGGGCGAACGTGGCCACGTTGTCCGACCGTTCATGGGCCACGTGGAGCCAGTTGTCCCTCACCAGGTGGTGCCGCGGCCAGTCGCCGCCGCTCCCCATGTCGTGGACCGGCAGGAGTTCCGTTCCGCTGCCGGCGACCTCCAAAGTGCTGATGATGTTGGTGCCGCGGACACCTACATAGGCGTAGCCGCCGTCCTTTCCCAGGCAGATCTCGGCCGCGGAGTCCCCGGACTGGCTGCCGCCGGATGTAGCCGGTCCGCGGAACACCAGTTCAAAGGTCCCGGCTTCAGGCCGGACGATAAAGACCTCAACGGAGTATTCAGAGACGACGAAGACGTTGCCGCTGGCATGCTGCACCAAGTGGCGGGGACCGCTGCCGAACGCCAGTGCCACCTCATGGTCGGCAACAAGCCCTGTCCCCGGGACGTAGTTCCAGACACGGAGGGTGTCATGGCCAAGGTCGGTGGTCATGATGCGGCCGTCCTGGAGCATCAGGCTGGCGTGCGCCCGGCTTGGCCGGGGCTGGCCCGGGGACAGGCTCGCATGCGGGTCCGCCGATGGCGGGGCCGCAAACCGCCCGGTCATGCCGCCGTCGGAATCCAGTTCATACAGGAGGACCTGGCCGTCACCCCAGCAGGCAGCGGTAACGAAGCGGCCCCGGCGGTCGACGGCCACATGGCAGGTGGCCTCACCGGCGGGCTGCGGCGGGCCGAGCGGCTCCAGGCCAAAAGCGCCGGTCCGGCGGTACGCCTGGACCATCTTGCGCTGCTCAGCCACCGCGTAGACGACCGGAAGGGTCGGGTGCACGGCAATGAACGACGGCGACTGCGCCTGCACGGCCGTGCCCAGCCACTCCAGGCTGCCGTCCTCATGGGCGCGGAGGGCGCCGATGCCCTCGGCCCGGCCGTCTCCGTCCGGTGTGTAGGTGCCGGTCCAGATGATGGTGTCGCTAGTGGCGGAGGTCATGCTTCCATCCTGCCAAGAATTTTGCTTCCCTCCATGGCGACCCGGCCTCAGCTAGCATGGAATTTCCAGTCTCGGCAGGAGGAGGTGGGTCCGATCAACGTGTTACCTGTTTCGGGTTCATCCTGGTGCTGCTGTCCGGGCCGTTTGGCCTGACTTGTGCGTGCAGGGTGACCACCGGCACACCGAAAGGCGTTCCCATGCCACCTGCTGAATGGTTTCCCGCTCCTCCTGAATCACCTCCCGCTTCCCTGACTCTTGCTGGAATTGTCGCCGCCTTGCGGGGCGCCGGCTGCGTTTTTGCTGAGGAGGAGGCCCGGCTCCTTGTGGCCGAATCCTCCAGCCCTAAGGAACTGGCCCGCAGGGTGGAGCGGCGCTGCGCCGGCATCCCGCTTGAATATGTCCTGGGCTGGACCGGGTTCTCCGGCCGGCGGATCGAAGTAGGACCAGGCGTTTTTGTGCCCCGCCGCCGGACCGAGTTGCTTGTCCAAGTGGCGTTGGAACTGCTTGCCGTCGCCGGCCATCCTCCGTCCAGCACCGCTGCATCCAGTGTCGTGGTCGATCTCTGTTGCGGGTCCGGGGCGGTAGGTGCCGCCCTGCTGGCTGTATACCCAAACCTGGAACTCCACGCCGCGGATCTCGATCCCGCTGCAGTGGAATGCGCCCGGCGGAACGTCGGGCCGCTGGGCGGCCAGGTGCACGAGGGAGACCTGTTTGATGCCCTTCCCGTTTCGCTCCGCGACCGCGTGCACGTGCTTGCAGCGAATGCCCCATACGTGCCCAGCGATGCCATCAGGACCATGCCTCCGGAGGCCCGGCTTCACGAACCCCGCCTTTCCCTCGACGGCGGGGAGGATGGGCTGGACATCCACCGCCTTGTGGCTGCCTCCGCTCCCGGATGGCTTGGTCACGGAGGGCATCTGATCATCGAGACCAGCGAGCAGCAGGCAGCAGGAACGGCATCAATCGTTGCGGCGGCTGGCCTTGCTGCCAGGACCGTTCGATCGGAAGAACTGGACGGCACCGTAGTTATCGGGACCAAAACCAATTAGCACCGCCCTGACATGACACCGTTGCGAACCTGGCCGCGCAACAGGGGACCGGTTCGCTAAGTGGGCAGGCGGGGCGAAGTGGACAGGCAGGGGAGGGGCGCACCCGGGCAGAGGGACGGACCGGAGGGACCGGATCATTCCCGGGGGTAGGGGAGCGGTGGGGGGTTGAAGTAGTGGTTTTGCAGGGGCTTTTGTTTGGGGTCGATGTGGGGCGGAGGAATGAAGGTTGGGGTGCCGTGCGGGGTGGCGATTCTCCATTGTTCTTGGTGAATGAGGTGGTGGTGGTAGCTGCAGAGCAGGACTTCGTTGTTGGTTGTGGTTTCGCCGCCGTGTGACCAATAGGTGATGTGGTGGGCTTCGCACCAGGGCGCGGGGATGGTGCAGTTGGGGAAGGCGCAGCCTTGGTCGCGGGCCGTGAGGGCCAGGCGCTGGGCGGGGGTGAAGAGACGTGTTTTGCGTCCGAGGTGCAGGATTTCGCCGTGGGTGCCCAGGACTGCCGGGATGATGTCGGCGTCGCAGGCTATTTTGCGCAGGGTGGTCCCGGCGGCGGGTCCGGCAAAGGCGAAGTTTCCGGTTCCGCGGCGGTCGGGCGTCGCCTGCTCACCGGTGCCCGTGCTGGCGGGGAAGAGGTCCCGGTAGTTGATGGTGGCGATGATCTGGGGGCGGTTGCCGCCTGTGATGGGCAGCTGGTTTGTGGTCAGGCCTGCTTTGACGGCGGAGACAAGCCCGTCGAGCTGTTGTTGGGGGCGCGTGCGCCGGTCCAGGTTGAAGTCAGGGTCCACGGTGGCATCCAGGTTGTCTGCCGGGACGTGAGGCTGGCTGCTGCCCGTGAGGTTTTCCGTTGGCTGCCCGGTGCTGATGCCGCTGCTGGTGCTGGTGTTGGGGGTGGTGGTGCGGGGGTTGGTGGCCGTGTTCATGACGGTGGCGAGGTATTCGTATTGGTCGGTGGTGGCGAATATTTCGAGGTGATGCAGGCCGTGGCGGGGTTTGCGGATGAATGCGCCCTGGGTGTGGCGAAGGGCTTCTTCTGTGGGCTCGGTACCGTCGGCGTCGATGGTGTCGGCCCAGCGGTGGGCCAGCCGGGCGAGGAAGTCGGGGTCGGCGGTCCTGGCGGCGGTGGCGAGATGCTGTTCGATGTGCTCGAGGGTTTCCGGCGTGGTGTGGTGCTGAAGCCGGTCGAGGGTGGCGGTGATGATGGTCGCGGTGTGTGAGGATACTGCCGGTGCTGCAGCTTCGCTGCCTGTGGGAGCGAGGGCGGCGGCGAGGTGGATGCGCAACGGCGGGACGGGTTGTCCCGTGAGGCTGCTGGCTGGCAGGACCTGGTGGGCGAGGGCAAGGCGGCGGCGGGCCTCGCGAATGGGGATGCGGAGCCTGAGCCTGAGGAACTCGGCGGTGTTCCGGCAGCCATCGTCGGCCGGGGACGTGGACGTCACCGGCGGATCCTGTTGCCCTGTGGCGGGTGCGGGCCAGTTGGCATCCGTTTCATTCACTGTCTCGACGCCGTTAGCGTCCCAGCCGGTGATCCAGCCTCGGCCCGGCCGGTACGTTGTTGCCGTGCTGGCGCGGGCCCTGCTGGTTCGGGCGACGGCGGCGATCGCTTGGGTGCGGGTGCGGTCCACGGCACCGGCGGACTGGATTTGCAATGACTCCACACGCCGGGAAAGTTCTTCAATGTGGGCCGCGTAATGGGCCGCCTCTGCATAGTCCGCGGCTGTCAGGCACTCGGGTGCCGCGGCAGCCGCCGCCGCGAGCAGTGCACCGATCGCGGCCAGCCCCAGCGGATCCTCAGCCGGGAGGGCAACCGAATCACTGTCTGCCGCACCCATGAGTGCCGCGCCGGTCTCTGCCGCGCTTGAGTCCGAGTGGTCAGCGGGAGCCTGGGCAGGGTTAGGCGTACCGGCTCCAGGCGTAACGGCTCTAGTCGCATCAGCTTCAACCGGATCAGTGGGACTCGGGCGGGCGGGAAGGTGACTCAGCCGCCCGGGCCGAGCGCCGGCGTCGTGCGTATCAAACGGGCGGCGGCCCCGCGGCACAACCCGCGGAAGAGTACCGGCAGTGCTGCCGAACTCTGCAAGCTGCTCCCCAATGGCCTCCATGGGACAACTCTGCCAAAGACCACCGACAAAATAGCCAGCCCGAAAGGCTATGTGGAAAACCCACTAAAAAGGGGTCGCCTGGCGTTCGCAATGGCGGTGGGAAGCCAAGAAATCATGGTGGGCGAGACGGTCCGTGGCGTCATTGCACTGGCTAGCTAATGCGCGGACGATGGAGCCATGGGCAGAAACCGCGGCCGACTGGGCGGGCGATCGAAGGTCATCTTGGCGGTTCTGGCAGCCGGGGCTCTGGTGGTGGGGCTTGTCGTGTTCAAGCCGTGGCTGCTTTTCGTGGACGTGCGGGTGGACGAGCAACTTCCGTTTGTGGCCAGCCAGACCACCGCGCCACTGCCTCCGCCCTCCGGCGTTCCGGGCGGGGATGCCACTCAATCCCAGGCTCCTCCGGCGGCGCCTGCCGGGCCACGGCAACTGGCCGTGGGCACGCTCATCAGTCACGAACACACCACTACAGGCACTGTCCGGATCGTTGAACAGCCCGACGGCAAGAGGCTGCTGGCCCTGGAGAACCTGGACACGTCGAACGGCCCGGATGTCCACGTCTGGCTAAGCGCTGCCAAAGTGGTGGAGGGCACAGCCGGCTGGTTTACGGCAGGTTCCGCCGAGTACTACGACCTGGGCCTGATCAAGGGAAATCAAGGCAACCAGGTCTACGACATTCCTGCTGACGTTGATCTTGCGCGGTACAAGTCAGTGGACCTCTGGTGCGTGCAGTTCAGCGTTTCCTTCGGCGCCGCTGACCTGGTCAACTGACGCCCTGAAAGCCTGACTGCCAAGGCCCGGCACGCTGCATCATAAAAGCTGCCGGCCGCCGCGTCCCCCAAGGATCGCGACGGCCGGCATGGCGCTTCAGTTGTAGCACAGGGAAGTCAATGTCCCCTTGTCAAGCGTGCTTCCCGCGTCATGATCTGACGCACAGTACTTCAGGCCTTCGAACCACCCTCATCGGACGTGGTTCCCAGGTTCGTTGTTTCCGGGTGGGTGCTGTGCGCGGGGATGTGGTCCTCGCCGAGGTCGCCCGCATCGTTCAGGGTTCCGGACGTTCCCGCTGCACCTGTTGCCCCTGCTGCGCTAGGGTTTCCCGTCGCGCCCAGGTTGCCCGACGTTCCGGTGGTGCCGGAAGAAGTTCCGGCCCCCGTGGTTCCATAGCCGCCCGGGGTGGCGGAGCCTGTGGTGCCAGCGCCTGTTCCGGTGCCGGGTGTGGACGTGGAAGTGCCGGCGTCGGACGTTGCAGGCTTGCCGTCGCCCGAGGACCCGGAGGCACCGTCACGATGCATTGCAGAGCCAAGCACGGTACCCGCCCGGCGTGCCGCCTCGGTCAGCTGGTCAGCCACTTCCGGTGCCTTTTCTTTGATGGCATCCGTGGCAACGTGAACCTTGTCCTGGACAGGCTTGCTGTCCCAGATTCCTGCGGCGCGTGCCTTGAGTTTGTCGTACGCAGCGCGCCCGGACCGGGATCCAAGGACGTACCCGGTGGCAATTCCAATACCCAAAAGAAGCTTGTTTTTCACGATGAACTCCTGCTCCGTGAGAAGGTTTTCTATTCCGGTCGGCCGGAAGGCCCATGGCCGGGAATATGAAAACCGGCCCGGGGGATTGTGTCCCCGGGCCGGTTTCCTGGCTTGCGGGCTAGGTTAGCCGCGCACGCTGCGCTTGGTGATCATGCCGTAGACAAGCAGCACGATAAGAGCGCCGCCGATGGCCAGCAGCCACGTCTGCAGCGAGAAGAACTCCTGCAGCCCGGTGCCGAAGACCATGCCGCCGATCCAGCCGCCGAGGAGTGCTCCTACGACGCCCAGAACCAGGGTGATGAGCCAGCCGCCACCCTGTCGGCCCGGAAGGATCGCCTTAGCGATCGCACCAGCAATAAGTCCGAGAATCAGAAATGCAATAAATCCCATTTTTCGTTCCTCTTCCTAAGTAAAGGAGGCCTCCGGATCCCGGAAGCACTTCATCCTTCTGACTCAATAGTAATCATGCTTACTATCTGTTTGCCAACCCCGGAAGAGAGAAAAAGTGCATTTCAGGGCTGTTTTAGTGCCCTGTGACGTCTGAATCGTTGCCAGCCCCGGGCCCCTCGTCCAGGATGGCCAATTCCGCTAGATCCTGCGGATCAAGGGCGAAATCGAAGATGTCCAGATTCTCCCTCATCCGGTCCGGATTCGCTGTTTTCGGAATCGTTACCAGTCCGTGTTGAATGTGCCACCGCAGCACCAGTTGGCCGGGCGTTTTGCCATGCTTTTCGGCCAACTGGGTGAGGATGGGCGCGTCCAGCAGGGCCGCCCCGGACCCGCCCAGCGGGCTGTAGGATTCGGTGACAATTCCGTGCTTCTGGTGGAACTCTCGCTCAGCGGTCCGGGTCACCGTCGGCGTCAGCTGGATCTGGTTGACGGCAGGAACCACGTCAGTTTCTGCCATCAACCGCTCCAAATGGGCAGGCTTGAAATTGGACACTCCAATGGAGCGCACCTTTCCTTCCGCCCGGAGCCGCTCAAACGTCTTCCACGTGGAGATGTACTCATCCCGGGCCGGCAGCGGCCAGTGGATCAGCAGGAGGTCCACGTAGTCCAGTCCCAACCGCTTCAGCGACCCCTCCAGCCCTTCCACCGCCCTGTCGTTCCCCTGGAACTGGCCGTCGAGCTTGGTGGTGATGAATAGCTCGCTCCGGTCCACGCCGGAGGCACGGATGCCGTTCCCCACCCCTTGCTCGTTGCCGTATTTCACGGCCGTATCGATGTGCCGGTACCCGGCTTCCACGGCCTGGACGACGGCGGCAGCGGCCTGATCGTCGTCCAGCGGCCAAGTGCCAAGACCTACCTGCGGGATGGAGTAGCCGTCATTGAGTTTGATGAGCGGTGCAAGTGTCATGAGAACAGTCTCTCCCGTCGGGTGCCGTCCTAGCTCTCAAAGGCCCGGAGAATATTCCCTGCGTTGTAGTTCAGCACGGTCCGGGCGGTGTCTGAAACCTTGTCCGGGCCCTTCTGCTGGGCAAGGAAGTCCACGAACCGCTCAAGCGTCCGCGCAGCCTTCTCCGGGTCGCCGTCCTCAACGGCCTTCGCTGCCTGCCGCACGTTTTCCGTGAGCTGGCTTGCCACCGGGCCGGCGACATCCTTCGACTCCGTCAAGTCCTCCAGTGCGTGCTGCAGCGCCGTCACACTGCCCGGAAGCCAGGCGGCGCGCAGCGGCACATCACCAAACTCCATGTCGGAGGCGAGGTAGAAGTCGGTGTAGGAGGGCTGGTTGTACGTGGTGTTCTGCCGGGCAACCTCTGCACGGTACTGCGGATCGTGCATCAGCGTGTACAGCTTGTGGTTGGTCACTTCGGTGCTGATGTACATCCTCAGGGCGGTGCTGTCCGCGGTCCGGACGAGCATCTCCTCCCGCCAGTCACCCACCACGTCCGCCACCAGGCTGGGTGTTCCCTTGGTGCCGTTGTTGGTGCGCGTTCCCTCCGCGGTCAGCAGCCGGCCGCGCTTCCAGTCATCAATGCTGGGGGTCTGGTCGCCGGAGCCGTTGATGATCTGCGTGGTCATGTCCGCTGCCCACTTGATGCTCATGTTGGTGCCGGGCTGGGACGTGGAGAGCTTGTCGCCGTTGGCGGACTGCATGCCGATGGCCCAGTTCTCGATGCCGGGCACGGCGGGGTCCACGTCGCCGATCATGCCCCGGCCGGTGTCCTTGCCGGAGTAGGCTCCGAACAGCACCTCGCCGGTGCCGGCATCCCGCATGGCGTAGCCGTAGGGTGCCCAGGTGCCGCCCTCGTGCACGGTGAAGATTTCCTTGCCGGGCCGGTGGGGGTCGATGTCCGTCACGTGCATGGCGTCGCCGTGGCCCAGCCGCGCCTCTTCGCCTGGCGTTGCGCTGCCCTGCGGCATGGTGTCGAACGAGCTGTACAGGACCGAGCCGTCGTCGTCGATCGTCGCGGAACCGTAGACGATCTCCTGCTTGCCGTCGCCGTCCACGTCCGAGGCGCTCAGCGAGTGGAAGCCCTGCGTGGTGAGCTTGCCGTACTGGGGGTCGGTGCCGTCGCGGCCGTGCGGGGAGTCATTGAACGGGTTGGTCATGGGCGCCCAGCCCGAGTCGAGGTTCCAGACCGGGGAGAGGTTGGTGCCGTCCCAGGTGTAGGTGGCCAGGGTGGTACGGGTGTAGTAGCCGCGGGCGAAGACCGCTGCGGGCTTCTGCCCGTCCAGGTAAGCGACGCCGGCCAGGAACCGGTCCACGCGGTTGCCCGGCTCGATACGGGCCATGGCGTAGTCGCCCCACATCAGGCCGTCGTCGTGCCGGCCCGGCTCGTAGGCCACCGTCTTCAGCTCCTTGCCGGTTGCGCCCTCGAAAACGGTGAGGTATTCCGGGCCGGAGAGGATGAAGCCCTCGAAGGCCCGCAGGTTGTTACGTCCGCTGCGGGAGGGTGCGTAAACGTCCATGAAGTAGTCGGCCAACGCCTTGGCATCGGATGTGGACAGCGGGTACTGGTACTTCGGCGCGATGCCGAAGGCTTCCTCGAGGGTGGCGGGCCAGTTGCCGGCCTTCACCTCTGGGTGCTCGCGCCAGCCCTGGAACATCTCCACCACGTGGTGGTAGTAGTCCGCGGCGCTCATCCGGTAGTCGTCCGTGTTGGCGTAGCCTGCTTCGATGTCCGACTGCAGGAGGGTGATGAACTGCTGGGACGCGACGCTGCCGTCCGCGTTGTAGTTGGCGCTCTTTGTCCCCGGCGCCGTCTTCATCATCATCTCTGCGCGGCCGTCGCCGTCGAAGTCGTTGACGAGCAGCTGCGTGTAGTGCGCGCCAGAGCGGATGTTGACGCCCAGGTCGATCCGGTGCAGGAGGGTGCCGTCCGCCTTGTAGGTGTCCACGTAGGTGTTGCCGGTGTAACCCACCTGCGAGACGTCTTTGGAGTTGTTGGGGTCCCACTTCACGATGAACTCGTATTGGCCGTCGCCGTCAACGTCGGCCACCGATGCGTCGTTGGCGGAGTAAGTGTAGGCCTGTCCCGCCGGGGTCACGCCGTCGGCCGGCTTCTTCAGCGGAATGTCCTTGAAGGTTCCGCCCCAGGAGGTGGCGGTGGCGCTTTCGTCCAGTTCAACGCCCTCGACGACGGCGCGCACCTGGTACTTCGAGGCGGCGGTCCCGGAGGTGTCCAGGTAGTTGGTGCTGTCCGTGACCGTGGCCAGCTTCTGGCCGTCCCGGTACACGTTGAAGTCGGTGCCGGTGACGCCCGTGTCGGAGGAACCGGTGGCTTCGTGGCCCAGCAGCCGCCAGCTGAGGAAGACGCCCTCGGACGTGCCCGCGGCCACCAGTCCGCGATCCAGGTGGTCCAACTGGACGGCTGGGTTGCCGGACTTGGGGGAGGGGACGACGGCGGAGGCCGGGGCTGCGAGGCAGCCGAATGTCAGGGCCACGCCGAGGGCGCCGACGGACAGCAGGCGCAGGCTTGTCTTGGTGGGATTCATCGGTGAATCCTTTCATTTTTGGATCGGGAAAACGCTTCCCCAGTAACCTAGGGTAGGGGGTGTGGGTAAAACAAGCCTTGAAATCGCGTCCGAAGCACGCTATTTAGAACGTTGTAGAGAAGGAGTGGGCCGCCCCCTCACTGAATAGGTGCGAGGGGCCGCCCGATGTTCCTGGTGTTTGGAGCCTGGCGCCTGGGGCGAGGGCTACTCACGGCTACGCGCCGCTGCGCGCCCAGGCCGTGAGCTTGTCCGTGAGCTCCATGTAGGCCTGGTCCACCACCTGCAGTTCCGGGTGGGAGTCATGCCATTGCACGATCTCCCGGGCGCCGTCGGCGAAGGGAATCGTGGCCGTGTAGTCCGGGACGAGGGCCTTGATTTTGGTGTTGTCAAAGATGACTGAGTGGGAGCGGTCGCCCAGCAGGTTGGCGCCGATCTCGGGGTTGTGTGTGGCGATGGTCTCCGATGCCACGTGGACAAGTTCCGGCTCCGCGAGGCCCGCGGCCCTGGCGAAAAGCTGGTAGATCTGGTTCCAGGGCAGGTACTCGTCGGACGTGATGGTGTAGCTCTCACCCACCGCCTGGGGCAGGCCGAGAAGGCCGACGAAGGCCTGGGCGAAGTCCCGGCTGTGGGTCAGTGTCCAGAGCGAGGTGCCGTCTCCGTGCACCATGACGGGCAGGCCGGCGCGCATCCGGTGGATGTCCGTCCAGCCGCCCACCATGGCGATTTTGGTCCGGTCGTAGGTGTGGGAAGGACGGACCACTGTCAGTGGAAAATCGTCGTCCCGGTAGGCGCGGAACAGCAGTTCTTCGCAGGCGATCTTGTCCCGGGAGTACTGCCAGAAGGGGTTTTTCAGCGGCGTGGACTCAAGGATCGGCAGCCGGGTAGGTGGTTTCTGGTACGCGGACGCGGAGCTGATGAAGACGTACTGCCCGGTCCTGCCCCGGAACAGGTCCAGGCCCGCCTGCGCCTGCTCCGGGGTGTAGGTGATGAAGTCGGCAATGGCGTCGAACTCCCGCCCGCCCAGCACCTCCCGGACGGCCTGTTGGTCCCGGATGTCCGCGTGCAGGATCTCCGCCCCCTCCGGAACCGGCCTGGTGGTGCGGCCCCGGTTGAGGATGGTGAGCCGGTGGCCCAGCCCGACGGCGCGTTCCGCTGCCGCCGTGCTGATCACCCCGGTGCCGCCGATGAACAGGATGCTCCGCGGCGCCGCCGGCCCGGCTTCAGGATGTGGGATCACCACGCGTAATCCTCCGGGGCTGTCCGATGGCCCGGGAAGATGGCATCCAGTTGCTTCAGGGCGTCGGCATCCAGGGTGACGTCAAGAGCCCGGATGGCGGCATCCAGCTGCTCCTGGGTGCGCGGGCCCACGATCGGGGCCGTCACAGCCGGCTGGTGGAGGAGCCATGCCAGGGCGACGTCGCCGGGCTCGTGGCCCAGCTCATCCGCAAAGTCCTCGTATTGCCGGATCTGGTCTTCGTGCTTCTTCAGGGTTTCGGCCGCACGTCCCTCGGTGCGCCGGACGCCGTCGCGCTCCTTCTTCAGCACCCCGCCCAGGAGCCCGCCTTGGAGGGGTGACCACGGGATAAGCCCCAGCCCGTACTCCTGTGCGGCGGGGATGACCTCCAGCTCCACCTGCCGCATGAACAGGTTGTAGATGGATTGCTCGCTGACCAGGCCGGTGTAGTTCCGGCGCCGCGCGGCCTCCTGCGCTTGGGCAATATGCCAGCCGGCGAAGTTGCTGCTGCCGGAATAGAGGATCTTGCCCTGCTGGACTGCCACTTCAATGGCCTGCCAAATTTCGTCCCAGGGGGTATCCCGGTCGATGTGGTGGAACTGGTAGACGTCGATGTAATCCGTCTGCAGCCGCTTGAGGCTCGCGTCCAGGGCGCGGCGGATATTGAGGGCGGACAGCCTGGACTCATTCGGCCGGTCCGTCATAGTGCCGTAGAGCTTGGTGGCCAGCACCGTGTGTTCGCGGCGCTCGCCGCCCTTGGCGAACCAGCGCCCGATAATCTCCTCGGTCCAGCCGCGGTGCCCCGCGCCGCCGTAGACGTTGGCGGTGTCGAAGAAGTTGATGCCGTTCTCATGGGCGGAGTCCATGATGCTGTGAGCATCGGATTCCTCCGTTTGCGGCCCGAAGTTCATGGTGCCAAGGCAGAGGCGGGAGACCTTGAGGCCGGACCGGCCCAGGTGGGTGTATTCCATGGAAAGTCCTTTCAGCGTTTGAGCGACTCTGTTGCGGCGGTTGGGCCTGCCACAACTCGGCTAGAGCTGGGTGAAGGATGCGACGGCGGGATCGGAACCCTGGCGGGCGCCCGACTCGAGGGCGCTGATGGCGGAGAGTTCGTCGTTGGAGAGCGTGAGGGACGAGGCGGCGAAGTTTTCCCGGATGCGTCCGGGATCCACCGACTTGGGGATCACGATGTTGCCGGCCGCCAGGTGCCAGGCGAGCACCACCTGGGCGGTGGTCGCGTTGTGGGCGTTGGCGATGGAGGTGACGGCGTTTCCGTTGAGGTCCGCGCCCCGTCCCAACGGACTGTACGCCTCCACCTCGATCCCCAGGCTCCGGCACTTCCCGGCGAGCTCTGCCTGTTGGTAGCTGGGGTGCAGCTCAATTTGGTTGACGGCGGGGACGGTTTCGGCTGAGTCGAGCAGGGTGTCCAGGTGCTCCGAAAGGAAATTGGAGACGCCGATGGCCCGGATCTCGTTGTTCTCGTAGAGCCGCTCCATCTCCTTCCAGGCCTGGACGTAGAGGCCCTGGGAGGGGACAGGCCAGTGGATGAGGTAGAGGTCGATGTAGTCCAGGTCCAGCGCCTTGCGGCTGTTCTGGAAGGCCTCCTGGGCACGGCCCTGCTCGCCGTTGCGCAGCTTGGTGGTGATAAAGATGTCCTCGCGGGCGATGCCGGTGGCCGCAATGGCAGCGCTGACGCCCGCCTCGTTCTGGTAGGCGGCGGCAGTGTCGATATGGCGGTAGCCGGCCTCCAGTGCGTCCTCGATGGTCCGCTGCGTGTCTTCCGGCGGGACTTGGAATACGCCGAAGCCAAGCTGGGGGATGGTGACGCCGTTGTTCAGTGTCAGCTCTGACATTGGTGCTCCTTGCAGGTGCTGGTGCGAATGCTGGAAAGGGATGCCGTTTGCTCGACCAGAGAAAGCGGTTTCCGCTGGCTCTGGTCTGAGCCTATGCATTTTTTGCCCTCAAGTCAGCAGCTAAGGATGATCCTCTTTTTCCTAGGACTGCCAGTCCTACCTTTCGTTGTAGAAGGCGCGGGGAACGCCGGGCACAATGGTCACCATGGGTCAAAGCGCCGAATTCGGAAAATTCCTCAAAGCCATGCGGTCACGGTTGAGTCCGGAAGTGGCCGGAGCCGGTTCCACTCCAGGGGCGCGAAGGGTTCCCGGGCTACGGCGTGAGGAAGTGGCGCGATTGGCCGGAGTCAGCACTGACTATTACGTCCGGCTGGAGCAGGGCCGCAACATCCACCCCTCACGGACGGTCCTCGACGCCGTTTCCCGGGCGCTGCGGCTGGACAGCAGTGAACACGAGCACATGCTGGATCTGCTGGAGAACTGTGCCGCAACACCCCGGACGTCCGGGTCCGCTGTGCAGGGCGTCCGGCCGGCGCTCCGGCACCTCCTCGAGGCTTTGGGGGACGTACCCGCCATGGTCCTGGGGCGGCGCAGCGACGTCCTGGCCGGGAACCGGATGGCATTCCTGCTCTTCACTGATTTCCCAGCCCTTCCGGCCGCCGAGCGCAACCTCACCCGCTGGCTAATCCTTGATCCCGCGGCCCGGGAACTGTTCCGGGATTGGAAGACGGTGGCGGCGGAGGCAACGGGAGCGCTCCGGCTGGACGTGGGGCGGCACCCCAACGATCCCCAGGCCAGCCAGCTGGTGGGCGAGCTCGCCGTGCACAGCGAGCATTTCCGGCACTGGTGGGCGGGACACCGGGTGGCGACGAGGGCGGCGGGAACCGTCCGGCTCCACCACCCGGCCGTGGGGGACCTGGAACTGAACTTTGAAAACCTCGCCCTGCCCGACGACCCCGACCAGACGCTGAGGGTCTATTCCGCCCGGCCCGGCTCGCCGGCGTCGGACTCGCTTGCCCTGCTGGGCAGCCTCGGTGCGCCCGGAGCGGGGCCGCAGCGGGAGGAAAGTGACGCCGTCGCGGCACCACGCGAGACGGGCGAAGGGTAGGGCCGTCGGACGGCTGTACGTTTGTCCAGAGCAGGGCGGCAATTCTGGCCAGCCGCCCATTGGTGGGGTGGGGTGCTGTTCCTAGGCTGGAGGAACAAGCTCTTCGCCCACCAAGGATGGTCTCAAAGATGAAACGCATCGCCCTGCTGAAGGAACGCCAGGCAGGTAACGCCGGCAACGCCTCGTCCACCGCCACCGGCTCGCACTGCCCGGTATCCGGATTGTGGAGCCCCGACCACGATCCCCACACCGTGCTTTCCTTCTTCGAAGGGCATGTGTTCCCGGCGTTCGACGGCGTCCCGACGGTGTGGCGGCGGCGTCCTTCGGACATCGCCTCCGCCAACTAGGGCCACCTTAAACGCGGACTGGCCCGCAGCTGGCGACTAAACCCATTGGTTTAGGTACGCCGCTGCGGGCCAGTCGCGGGGATTTAGTGTTCCTCGAGGCGGAAGCCGATCTTCATGGTGACCTGCCAGTCCGCGATCTTGCCTTCCTCCAGGTGCCCGCGGATCTCCTTCACCTCGAACCAGTCAAGGTTCCGCAGCGACTGGGAGGCCTTGGCGATCCCGTTCCGGACGGCGTCGTCCACACCCTGATCCGACGTGCCGACAATTTCAGAAATGCTGTACGTGTGGTTGGACAACTTCGCTCCTCGTGATCATCGTTGCTCCCGGTTGCGGGCCGTCCTTGAAGACTAGTAGGACTTCCGGAGCCTTGACCAGCCCTTATCCGCACGTGCGGTCAGGGGCCATCACTGTGAAGCTGACGCAAGAGTTCCTTCCGGATACGGACTTCCGGCCTTCAACACATTGGCCCTGTGCAAGCTACGTGCTGCCCAGCACCAGGGTTTTCAAGTCGTCCAGCGTCTGCTGCCGGGACGGCCAGGGAGTTCGCCGCAGGCTAGGATCGAGCAATGATCGCGGCCTCCCTCCTTTTCGCCTTCCTGGCGGCGGCGCTCCACGTCTTCATCTTCACGATGGAGTCGCTGACGTGGACCCGGCCGGCCACGTGGAAGCGTTTCGGCGTGGCATCACAGGCCGACGCCGAGACCACCAGGCCGCTTGCCTTCAACCAGGGTTTCTACAACCTGTTCCTGGCTGCCGGGACTCTCATCGGCATAGCCTGCGTTGCGCTGGGGTCCGAAGGCTCGGCGCAGTCCGTGGCGGGCTGGACCCTGATTTTCGCCGGCTGCAGCTCCATGCTGCTGGCTGCCCTGGTCCTGGTCTCGACCGGCCGGAAGTACCTTCGGGCCGCCGCGACCCAGGGGACCTTGCCGTTGGTCGCCGTCGTCCTCGGCCTGTTCGGACTGTTGGCCTAGCCCGGGGCCCGGCCCGTCACACCCCAAGCCCATTCGCACCTTCAACACCAACCGCAACAGGAGCAGAATGGTGCTGTGACCAGCGTCAGGATTCCGCGGGCCCGGTAATGGGCGGCACAATGAGGCACGCTAGGGGTTTCCGGCCGGTTGCGGCGGAGGGCCGCGACGCCGTCATCGACCTTGTGCGCTTCGTCTGCCTGGTCCTGGTGGTGGTGGGCCACTGCATGATGATGAGCCCTGTCCTGCATGCCGACGGCACGGTGACCACGCAAAACACGGTCGCCGAGCAGGACTGGTTTGTTCCGGTCATCTGGATCTTCATGGTCATGCCGCTGTTTTTCGTCACCGGCGGCATCACCGGCCTGCAGTCCTGGCGGCGGCTCAGCAAGGGCGGTGGAACGGCGTCCCAGTTTGTCCGGGCGAGGCTCCTGCGCCTGGTACGCCCCGCCACCGCGCTGCTGGCGGTGATGTTCGGAGGCCTGGGCGCGGCAGGGCTGCTGGGTGTGCATCCGCAGGTGCTCCAGCTGATGGCGACCGGCGCAGGGATGCCCCTGTGGTTCCTGGCCGCCTACCTTGCGGCCCAGCTGAACATCCCGCTCCTGGCCGCCCTGCACCGCCGCGCCCCCTGGCTCACTTTCGGAGCGCTGGTTGCGCTGGTGATAGCGGTTGACTGCCTCCGCGGGACGCTTCCCGGTCTGGCGCACGCCAATCTGGTGTTCCTGTGGTGCGCCGTACAGCAGGTGGGGTTCCTTCTGGCCGACGGCCACTGGTCCAGGATGTCGCGTTCCGGGCTGCTTGCCCTTGCCGTGGGGGCCAACCTGGTCCTCGGTGCCGTGACGGGTGTGGGACTGTATCCGGGCAATATGCTGGTCAACCTCAACCCGCCCAACCTCTGCCTGCTCCTGCTGGGCATCTCGCAGGCGGCCCTCCTTGAGCTGGCGCGGCCGGTGCTGGTCCCGGTGTGCTCGGTGCGGTGGGTCAGCAGGCTCATGACGGCCGCGGGAAGCCGCTCCCTCACGGTGTATCTGTGGCACCTTCCCCTGCTGGTCGGAATGTCAGGGCTGCTGCTCCTCACTCCGTTGCCCAAACCCGCTTCAAGCACGGCGGAGTGGTGGTGGGCAAGGCCCCTGGTCCTCTTGGCGCTGATCCTCCTGCTGGGAGCCGCCGTGCTGGCCTTTGGCCGCCTGGAGGAACGTCCGACGACGGTTCCCGGCACCCGCTGCCGGCCCGCCCGGGTGGCGGTCGCCGTCGTCGTGGTCTTCCTTCCAGTCGGGGCCGTGGCCTTCAGCGGCCTCTCGCTGGGGCTGCTGGGTTCTGGCGCAGCCTGCTTCGCCGCTGCCCTAATGCTGTTGCTCTGGCATTGCCAGCGGGGTGAAGTAGTGCCAGTGTCGAACCATGACCGAGAACACGATGTCCACCGAGGATAGGTTCACCCCCGACGTCACCCTGCGGCGCAACGATGGGCAGCACCGCTACGAGCTGCTGGTGGGGGGCAAACTGGCCGTGCAGTCGTTCTTCCGGGACCTGCCCGGACACATCGATTTCACCCACACCGAAACCAGTTCTGACTTCGAGGGACGTGGCCTGGGCAAGGTGCTGGCCCACTTTGCCCTGGACGACGTCGTGGCTACGGGCAAACGCATCATTCCGCACTGCCCGTTCATTTCCGGCTACCTGCGCAAGCACGAGGGCTACGAACAGTTTGTTGACTGGCCGGAGGGGTAGCCGCATGGCTTCATCCTGAAGAGCCCCACCGCCCACGCCGTTATGGTTCCACTGCACCGGGTACTTGACCGGTAGAAAAGGCCGTAAAAGCAAGGCGGAAGGACACCATGGCTCATCCGGAAGCATTGTTCGATGTTGCAGTCATAGGAGGGGGACCGGCCGGGTTGAGCGCGGGCGTTGCCCTCGCCAGGGCCTTGCGCTCTGTGGTGGTGATCGACGCCGGCGAACAGCGGAACCTGAGGGCAGCCGGGGTGCACGGTTTCCTGAGCCGTGAAGGCATGAGCCCGCAGGACCTGGTGTCTGCGGGCCGGGACGAGCTGGCACGGTTCGGCGGGACCGCCCGCCGGGGATTCGTAGTGTCGGCACGCCGCCAGGGCGGAAATTTTGTCCTCTCGCTCCGGGAAGGCGCAACCCTGACTGCCCGCCGGCTCCTGATCGCCTCCGGGATCACTGACGAGTTGCCTGAAATTCCCGGGCTGGCAGAACGCTGGGGGCGGGATGTCCTGTACTGCCCCTACTGCCACGGCTGGGAGATCCGGGATCAGCGGATTGGCGTCCTGGCGGCGGACTCCAATTCTGTCCCGGAGGCGCTGACCTTCCGGCAATGGAGCCAGGACGTAACCCTCTTCCTGAACGGCGCGCTTACGCTCAGCCCTGATGAGCAGGAACAGTTGCGTGCCCGTTCCGTCCGGGTAGTTGACGGCGTAGTAAGTGGACTGGATGTCCAGGCAGACAAACTGGCCGGGCTGACTCTTGACGACGGGAGGGTACGGCCGCTGGACGTGCTGGCTGTCAGTCCGGCAGCCGTAAGCAAGGCGAACATGCTCCAGCGCCTGGGGCTGGAACCCTGCGGTCTGGACGAGGGGGAAGGCAGCCGCCTGCAGGCGGACGACTCAGGACTGACCTCCTGTCCCGGAGTGTGGGCTGCCGGCAATGCCACGGACGTTTCAGCGCAGGTGATGACGGCGGCGGCTGCCGGGTTACGTGCCGCTTCTGCCATCAATGCTGACCTGGTGCTGGCGGATACGCGGCAAGCCGTGGCGGCGGCGCGGGCCTACAGCCACTAAAGACGGGCGCGGCTCCAGCCGCGGTGCTTAGCTGGCGAGGGCCTGCGGGGTGACCACGAGGCTGGAGGCAGGGTCATCCATCGTGAAACCACAGGCGCAGCGGTAGCTCACTACCGTGTCACTGCCGGCGGCCATGCCGACCGGAACGATACCGGTCCCGTCCACATGGACGGGCTGGTGGACGGGAAGCTCGGCGGGATCGATCCGCTGCATGGGCATGCGGCAGTGCATGCGCGAGTTGAGTGTGACCAGCAGCCCCATATCCAGCGTCTGGGTCGTTTCAGCGGGAGATGCTTCTCCCGCTGGGCGTTCCCCAAACGCCGTCAACTGATCTTCGGTAGCGGTGGCCATCATGTTCATCCTTGGGCTTCTTCACGAGGCCGCCAGCGTGGGCAGCCCCGCCGCGAACTGCTTGCGGAGGTTCATTTACAACCATTACCTAAGCATGCTTACTAATAAACGGGCAAATCCGTTGTGGTCCGCGACACAGCGCCAGGAGGTCGCTTTCCGGCCACCGCGTCGTTCACGAGCTGCTTCCTACGCCCGCTTGCGCTGCCACTGCAGCGCATGCCAGAGCAGCAGGCTGATGAGTGCTGCAATCCCGGCGAAGACCGCATAGGGCGTAAAGGTAAACACCAGGAACTGCGCCGGCATCCCGCCGCTGCCAGGGCCCACGAAGGTGTCCGCGTTGGCGAAAATCCATGTTCCGCCGCCTATGAGCACGGCAGTGAGGAGCCAGAGGGCGGCAATGAAGGGGTTGAAGGCAAGCATGCTGCTGCCCTCCGGGTGCCGGGCCGCCTGTTCGTTGTCCTCAGGAATGGGATTCCCGTCCCGGTCCACTTCCCGAAACCCGATCGCGTGCGCCGGTACCTGTTCCATTGTTCCCCCAGATCGAAACGCAGCGTTCAGTGCTGCTGGTAAGTCCACCATAGCTGTGTCTGCGCTGTGGCCGCCTCCTGGCTCCGGGTGGGGCATTGTGCTTCAACTCCTGCGCCACGCGCCAGTCAATGACGGCTGGGAGGTCTCAAAAAGCCCGGGATTTCGCGACGCGAGCGAAATAGAGCACAAAAGTTTGATTAAAAGGGTTACCTAAGTAAGGCTTACCTCTGTAATTCCCCAGCTCCTGACCGAAGGAAGACGAGTGTCGCTGATGCCCCGCCTTGACGAGTTACCCGTGGATGACCACCGCAGCAGCGGTGTGGACACAAAACCCGAGCCGCCGGGGCAGGACTTCGGCTCCCGGGTGGAGCTCGCCCTGGGGGCAACCAACCATCTGTTCAATGCACGGAACTCGCCGCGCTACGTGGCGCAGGTACTGCAGGGCGTCACCGCGGTGGCCACCAAGCTGGAGCGCACCACCACGCCGTTCACCGGCGTCGGGCCTTCGGAAATGAAGGCCCGCGTGGGCGCCGTGGATCTGGATGCCCCACTGCCGGACACCGCGGCCGCGCTCCAGGAACTCGAATCCGTCTACCTCCGGGACGCCATCTACTTCCACGACGCCAAGTACGCCGCCCACCTCAACTGCCCAGTGGTGATTCCCGCTTTGGTGGGCGAGGCCATCCTGTCCGCGGTGAACTCTTCACTGGACACGTGGGACCAGAGCGCGGGCGCCACCATGATCGAACGCCGCCTTATCGACTGGACAGCGGAGCGACTGCACCTGGGCGACAACGCGGACGGCATCTTCACCTCCGGGGGCAGCCAGTCCAACCTCCAGGCGCTGCTGATCGCGCGGAACCACGCCGTGGCGGGGCTCCGGCAGGATCCCGCCCGCAGCGGCCTCCGCCTCCCTGCCCTGCTGGATACCCTGCGGATCTTCACCTCGGCGGACAGTCACTTCAGCATCCAGAAGTCGGCCTCCATGCTGGGCCTCGGCTTCGACGCCGTCATCAGCATCCCCTGCACCCCGGACCACAGGATAGACCCTGCGGCCCTCGCCGAGGCCATGGCGGAAGCAAGCCGCGCGGGCCTGACCGCCATGGCGGTAGTAGCCACCGCAGGGACTACGGACTTCGGCGCCGTGGACCCGCTCGCAGACCTCGCCGCCCTCGCCAAGGCCTACGGGGCCTGGTTCCACATCGACGCCGCGTACGGCGGCGGACTCATGGTGTCCGGGCGCTACCGGCACCGGCTGGACGGCACCCGCCTCGCGGATTCTGTCACCGTGGACTTCCACAAGACCTTCTTCCAGCCGGTCAGCTCCAGCGCCCTCCTGGTCCGCGAGTCCGCCATGCTGCGCCACATCACCTACTACGCCGACTATCTGAACCCGGAGAGCGCTGCCCTGGCCGACATCCCCAACCAGGTGGACAAGAGCATCCAAACCACCCGCCGGTTCGACGCGCTCAAGCTGTGGCTCACCCTGCGGATCATGGGTGCGGACGCCGTCGGGGCATTGTTCGACGAGGCGATCGACCTCGCCGCCCGAGTGGGCTCCCTCCTCGAGGCCGACGACGACTTCGAGCTCGCTGCAGCGCCGCAGCTCAGCACCCTGGTGTTCCGCTACCGCCCGGTGCTGGGCAGCGGGGAACGCCTGTCCGAGGACGCCGCCGACGCCATCAACCCCGCCATCCGCGCCGCCGTGTTCGCATCCGGCCAGGCAGTGGTTGCCGGCACCAAAGTGGGGGGCCGGCACTACCTGAAATTCACCCTCCTCAACGCCGAGGCAACGCTCGAGGACATCGCCGAGATCATCGGCCTCCTCCGCACCACCGGCGCCGGACTGCTGCAGAGCGAGGTATCCGCATGAGCACCCAGGACAACCACAGGATCTACGACTTTGCCGCCATCGGCGTCGGGCCCTTCAACCTGGGCCTCGCCGCCCTCACCGAGCCCGTGGAAGGGGTGGAGGGCATCTTCCTGGAGCAGCGCGAGTCCTTTGACTGGCACCCCGGGATGATGCTGGAGCCCGCCCACCTCCAAGTACCCTTCATGGCGGACCTCGTCACCCTGGCGGACCCCACCTCGCCCTATTCGTTCCTGAACTTCCTGAAGCAGACGGGCCGGCTGTACCGCTTCTACATCCGGGAAAACTTCTACCCCCTGCGCGCCGAGTACAACCAGTACTGCCAGTGGGTGGCGGGCCAACTGGCTTCCGTCCGTTTTGGCACGGTTGTGCTGGATACGGAGTACGACGGCGGCCTGTACCGCCTGGCCGTCTCCGGTCCCGGTGGGCCTGAGGTGCTTTACGCCCGGCGGCTGGTGCTGGGAACCGGCACCTCCCCTTACGTGCCGGAAGCCGGTGCCGGCATCGTTGCCGGCGCGACGGACGGGAGCGGGGGAGTGGCCTTCCACAATGCCGACTACCTGGCCCGGAAAGCCGAGTTGCAGCAGCGTCGCAGCATCACCGTCCTGGGCAGCGGCCAGAGTGCCGCCGAGATCTATTACGAGCTCCTGCAGGAAGCCGACGTCCACGGCTACCAGCTGAACTGGGTGACCCGCTCCGGCCGGTTCTTCCCGCTGGAGTACACCAAGCTGACCCTGGAGATGACCTCGCCCGAGTACGTGGACTACTTCCACGGACTGCCGCAGGAGCGCCGGGACCACCTCAACAAGACGCAGAAGAACCTCTACAAGGGGATCAACTCGGACCTGATCGATGCGATCTACGACCTGCTCTACGCCAAGAGCCTGTCCGGCATTGTCAATAGCCAGCTGCTGACCCATTCCACACTGACCGGCGCGCAGTGGGACCCGGCCGCCGGCACCCACACCCTGCAGTTCCGCCACGGCGAACAGGGCACCTCCTACACGCTGGACAGTGAAGCCGTGGTGTTTGCCACCGGCTACGGCTACCGGGAGCCGGCGTTCCTGGCCGGTGTGCAGGACCGGATAGCCCGGGACAGCGCCGGCAGGTTCGCGGTGGACCGGAACTACAGCACCGGCGTCGAGCCGGGCGAGATCTTCGTCCAGAACGCCGAACTCCACACCCACGGCTTCGTCACCCCGGACCTGGGCATGGGTGCCTACCGCAACTCCTGCATCCTGCGGGAGATCACCGGCCGCGAGGTGTACCAAGTGGAGCGCAGCATCGCGTTCCAGCAGTTCGGTTCCCCGGCCGCCGCTGGCGCGCCCGCCGCACCGGCTACCGCCGGAGCGGAGGTGCCGGCATGAGGTTCACGTTCCGCTGCCTCGACGCCAAGGCCGACGCGCCGCTCCTGCACAGTTGGGTGACCCAGCCCTACGCCTCCTTCTGGGGAATGCTGTCCGCCAGTGAGGAGGACGTGGTGGCGGAATACGCCAAAATCCAGTCCAGCGGCCACCACCACGCGCTTCTGGGGCTCGACGGCGGCGTCCCCGCCTTCCTGATGGAGGAGTACCTTCCGGCGTCCTCGCCGCTGGCCGGCCTCTACGCCGTCCAGCCCGGCGACGTGGGCATGCACCTGCTGGTTGCCCCGCCGTCGGGAAACCCCGAATCCGGCTACACCACGGCAGTGATGGATGCCGTCCTTGGCCGGCTGTTTGACCGGCCGGAGGTGGAGCGCGTGGTGGTGGAACCGGATGCCCGGAACACCAGGATCCACGCCCTCAACGAACGGCTCGGGTTCCAGGCTGCCGGGCTGGTCACCCTGCCGGACAAGGAAGCCCTGCTCAGCTTCTGCACCCGCGCCGACTACCTTGCCGCCAGGGCCGCACTAGACACTCTTTCCACGCCCGTCCCGCAGGGAGCTTCACTGTGACAGTCCACTTCGACACCTTCGCATCCGCCCGCCGCGGCACCCCCGTCGCCGGCACCATGAACGCCGCCCCGCACCTGGATGCGGAGCGCTGGAGCAGGGCCAACCGGCACCTGCTGCGCAAGGCGCTCGCCGAGTTCTCACACGAGCGGATCCTTACGCCGGAACCGGTGGCCGGGGGGCCCGGCAGCTACCGTGTGCACAGCGGCGACGGGCTCCACGAGTACCGGTTCACCGCCCGCGTCCTGGAGCTGGAGCACTGGGCCATCGATGCCGCGTCCATCCGCTACCTCCAAGGCGGCACGGAAGCGCCGCTGGATGTACTGGGGTTCATCACGGCGTTCCACGAGACCTTGGGGATCAACATCCAGATGCTCCCCGTCTACCTGGAGGAAATCAGCAGCACCCTGGCAAGCTACGCGTACAAGCAGTGGGCCGGCCAGCCGTCTGCCGCAGAACTCGCGGCCGGCGTGACCGGCGGCCAAGACACCGCCGCCGACTTCCAGGCGATCGAGCGGAGCATGACCGAGGGCCACCCCTGCTTTGTGGCCAACAACGGCCGGCTGGGCTTTGGCATCAGCGACTACCACGCCTTCGCCCCGGAAACCGGGGCGGCGGTTCAGCTGGAGTGGATCGCCGTGCACCGCAGCCACGCCGTCTTCACCTCGAGCGCCGGGCTGGACTACCGGGCCCACCTGGACGCCGAGCTCGGCCCGCTGGCGGCGGACTTCACCAGCGAACTGCAGCTCCAGGGCCTGGATCCGGAGCAGTACTTCTTCATGCCTGTCCACCCCTGGCAGTGGGAGAACAAGCTGACCGTGACGTTCGCGGCCGAAATTGCCAGCCAGCGCATCGTCTACCTGGGGACGGGGACAGACCAGTACCAGGCCCAGCAGTCCATCCGGACGTTCTTCAACACCAGTGTCCCGGCCCGGAACTACGTCAAAACTGCCATGTCCGTGCTGAACATGGGCTTCATGCGCGGGCTGTCGCCGCAGTACATGAAGGCCACGCCGGCCATCAACGACTGGTTGCGGAACCTGATCGAGGCGGACGGCGCCCTGCAGCAGCGGGGCTTCACCATGATCGGCGAGATCGCTGCCCTGGGTTACCACAATGGCTACTACGAGGCCGGTTCGGCCAACGGGTCGCCTTACCGGAAAATGCTGTCCGCGCTGTGGCGTGAAAGCCCGCTGCCCCTGCTCCGGGACGGGCAGCAGCTGGCCACGATGGCTTCGCTCCTGCACGTTGATGCGCAGGGCTTGCCGATGGTGTCCGCACTGATTGAACGCTCCGGGCTGGCCCCCGCAGACTGGCTGCGCCGCTACTTCGAGGCGTACCTGGTGCCGCTGGTGCACTGCCTGTACAAGTACGAGCTGGCGTTCATGCCGCACGGCGAAAACGTCATCCTGGTCCTCCAGGACGGGGTGCCGGTGCGGGCCATCATGAAGGACATCGCCGAGGAAATCGTGCTGATGGGGGACCGTCTGGACCTTCCCGAAGAGCTGTCCCGGATCAAGGCCGCCATCCCGGACGGCGAAAAGGTCCTGGCCATTTTCACGGACATTTTCGACTGCATCTTCCGGTTCATGGCGGCGCTGCTGGAGGACGACGGGACGCTGGGCCAGGAGGAGTTCTGGAGGACGGCTGCCGCGGCCGTGAAGGAGTACCAGGAGCAGCATCCGGAGCTCGCGGACCAGTTTGCCCGCCACAACCTCTTCGCTCCGGACTTCGAGCTGTCCTGCCTGAACCGGCTCCAGCTCCGGAACAACCAGCAGATGCTGGACCTCACGGACCCGTCGGGCGGACTGCAGATGGCCGGGCGCCTGGCCAACCCACTGGCCCGCTTTGCCTGAGGACGCCCTGGGAAGAAGGCCGCCTGGGGCCGATTGGGGGCGGGTCCAGGATGGCCCGGCATGTAGCTAGGCTTGCAGCATGACGGCTAAAACCTCCGGAACCACAGCACTCATCACCGGGGCCAGCGCGGGCCTGGGCGCCGAGTTTGCACGCCAGCTCGCCGCCCAGGGCACCAACCTGGTCCTGGTGGCGCGGAACCGTGCCCGCCTCGAGGAAGCCGCGGCGGGCCTGGAACGGCGCCACGGAATTACGGCTGAGGTGCTCCCCGCCGACCTCACGGACGACGCAGGGGTGGCCGCCGTCGCCGCACGCCTCTCCGATCCGGAGCGGCCGGTAGGCATCCTGGTCAACAACGCCGGGATCGGGCTGCTCCACAACTTCGAGGACAACCGCATCTCGGAGGAGAAGAAGCACCTGAAACTGCACGGCGAAACCGCCATGGTGCTGACGCATGCCGCACTGAAAGGCATGCTGGAACGCCGCAGCGGCAGGATCATCAACGTGGCAAGCATCGCCGCGTTCCTGCCGCGCGGCACCTACTCCGCGGCGAAGGCATGGCTGGTGAGCTTCAGCCGCTGGGCCAACCTGGCGTACCGCAAGCAGGGCATCAGGGTAACTGCCGTCTGCCCCGGGTTCACCCACACGGAATTCCACGACCGGATGGGAATGGACAAGTCGGTGGCCCCCTCCTGGGCCTGGCTGCACGCGGACCGCGTGGTGCGCGAGGCCCTGGCGGACAACGAACGCGGCAGGGCCGTGTCCATCCCGTCCAAGCGGTACAAGCTGGTGGCCGCGGTGGCGCGGGTGGCGCCGGCGAAGCTAGTGGCGGGACCTGCGCGGAAGCCGAAGTAGGGGCGGAAGCCGGACGAGCGGGCCCCGCCCCAGCAGGGCGGCGAAACTCCGCGTTCCAGCCCGGCGCACCGTAACCACCACCAGAATTCCCACCAGCGCGCCCACCAGGGTCTCCGCGCCGCGTTCCAGGATCAGGAGCGCGGGGTCCATGGGGGCCGCGAGCTGGGTCATCAGCAGGATGACGGGCGTGAAGGACACCATGGCGAAGCCGTAGTGGCGGGCCATGAACAGCTCGGTGGTGAACTGGAACAGGATCACCAGCAGGGCCAGCAGGATGGCCTGCTGCCCGGGGAACAGCCCGGTAAGTGTCCAGGGCTCCGGGAGAATCACGACGGCGGTGACCGCCAGCCCCACGAACGTCCCCACAATCCGGTGGATGCCGCGGCGGACACTGCTGGGGAGGTCTGCACCCGCGAGCGGCACGGCGGCCGCCGCCATCGCCCAGTGCGGGTGGCCGCTGCCGCTGAGGACGCCGATGGTTCCCGCCGCTCCCACGGCCAGCACATACCGCGCCGCGTGGACGAGCATCTCCCGGTGCCCTGCCCCCGCCGGCAGGCTCCGGGAGGCGCCCCGCTGCCAGGTGCGGCGGCGGAGCCAGCCGCTGAAACCGATAACCATGGAGAAAGCGGCGGACCCGGCCGCGATCAGCAGCGCGGCGTACCAGGGAACCAGCATGGGAACGGAAGCGCAGGCACCAAGGGCGAGGATGGCAAAGAACGGGCCATTGGGCTTAAGCCGGACCCGGTCCGAGTAGGCGGACGCCAGTCCGGCGAGCACGGCCTCCACCGCAACGAGCCACCAGGAGTGCAGGTGGTTCACGGACAGGACAACGCCCACCGTAACGCCGCTTAGGAGCACGAGGGCGGCCTGGGCCTGGTGGATAAGCCGCAGCTGGTGTGGTTCGGCCCGTCCGTACATCCCGGTCAGCGCACCGAACACCGCGTACATGATGAGGTCCGTCCGGCCTGCAGCCAGGAGGAGCAGCGACGGGACTGCCACACCGGCGGCCACCCGCAGTGCGGCCAGGTGGTCGTTACTGGCAGGTTCCAGCCGGTGGAGGGCGCGCACCTGCTCCGCTACGCGCTTCATGGCCTGTTGTCCCCGCCTGTTCCCTTGCCTGTCTTCTACTGATTCCCGGGAAATTATCCCGGGCCAGTGCCGGGGGAGTCATTTCCTCCGGCAGCAGGCGGTCATACAAGGACATCCGCGTGGTGCCGGGCGCGCGGCAGCCTGACGCCCGGGCACGGCGAAGGCCCGCCCGGCATGCCTCCCCCAAGGAAGCATGCCGGACGGGCCTGTGGAAGCGCGGGCTACAAGAAGGTGCTAAACCCCGGCAGGAACCTTCTGGTCCTGGGAGTTGTCCGGGGAATCCTTGCCGGCGGCAACTGCGTCCTGGATGTCCTGGGTTTCGAACGGCAGCTCGTCCAGGTCGATCAGCGGGTTCTCGTCCTGGGTCGCCACCAGTTCCTTGGCCTCGGCCTGGGTGTCCACGCTGGGCATGGAGCCCGGGAGCGGACGCTGGGCGGATTCCTTCAGGAAGTAGATGGCCACGGCGCCCACCAGCGAGGTGCCCATCAGGTAGTAGGCAGGCATCATGTCGTTGCCGGTGGCGCTGATCAGGGCCGCCACGATGAACGGTGTGGTTCCGCCGAAGATGGCCACGGAGAAGTTGTAGGCGATACCCATGGCGCCGTAACGGCTGGACGTGGGGAACTGCGCAGGCAGGGCCGAGGCCAGGTTGGCCACGTAGAACGTCACCGGGAAGGCGATCAGGGCCAGGCCGGCCAGGGTGGACCAGACTTCACCGATGCCGATGAGCATGAACGCCGGGGCGGCCAGGATGACGGTGCTCAGTGCGCCGATCCATAGCACAGGACGGCGGCCGATCCGGTCGGACAGCTTGCCCGTCAGTGGAATGCAGAGGCTCATGACCACCAGCACCGGGATGGTCAGCAGGGTACCGTGCACCTCGTCGTAGCCCTTGGATTCCGTGAGGTAGGTAGGCATGTAGGAGGTCAAGGCGTAGCCTGCCGTGTTGGCGGCGGCCACCAGGATCATCGCAACGATGATGGAGCGCCAGTAGGCCTTGACGATTCCCACCGGGCCCTTGGCAGCAGCGTCATCGGAGGCGGCAGCGTTCTTGGCGATGTCCTCCTGGGCGTCCAGGGTGGCCTGGAACTGCGGGGACTCCTCGATCTTGCTGCGGAAGTAGACGGCGATCAGGCCCAGCGGACCGGCAACCAGGAACGGGATGCGCCAGCCCCATTCCTCCATGGCGGCCTGTCCCAGCCCCAGTTGCAGGGCGGACACCAGCGCGGCGCCGAGGGCGAAGCCCAGGTAGCTGCCCATGTCCAGGAAGCTCGCGAAGAAACCGCGACGCTTGTCCGGGGCGTACTCGCTGACAAAGGTGGTGGCGCCGGCATACTCGCCGCCGGTGGAGAAACCCTGGACGATCTTGAGCAGTACCAGCAGGCCGGCGGCCCACAGCCCGATCTGCGCGTAGCCGGGAAGCAGGCCGATGGCGAACGTGCTCGCGGCCATCAGCATGAGCGTGGCGGCAAGGATCTTCTGCCGGCCCATCTTGTCGCCCATCCAGCCGAAGATCACGCCGCCCAGGGGACGGGCGATGAACGTGGCAGCGAAGGTTCCGAGCAGGAACAGGGTCTGCGTGGTGGGGTCGGACTCCGGCAGGAAGACAGGCCCCATGGTGGTGATGAGGTAGCCGAAGACGCCTACGTCGTACCATTCCATGGTGTTGCCCACGATGGTTCCGCCGAGTGCCTTTTTGAGCATCGGCTGGTTCACCACGTTGACGTCGGATTCCTTAAGCCGGCGGCGCGGCAGCCGCCGTGGTTTTTTCGCAGCCTTGGGGGCTGCCAGATCTGTTCCGCTGGCGTTCCTGGCGCCTGCTGAAGAGTCGGTCATGCTTCGGTCTGTGGGCATTTGGGCAACTCCTGTGGAGGTCATTTGCTTGCGACTTGTAGCTGCCCCGCTCCGGGCAGGCCTTCAATTTTACGGGAATTCCGTGGCGCACAGCCCCGGAATGCCGTAGTATCGACCACTTTGGGCCTGTTTCAGCGCGCGATTCGGGGTGACGTTTCCCGCCTTTTCCCGCGTCATTGCAGGGAAGACACGCTGGTGTGGCCATGGTTACGAAATCTTTTTCGGCGCAGCCGCCTCTTATGCCCCTTTGGACGGACGCCCGTACCTTAAGTGTGATCGGGGCCATGGCCTGTGCCTGTCGTGAAGGCGGCCATTTCCGCCCTGCCGGCATGCCGCCGTCGGCCTGTCCAAATCCCCGGGCAAAGGGGTTCACAGGCGGCTGCCCGGTGCCTATGGTGGAGCAATGGAAAAACCTTCTTCTTAAGCAGGCGGACCTGTGTGCCCGGACAGCGTCCGGCTGCACCCCGCCGTTCCTTTCAGGCCTGCGCATCGTGAGCCGGGGATGTCCCGGCAGCAGGCCGGCTGCGCAACTCCGCTGGCACGTCCAGCGGTTCCCCGGGGCCCCGGCCGCCGGGCAACACTTCAGTTCACTGCGGAAAGGAAGATCACATGGCTGACAACCGTGAAACCCACATCAAACCCGAGCTGGCAGACCACCTTGCGGCGGCCATGAACACTCCGGACCTGCCCGGACCGGCTATCACTGGCGGGACCGGAATGCCCAGGCAGAACTCGTGGCCGGACGGCAACGGGAAGCGCCGGCACCCGAAGGAGCGCGGCTCCGGACAGGGGAGGATGGGCCACGAAGCAGCGGTGACGGCCGTGCACCGCACAAGCCGGCCGCAGATGCCGCACTCGTCCTAGGCCCGGCCGGTTTCCGCCGGCGCCACACAAAACAACTATCGACACGGAAATTGCCTGGTGATCCCATTATTTGGGGGCGCCAGGCAATTTTCGCGTGGCGGATGAATCTTCGCGTCAGTCGTTCGTCTCAGGTCTCGCGGACCACCTCGGACGGATCCTTGTCCAGCCGCCAGCCGCGCCACCGTGGATGCCGCAGCCGCCCCGGGCCCGTCCACTCGCTGTACGTCACCTCGCCCACCAGTTGCGGCGCCACCCAGTGCGCGTCCGCTGCATCGGGGCGGGGGACGTCGCGAAAGGGTGACGTTTTCCTGGCCAGCCGCTCCACCGTCTGCCGGAGTTCGGCCAGTTCGCGGGTGCTGAAGCCGCTGCCCACCCGGCCCACATACTGCAGCTTGTCGCCGTCGGGGATACCCACCAGGAGCGATCCAACGGTGTCCTGGCGGCCGCCCTTGCCCGGCCGCCAGCCGCCCACCACCACTTCCTGGGTCTGTTCGATCTTGAGCTTGATCCAGGTGCGGGTGCGCTGCCCGCTCACATAGCGGCTGTCCGTCCGCTTGGCCATGACCCCCTCGAGGCCCAGCTCGCGCGCGCTCTCGAGGATGTGGTCGATGCGGTCGTCCAGCACGAGCGAGAGGTCCACGGGGCAGCCGGAGGGGCGGTAAAACTCCTCCAGCCGCTCGCGCCGCTTGCTGAGCGGAAGCCGGCGGAGGTCCGTTCCGCCGTCGGACAGCAGGTCGAAGAGAACCAGCCGGACGGGGATGGCCGTGCGGGCTTTTGCGACGTCAGCAGGCCGGGTGAGTTTCATGCGTCCCTGGAGCAGCCCGAAGTCGGGCCGGCCGTCCCCGCCGACGGCCACAATCTCGCCGTCGGCCACGAAGGGCTGCTCGGGCCAGCAGGAGCGGTCCGTTAGTTCCGGGTAGGTGCGGGTGACGTCGTTGCCGTTGCGGCTGAAGATGCGGACGCGCTGCGCGTCGGCCACGAGGAGGGCCCGCACGCCGTCCCACTTGAGCTCGAACTGCCAGTCGCTGCCCTGCAGGTCTGCCGGGTCACCGGCAGTGGCCATCATGGGGCCGAAATCTTCGGGGGAGGGAGCGGTGTCTGCCTTGGTCGCGGCTTCCGTCGATGCTGCGTCCTTTCGCGCCGCTGAAGGGGCCTTCGGCCCGCCAGCTTTCCCGGCTGGATCCACGGAACTTTCCGCTTGCCCGGCCGCGGGGGCTGCGTACCGCCGTCGTCCGCCTGCCTGCTCCTTGTCCATGAGATGGATCAGCCACTGCCCCTCGGCATCCTTGCCCTGCCCGCGGCCGGTGTGGATCAGCGCAAACTTCTTCGGGCTGCCCAGCCCGCCGCCCTCCGAACCGTGGAGGGTGGCGATGACCTCGCGGCCGTTGATCCACTTGTGCAGCTCATAGGTGCCGGTGTCCCAGATGGTCATCTCACCGGCGCCGTATTCCCCCTTGGGGATGGTGCCGTGGAACGTGAGATAGTCCATCGGGTGGTCCTCGGTCTGCACGGCGAGGTGGTTCTTGCCCCCGGATTCGGGGACGCCCTTGGGGATGGCCCAGGACACCAGGACACCGTCATGCTCCAGGCGGAGGTCGTAGTGCAGCCTGCTGGCGTGGTGCTCCTGGATGACGAACGCGTCGCCACTTCCGGCCGCGCCGCTGAACGGCTCGGGCGTGGCCTTCGGATCACGCATGGACCGGTACTTGGCCAGCCGGGGATTCGCGTCGTGCCCTTCGGAGCCCGCTGCTGACCCGCCCTGTGTTGACCCGCCGTGCGTGTCGACATCCCCCGAATGGGAGTCCGCGGCCTGTCCGGACGCGCTGACGACGACGGCGAACGGGTCCTTCCCGTCTTGCACCCGGCGCAGGACCTCGTGGTAGTCCAGGTGCTTCAACCGGCTGGAGCTGATCTCGCGCCACGTCCGCGGGGCGGCCACCATGGGCGTGGGCCGGCCCCGCAGAGAGTACGGCACGATGGTGGTCTTGGCTGCGTTGTTCTGGCTCCAGTCCACAAGCACCTTCCCCCTCCGGAGCGTCTTCTTCATGTCGCTGACGGCGAGGTCCGGGTGGTCGGCTTCCAGGGCGCGGGCAAGTTCGCGGGCGAAGGCGGAGATCTGGTCCGAACTCTGTGTCCCGTCCAGCGGCGCGTACAGGTGGATGCCCTTGCTGCCGCTGGTGACGGGGACAGGGTCCAGCCCCACGTCCTCCAGGATGGACCGGGCCAGGAGGGCAACCTCACGGCATTCCGGCAGGCCCGCGCCCTCACCCGGGTCAAGGTCCAGGACCAGGCGGTCCGGGTTCAGCTGGTTGCCGTGCGAATCCACGCGCCACTGGGGCACATGGATTTCCAGCGAGTTGATCTGGCCGAACCACGTGAGCGTGGCGGGATCGTTGACCAGCGGGTAGTAGATGGTCCGGTCCTTGTGCGTGATGGCGGCCCGTGGCAGCCAGCCTGGCGCCGAGTCCTCGAGGTTCTTCTGGAAGAACACCTCTCCGGGATGCTCCGCGGTCCCCACTCCGTTGACCCAGCGTTTCCGCGTTGCCGGCCGGTTGGCGGCGGCGGGAATCAGGACATGGGCCACGGCAGCGTAGTACGCCAGGACGTCCGCCTTGGTGGTTCCGGTCTGCGGATAGATGATTTTGTCCAGGTTGGTGAGCGTCAGTTCGCGGCCCGCCACCCGGACACGGTCCTTACCTGCGGGCATGGGTCTTCACCTCCGGCCCGGACTGATGTTGACTGTAGGGATGAGAGCCATCTGGAAGGGTGCCATCGCATTCGGGCTGGTCAACGTGCCCGTCAAGGTCTACAGCGCCACTGAGGATCATGACATCAGTCTGCACCAGGTTCACAATGCCGACGGCGGCAGGATCCGCTACCAGCGGCGGTGCGAGGTGTGCAGCGAGGTGGTCGACTACTCGGACATCGAGAAAGCGTACGAGGAAGACGGCCGGACGGTGATCCTCACCAAGGATGAGCTCAAGGCCATTCCGGCGGAGAACAGCCACGAGATCGACGTGGTGCAGTTCGTCCCGTCCGAGCAGCTTGAACCCATGATGTTCGAGAAGAGCTACTACCTGGAGCCGGACTCCAAGTCGCCCAAGGCGTACGTGCTGCTGCGGCGGGCGCTGGAGGACACGGACCGGGTGGCCATTGTGCAGTTCGCGCTGCGGGAGAAGACGCGGCTGGGGGCGCTGCGCATCAAGGACGACGTCCTGGTGCTGCAGTCCCTGCTGTGGCCGGACGAGGTACGGGAAGCCAACTTTCCCGCCCTGGACGCGTCCATCAAGATCTCCCCCCAGGAACGGGAGATGTCCGCCGCGCTGGTGGAGTCCATGGCGGCGGATTTCGACCCCGAATCCTTCACGGACGATTACCAGGTCCAGCTGCGCACGCTCATCGAAGCCAAGCTTGAGCAGGGTGAGTCGCTGGATACGGAAGCAACCTTCGGGGTGGAAGCGGGCGAAGGCGGCAAGGGCGAAGTCATTGACCTGATGGAGGCGCTGAAGCGGAGCCTGGACAAGAAGCGCGGGGGCGGGGCCGCTGCCCCAGCCGAGGAACCGGACGAGGAAGAAGAGGAAGAGGAGCCGGCCAAGCCTGCCCGCAGGGCTTCCGGATCGCGCGCGTCTTCCGGTGCGAAGACTGCAGAATCCGGAACCACCAAGTCCACCGCAGCCAAATCCACCACGGCGAAGACCACGGCCTCAAAGTCCACGGCGTCCAAACCGGCTGCCACGAAAACGTCCGGCACCAAGGCCGCAGCCTCGAAGACGACGGCCGCCAAGACCGCAGCGACCAAGAGCACAGGCACCAAGACGGCGTCCGAAAAAACCACGGCGTCGAAGCCGGCCACAACCAAAGCCCGCAAACCCGCATAATCCCGCCGATCCCTTTACAGCCAGTGCCCGCACGTCCACAATGGCTGAATCGCAGCCTCCGCTGTGCACACAGCGTGCTGCCACTCATCCCGAACGGAACGGCAGAGGGGCGCGGACATGAACGACCAAACGGAAGCGGCGGAGGCGGACCGGGCGCTCAAACAGAAGCACCGGGCCATGTGGGCGTCAGGGGATTACCCGGCCCTGGCGGATGAGATGCTGCTGGAATTGGGCGCCATCCTGGTGGAAGCCTGCGGAATCACGTCCCGCCACCGGGTTCTGGACGTGGCGGCCGGTTCCGGGAACGCGGCCATTCCGGCGGCGATGATGGGCGCCAAAGTGGTGGCCAGCGACCTCACCCCCGAGCTGTTCGAGGCCGGCCGCCGGGAGGCGGCAAACAGGGGAGTGAGCCTGGACTGGCAGGAGGCGGACGCCGAGGCCCTGCCGTTCGGCGACGCCGAGTTTGATGTGGTGATGTCCTGCCTGGGCACCATGTTCGCGCCAAACCACCAGAAAGCCGCCGACCAACTGGTGCGGGTGTGCAAACCCGGCGGGACCATCGGCCTGCTCAGCTGGACCCCGGAAGGATTCATCGGCCGGATGTTTGCCACCATGAAACCCTTCGCACCGCCGCCCCCGCCCGGTGCGCAGCCCGCGCCGCTGTGGGGGAGCGAGGACCACGTCCGGGAGCTGCTGGGGAACAGCATCACCGACGCCAAGGCCCGCAAGCAGACACTGGCGGTGCGCAGCTTCCACCAGCCCGCCGACTTCGTGCGCTACTTCAAGTCCCACTACGGCCCCACCATCTCGGTCTACAAGTTCATTGGTGAGGACGCGGACAAGGTCAAAGCCCTCGATGCCGCGCTCACGGAACTCGCCGACTCCTTCGGCGACGCCCACGGTGACACCCCCTTCCAGATGGAATGGGAGTACCTCCTGTTCACGGCGAAAAAGGCGTAGTGATGGCCGGCGGCCACTTGCGACCTCGACGCGGACATCCCGGAGAACTACCACACCCTCACCTGGACACCTGAGGCGCAGAACCAGGGGACCTGGCTCACGCTCGCCCAGGACAACAACGCCACGGAAGAGGCGGCCGCGCACGTAAAGGAGATGTGGGACAAGCTGGTGGGCGACGTGAAGGCGATCGCGAACGCGGCTGACTAACGTCCCCGCCAGGCGGGCAGGCGCTTTAAGCCAAGCGGCCGCCGTCGGACTTTCCCCAAAGGAAGGCCCGACGGCGGCCGCCGGCTCAGTGCTCGAAAGCAGCGAGGCTGCTACTCGGCGTCGTGGTCCGTTTCCAGGATCCGGACCAGGCGCTCCAGTGCATCGTCGGCGCCGTCGCCCTCGGCGCGGAGGACTACCTTGTCGCCGTGCGAGGCGCCCAGGCTCATGAGCGAAAGGATGCTTGCCGCGTCCATGGCCTCGTCGGCGGGCTCGCCTTCCTTGGCGATGGTGATGTCAAGGTCGAACTCTCCGGCTGCCTCGGCGAAAATCGCGGCGGGCCGGGCGTGCAGGCCCACGCGGCTGGCGACGGTTGCGGTGCGTTCTGGCATTGTTGCTCCTTTGTCTTGCGGCGTGCTGTGTTGCTGTGCCGGGTTTGGTAGTGGGTGGACCGGATCAGACCGTTGCTGGAACGGTTTCCACCGTAGCAGTGGTCTTGGGGGCTGCCCAGCGCTTCAGCGCGATCACGGCCAGTGCGCTCACGATGGTTCCGGCGATGATCGAGACCAGGAACATCACGAAGCTCTCGATGGCGAAGAACACGAAGAAACCGCCATGCGGTGCCTGCGAGGTGACGCCGAAGGCCATGGTCAGCGCGCCGGTCAGGGCCCCGCCCAGCATGCTGGCCGGAAGGACGCGCAGCGGGTCGGCGGCGGCGAACGGGATGGCGCCTTCGGAGATGAAGGAGGCACCCAGCAGCCAGGCGGCCTTGCCGTTCTCGCGTTCGGCCAGGGAGAAGAGCTTCTTGTCCAAAACGGTGGCCAGGGCCATCGCTAGCGGCGGAACCATGCCGGCGGCCATGACGGTGGCCATGATCTGCCACGGCGCCTGGTTGTCGGCGCTGCCGGCGCCCAATCCGGCGACGGCGAAGGCGTACGCAACCTTGTTCACGGGGCCGCCGAGGTCGAAGCACATCATGAGGCCCAGGATGATTCCCAGGATGACGGCGGAGGCACCGGTCATGCCGGACAGCCAGCCGTTGAGGGCGGTGGTGAGGCCAGCGATGGGGCCGCCGAGCACCAGGAACATCAGGCCGGAAGCCACGATGGAGGCGAGCAGCGGGATGATCACTACGGGCATCAGCCCGCGCAGCCAGCGTGGCACCTGCCAGGTGCCGATCACGTGCGCGATGTAGCCGGCCAGCAAGCCGCCCACGATGCCGCCCAGGAAGCCGGCGCCCATGAAGCCGGCCACTGCGCCGGCGACGAAGCCGGGGGCAATGCCGGGCCGGTCGGCGATGGCGTAGGCGATGTAGCCGGCCAGCGCGGGGACCAGGAAGCCCATGGACAGGGCACCGATCTTGAAGAACACGGCGCCCAGGTAAGCGGCGAGCCCGCCTTCGGGGAGGTTGCCGAAGCTGTTCTCCAGGACCACCGTGTCCGCAACATCGGTGATGTCGTAGCCGCCCAGCAGGAAGCCGAGGGCAATCAGCAAGCCACCACCAGCAACAAACGGAATCATGTAGCTGACGCCGGTGAGCAGGGCCCTCTTCAGCTTCTGGCCGATGTGCTCGCCCTTTTCCTCGGCGTCGCGCTCTGCCTGTTCCTCGGCACCGAAGTGCGGAACCCGGCGTGCGTTCGGGTTGTCAGCCGCGGCGAGAGCCTCCTGCACCATTTTGGCGGGCTCGTCGATGCCGCGCTTCACGGGGGCGTTGATCACGGGCTTGCCGGCAAAACGCTCCTTGCCGCGCACATCCACGTCCACCGCGAAGATCACCGCGTCGGCGGCAGCGATGACTGCCGGGTCCAGCGGCTTGGCGCCGGAGGAACCCTGCGTTTCCACCTGCAGGTCCACGCCGGCTTCCTGTGCAGCCGCCACCAAGGAGTCCGCTGCCATGTAGGTGTGGGCGATGCCGGTGGGGCATGCGGTGACAGCCACGAGCCGCTTGGGGCCCGAGGAACCAGCCGCTGCACTTGTGCCCGTACCTGCAACGGCGGAAGCGCCGGACTGGCCGGAAGTGTTCAGAGTTCCCGGCGTTCCATCTGCCGGTGCTGCGGCAGCGTGGGCGGCGGGCTTGTCCGCGAGGGCGCCGTCCACCAGGTCCACAATTTCCTCACGTGAGGAAGCGTTGCGCAGGGCTGCGGTGAAGTCCTTTTTGATGAGGGAGCGGGCCAGCTTGGAGAGCAGCTTCAGGTGCTCCTGGTCCGCGCCGTCCGGAGCGGCGATGAAGAAGATCAGGTCTGCCGGACCGTCCTTGGCGCCGAAGTCCACCTTCGGGTTGAGGCGCGCCATGGCCAGGGTGGGTTGGGTGACCGCGGCCGAGCGGCAGTGCGGGATGGCAATGCCGCCGGGGATACCGGTTGCGGTCTTCTGTTCGCGGGCGAAGGCATCGGCGAAGAGGCCTTCAACCTCGGTTGCGCGTCCGGCGGCAGCTACTTTGCCTGCCAGGTGCCGGATCACCGACTCGGGAGCGTTGCCCAGGTTCTGGTCGAGCTCGACCAGTTCCGTGGTGATGAGCTGAGTCACTGTCAATCCTTTCGAAGGGCCGTGATGGTTACGGCATCCGGGGTTGTTTGGTGGACTGCCGGAACCGTTGAACCGGGCAGGGAGGCGGCAGCGGCACCGTGGGCCACAGCCTGACGAAGGCAATCGGCTGGGGATGCACCCTGGCCGTGGGCGAGCAGATAGCCGGCCAACGCGGAATCGCCCGCGCCCACCGTGCTGACTGCGGTGACCGGCGGATGCGTGGCCAGCCACGCGCCGTCGGCCGTTACCAGGACAGCTCCCTTGGATCCGAGAGTTGCCAGCACAGCACCCACACCGGCTCGAACGACGGCGGCAGCGGCTGCCGCTGCGGCCACCGGGTCCGCTTCCAGTTCGTCAGCGGTGGCCGGGGCAAAACCGGCCGCGGTGGCCAGCTCTGCCAGTTCTTCGGCGTTGGGCTTGAGGAGGTCCGGCATGCCTGCCGCGCCGCCGGTAAGGGCGGCGGCGAGTGGCTGGCCGGATGAGTCGACGGCGATCAGCGGCGTCCGTTCCGGGGACGCGCCGTCGGCGGATGAACGCAGGCGTTGGGCCGCCGTCGCGTAGAAATCGGCCGGGAAGCCCGGCGGCAGCGAGCCGGCCAGGACCACCCAGCTGGCACCGCGGGACGTCTCCAGCAGCAGCTTGAGCAGGGCCTCCTGCTGGTTTTCATCCAGGGCGGGGCCGGGCTCGTTGATCTTGGTGGTCACGCCGCCGGGCTCGGTGAGGGCAACGTTGGTGCGCAGCGGCTCATCGATGGGCAGCGAGGCGAACGGCACGGCGCTGTCCCGGAGGCCGGCAAGCACGGGATCGCTGTCCGCACCCGGGAGCACGGCCATGGACTCCAGGCCGGAGGCCACCAGGGCGCGGGACACGTTGACGCCCTTGCCCCCCGACTCCTGGCTGACGGATACGGCGCGCTGCACCTCGCCCCGTTCCAGCGGGCCGGGCAGGGCCACGGTGCGGTCCAGGCTGGGGTTCGCGGTGAAGGTGACGATCATGCGATCACCACATCTACGCCGGCTTCTTCCAGTGCGGCTGCCAGTTCAGGTCCGGGTTCACTCTCTGTAATCAAGGTGTCCAGGTCTTTCAGGGAGGCGAACTGGACCAGGGTTTCCGTGTCCAGCTTGGAGGAATCGGCCAGCACCACAATGCGGCGTGCCGAATGGACGAAGGCTGCCTTGACGGCGGCCTCTTCGGGATCGGGAGTGCTGAGGCCAAAGTCCGCGTGGATGCCGTTGGTGCCTAAGAAGGCGATGTCCGGGCGGATTCTTGCCGCGGCGTCCACGGTGGCCTGGCCCACGGCCACCTGGGTGATTCCGCGGACCCGGCCGCCCAGGATTTGCAGTGCTATGCCGGGGACATTGGAGAGCTTGGCGGCGATGGGCACGGCGTGGGTTATGGCCACGAGTTCGGGCCGGAGTTCACCTGATTCGGTTGGATCGACGGCGGAGCGGCGGGAAAGCATGTCCGCCAGGACTTCGGTGGTGGTGCCGCCGTCGAGCAGGACGCTGGCAGTCTTGTTGCGGGGGATGAGGGCAAGCGCGGCCTCGGCGATCCGGATTTTCTGGTCGGGGCGCTGGATGGCGCGGTCGGTGATGCTTTCCTCGGTGGTGCTGAATCGGTCCGCCGCTACGGCGCCGCCGTGCACGCGGCGTACTGTTCCTGCAGTCTCAAGGGTGGCGAGGTCCCGGCGGACGGTTTCGGTGGTGATGCGGAAGCGCTCGGCCAGGTGGGTCACGCTGACCCGGCCGCTGCCGGCAACAAGCTCGGCAATCTTCTGCTGGCGCTCCTCGGCGAACACATACCCTCCGTTGCGTAGGTTGCTGGTGCTGGGGTTAGCGATGCCGCCGCTGCTCGGGGTCTCCGAAACCTGGGTGACTGACATCACATGATGTTGGCTTACTTGACTTTATCTTTGCTTCTGTTGGTTTGTCAATGGAAATCAACACGAAACAAAATGCTGACCCTCGCCTTCAGAGTTTTTGTCCAGATAAGGCGACTTATCCGCCCTCGAAGTCGCTTTATCTGGACAAGAATTCCAACGAGCAAGGCGAAGGCCGGGCCTGACTGCAGTGGTCCGGCCCGGCCTCCCGGTTGTGTAGGGCATCTGGTGCCCCAGGCATGTCCTGCCTTACTTGGTGCTTCGGGTGGGTTAGAGCCCGCCGTCCCGGCTTTCATTGCGCGTGATGCGTTCGCCGGTGTTCGGATCCACCACCGAGCGGGTCTCGCTGATGCGCCGGCTGCGCCCGGGGGAGGCAAGGATGAGGGATGCGATCAGCCCAATGACGCCCACGGCCATCAGGATGTAGCCGATGAGCACCTGGTCGACGGCGGGGATCAGGCCCGGAGCAACCGCCCAGGCGAGGATGGCGCCGAGGGCGATAAGGAAAATGGAGGATCCGATTCTCATGTCTTGCTCCTTCTGGTCGAGGATGGGCGTTGTCTTAGCCCGCGACAGATGCTAAGCATGCTGTCTGTTAATCGCAACGCTACAGCCCTGTGCGGCCCTGATCAACGATGTGGGAGGCCGCTGCGCGTTTCATCTCTGTAACGGCTGGCTAGGCTGGTCCGATGGAAACGGTTGTGTGGTCCAAGCCCGAGGACCAGCGCGCAGGCACTCCCTTGCTGGTGATGATGCACGGCTACGGTACGGACGAGTCCCGCATGGTCCGGCTCTTTGACTACCTCCCCTCCGAGTTCACCTTCGCCGCCCTCCGGGCGCCGATGCCCATCGGCGACCACTACGGCTGGTTCCTGCTGGACTATTTCCTGGTCAACGACTTCGCCGAGGTCATCTCGGCCACCAATGCCGTGCATGGGTGGGTCAATACAGTCAAGGGCCAGCACACGAGCGTCAGCCTGATGGGATACTCGCAGGGCATGGCCATGGCAAGCACGCTGCTGCGGCTGCATCCCCAGGCCTATGCGTCGGTAGTAGGACTCTCCGGCTTCGTCCTGAACAACGAACTGCTGGCCCTCACAGACTCCTTCGACGCCAAGCCGCCCTTTTTTTGGGGCCGCGACAAGGCGGACCTCGTGATCAACGACGACGCCATCGCCTACACCGCCGACTGGCTCGAGAAGAACACCCTCCTGACCAGCAGGACCTACCCCGGCATGGGGCATGCGATGTCAAAAGCGGAAATGGTTGACGTCAGCGCATTCCTCCGCCACTACATCCTCCGCTGAGCGCGGAAACTTAGTATTCCGGTGTGCGATTTCCGTCACATCCAGGCCAGTGTCACCAACTGCAAAAAAACAGTTGCACGCCAAATTTGTAAGCGCTTACACTCATCTACGGCCCCTCATGAGGCTTTGAACTGGGCGGATAAGGAGGCGAGGAACATGGAGGCAACAAACCGCCGCCACGAGCCTGCGCAGTCCCGGTTCGTGTGGGCACCCCATCGCAGCGTGACGCGGCAGATTTCTGTTCCCCAAAGTTGTCCTTCACCGGCAACAGGCACATGATGGAAGACGTATCTGGACCAGCAGGGACCCCGCGCCGCAGCAATTTCCTCCGGCAGCCGCGCCTGTGCTGGTCACCCGGGCACCGAAGCCACCTCCCCCATACTCCGTCTTCACGGCTGCCCGCCGTCTGAAAGGACAAACCGCCGATGACTGCATCGCCTGCCACAGAGACTGCCGCCTGGACCGGCGCTTCCGCCATCCTGTTCGACCTGGACGGCGTGCTGACCCCCACGGCCACCGTGCACGAACAGGCCTGGCAGGAACTGTTTGATGGCTACCTCGCCTCACAACCTGAGGTGGCCGCCTACCGCGAAAGCGACTACTTCGACCACATCGATGGCAAGCCGCGCTTCGACGGCGTCCGCGACTTCCTGGCCTCCCGGGGAATCGTGCTCCCCGAAGGCCCCCTGGATGACGATCCGGCCAACTCCACCGTCCAGGGCCTGGGCAACCGGAAGAACCGCATCTTCAACGATATCGTCAGCACTGGCGTCGAACCGTTCGAGGGCTCGGTGCGGTTCCTCCGGGCCGCGCTTGAACGTGGGCTGAAGGTCGCCGTCGTCTCTTCCTCCCGGAATGCGCCGGCGGTCCTGGAAGCCGCCGGGCTCAGCCACCACTTTCCCGTGGTGGTGGATGGCGTGCTGGCGGCCAAGGAAGGCCTGCCCGGCAAACCCAGCCCCGCCACCTACCAATACGCTGCCCGGCTGCTGGGACTGGCCACCGAGGAATGCGTTGTGGTGGAGGACGCCGTGTCCGGAGTCCAGGCAGGCCAGGCAGGTTCGTTCCACTCGGTCATCGGCGTGGACCGCGGCGCTGGCCGGCAGACCCTCCTCGACGCCGGGGCAACGCTGGTGGTCCAGGACCTGCAGGAATTGGTGCCCTAACCACCGTCAGCAGGGTGGCAGCTGTTTCCCCGCAGCAGCCATCCAGGCACCGCACCCCCTTCGAATAACATTTGCCGGCACGGCCGGCAGCTCAGTAAACGCCAAAAGGACCCCAACACCATGGCACTCATCACCGCGGACCGTGAGCGGTTCCCGAATATCCCTTGGCAGCTCGTCGAGGCGCGCCACGAGCCGGGCGACGCCGGAACCCTGGAGACGCTTTTTGCCCTCGGCAACGGGCACCTTGGAATCCGGGGCGCGCACTGGGCCGCCGCGGACGCCGAGCTGCCGGGCAGTTTCATCAACGGGCTGCACGAGATCTGGGACATCAAGCACGCCGAGAATGCCTTTGGTTTCGCCCGCACGGGCCAGCGCATCCTGTACATCCCTGATGCCAACAACTTCACCGTGGTTGTTGACGGTGAGCCCCTCAGCCTCGCCGAATCCGAGGTTCTTGACTACCGGCGGACCCTCGACTTCGCCACCGGCGTGTACGAGTGCCGGATCACGTGGCAGTGCCGCTCCGGCGCCACCGTGACCACCACGGAACGCCGGGCCCTGGGCTTCGAGTCCCGGGGCAGCCTGGCCATCTCCCTCTCGGTTGCCACGGACCAGGATGTGTCACTGGATGTGACGTCTTCCGTCATCAACCGGCAGGACCAGCCCGTCGAGGACCACTCTGTCCATGATCCGCGCCGTGCGGGCCGGCACGCCGGGCGCGTGCTGCTGCCGCTGCGGCTCGACGGCGGCGACGGCTCGCTCCGGCTCGCCTGGGAAGCCGCGGAGTCCAAGCAACGCGTGGGCATCGCTGTGGACCACTGGACCTCCACCGGCTACCAGCCCTTCGAGACGCTGGTGGACCAGGATGACAGCACTGTCCGGTATGTCCTGGCCGTCAGCCCGGACCAGCCGTTCACCCTGGAGAAGAGCATCAGCTACGCCGCGGGTGCCGCGGTCCTGGACCCCGCCGCAGATGCCGCCGACGTTGCTGAAGCGGGTCTGCGGCCGGTTCAGGACATCTTTGCCGAGAGCGAAGCCCACTACCGCCGCTACTGGGCCACCTCGGACATCGTGGTGGACGGCGGAAACCCGCAGCTGCAGCAGGCCATCCGCTGGAACCTGTTCCAGCTGGCCCAGGCCACCGCACGGGCAGGCGTGGCCGGCATTCCCGCCAAGGGCGTGACCGGTTCCGGCTACGAGGGCCACTACTTCTGGGACCAGGAGGTGTACCTCCTGCCGTACATGACGTACACCAACCCGGAGGGCGCCCGGCAGGTCCTGGAGTTCCGGCACGGGATGCTCCCCGAGGCCCAGATCCGTGCCAAGGAACTGAGCGTGGACGGCGCCCTGTTCCCGTGGCGCACCATCAACGGCCTGGAAGCCAGCGCCTACTACGCCGCCGGCACCGCCCAGTTCCACATCGCAGCCGCCATCGCCTTTGCCACCAACCGTTACCTGTGGGCCACCGGCGATACCGCGTTCCAGGACGGCATGGGAGCCGAGCTGCTGATCGAGACCGCGCGCATGTGGATCTCGCTGGGCTTCTTCGGCAAGGACGGGCTGTTCCACATCCATGGCGTCACCGGACCGGACGAGTACACCGCCGTGGTCAACGACAACCTGTACACCAACGTCATGGCCCGGTTTAATCTGCGTGCCGCGGCGGCCCTGGAGCACGCGGGCATCACCCAGGAGGAGCGCCAGTTGTGGGAGGCGGCCGCCAACCGTATGCAGCTGCCGTTCGACGACCGGATGCAGGTGCACTCCCAGGATGCCGACTTCATGACCCTGGAACCGTGGGACTGGACCACGCCGCGGTCCAAGTACCCGCTGCTGCTGCACTTCCACCCGCTGGTGATCTACCGCCACCAGGTCCTCAAGCAGGCTGACACGGTCCTGGCCATGTTCCTGCAGTGGCAGGACTTCACCGCGGAGGAAAAGCAGCGCGCCTTCGATTTCTACGATCCCATCACCACCGGCGATTCCACCCTGTCCGCCTGCGTTCAGGGCATCATGGCCGCGGAGGTGGGGTATTCCAGGGAGGCACTGGAGCACTTCACCAACGCAGTGTTCATCGACCTGGACGACACCCACGGGAACACCATCGACGGCGTCCACATCGCCTCCACCGGCGGGGTGTGGAGCTCGCTGGTCTGCGGGTTTGCGGGCCTGCGTGACCAGGGCCCCGCGCCGTACTTCGATCCGCGGCTGCCGGCGGAGTGGAACGGGCTGACCTTCCATCTCAAGGTCCGCGGCCGCCTGCTGCTGGTGCAGCTCACAGCCGAATCCATCACCCTCACCGTCCAGGAGGGCGAACCGCTGGAGGTGGACGTCCGCGGGCAGCTGCAGGCCGTCGGCGCCCATCCGGTCCGTGTGGCGCTGGATCCGGTCACCGAGCCGGAGCCCACCGTCTTCCCGAGCGGCCTGCCCACGGCGAGCATCCCGGTGGTGCGGGGCAAGAGCTGACGTCCGACGGCGGGAGGAGACGGCGGCCGGACGCGCGCCTTAGTCTCCTGCCGCCGTCGCGCGTTGCACTTCCGGTGTCCTGTCCAGGGGGTGGGCCAGTTCGTCGGCGGGCATCTTCGCAGCGGCCACGGCGATGACCGCCATGATGGGGCAGACGCCGCCGGCCACCAGGAAGATCAGCCAGATGGGCAGCACCTCCGCGGCCGGACCGGCCAGGGCCATGGACACCGGCATCAGCGCGAGCGAGACGAAGAAATCGAGGCTGGAAACCCGGCCCAGCAGGTGCGGCGGAACCCGCCGCTGGAGCAGCGTTCCCCAGATGACCATGCCCACGCTGCCGGTCACGCCCCACACGAACGTGGCTGCCGCGATCACCCAGAAGTTGTCCATGAGCCCGACGGCGGCCAGCGGCATGCTGCCGAGGCCCCAGGACACCATCATCACCGTGAGGTAGCGCTTCGGCAGCCGGAGTGAGGCGGTGACGAGGGAACCCAGCGCGGCGCCCACGCCCATGATGGCCAGCAGGAAACCGAACATGCTGGAATCGCCGCCCAGCTGGTCCCGCACCACGAACGGCAGCAGCACCTCGATGGGGCCGATCAGGAAGAGTACCGAGATGCACGCCCAGATCAGGGTCCACAGCAGCCACGGGGTGCGGAGGGTGTAGCTGACGCCCTCGCGCAGGTCATGGAAGAAGGACTGTTTCCGCTGCTCCCCGGCGGGCTGTTCACGTCCGCCGGGCTGCGCCGCCAGGGTGTGGCGGGCCAGGAAGTTCAGCACGATGAACGCCAACAGGTGGCACAGGGCCACGCCCGTCACCGCATGCGACGGCGAGAGCGCAGCCACCAGGATGCCCGCCACGGCAGGGCCGACCGCCTGCTGGAGGACCGGGCGCATGGTGCCTTCCATCCCGTTGGCAGCCAGCAGGTCTTCGGCAGGCAGGATGCGCGGCAGGATGGCCGAATAGGCGGGGAAGAAGAAGGCGGCGCCCACGCCCAGGACGAACGCACCCGCCGCGACGTGCCACAGTTGCAGCCAGCCGGCCATCGCCAGTCCGCTGATGGTTGCGATGACTGCCAGGTTGGCGCCCTCGACGGCGATGATCAGCTGGCGCTGCGGGATCCGGTCGGCTGCGATGCCGCCGGCCAGGACGAACGCCACCAGCCCGATGCTTCCAGCGGCCGCCACCAGGGAGAGCTCAAGCGGTCCTCCGCCGAGCTGTATCACTTGGTAGACCATTGCCACGGCCCACATCCCGGACCCGAAGATCGAGATGGCCAGCGCCGCGATCAGTACCCGGTACTCACGGTGGGCAAAGGGGCGCAGGGCTTTGGGGGTGGGCATACGCCCCAGTTTATGCCCGCCCTTGCCTGCCTGGTGCCCCCAACCTGCACCAGGCAGGCGCTATCCCGCGAGGAGGCTGGCGGCTTCCTGGCGGGTGGTGCCGGAGTCCTGGATGCCGTCGGCGATGTGGGCGAGTTCGGCGGGGATGTCGCGGCCCTTTTTGCGCATGGCGGTGGCCCAGAGCCGGCCGGCGCGGTAGGAGGAGCGGACCAGGGGCCCGGACATGACGCCGAGGAAGCCGATTTCTTCGGCTT
>NZ_JBNHFJ010000009.1:0-180141 GCF_059090105.1 Arthrobacter sp. K410C
TGAGGCGGCCGGCCAGGACGCCGGCACCGGCTGCCAGCAGCAGGAAGGTTCCGGGGCGGTTCCGGGCAAAGCGCTGGACTTCGGTCAGAAGGTCCCCCGGTTCCTTGTTCTCGAGCCAGGTGGCCATGGAGGAGGTGCGTTCAGCGGCCTGCCGGATGAGGTCGCTGGCCATGCCCTGCTGGTCCGGGGCGTCAGCCATGCTCTGCAGCTGGCCGGAGATGGTGCGGATCCCCTCGGCCGCCTTCTGCTGCTGCGTGCCGGCCTGGCTGCTCAGGCCTGACTTGGCCTGGTGCAGCAGGTCCTGCGCGCTGTTCTTCGCCTCGGCAGCCACATTGGCAGCCTCACTCTTGGCCGTCTGGGCCACGCCCTGGGCTGCCGCTGCTGCGTCGCCTGCAACGTGTGAAGCCTCCTCCTTGGCCGCTTGGGTCTTGGAGGTGCCGGAGGCGTCCGCGGCAGTAGTGGTGAAGCTGGCGTCAGCTCCTGTGGCCGGTGTGGCGTATGGATCGGCCGGCGTGGTGTTCGGGGTCTGGGGCCATTGGTTCTCTGTCATCGGGCTCTCTTCCTCACGGGTTGGCTGGCGATCAAGAACCAGCAGTGCTGGCGATTAGTAAGCATGGTTACTAACTAGATCCTAAGCACACTTCCCATTTGATGCGCAAGGGGCGCCGGCTGCTGCTTTGCATTTTCCGCGACCAGCGTATGGGGTGGATAGTAAGCCTACTTGCGAATTTGATGCTAAGCATGCTTATTGTAGGAGCGTAGAGAAGCAGGCCCACCCGCCCCTTGCCGCCTACAGGAAGGCCATGGCCGATGACGAGCAACCTTGATCCCGACGCCCGGAACAGCTACCGCCTCATCACATTGGCGGCACGCCTGGTCCAGCGGCGGCAGGATGACGCGCTCGCCCATCTGGGCCTGACGCGGGCTGCAGTGATAGCCCTGGAAGGGCTGGCCGCAGGCCCGTTGAACCAGGAGCAGCTGGCTGAAGCCATCCGCGTGCAGAGCCAGACATTGGGCCGGATCCTTACCCGCCTCGAGGCAATGGGCCACATTACGCGGACCCGGCAGGCAACGGACCGCCGGCAGCTTAAAGTTGAACTTACCGAAGCAGGCTTCGCGGCCTTGGAAGCTGCCCGGCACGCCGAGATCAATGCCTACCCGGATGACCCCAGCATTGGCTGGAAAGTGCTGCAGGACGAGTTGACCAAATTCGTTACTGCCCTCCCTGCCAGCCGGCATCCGGAAGTAGTCCCCTTCGTGGCACCCGACCACCGGACGCGCAGGCCCCACACGTCCAGGCCCGGGGGCCGGCGGGGTCCGGACCAACCGCTGCAGTCGGAAGCGGGCCAGCCAATGGAGCCGCACCAGCAGCAAAGTCCGGAGGACAACGCCTAGCGCTGGTTGCCGTCCTCTTCGTAAGGCTGCCCGCTATGCTGGTTGAGCCCGGCTACCCGGCGGGTACGGCCGGTCCAGTGGACCAGCGAAGCAGTGCGGCAACGTCCACGCCGTCCGGCAGGACGGGGCCGGGGACCAGTAGGACCCGCGCATCCGTCAATGCGGCTGCCCTCAGCAGCGCCGCAGGTGCGGGAACCTTCCCCAGCACTCCAGCAGCCAGGGACTCCTCTTCGGCAGTGGCCACCCAGGGTTCGGCATCAAGTGCCAGCAGGGTCCGCTCCGACAATGCGGCGTCATCCAGGATCAGGACATCCACCTGGGCCTGCTGCAGGGCATGGACCACAGCCCCGATGCCGGTGGCCGACTCCGGATTTGCCTGGCCTTCCTGCGTGGCCAGCCGGTCCATAACCTCCTGCTGCTCGGCAGCCCAGAGTTCCGCGACGCGCTGGTTCACCTGATCGGTGAGTTGCTGTTCATCGGCCCCTGCCGTGTGCGTGTGGGAGTCGACCATCGAAACCAAGGCCTGCGTGGATTTCGAGAGCTGGTCCTGTACCAGTCCGCGGGCCCGGATGTCGCCTGCCAGGACCACCAGCCTGGCCCCGCTGTCACCGACGATCCTGTCGATCTCGCCGGCAACCTCGTCCGCGTTGCGGCGCCAGACGTCCTCCGTGTGGTGCTGGAACCGGAGATGGGCCCAGCCCCCGCCCTGGAACTTGCTCACATGCTCTGTCTCGCCCTGCACTTCCTGGGTGCTGGCAGGAGCGCCAGAACCGGCGTGGTACAACCTGATCTCCCCGTGTTCGCGGCTTACTTCCGCAACCACGTAGGCGAACTCTTCGGGCCGGTGTTTCACCAGCGGCAGCAGATCGGGAACCGGGTCCACGGAGATCCGTTCCGGCAGGACCAGCTCACCGGGGAGGACCTCGTTAACCGCCGCCTTGCCCTGGTTGACCAGGACAAACCGTGCCACCGGGGCCGGAACGCCGGCCGCAGGCGTCACGGCCTGTTCGATGGCGTCCAGATCCTGCGCCGCGGCTCCTTCGGACTGCAGCCGGGTCCGCAGATTGCCGGGCAGGACGTCCCCGGCTTCCAGGGTGTCCACCGTGCCAGTTCCCGCGTTGACGTAGGCGGTGCACCATGGCCCGGGCAGCCGGTACAGGTCAGCGTAACGCTTGAGGCTGCCCGTCACTGTTCTCCCTCCTCATCATCGATGGGGTCCGGTGCTGCGACGGGGTTCAGTGCCTCCTGGACCTCGGAAGGATCCGTGCTGTCCGGAAACGGCTCGGTTTCGCGGAATTCTTCCGCGTGGGCCGGCTGGTTCCCCCGGACGGCCCCTTGGGCCTCGTGTTGCATCTGGTCATCCAGATTGGAGCCGTGTTTGGCGTTGCCTCGTTCGGCCATGACGATCTCCTTCGCGCGTGATTAGTATCACAGGCTTACTAGTTCGTCATTTCACGGTAGCACCGCCATGCGGCCGATTGAAGGGGGATTCAGCGGGCAATTCGCCTAAGCCGGGCAAGCGTCCTTCAGTGCCTGGACTGACTCTTCCGGCACCTGGTCGCCGGCCTGCGCAATCTCGCCCAGCGGCGTCGTAATTTCCGCGGGAACACCTGCCGTACGGGCTGCGGAGACCAGTCCGGCCAGAACCTGCTTGTCCTCCACGCTTACCAGTCCGTCCTGGACCACGGCACAGATCTGCCGCTTCACTTCGTCCGCGGCCGCCGTGGCAACCTTGGACGCGGCGTCACTGGCGGCATTGGTGGCGGCCTCCTCCACGGCACCGCAGCCGGCAAGCAGCAGCATCAGGGGGACGGCGGACAGGGCGGCAAGGCGGCGTTTCATTCTTCCAGCCTAGCCGCTGCTCCACCACCGTCCCGGGCCGGGGCGTGTCAGTGCGAAGTGGCCGCCGGCACACCGAGCACGCTGTCCAGCAGCCCGTTCCGGAACTTGCCGTCCGGGTCATGTGCTGCTGCCAGCGAGCGGAATCCGGCAAACCGGGGGTACAGCTGCTCCCAGTCGTGGCCGTCGGGTGAGAACAGCTTGCCCCAGTGCGGCCGGGCCCCGAAGGGACGGAGCCGGTCCTCAAGTTCGGGAAGGAGGGCCTCCACCTCCGGCTGCAGGGGCTTCCAGGTGAAATGCAAGGCGGCGCTCTGTTGGCGGTAGAACGGGCTGAGCCAGAAATCGTCGGCCGCACCGGTGCGGATTTCCGACACGAACAGCAGGGGTGCCAGCTTGTCCGCCAGGCCCCGCAGCGCGTCGATGGCGGCGGGTGCGTGTTCCAGCGGAAGGATGAATTCGCTTTGCAGTTCCTCGCCCTTGCTGGGCGTGAACTCGTGGCGGAAGTGCGGCAACCGGTCAAGCCACGGACCGGCCTCGTCCAGCTGCTGTGTGCAGTTCTCTGCGGACATGTCCGGCAGCGGGTGCCGGGGCCGGGTGGCTGCCGTCGCGCCGAAGAGGTCGGCCAGGGGCGGTTCGTCATCGAGTGCCTTGAGCCAGACCTGGCTGATGGCATCGTCGGCGTAGTTCGTGAAGAGGCTTACGCTGTAGGCGCTGGACACCAGGGCGGCGAAGTTTTCCAGCGCCCGGTCCCACGGCAGGTCCTGGAATACCCGCTGGCGCATCCGGAAGCTGGGCTGGACGGACAGCTCCAGGCCGGTGACGACGCCGAATGCCCCCAGTCCCACTACGGCGGCCAGGAACTCGTCGCCGTCCGCGCGGGACAGGGTGGCCACGTCACCGCCGGGCCGGACCAGCTCGATGGCCTGGACGGCGCCCGCCAAGGACTGGTTGCCAACCCCGGACCCGTGCGTGCCCGTCTGCACTGCCCCTGCCACAGATATGTGGGGCAAGGAAGCAAGATTATGGATGGCCAGGCCCTGCCCTTCCAGCGTGCGGCACAGCTCGCCATAGCTGATGCCGCCGCTGACGCGGACTGTGCCTTTCGCCGAATCTGGCTCGATCTGCCGGGGCAGGGCGTCCAGCATAACGTGCACGCCGTCCGTGTCGCCCACCCGGTTGAAGGAGTGCCGGGACCCCAGTGCCTTCACCCGGGGCGAGCCGGCAACAACCTCGGCCAGTTCGGCCACGGACCCGGGCCGCTGCACCTCGCGGGATGAGTAGTCGAGGTTTCCTGCCCAGTTCTTCATAAAGTCGGCTTTCGGTCGGCGGGGATGGCTCCCTCCACTGTCAGCGCTAACAATCATGGTGTCAAGGCGAGCAGCAGTCCGTCTGCCTCGCCGGGAACTAGGACCCCTCCCGGTGCTCCAATGGTCCGGATGGGCCAACGCCCGCGGCAGCCGCGTCGCCGAGGTTCCCCGGGCCACGCCGACTTGAGCCTGCGTGAGGAACAGTGCCCCGGGTGAGGTCGGCGCCGATAAGGCAGGCGCCGCGCTGGTCCGCCCCGCACAGCTGGCGGTTGCGCAGCCCGGCACCCGCCACGTCCGCACCGGCATGCAGTTGCCGGCATCTCCGCCGCCATCCCGGGCGGCGGAATAGCCGGCCCGGACCTCCGCGCTCACCCTCACGCAGCCCATCACCGGCCCGGGAGTGGAGGGCGTCGACGTCGAGGTCCAGCAGGTCCGGCAGGTTCCCCTCCGCTTCCGGCGCCTCAGGCGTCAGTGGCAGGGGTGCGCGGCGGTGGGACGCGGCGGCTTCCGGTGGCCTCGAAGGCGGCGGCCAGGTGCAGCAGTGCCGAATCGCTGTACGCCTTGCCGGCGAAGGTGAGACCAACCGGCATTGCAATGTCCGGGGCCAGCCCCATGGGCACTGTGACCGTGGGAATGCCAAGGTGCCGGGCAACCAGGTTCCCGTTGGCCACCCAGACGCCGTTGCGCCAGGCTAGGTCAGCCGAGGCTTCGTTGACGTCGGCATCCGCCGGGCCGACATCCGCGGCTGCAGGGAAGACGACGGCGTTCAGGCCAAGCCCGTCCATCCACTCCTCCAGGTCCACCCGCCGCGTTTCCTCCAGCCCCTTCAACCCCTCCTTGAGGTGCGGAATGTCCACGAGGGAGGGAACCCCGTGCTTACGGATCCAGGCGGGGTAGTCGCTGATGTCGTCGTCGAACCCGTCGTACCGGTCCGGTAAGGAACCGTCCGGAGCGGGGAAGATGGCGGCACCGTCGACGTCGGCCAGCCGGTTGAGGTGCGGGTCCCCATTGGCGTCCAGGAAGTCGTTCCATGACCAGGCGGAGAGGTCCACGATCTCGCGGCGCAGGTACTCCGGCGGTACCAGGCCGCGGGTGGCGATGGTGGGCGCGCCGGGACGGTCGCCCTCATAGTTGGACACCACCGGGAAGTCGACTTCGACGACGTGGGCGCCGGCGGCTTCGAGATCCCGCCGCGCGGCATTCCACAGCTCGATGAAGGACTGCCGCGTTTCGATGCGCTGCCCGGTGGGGCCGCCGATCCCGCCAGCCAGAGCTGTTCCGGCCTCCGGGTCCGCGTTGATGTACATCCGGGGGATGCCCAGCCGCTTGCCGGCAAGCACACCCCTGGCGGCGGCACTGTCCCGGATTGCGAGGTCCAGGTAGGAGGCCGGGCGGATCTCGGAGGCCTTGGGAATCGGCACCCACTGCTGGACCCGCCAGAAGTCGCCCCGGGTTTCCGCGTCGTCAGCCACCACGGCGTCCAGGACCTCGAGGAGGTCGTCCATGGTCCGCGTGTGCGGCACCACTACGTCCATAGTGGGGACCAGCGGCCAGTTGCCCCGGACGGAGATCACGCCCCGGGAGGGGGTGTAAGCGCAGAGGGCGTTGTTCGACGCCGGCGCCCGGCCTGACGACCAGGTTTCCTCCGCAAGCCCGAAGGCGGCGAAGCTGGCGGCCGTGGCCGTGCCGGAACCGTTGGAGGACCCGGAGGCAAAGGCGGCGGTGAGGTACTCCGCGTTGTAGGGGCTTTCGGCGCGCCCGTATACGCCGCGCTGCATACCTCCGTTCGCCATGGGCGGCATGTTGGTCAGGCCGATCAGGACGGCACCCCCGGCGCGGAGCCGCTCGATGGTGAAAGCGTCCTTCTGGGCCACCAGGTCCTTGAAGGCGGGAGACCCGGCGGCAACAGTGAGGCCGCGCGCCTGGTAGCTGTCCTTTGCCGTGTAGGGGATGCCATCCAGGGGTCCGAGGGTGGCATTACGGGCGCGGCGTTCGTCTGATGCCCTAGCGTCGGCGAGGGCGTCCGGGTTCATCACCACCAGTGCATTCAGATGTATACCGGAGGAGTCATACTTCTCGATCCGCGCCAAATACAGCCGCAGGAGCTCCTCGCTGGTGACCTCTCCCGCCTCCAGCGCCGCACGGAGATCCCTGATGGAGGCTTCGACGACGTCGAAGCGGCCCTTGGTGCCCGGCGTGCCGGCTGTCTCGGCGAGCCTCATGCCGCACCTCCCCGCACGGCCGGCTGCTGCTGCGTGATGCAGTGGATGCCGCCGCCGAAGGCGAAGATGTCGCGTGCGTCCACCAGTTCCACGGTGCGGCCGGGGTAGGCCCGCTCCAGGATGCCGGCGGCGATGGCGTCATTGGGGTCGTTGAAGGCGCACAGTACCACCACGTTGTTTGCCACGTAGTGGTTGATGTAGGACCAGTCCACGAAGCCTTCGTCGTCCTTCAGCGTGGTGGGGGCGGGGACGTCGATGATCCGCAGGGGCCGGCCCTGTGCGTCCAGGTGGCCCGTGAGGGCTGCCTTCAGCTGCAGGTAGACAGCGTGGTCCGGGTGGGCGGGGTCATCCTGGCGGTGCAGCAGGATGGTGCCCGGGCCAGCGAAGGAGGCCACAATGTCGACGTGTCCGCGGGTGCCGAACTCGTCGTAGTCGCGGGTGAGTCCGCGGGGCAGCCAGATTGCCTTGGTAGTGCCCAGCGCGGCGTGGACCTCGGCCTCCACCGATTCCCTGGTGGCTCCCGGGTTACGGCCGGGATCCAGCTGGACAGTCTCGGTCAGCAGCACCGTTCCGTCACCGTCCACATGGAATCCGCCGCCCTCGTTTACAAGGGAGCTTGACCTGACGGGAACGGAACTTTCAGCCGCGATGATGCGGGCAACGTCCTGGTCCTTGTCCCACGCGGCCCACTCCTGCGCGCCCCACCCGTTGAAGATCCAGTCCACGGCAGCCAGCGAGCCGTCCTGCTGGTGCACGAAGGTGGGCCCGCTGTCCCGGAGCCAGGCGTCATCGAGGGGAACTTCGAGCACCGCGATGCCGTCGCCGAGCCATTCCCGGGCTGCGGTGGCATCGCGGGGATCGGCCACCACAGTGACGGGTTCGTAGCGGGCGATGGTCTGGGCCACCTTCGTCCAGGCGGCGCGGGCGCGGTCCAGCGTTGCACTTCCTACTTCACCGAAAGTGTCGTTCGGCGGCGGGAAGGCCATCCAAGTGCCCTGGTGGGCGTCCCATTCAGCGGGCATGGAGGTTGCCGGTGCGGGTTTCGCGGCGGCTGCGGTGGGGGCGGGAGCGGGTTTCATCGGTATTCCTGGGTCTTTCGGTCTGGCTGGTGGAGGGAAAACGTCTTAGGCGGGCTGGCCCACGCGGGCACTGGTTACGGCGGGACGGTCGGCCGGGGAGGCTCCGGCGTCGTATGCCACCTTGCCGCCTATTACGGTGAGCCGGGTGGAGTTGGTGAGCAGTTCGGCGGCGTCTGCCTGGAGCGGGTTGGTGTCCAGGACGGTGAAGTCCGCCAGGTAGCCGGCCGCGATCCTGCCCTGGCGGTCCTCGGCGCGGCAGGAGTAGGCGGCGTCCCGGGTGGCATGGCAGAACGCATCAGCAAGTTCCAGGGCGTAGTGGGGCAGGTTTGCTTCCAGCGCGGGGTCAAGGGCGGAGCGGCGGGTGGCGGCAACGTACATGTTGGGCAGCGGCTGGTGCGGTGCCGTCGGCGCGTCGGTGCTCAGTGCAAGCGTGGCGCCGGCTTCCGTGAACTCGGTCCAGGGGAAGGCCCGCTCGCAGCGGTGGTCGCCCAGCATGCTGCGCCAGTTGTCCTGGATGGCAGGGTCGGCGTGGACGGGCTGCATGGAAGCCACGACGCCGAGGGCGGCCAGCCGCTTTACGTTCGCCTCCGTGACTGTTTCCAGGTGTTCGATGCGGTGCCGGCGGTCCCGCGGCCCGTTGCGGCGGTACGCCTCCTCCAACGCATCCAGGGCGATGTCCGACGCTTCGTCGCCGATTGCATGCAGGGCGATCTGCAGCCCTGCGGCGTCCGCCGCAACCACGACCGGGGTCAGCGATGCGCGGTCCCAGACGGGCTCGGCGCTGCTGCCGTCGGCGTACGGCTCCTTCATGGCGGCGGTGCAGCTGTCGATGACCCCGTCCACCATCACTTTGATGCCGCAGATCTGCAGCCAGTCATCGTGCAGTTCGGCCGCCAGCCATGCGGCCTTGGCCACCTGTGCCAGGTTGTCGGACTCTGCTTCGTGGCGGGCCACCAGGAGGTGTCCCTTGACCCGGATGGGCAGGGTGCCGTTCCGGCGTTGCATGGCGCGGCGGAAAGCGGCAAGGTCGTCGTCCTGCACGGCCATGTCCACGGCACTGGTCACGCCAACGGCCAGGTAGTTGGCGAAGGCCTCCTCCAGCTGGGCGTCGCGGTCCTGGTCCGTGGCATGCGCCGCAAGGGCGGGCCAGATCATTTGCTGTACTGCCGTTTCATACAGCACCCCATCAGCCTCACCCGTCTCAGGGTCCCGGCCGATGCGTCCGCCGATGGGGTCCGGGGTGTCTTTGTCGATGCCCAGTTCAGCCAGGGCAGCGCTGTTGACCCAGACGGAGTGCAGGTCATTGGCGTCCAGGTAAACGGGGCGGTCCGGGACCGCTGCGTCCAGCAGCTGGCGGGTAGGGGCCTGCCCGTCGAGGGCGCTGTGGAGCCAGCCCGCGCCGAGGATCCGCGGTGCATTGCTGGCCGCGGCAGAATCCCGGAGGCGCTGCTGCAGGTCGGCGAGGCTGGCGGCGTCCCGCAGCTGGACCTTCTGCAGGGCCTGGCCCGTCATCAGCAGGTGGGTGTGCGCGTCGACGAAGCCGGGCAGGACAAAGCGGTCTTCAAGGTCCACTTCCACAGCGCCTTTCCCTGCCGCGCTGCGGGCACCGGCTTCGTCTCCCACGTGGATGAACTGTGATCCTTCCACCACGAAGGCTTCCGCGGGAGTGCCATCGGCCGTGAACACGGCGGCGTTGGTATAGAGCGTGCGTGCAGGCAAGGGACTGCTTTCCTTCAGGTCGGGGAGGGACATTAGACGATGACCGCCTTGTTGATGTTGGTCGAAGGGTTGCCGGCCGCCTCCCGGTCCATCCGGACGGACAGGCGGGAGATCAGGACCAGCGGAACCGCCAGGACCAGGGTCATGCCCGCCAAGACGTAGCCGAGGACGTCATACCCTGCCGAAGCCGAGACGAACGTTCCGAAAAACGGGGCGAACGAGGAGCCGATCAGGTAGACGCCGAGCACCGGGGCGGACCAGCGCCCGGATGCGTCCAAAGCGGCCGCGGTGGCCACAATGTAGATGAAGGCCAGCATGTAGATGGTGTTCCAGGCGATGATCACGGCCATGTACAGGCTCGGATCGGTGACGGTTCCGGACAGCATCTTCAATGCTGCCCCCGCTACCAGCGCCACGGCCAGCGGCGCTGTCCTGCCGAGCCGGCGCCCGGCGAGCCCGATCAGGCCCGAGGCGAGGAGCCCTCCGAGGGTGGAGAGGCTGAGGACCAGGCCCATGCCGGTTTCGTCGAGCTGCGCCTGGTCGGCTCCCATGGTGGCGGCCACAGCCCAGAGGGAGTCCTCACTGAGGGCCCACAGGGCGAAACAGGCCAGCAGGCCGACTCCGGCGAGGGTTGTGGATCGGGAGCCCTTGCCCGGCGCGGCGGCTTCCCGTGGTCCGTCTGTGCTACCGGCAGGGTTGCCCGGCAGCCAGGCCGTGGTGAACAGGGCGGCCAGGGCAAGGCCCGCGAGCAGGCCGAACGCGCTGCCCATGCCGGCGCCCACGGCCGGGATGACGAAAAGAATCACGGAAACGATCACGCGGTTGGCGAAGCCGCTGAGGCCCGAGGCGCGGTCCGGGTTGCGAAGGGCGCCCAGTGCGGCGCCGCCTGCCGAGACGGCCCCGCCCGCGCCGAGCCCGCCGAGCAAAATACCGGCGACGACGACGGGAACGGACGGGATGAAGGCCGCGGCTGCGAAGCCTGCCGCAGCAAGCCCCAGGCCGGCGCGTGCCACCAGGTATCTTCCGTTTCCCGCTGCCAGCCTGGACGTCAGCAGGCATGCCACGGCACAGGCGAGCAGCGAGCCCGTCATCAGGGTGCCGGCTTCGGTGTCCGAAAAGCCGAGGTCGCCGGTCAGGGCGACGATCATGACGGGAACCAGGTTGGCGGTCATGAAGCCGACAACGCTGATGCCGAAGACGGAAATTGCCCGGCGCGGCGTCAGGGGTAAGCGCCCTGTGGTGGGGTCGTCCTGGGACATGGACTTCTCCTTGCTGGGGTGGAGTGAATGCCGTCACAAAATGAATGGCCTTCATTTATTATGAAGATGCACCCCGCCCAGCACAAGTGTTTTAGTGAAAGCCTTTCAGAAACTTATCTTTGTGACCTGTCTTATCCCGGCCACGATGGTCTCCAATCCGAAAGCGAAGGCGGCGTCGGAGCGCTCCGCAGGGGAACCCAGTCCGGCGATGGCTGCCGTCAACGCAGGAAATTCCCCGGGCGGGGGAGACCAGACGACGTCGGGGGCAGTCAGTTCCAGTGCCGAGCCAAGGACCAGGTAGTCCACGGTGGTGATGGCCGGGACGATGACCGAAGGGTCAAGGCCTGCCCTGCCCAGGACGATCGCCATATCCTCGTAGATCCGCATCACGCCCAGGTCCTGGACGGTCTGGGTTACCAGGAGCGGCACCAGGCGCGGGTGGTCCACCAGGCAGTCACGGTATTCGTGGGCCAGCGTCCGGAGTGCCTCGTCCCAGGGCAGGCTTGCAGGATCAAAGTGCCTCCGCCCGGCGAACTCCGAGAAGACGAGCCCGCGCATCAGCTCAATAATGTGCTCGCGGTTGTCGATGTGGTTGTAGAGGGAGGCCTGGCTGACGCCAAGTTCCCTGGCCACTTTCGGAAAACTGAAATCTCCGGTGGCATCAACCAGGGACAGGGCGGCGCGGATGATGGCATCCACGGACAACAGTGGTGATCGCGGGCGCGGCATGGGAACTCCTAAGCACAGGGCGGTCCGTTCAATGTAGCTGGCCGCTCCGGTCCCAGGGAGGCAAGGATGGCCCCGGCCAGTTCCGCCGGCCTGGTGAACTGCGGCCAGTGGCCTGTGGGCAGGTCCACGTATTCCACGTCCCGGATCCGGGCAAGCTCTGCCACGAATGGATGGCCTGCCTCGATCCACTCGCGCAGCGTGGCAGAGGGAAATTCGCAGGCGATGACTGTGGCGGGGACGTCGTAGCGCCGCTCGTCGTGCAGGTGCTGCGGATCGTAAGCCACGCCCCTGGGCTGCGGAATGGCCCGTGCGCGGAACTTCCGGCGAAGGCCGTCGTCGAGGTCCACCAGGTCCGCGTCTTCGAATCCTTCCCAGGGCGGAAGCAGAACGTCCTCGCCGTCTGCCGGCAGTTCATCGTTGATCACGCCGCCCTCACCAAGGGGGCCGCTGTCCACGTAGACGGCCCGCGCAATCCTGTCCGGGCGGGCATCAACCACCCCGTGGATGATGGCCCCGCCGCCGGAGTGGCCCACCAGCACCACCTTTCCCTCGGTGGCGTCCACTTCCGACACCACGGCGTCGATGTGCTGGCGCAGGCCAATCCCGGCACGGTTGGCATCCACAGACTCCAGGCCGGGGAGGGTGAGGGGATGAGTGCGGTGTCCCGCAGCCTCGAGCGCCGGCGTCACCTCCTCCCAGGAGGAAGCGTCCAACCAGAAACCGGGAACCAGGATGATGTCCATGACGGAACCCTACTCTCCGGGGGCGACAAAAAGGCCCCGGCCAGGCCTCCCCGGGTGCGCAAACAGCAGAGGGGGCTTTTGCAGGCGGAAGGGCAGCAGTAAAGTCCGGACATGACTGCTTCCTCCCCAGCGCAGCCCGCCAGTCCGGCCAAGCGCGAAACATTCTCGTCCCGCCGGCTCTTCATCCTCTCCGCCATCGGCTCGGCGGTGGGGCTGGGCAACATCTGGCGCTTTCCCTACATCGCCTACGACAACGGCGGCGGTGCGTTCCTCATCCCGTACCTGGTGGCCTTGCTCACGGCCGGCATCCCGCTGCTGTTCCTCGACTATGCCGTGGGCCATAAGTTCCGCGGCTCGGCGCCGTTGGCCTACCGGCGGCTGCACCGTGTCGCAGAGCCGCTCGGCTGGTGGCAGGTGCTGGTCTGCTTCGTGATTGCTGCCTACTACGCAGTGATCATCGCCTGGTCACTGATGTACACGGTTTTTTCCTTCACAGAGGCGTGGGGTGACGACGCCGAGGGCTTCTTTTTCGGGAACTTCCTCAGCATCGCCGAGGCTCCCGGCCTGGGCTTCGAGTACGTGCCGTCCGTGTTCTTCCCGCTGCTTTTGATCTGGGCCGCCGTCATCTTCATCATGGTGGCCGGGATACGGAAGGGCATCTCCCGCGCCAACGCCGTCCTGCTGCCGCTGCTGATGGTGATGTTCCTCCTCCTGGTGGTCCAGTCGCTCTTCCTTCCGGGAGCGGCTGAAGGCCTAAACGCCTTCTTCACCCCTAATTGGGCGGCGCTCGCGGATCCTGGCGTCTGGGCGGCAGCCTACGGGCACATCTTCTTCTCCCTTTCCGTGGGGTACGGCATCATGGTCACCTATGCCTCCTACCTGAAGCGCCGGACGGACCTGACGGGCTCCGGCATGGTGGTGGCCTTCTCCAACTCGGGCTTCGAGATCCTGGCCGGAATCGGTGTCTTTGCCGCCCTGGGCTTCATGGCCCAAGCAGCGGGTACTGCGGTGGACGAAGTGGTGACGCAGGGCATCGGGCTGGCGTTTGTCGCGTTCCCCACCATCGTGTCCCAGGCCCCGTTCGGAGCTCTCATGGGCGTTCTGTTCTTCGGGTCGCTGGTTTTCGCGGGCATAACGTCCCTGATCTCAGTTCTGGAAGTCATTGTGGCCGCGGTCCAGGACAAGCTCGGCTGGGGCCGGGTCCAGGCGTCGCTGGTGGTCAGCGGTCTGGTGGCGGCGGTCTCGCTGGGACTTTTCCCCACGGCCACCGGCCTCTACCTGCTGGACACCTCTGATGCATTCGTCAACAGCTTCGGCATCACGCTCGGGGCCCTGGTCACCGTCGTGGTGCTCGCGTGGTTCCTGCGCAAACTGCCTCTGCTGTCCGCCCACCTGAACAGGATCTCCACCGTCAAGATGCGGCGCACGTGGATGATCCTGGTGGCCGGCGTCGTTCCATTGGCGCTGATCTACATGGTGTCGAACGAGTTCATCAGCAAGATCACCGCCACCTATGAGGGTTACCCGGAATGGTTTGTGGGCATCTTTGGCTGGGGAATGGCCGGGGCCCTGGTGGTGCTGGCGCTGGCGCTGACATTCATCCCCTGGAGCCACCGGTCCAAGGCCCACCACGACCCCGAATACGACGCCGTGGTGGCCGAAGAGGAAAAGGAGAAGGCACTGTGACGCCGATAGCCATCACCATGATGATCATCGCCATCCTCACCGTCTGGGGCGGCCTGGTCCTGGCCCTGCTGAACCTGAAACGGCATCCGGAGGACGAGGGCGCGCTGCCTGAGGAGCACGCCCCGGAGCTCTGATGGAACAAGGTTACGGGGGAGTGCAGCACCGTTGAATGGCGCTGCACTCCGCCTTCACCTGCCGGGAGGAACGGGGAAGCCGACGGCGTCAGTGGCAGCCTTGCCGTGGGCGTTCTGGAACACTGCCCGGACCAGAAGGCCGGCATGGTCATTTGCGTTAAAGGAAACTTCGAGCGCTGAGCGGTAGGTGCCTTCGTCCGTGCGCTTCGTCACGGGCTGGTGGTCCGCTGGCTGCCAGCTTGCGCCGCCGTCGTTCGACAATTCCCATACTGCTACCGGACCCGGCGTGCCGCCCGCGGTGGCTGTGATAGTGGCGGCACTGCCTGCTGCGGTGGCCTTTGGCTGCTTCAGGACCGACGGCGTTTCTACGCTCTGGTTGAACACCGGCCAGCCGTCGGCCCAGTCAATTTTCTGGATGCCGAGGGTGGGGAAGTACGGAAGGTCCCCGTTGGAACCGTCGTAGTAGTGGAAGGCCAGGTAGTCGCCAAAGACGGATTGACCACCAGGGCCGGTGATCGCGCCGTGCGAATCAAGCACCACGGATCCGCCACCGCCGAACATGTCGCGCCCTTGTTTGTCCAGGTACGGCCCCTTGACAGAGGTGGAACGGCCCACGGCCACCTTGTACGTCGAATCAGCGCCGCGGCAGCAGGCGTCAAACGAGACAAAGAGGTAGTAGTGGTCCCCGTGCTGGGTGATGTACGGCGCCTCGATGGGGTTCCCGGGCATGAACCGGTCCGCAATATTCACAGTCTTGGACTCCCATCCGGCAACCGGCTTTCCGCTCGGCCACTCAATGGGGACCAGGAAGATGCCGTACCAGAACGAACCGATGGCCATGTAAGGGGTTCCGTCGGCGTCCTCGATGATGCCGGCGTCGATGGCGTTGAAGGTCTTGGCGGGATTGCTCGGGTCGAGGTCGGTGGCAGGTGAGGAGACCACCAATCCCTGGTCAATCCATTCATAGTCGGGATCGCTTGGGTCAAGGGTGGTGTTGGTGGCAACGGCCGTCAGTGACTTGTTGCCGCCGAATCGTGACGCCGAGTAGTAAAGGTAGTAGGTGCCGTTGTGTTCGGTGATTTCCGGTGCCCAGAGGTTGCCGGGCAGTTCGCCGTCGGAGAAGTGCTCGTCGATCCACGCCGGGATGCGGTCCCAAACCGTTCCGGTGTACTCCCAGGTTGTCCCGTGGTCGCGGGAACTCCACATCTGAATGGTGCCGCCGTTCTCCCGGTTCACCAGGCCGGTGGAATAGACATACCAGGTGCCGTCGTCGGCAATAATCAGCGCCGGATCATGAATGGGCGAGGTCTGTCCCACCACCGTTTTCCCGCCGGGGGGATCGAAAGGGAGCTTCTGCTGGCCCGGGGGCTTTTCGGACTGGCTGACCTGGCTTTGGGCAGCCGGGGTAAGGGCGGGGCCGGGGGCGGCCGCCGTGGGGAGGGCTGCTGCCAGGGCAAGGGTTGCAGCGGCTGCCAATCCTGCGGCGCGCAGCACCCAGGGACGTGACTTCATCACGTGGTCCTTCCGGGAGAGAGGGCTGGTCGGCAGCAGGGATGCGCGGCGCCGGGGTTTCTTGCAACGTTGTAAGAAAAATATGGCATGGATCACGTTCCCGGTCAACGACGGCGGAGGCTGGCCCGAAAACAAATCCCCCGCCTCCTCTTGACGGCGCAGGAAACGCTGTGTGAAGGTTCTTACAACGTTGCAATAAATCGCCCCGGATGCCGGTCCGCCACCGCGGACAGTGGGGCTTTCCGTACCACCCCACCAATACACTTGTGTGCTCCACCCAACCCGGAAGGACTGCGTGATGATGAAGTCACGTCCCATGGCCGCGACCCTGGCGCTCTTTACCGCCGCCGGCCTGATGCTTGGCGGTTGTTCCGCCCCCTCCGCCGAGGACAGCGGCGAAAAGAAACTCACGTTCATGTTCCGGGGAGGTGAGGACGAGAAAAAGGCCTACGAGAAGGCGGTCTCCCAGTTTGAAGCGGACAACGGGGTGGACGTGGAAATCATTGTCACCACCGCAGACCAGTACGCCACCAAGCTGAAGGCAGCTATTGCCGGCAAACAGGTTCCGGATGTCTTCTACATCGGCCCCGGCGACGTCCAGGCCTATGTGCAGAACGGCATCGTCAAAGACATCACTGAGTACGTTGAGGGTTCGGACACCATCGACCTGGACAACATCTGGGAATACGGCGTGGACAGCTACCGGTATGACGGCAAGCGCGTCGGCGAGGGTGCCATCTACGCCCTGCCCAAGGATGTGGGCCCGTTCTCCTTCGGCTACAACAAGACCATGCTGGAAAAGGCAGGAATCCCGCTGCCGGACAAAGACAAGCCATACACGTTCGACGAGTTCGTGGCCGCCGCCAAAAAGCTCACCCAGGACACCAACGGCGACGGCACCCTTGACCAGTGGGGCACCGGCCTGAACGTCCAGTGGAACCTGCAGCCCTTCGTCTGGTCCAACGGCGGCGACTGGCTCAACGAAGACCGGACAAAGGTGACGGTGGATACGCCCGAGTTTGCCGAATCCCTGCAGTGGTTCGCGGACCTGCAGAACGTCCACGCCGTTACGCCGTCCGTGGCTGAGGCGCAGACCTTGGATACCTACCAGCGCTGGATGAAGGGTGAAATCGGGTTCTTCCCCATCGCCCCCTGGGACCTGTCCACTTACCAGAAGCTGGGCTTCGAATGGGACGTCATTCCGTACCCGGCCGGGGACAGCGGGGAAACCGCCAGCTGGATCGGCACCCTGGGCATCGCCGTCTCCGAAAGCACCAAGCACCCGGAGGACGCAGTCAAGCTCGTGGAGTACCTGACAGCCAACAAAGAGGCCCAGCAGAGCCTGGTGGATGCCGGCATCCAGATCCCCAACCTCAAGGACATGGCCGAGGCCTGGGCTGCGGACACCAGCACCAAGCCGGCCAACAAAGAAGAGTTCCTGCAGATCGTGAAGGACTACGGCCGCGCCCTGCCCGGCGGCAATACTTTCAACGCCGAGTGGTACGACGAACTGTTCACCAACATCCAGCCCGTCCTGGACGGCAAGCAGACTGCCGCCGACTACCTGAAGGAAGCGCAGCCCAGGATGCAGGAATTCCTGGACGCCGCCAACCAGCAGGCCGGAAACTAGCGGGAGGGATCACCGGTATGACAACAACCATCACGCGGCCGCGCCGCTCGCGGCTCCACCGGAAGGAACACCAGGCGGCCCTCGCTTTTGTTGCCATACCGGTGATCGGTTTCCTCCTCTTTACGCTCTTCCCACTTCTTTTCTCGGTGTATGCCTCCTTCACCAACTGGAACGGCATCTCGGCACCGGTCTTCAAGGGTCTGGACAACTACACCAAGATGTTCGGTGACCGCTACTTCCTCCAGTCGCTGTGGAACACCTTCTACATGATGATCGGGATTCCCATCGGGCTGGCCATCTCGCTGGGCCTGGCGCTGGCGATGAACCGGAAGATGCGCGGAACCACCTTCTTCCGCACCGTCTACTACCTCCCGGTGATCTCCTCGATCGCCGCCGTCGCGATTCTTTGGCAGTGGGCCTTCAACGGCGACTTCGGTCTGATCAACCAGGGCCTGGCACTGGTGGGGATTGACGGCCCCAACTGGCTCCAGGACACAAACACCGTAAAGCCGGCCCTCATCATCATGGCCATCTGGAAGGGCCTGGGATATTCCATGCTGCTCTACCTTGCCGCCCTCCAGTCAGTGCCCCGGTACCTCTACGAGGCAGCGGCCCTGGACGGCGCATCGGCCTGGCAGCAGTTCCGCCACATCACCATCCCCATGGTCCGGCCGGTCACGTTCTTCCTGATCGTCACCAGCATCATCGGCGGCTCCCAGATCTTCGTGGAAATCAACATCATGACTCCCACGGGCGGCCCCGAGTTCCAGTCCGCTTCCATTGTTTGGTACATCTGGCAGAAGGCCTTCGACAACCTCCAGATGGGGTACGCCTCCGCCATGTCCGTGGTCCTGGGGCTGCTGGTTTTCGCCATCACCTTCATCCAGTTCCGGCTCAACCGCCGCAACCAGTTCTCCATCGATTGAGGCAGGCAGCCATGTCCGCACAGAACGTCATCACCACCCCTCCGCTGGAACCCACGCAGGAACTTCCGGGCGCCGGCGGGGGCGCGGGCTCTACCGCGTCCCGCACCAAAAGCGGCCGGCCGCGCTCCACAAGGGAAACGCTCCGCCTCGGCAACGTCATCACCACACTGATCCTGAGCGTGGGCGCGATCGTCATGATTGCCCCGCTGGCGTGGACCTTCTCCACCTCCCTCAAGACGAAGGACGGGGTGTTTGCGCTTCCGCCGCAATGGATTCCGGACCCCTTCGTCTGGGAAAACTACGCCCGCATCTGGACTGCCGGCCCGCTCCTCAGCGGCATCCAGAACAGCCTGATTGTGGCCTGCTCGGTGACCATCGTGGGTTCATTGACGTCCGCGCTCGCAGCCTTTGCCTTTGCGAAGATGCGGATGCCCTTCAAGAACGTCCTGTTCCTGGGGCTCCTGTCCGGCCTCATGATCCCGTTCCCCACCCTGATGATTCCGCAGTTCACCATCTTCGCCAGCATCGGCTGGGTAGACACACTCCTGCCGCTGATCGTGCCGGGACTCTTCGGGAACATCATCATGATTTTCTTCCTGCGCCAATTCCTGAACAGCATCCCCGATTCCATCGTGGAGGCGGCCCGCATTGACGGGGCCTCCTACCTGCAGATCTTCTGGACCCTCATCATGCCGGCCATCCGGCCGGCCCTGGCCGCGCAGTTCATCCTCTGGTTCATGGCCATGTGGAACGACTATCTGGCGCCCATCATCTACCTGAATTCGCCCGGCACCCAGACGCTGCAGCTGGTGATCGCGAATTTCAATGCCCAGTACGCCATCCAGACGGACTACCCGTTGATTATGGCGGCGTCCTTCGTGGCGCTCCTTCCGGTGCTGATCGTCTTTGTGGTCTTCCAGCGCCAGATCATCGAGTCCATTGCGCTTTCCGGATCCAAGGGCTGAGCCGTGGCTACCGACACTGATGTCTCCCGGGAACTGCTTCCGCTTCCCGCGGGTGCCGCCTCACCGGCTGCGTCATGGGGCTCCCGCCACGCGCACGACCCTACGGTGGTGCAGGACGACGACGGCACCTACTTCATGTTCTCCACCGACGCCGTTGCCAATTCGCAAGACATTCCCCCAGGGGTACATATCAGGACCTCCACCGACCTGGTGGAGTGGACCTACGCTGGTACTGCCTTAGGCGGTGTCCCGCAACCCGCCGCAGCCTGGTCCGGCGCGCAGGGGCTGTGGGCGCCTGATGTGGTCCGCTGGCCCGGCGGCGGATGGCACATGTACTACTCGGCGTCGACCTTTGGTTCCAACACCTCCGCCATAGGCCTTGCTGTTGCTTCGTCACCGGCCGGCCCCTGGGAGGACCGCGGTCTTGTGGCGGCCACCCGCTCCGGCGAACATTCCCAGAACGCCATAGATGCGGCGGTCACCTTCGATGCCGACGCAAAGCCATGGCTCACGTACGGGTCCTTCTTCTCGGGCATCTATACCCTGCCGCTGGACGCCGAAACGGGCCTGGCCCTGGTGGAGGGGGACCTCGGAACGGTCATCGCCCGCCGCCCCAAGTCGGTGGAGGGTGCCGTGGAGGGGGCCTTTGTCCTGTACCGCCCGGAGGAAGATGCGTACGTCCTCTTTTGCTCCTACGACTCGCTGTTCAGCACCTACAACATCCGGGTGGCCCTGGCGGACTCCATCACCGGCCCCTACTGCGACTTCCTGGGCAACCCGATGACCGACCTGGATTCCGCGCCTGCGTCAGTGGGCACCAAGGTCCTGGGCAGCTACCAGTTCGACGGCGGCACGGGCTGGCTCGCGCCGGGCCACAACTCAGTCCTGACCCAGGAGGGGCCGGACGGGCGGGCCGAGCATTTCGCGGTCCACCACGTCCGCTTCGCGGCTGATCCCAGCCAGCATGTGGTCCAGCTGCGCCGGATCTTTTTCACCGCATCCGGCTGGCCTGTCGTCTCGCCCCAGCCCTTCGCAGGGGGAGAGCGTGAGGCGCTGTCCGCGTCCGTTCCGGTGCAGGGAACCTGGCAGGTCCTCCGCTTCGCCCCGGAGACATCAGACCTCGTCCCGGCGGTGGCCCTGGGCGTCGAGTGCATTGACGCCGCCGGCGCAGTTTCCGATGGTGCCCCCGCACGGATGAGGCTTCGCGTTGCTGCTCCTGGCGGGTCCGATGGTGCCGTTGAACTTGATGCCGTGGTTTTCGCTTCATGGGACTGGTCCCGCAACCGCCCGGCCCTGTCCTTCAGCGGCCTGGACCAAGACGGGGTGGTTTGGAGCGGAACCCGGGAGTCAACGCATGAATGAGCTGCCGCTGGGGTGGGCCGGCCGCGTGATGGGCTGGCTCCGCTTCTGCACGGCTCTGGTCCTGGTCAACGTGCTCTTCGTGGCCGGGACCCTGGCCGGACTCCTGGTCCTGGGCTTGTTCCCTGCAGCCGTGGCCGCCAGCACGGTCCTGGCCAGGCTGCGGGACGATTCTGCCGGGGGCCACCTGGCACGCGACTTCGTCACCGCCTACCGGTACCAGTTCCGGCACGCCAACCTGGTGGGAGGCGCCTTCTGGATCACCGGCGTCGTACTGGTCCTCAACTTCTGGACCCTGCTGGGTCCGGCAGGGACCACGATGCCCCACGTGGTGCGGGCAGTCCTGCTGGTACTGTCCGCCGTGGCTGCCGCCGTGACCGTTGCTGCAGCCGCCACCGCGGTGTCCATCTGCACCCGTTACCGGGACACCGTCAGCAAGACATGGCGGGCGGCGTTCATGCTGCCGGTCATCTCGCCCGTCATGAGCCTTTCCCTGCTGGCCACCCTGGCAGCGGCCAGCGTCATCTTTTCCGGAATGACGGTGCTGGTGCCCCTGGTCGGCGCGTCGCTTCCCCTGCTCCTGTCCGGATGGCTTGTGGGCCGCAGGCTCGGCGGACTGGAACCCGCAAGCCCATAAGCCAGCCTGCTCCCCAAGCATTCTTTCCATCTTGTCCTTCGCTAGTTATACAACGTTATAAAGAATAGGAACCCCCGTGACCATCACCTCCGCCGCTGCTGAACAGACCGACCTGGCTGTCGTGGCACCAACTGTCATCACCGTGAACCGGGACGCCGTGGTGGCCCCCGTCAACCGCCGGATCTTCGGCTCCTTCGTGGAGCACCTTGGCCGCTGCGTCTACGACGGAATCTACGAGCCCGGACACCCCACGGCCAATGAGGACGGCTTCCGCCTGGACGTCATTGAACTGGTGAAGGAACTCGGCTCCAGCACCATCCGCTACCCCGGCGGCAACTTCGTCTCGGGCTACCGCTGGGAGGATGGCGTGGGCCCCCGTGACCAGCGCCCCGTCCGGCGGGACCTTGCCTGGCACTCACTTGAATCCAACCAGGTGGGCCTGGACGAGTTTGCCCGCTGGTGCCAGCTCACCGGCTCGGAACTCATGATGGCCGTCAACCTGGGCACCCGGGGCATCGAGGCCGCCCTGGACCTGCTGGAGTACACCAACCACCCGTCCGGCACGGCACTCAGCGAGCAGCGCATCGCCAACGGCGCCAAGGACCCCTACAACATCCGCATGTGGTGCCTGGGCAACGAGATGGACGGGCCCTGGCAGATCGGGCACATGTCCGCCGAGGACTACGGGAAGCTGGCCGCCCGTACCGCGTCGGCCATGAAGACGGCGGACAAGAACCTGGAGCTGGTGGTCTGCGGCTCCTCCGGGTCCTCCATGCCCACGTTCGGCGAGTGGGAGCGCGTGGTTCTGGAGCACAGCTACAACTACGTGGACTACATCTCCTGCCATGCCTACTACCAGGAGCGCAACGGCGACCTGGGCTCCTACCTGGCGTCCTCGCTGGACATGCAGTATTTCATTGAGACAGTGGTGGCCACGGCCGACCACGTCAAGCACAAGCTCAAGAGCAAGAAGACCATCCAGCTGTCCTTTGACGAATGGAACATCTGGTACCTGGACGAGCACCAGGCTTCTGACGAGGTCAATGAAGAATGGACGCACGCGCCGCGCCAGCTGGAGGATACCTACTCCGTTGCCGACGCCGTGGTGTTCGGCAACCTGCTGATGACGCTCCTGAAAAACCACGACAGGGTTGCCGCAGCCTCCCTCGCCCAGCTGGTCAACGTGATCGCGCCCATCATGACCGAGCCCGGCGGTGACACCTGGCGCCAGACCACGTTCTTCCCGTTCTCCGTCACGTCCCGGCTTGCCAAGGGCGAGGTGCTCCGTCCCCGCATTGAGGCCGGAACCTACACGACGGCGGTGTACGGCGAGGCCCCGCTGGTGGACTCCGTGGCAACCAACGACGCCGCCACCGGAGAGTCTGCCCTCTTCCTGGTCAACCGCAGCCAGACCGAGTCCATCGACGTGACCATCAACGTCGCCGAACTCAACGCCACGGTGGTCACTGAGGCAGTCACCCTGCACGATGAGGACGTCTACGCCAAGAACACCCTCCAGGACCAGGACCGCGTTGGCCTGAAGCAGCTCGACGGCGTTGTCCTGGACGAGGGAACGCTCACGGTGACGCTTCCTCCCGTGTCCTGGTCCGCCGTCGCGCTTGGCTGACGTGCCGTTCCACGCCAAACGCGCCGCTGCCCGCCGCCCGCCCAGGACATGGCCCGGGGCCTGGCTGGCAGCGGCGCTCGCCGCCGTCGTCCTTCTCCTCGCCGGATGTGCGGCACCCGGCACGGCGACCGAGGCGAAGCCCGCCGGGCTCACGGGCGATTTCTTCACCCACGATCCTGCGCTGGTCAAGGGGGAGGAGGGGGAGCCGTGGTTCATTTACTCCACCGGCAACGGGCAGGTGGCGGACGGCAACATCCAGGTGAGGCGGTCCGCGGACGGCGTGGACTGGGAGTATGCCGGTGAAGTGTGGCAGGAAAAGCCTGCATGGCTTACCGAGGCGGTGCCGGGGGTGGACAACCTGTGGGCGCCGGAACTCTACGAGCATGACGGGACCTGGTACCTCTACTACTCCGCCTCGACGTTCGGCAGGAACCTTTCTGTCATCGCCCTGGCCACCAACACCACGCTGGATCCCGCGGACCCCGACTATGAGTGGGTGGACCGGGGCCAGGTGATCTCGTCCAAGGGGGAGCATTTCAATGCGATCGACCCGGGCATTGCCGAGGACCAGGACGGCACGCCCTGGCTGTCCTTCGGCTCCTTCTGGACGGGGCTGCAGCTGGTGGAGCTTGAGTGGCCGGGCGGCCTGCGGGCAGGGACGGAAGAACCGGTGGCCATCGCGGACCGGAAGGCCCCGCCCAACGCGATCGAAGCGCCCTACATCCTGCCGCATGACGGCGCCTACTACCTCTTCTTCTCCCGCGACTTCTGCTGCAAGGGGCTGGAGAGCACGTACAACATCGCCGTGGGGAGGTCGGACAACATCACCGGCCCCTACGTGGATGCGGACGGCAAGGACCTGCTCGACGGCGGCGGCACGCCTTTGCTGGCATCCGAGGCCGGGCGCGTGGGGCCAGGCGGGCAGTCCGTTTCCGGGAACGTCCTCGCCTTCCACTACTACGCAGAGGAACTGGACGGCGCCTTCCGGCTGGGGCTTGCCGAGCTGGAGTGGAAGGACCGCTGGCCAACGGTGCGGTGGGAGTAGGCCTACGCGGGGATGGCCTGTGCGCGTCCCACAGTTGACTCCCGCGGCACCACCTGGAATGCCGTCTCGACCTCTCGGGGCGGCATTCCGGCAGGGTCCTTGATGCGGTCCATCAGCATCCGGATGGCAGTCTCCGCAATCTCCGTGCGGCCCGGGTCCACGGTGCTAAGGGTGGGAAGGGAGTACCGGGTTTCATCGAGGTCATCGAAGCCGATCACCGCCACATCGTCCGGCACGCGGAACCCGGCCTCCTGAAGCACCCGCACGGCGCCTTGGGCGAGCGTGTCATTCAACCCGAAGACAGCATCGAACCCGGCCCCGCGGTCAAGGAGGTCGTGCATGGCGGCGGCGCCGTTGGACCGGTGCCAGTCCACGACGTAGGCCACGATGCCGTCGTCGTACGGAATGCCCCTCGCCTCAAGGGCCTCGCGGTAACCCCGCAGGCGGAGGCCGGCGGAACCGATGACCTCACCCTCGTGGGCGCCCACCACGGCGATCCGCTTCCTGCCCAGGTCCAGCAGGTGCTCGGTGGCGGCGCGGGCCGCCGTCACGTTCTGCATGGTGACGTGGTCGGAAGCGCTGCCGAAGATCCGCTCTCCAAGGAGCACTATGGGCACCTCGGCCTTGATCAGGTCCGCGTCCTCCTGCCCGAGCGCCAGAGGGCTGAAGATCAGGCCGTCGGACATCTTCAGCCGTGGGCTGGCCATGACCTCAAGCTCCCGGTCGCGGTCCGCGCCGGTCTGCTCGACCAGCACCACCAGCCCGCACTTGGCCGCCGCCTCGATCACGGCGTCGGCCAGCTCGGCGAAGTACGGAAGGCTCAGCTGGGGCAAAGCGAGCGTGATGGCGCCGGTGTGTCCGGAACGAAGGCTGCGGGCCGTGAGGTTGGGCCGGTAGCCCAGTTCACGGATAGCCTGCTGGACCTTGGCCCGGGTGGATTCCCGGACATGCGGGTGGTTGTTGATGACGTTGGACACCGTCTTGAAGGACACGCCCGCAACCCGGGCAACATCGTGGAGCGTGGCCGCCATGGATCCCCCTGCAAAAGGTCTGAGGCCCGGAGGCCGGTTACGCTGATTTTACAACGTTGAACGCCTTTAGCGCGCTCCTCCCGGCCCCCGGACCCTCACCGCCGCCGCTTCCGGTCCTTCCCGCCGGCGCGGTCCTGCCGTTCCGCCAGGTCCCGCTCCGCCCAGCGCTGCGACTTCCCGGCTGACACCACCTTCTGGTGCCACTCCCGGTGGTACGCCCGCTGGGCGGCCACGCTGCTGCGCCGGGCCAGGGCGGCAAGCTCGCGCTGCAGCTTCCGGTAGCTGTGCCAGCGCCGCTCGGGAAGGGTGCCGTCCGCGAGGGCCTGCTGCACGGCGCAGCCTGGTTCGCCCTGGTGGGAGCAGTCCGAGAACCGGCATCCCGCAGCCAGTTCCTCCACGTCGCCGAACATCTCCTCCAGGCCGTCCTCGGCGTCGAACAGCCCGAAGCCGCGCACCCCCGGCGTGTCCATCAGCACGGTCCCGTTGGCAAGTGGCACCAGTTCCCGGGACGTGGTGGTGTGCTTGCCCTTGAAGTCGCCGGAGCGCACCGGACCGGTGTGCTGGACCTCGCGGCCGACCAGCGCGTTGATCAGCGTTGACTTGCCTGCGCCGGACGGTCCCAGGAGCACGATGGTGCCGCCCGCAGGGATGTGCTGCAGCAGTTCGTCGATGCCGTCGCCTTTTTCTGCGGACGTGGTCACCACGTCCACCCCGGCGGCCTGGAGGATGACTTTCCCGACGACGTCGTCCGCCACGGCGGCGAGGTCGGCCTTGGTGATGATCACCAGGGGAGTGGCGCCGGAGTCCCATGCAGCCACAAGGGTCCGCTCCAGCCGGTTGTGGGTCAGGGGCCGGTCCACCGGCACCACCACACCCACCACGTCCATGTTCGCCGCCAGGACCTGTTCCGCGGACGAATCCTCGAAAGCGCGCTTGCGGCTGAGTTCGGACAGGCGCGGCAGGACGGCCAGGATCTGGCGTTCGCCGGCGCGGTTGGGGCCGGTCCACACCCAGTCGCCGGTGACGGGAACGCCGCCGGCCAGGGGGTAGGGAAGGCGCAGGAGGCCGTTGCCGACGGCGACCAGCAGCCGGTTGCGGTCCACCCGGACCACCCGCCCTCGTCCGGTGGCGCCGGGGCACGGGTGTTCGTTGAAATGCCGCGCTACTGGCGCCGCATAGCCAAAGGCGGTGGGGCCTTCGAAAAGTAACTTGTTGCTGATTCCAGTACTGTCCAGGGCGTTGCCTGAAGAAGTGTTCACTGTGGTTTCCTCGGGAAGATCTCCCGATGCACCAGGGCGCGTCAGGCGACGCTGATGCAGGCGGGGGAGTGGGGCTGGTTGATGGATGCGGGGCGCTCCGGGCGCGCGGCAGCTGCAGTCATCAAAACCACCTCCATTCCCTCCAGGGGTCCTCTCCGCTCTGCCGGGGACGGCAGGGGCGACCGTGTCCCACTCTAGCCGCGGCCGCCGTGGGGGGCCAGAGCCAAACGGGAAGCTTAGCGCTGCAGTTCCAGGGCCCGCTTCTGCCGGCCGGAGATGGACGAGACGTAGCCGCAGTTTGAGCAGGTGATGTTGTATTTCCGGGACGTGGTGAACACCGGGATGAAGAACAGCGTGAACTTGGTGGCGCGCTCTTCCAGGTGGTGGTGGACGAAGGAGCGGCAGTACTGGCAGGTTGCAGGCTTGCCGGGGAGCGCCTTGAGTACCGTCTTGAAGCCGAAGAGGAGGAGCATGGCGGGGCCTTTCGTGGTCCTGTGCTTATCGAACCACCTTAGGCGGTTTCGCCGCGGTTGTTCATGGGTACGACTGCTGATGCGCGTGCCGTTGCGGTGCAATACTGAGGGTCGGCACAGGCATTCGGCGTTGGGGGGACTTCGAAGACATGGTTCTGGACACCACCACGCTCAGGATCGCCTTCGGCCTGATGGCGCTGGTCCTGGTGGTGCTCTTCTACTTCTCCGCTTACCGCATCACGCGCTCGCCGTACAGCGGCTGGTGGTGCCTGGCGCTCGTGTTCTTCCTCGCCGGATCCGCGTGCTTCCTGCTGGACGGGACGGTCCACCAGGTGTGGGCCAACCCGCTGGGAAACGTGATGCTGGTACACGGCGGGGTAGCGGTGTGGGCAGGTGCCCGGTCGCTGCGGACTGTGCCGCCGCCGAAGTGGGCGTTCACCGGGATCCCGCTGGTAACGCTGGTGGCCTCCGTGGTGGACAGCCCGGCCACGAATACCTGGTCCGGCGGTCCGGTGTTCCTCGCCGCGATGAGTGTCAGCATTGGGCTGGCATCCCGGGAGCTGTGGCGCCTGGAGCCCGGCTACTCGAGGGTCCGGATTCCCATGGCAGTGGCGGCCGGGGGCCTGGCCGCCTTCTACTTCCTCCGGTGGATCGCGTTCCTGGTCGAGGGGCAGAACGGGCCCACGTTCACCACCGTGTTCGGCTCGGCGGTGACCACTCTGGTGACCATGGTGCTGCTGGTAGTGGTGTCTTTCAGCATGGCCGCGCTAAGCAGTGAACAGCAGACCCGCGCCCTCCGCGTGGTGGCCTCCCGTGACGACCTGACCGGGCTGTTGAACCGCAAGGCCTTCATCGACCTTGCCGCCGAGCTGCTCTCCGACCGGGCCATCACCTGCGGCTCCGGCGCCCTGATTCTGGCAGACCTGGACCACTTCAAGGGTGTTAACGACACGTACGGCCACGCCGCCGGGGACAGGGCGCTGCAGCGGTTCGCCCAGTCCTGCACCGAAACGGTCCGGTCCACCGACCTGGTGGGCCGCTATGGCGGTGAAGAATTCGTGCTCTTGATCCCCGGTGCCAGCGCCGAGCGTGCCGAGCTGATCGCTAAGGAGATCAGCCGCCGGCTCGCCGCCGGACCTGCCGCCGACGGCATGGAGATGCCCACTGTCAGCTACGGAATTTCCATGTACGACGCCGATACATCCGACGTGGAGAGCGTCATCGCCGCCGCCGACGCGGCTTTGTACGTGGCAAAGTCAGAGGGCCGGAACCGAACGGCCCGCAGCGACCGGCTCCTGTAGGGAGAGCCAAGCGGGACGCCGCCCCCGGCCGAGGCCTAGCTCAGCCTGGCCGCGAGCTGCTCCTGCGGTTGTTGCCCCACAGCCGGGCAGGGTCCCACCGAACCGCGCCGGACAAGAGTTGCCGTGAAGTGTGACGGTGGGGCAGGTGCAAGGCCCTCCATCTGGCGGATCAGCGCCTTGGCTGCAGCCACACCCATGTTGTAAACCGGCTGGGCGATCACGGTCAGGGGTGGTGTGGTGAGCCGGGTCCAGGGGAAGTCGTCGTACATGAGGAATGAAACATCGGCCGGAATGGACAGCCCAAGTTCCTGGATCGCCTCCACCACGCTGAGGGCAATCAGGCCATCGGAAGCAACCACTGCAGTGGCCTGCTCCGGCCCGCGAAGGACTTCCCGGGTGATGCTGCGGATGGAGTCTGCGTCGCCGGCATTGAGCCGGACGAGGTCCTCCGGGAACGGAAGGCCAGCCGCCAGGAATGCCTTCCGCATTCCCTCCAAACGGTCCGCTATCTGGGAAGAATCCAGCGTCATTCCCGGGGCGTAGGGAGCCTCGGTCCGCAGCGTGGAAATGAAGGCAATCCTGCGGTGGCCGGCGTCGAGAAGATGCTGCGTGGCTTCCAGCGAAATCTTCGCCATATCCACCGCTACCGTCTCCACGCCCAGGTCTCCGCCGGTCCGGTCAATGAAGACCAGGGGGCGGCCTGACTGGTGCACCTGCTGCAGGTGCCCGGTATCCACCGATGATGCGGGGGCAACGATCAGGCCGTCCACGCGCTTGTCCAGCAGGACCCGGACGGCGTCAACTTCAGCCCCCCGGTCTTCGTCAGTGTTGACCAGGATGACGTTGTAGCCAGCCTTCTTGGCGGTGTCGGTAATGCCCCGGGTGGCAAGTCCGAAATGGGGGTTTTCGATATCGCCGACCACTACGCCGATGGTGTGGGATTTCCCTGTATTCATGCTGCGGGCAAGCTCGTTGGGACGGTAGGACAGTGCCTCGGCTGCGGCGAGGACACGTTCACGGACGTCATCGCTGACGGCACCGTAGTTACCCAGTGCCCTGGCGGCCTGGGCCTTGGACACCTGGGCTGCCTTTGCCACGTCGGCAACGGTTACGTCCCGCCGCCTCGCTCCTTCACCGTTCATCTTCACCTTTCGACGGGCTGTTGACGGCCCCTGTGACTTAGGCTACATTTCTATCAATCGATGTGAGTCCGGTCTCAATCCTAGAGGGTGAGACCGGACTCAACAAGAAGCATCGGCCACTTTCTTTGGCGGCCCTGACAGCACCGCCTCCCCATCAACGATTGGACAACGCTGTGAAAAAGCTGAACTTCCGCCCCGCCGGCATCGCCGCGGCTGCCCTGGCCGCAGTCCTGGCGCTCTCCGGCTGCGGCTCTACCACCCCCGCCTCCACCACCGAGGACAATCCCTACGGCCTGATCCAGCCCGGCACCATCCGCGTGGCCAGCCTGGGCGACTCGAAGCCCTATACATTTGCCGATGCCTCTGGCAACTTCACGGGATTCGACGTGGAACTCTTCAAGGACGTGGCCCACCGCGCCGGCGTAGACAACGTGGTCTTCACCGGGCAGGACTTCTCCGGGCTCCTGGCCGCCGTGGCAAACGGCCAGTTCGACGCCGGCGTGGCCGCGATCGGCATCACGGACAAGCGCAAGGAGACCGTGGACTTCTCGGATGGCTACCTTGCCGGCTACCTGACCGTGATCACCACCAAGACCTCCGGCATCACCGGCGCCGACGGCCTGGCAGGAAAGCGGCTCGGCGTGGTTCAAGGCACGCTTCAGGAAGCCTACGCCGTGAAGAACTTCACGTCCGCCAGCCTGGTCCGCTTCCCGGACAACAACACCGCGATCGCAGCGGTCAACAGCGGCACCGTGGACGCACACTTCCTGGACTACGAGGCCGCGAAGGCCTACCAGGAACAGCACGGCCTGGTCAGCGCGGCTGACATCCCGTCCTTCGACGCCCCGGCCGGATTCGCCGTGGCCAAGGGCAAGACGGCCTTCAAGGAGGCCCTGAACAAGGGCCTCGCCGAAGCGATGGAAGACGGCACCTGGAAGGAGCTCTACCAGAAGTGGTTCCCGGGCTCCCCGATGCCAGAGCAGTACCTGCCCAAGGCCGAGCAGACCGCCGCAGCTGAGCCGGCCAAGTAGTCCTACGGACATCTGACCGGGCGGGCCGCCTCAAGCGGCCCGCCCGGAACCTCCAAACAATCTACGTCTGAGAGCAACCATGGACTGGTTCAACACCATCATCCGTACTTTCTTCGACTTCGGCGCTATGGCCGAGGTCCTGCCCCAACTCCTGGCGGTCGGCCTTCTCAACACGCTGATCATCTCCATCGCCGCAACCGTCCTTGGCACGGTGCTGGGAATGGTGGTCGCCGTCATGGGCATTTCACCGTCCAAGTGGCTGCGGGTTCCGGCCAGGATCTACACGGACCTCTTCCGCGGCCTGCCCGCCATCCTCACCATCCTGCTGATCGGCCAGGGCTTCGCACGCCTCAGCCAATCGATTTTTGGTCCTTCGCCCTACCCCCTGGGGATCATCGCCCTTAGCCTGATCGCCAGCGCATACATCGGCGAGATCTTCCGTGCTGGCATTCTCAGCGTGGACAAGGGCCAGGGCGAGGCCTGCCGGGCCCTGGGCATGAGCTACGCCAAGTCCATGGCACTTGTTGTGGTGCCCCAGGGCATCCGCCGGGTGCTTCCGGCGCTGGTAAACCAGTTCATCGCAATCGTCAAGGATTCCTCCCTGGTCTACTTCCTGGGGCTGCTCGTCACCGAACGCGAACTCTTCCGCGTGGGACAGGACGCCGCCGTGCTGTCCGGGAACCTTTCCCCGCTGGTCGCTGCCGGCATCCTGTACCTGGTGATCACCGTTCCGCTGACGCACCTGGTGAACTACTTCGACAACAGGTTCCGCACCGGCCGCCGCCGTGCCGCACCGCCCACCAGCGGTTTGAACGAAGTCAAGGAACTCGATGCGGCCTCGCCGCTCATCACCGGGAGCAACACATGAACCTGCCAACCACCACCAGCAACAACGCGTCCCAGGACGTCCAGACGTTCCACGGCTCGAGCTTGGAACTGCGCAACCTGACAATGGCCTATGGGGACATCGAGGTCCTGCGTAACGTCAGCCTCACGGTTGCCCCGGGCACCACCACCTGCATCATCGGTCCCTCCGGTTCGGGCAAGTCCACCCTGCTCCGCGGCGTCAACCGGCTGCACGAACCCAGGAGCGGCGACGTGCTGCTGGCTGGCGAAAGCACCCTCAACGCCAATTCCGATACTCTTCGGACACGCATCGGTATGGTGTTCCAGCACTTCAACCTATTCCCGGACCACACCGCCCTGGAGAACGTGGCACTGGCGCTATGGAGCGTCAAGGGCATGCCCAAGGCCCAAGCGATGGAGCGCGCCCGCCGCGGACTCGCCGAAGTGGGACTTGCGGAGCGCGCAGACCACCGGCCCAGGGACCTGTCAGGCGGTCAGCAGCAGCGCGTTGCCATCGCCCGTGCGCTCGCCATGGAACCCGAGGTCATGCTCTTCGATGAAGCCACCAGCGCGCTGGACCCGGAACTGGTCAAGGGCGTCCTGAACCTCATGGCAGGGCTTGGCCGCCGCGGGATGACAATGCTGGTGGTCACCCACGAGATGGGCTTCGCCCGCAAGGTGGCCGACCAGGTGGTCTTCATGGATGAAGGCGAAGTAGTCGAAGCAGGAACACCCGCCCAACTCTTCGACAACCCCCGCAGCGAACGCCTGCAGCGGTTCCTCTCCGAGGTGCTCTGATGCGGACCGTTACAGCGGCACCCATCCGTACTGCCGTCGTCGGCTTTGGAATTTCCGGCCGCGTGTTCCACGCGCCGCTGATCGCCGCGAATCCAGGCTTCTCACTCGACGTCATCGTCACCTCACACCCGGAACGGGTGGCCGAGGCAGCCAGGCTCTATCCGCAGGCCCGGATCCTGCCCACCCCGGAGGAGCTCTTCGCGGAGGCGGGAAACCTCGACCTCCTGATCCTTGGCACTCCGCCGGACACCCACTTCGGGCTGGCCGCCACGGCCATCGCCCATGGACTGCACGTAGTAGTGGACAAGCCGTTCGTGCCCACGTCAGACCTGGGCGAGGAACTGATCAGCAGGGCAGCCGACGGTGGCGTGCAGCTCACCGTGTTCCAGAACAGGCGCTGGGACGCCGACTTCCTGACCCTCCGGAAGGTCCTGGCATCAGGAGCCCTCGGGGAAGTCAGCAGCTACGAATCACGGTTCGAGTGGTGGCGTCCCGAAGGGTTCGGCAATTGGCGGGACACGGTCTCCCTCGCCGAAGGCGGCGGCATCCTGCACGACCTGGGGGCACATCTGATTGACCAGGCCATCCAGCTGTTCGGCCCGGTGGACAGGAGCTACGGGGAGACGGCAAACCATGGACCCCACCCCGATGCCGCCGACACCGAAGCCTTCGTGTCGCTGCTGCACGCGTCCGGTGTCCGCTCGAGGCTGTGGATGAACGGCATGGCCGCCCAGCCGGGCCCCCGCTTCCACGTCCTCGGCTCCCAAAGTGGCTACACCAAATGGGGCCTGGACAGCCAGGAACCCGCCCTTGCTGCCGGCATGCCGCCGTCGGACCCTGCCTATGGGGTTGAATCCCAGGAGTCTTGGGGGCTCCTGGGAGTGGACGGCGAAGCAAAGCCCGTACAACCCGAGCGCGGTGCGTACCCGCAGTTCTATGTGCAGCTTTCCGGAGCCTTGCGGGGGGAGGACCCACTGCCCGTGGACCCGGCCGAACCACTTGAGGTGCTGAGGGTGATCGAGGGCATCCACGCCCTAACCTGATTCCGCCGTCCGGTTCCTTCCACCTCTTCCTCCTCAACGCGTAACAGCGTTCCCATCATCATGTTTTTCACAGAAAGGGACACCATGTCCTCTGCAGCATCCGCCAAGCGCGTCGCCATCATCGGCGGCGGCATCCTGGGAGTCTCCACCGCCGTGCACCTGCTGCGCGAAGGCGCCTCCGTGATCCTGCTGACCGAACGCGGCCTGGCCAGCGAAGCCAGCGGGCGGTCGCTGTCGTGGCTCAACTCCGCAGGCGAGCGGTCCACCCCTTACCACCAGCTGCGGATTGCCGGCGTGGACCGGTACCGCACCCTCTTTGCCGCTGACCCCACTCGGGAATGGCTCCAGTTCGGCGGCGGCCTGATGTGGAACGCCGAAGGACAGCAGGATGACACCGAGGCCCGGCACGCCTACGAGAAGTCCATCGGCTACGACTCCAAGCTCCTTTCTCCCGGTGACATCGCGTCCGTTACCCCAGGCATCGACGCCGCCTCTGTACCGGACAAGGCCATCTTCAACCCCGGCGAGGGCTGGGTCAGCCTGCCCGACCTCATCGACTTCCTCATGGAGGAATTCCACTCCCGCGGCGGTGAACTCGTCCTGAACGCGGGCAAGACTTCCGTGATGGTGGAGGAGGGACGCGCCACGGGCGTGGAAACGGCCGCCGGCGGGACCTACCCGGCCGACGCTGTCCTGGTGGCATGCGGCGCGGCGACGCCCGCCGTCGTCGAACCCCTTGGCATCCGGATCCCCAACGGTTCGCCGGTGTCCATGCTGGTGCTGACCAAGCAGGTGCAACACGAGGTCGCCGCGGTGATGAACACCCCCCGCGCCGCGCTCAGGCCCAACCCCGGCGGCACCTTCGCGCTGGACCACGACTGGTACGAGGAGCACATCACCGAGCACGCGGACGGCTCCTTCAGCATCCCGGATGAGGTGGTGCAGGAACTGGCCGACGAGGCGTCGAAGCTGGTTGCCGGTAACCCGGAACTCAAGCCTGCATCCTGGAAGATTGGCTACAAGCCGATCCCCGGCGATGGCGAGCCGGTCCTTGGCGAACTGGGGCAGGTGCCCGGCTGCTTCGTCGCCTTCACCCACTCCGGTGCCACCCTGGGCCTCATTGCCGGTGAGCTCCTGGCCGGGGAGATCCTGACCGGCAGGAAGCACCCCATGCTCGGCACCTTCCGGCCGGGGCGGTTCTCCTAGTCCAGGACGGCCGGCGGGGGAGCCGCAGGGCCCTTTCCGAGGGTACCTAGTTGAGCTTCCCCGCCAGCCGCTCCCGCATCGAGACGCTCGCAGCGTTCAGGCCGATCAGCTCCACCTCGCGGCCGTGGCGCCTGTACTTCTCGGTGACGGCGTCCAGGACGGCGATGGTGGAGGCGTCCCAGAGGTGCGAGGCGTGCAGGTCCACCACCACGCGGTGGATGTCCGGTGCCGCGTCCAGGGCGTACTCGAACTGCGTGTAGAGGTCATTGGAGGAGGCGAAGAAAAGCTCGCCGTCCACGGTGTAGGTGGCCACGTTCTGCCCGTTGACCTCAAGCACCGTGCGTTCCACGGTGACGAAGTGGGCCACGCGGCGGGCGAACATGGCCATTGCGGCCAGCACGCCGACGCCCACCCCGATGGCCAGGTTGTGGGTGGCCACCACAGCGGCCACGGTGATGAGCATGACGGCGGTTTCGGACTTGGGCATCCGTCGGAGGGTCCGCGGCGCGATGGAGTGCCATTCGAACGTGATGGCGGAGACGAAGATCATCACGGCCACCAGCGCGGCCATGGGGATGAGTCCGACGACGTCGCCCAGCACCACCACGAGCAGCAGCAGGAAGACGCCGGCCAGGAAGGTGGACACCCGGCTGCGCGCGCCCGACCCCTTCACGTTGATCATGGTCTGGCCGATCACGGCACAGCCGCCCATGCCCCCGAGGAACCCGGTGACGATGTTCGCCACGCCCTGGCCCCACGATTCGCGGGTCGTGTTGGACCGGGTGTCCGTGATGTCATCCACCAGCTTGGCGGTCATCAGGGACTCCAGCAGCCCCACCAGGGCCATGGACAGCGAGAACGGGGCCAGGATCTGGAAGGTCTCCCACGTCAGCGGGACGTTCGGCAGGAAAAGTGACGGCAGGCTCTCCGGAAGCTGCCCCTTGTCCGAGACGGTGGGCACGTCCACGCCGGCCAGGACGGCAAACACGGTGAGCAGGACGATCGCCACCAGCGGCGAGGGCACCGCCGTCGTGATCCGCGGCAGGCCCACCACGATCACCAGGCCCACCGCAACCAGGGGGTAGACCATCCAGGGGACGCCAACCAGCTCCGGGAGCTGGGCCATGAACACCAGGATGGCCAGCGCATTGACGAAGCCGACCATGACGGACCGGGGAATGAAGCGCATCAGCCGGGTCACCCCCGCGGCGGCAAGCAGGATCTGGAACACCCCGGCCAGGATCACCCCGGCAATGAGGTAGTCCAGCCCATGGCTGCGCATCAGGGGAGCGATCACCAGCGCCACGGCCCCGGTGGCTGCCGAGATCATCGCCGGACGTCCGCCGACGAACGCGATGGTCACGGCCATAGTGAAGGACGCGAACAGGCCGATCCTCGGGTCCACGCCCGCAATCACGGAAAAGGCGATAGCCTCCGGGATCAGGGCAAGGGCAACCACCAGGCCCGCAAGGGCCTCGGTCTTCAGCCGGCGCGGGGAGCGGAGCGTGGCCCGGACCGATTGCAGCTGCTGGGGCGGAGGCGCTGCAACCGGGGAAGCGGCAGATACGGCCATGGCTGGCTCCGTTCAGGTTGGGAAGGCGCGTGGGGAACCTTCAGGTGGTGGGAAAGGGGCGCCGCGGTGCGCTCGAAACTGGGGGCACGGGCGGCGCAAGCGTGCTGCCGAACCGAGCCCCTTCAACTTTACGCGGAACGCGCAGCCCGCCCTGTTGCCAAACTGTGCCTTACCGGGCGCCCGCAGCCCGGGGGCGGCCGGAAGGCCTGCTGATAAAATGGCCGGGTTGCAGGGCGGCCTTTCTGCTGGTCCAACCAGCGCCGTATCGAAGTAGGGGACCAGACACAATCATGACTGCAGGCGGGTCACATCTCGGGACTTCGGAGAGCCAGCCGGCAGCGCCAGCCGCGCCGGTCAGGGCCTCCGCGCCCGCGACAGGACGCGCCTACCTGGCAATCATTGAAGGGTTCGTCGGCGCTCTCATGATGTTCGTCGGTTCCATCGGAACCGGCTGGATCGCCAACGGCTCGCCCATGATCCGCCAGCCCGTGGTCATCGCGCTCCGCACTGAGGGCTGGGGCGTCACCGTCTCCACCGTCCTGCTGACCGTTGGCGCCATGGTGCTGATGCGGTCCTGGCTGCGGCTGGGCCAGCGCCTGGCCGAGTGGGGGAAATCGTCCCTGCGGTCAGTGGTGATTGCCATCTCCGCCTGGTCCCTGCCCCTGCTGTTCTGCGTGCCCGTCTTCTCCCGGGACGTCTACGCCTACACTGGCCAGGGACGGCTGGTACAGGAGGGCCAGAACCCCTACGAAGTGGGCATCTCCACGCTCAGCAACTGGTTCGCCCTCGGCGCCGACCCCGCCTGGGCGGAAAACCGGACACCCTACGGGCCGTACTTCCTGTGGCTGGCACGCGGGGTGGTGGGACTGACCGGGGCGCAGCCGGACGTCTCCGTCCTCCTCTTCCGCCTGCTGGCCGGCGTCGGGGTCCTGCTCTGCGTCATCTACGTGCCCAAACTGGCGGAGCTGCACGGCATCAACGGCGCCCGGGCACTCTGGATCGCCGTGGCCAACCCGCTGTTCCTGATCAGCTTCATCGCCAGCGCCCACAACGATGCCCTGATGGTGGGCCTTGCCGTGGCCGGTGTCTACTTTGCCGCCACCCGCCGGTACATCCTGGGAATCCTCCTGGTGACCGCGTCGATCGGGATCAAGCCGATCACTGTCCTCCTGCTGCCATTCCTTGGCGTGATGTGGGCGGGGCCGTCCGCCACCTGGCCGCGCAAGTTCCTGATGTGGGGCGCGACGGCGGGACTCAGCTTCGGCGTGCTGCTCCTCAGCGGCATCCCCTACAACCTGGGCATCGGCTGGACCTGGGCCATCATGGACCCCACCCCCGGCTACACGGGGTATTCGCCGTCCGGCTTCCTTGGCCAGCAGGTGGAAATGCTCGCCAACGCGCTGGGCCTGCCGGGCGGCACGCTCGCCACCTGGCTGCGGACCGGCATGAAATGGGCCGCCATCGCGCTTGTCCTGCTGCTGATGTTCCGCGGTGACTACTCCCGTGCGGTCCGCCGGATGGCCCTGGCGTTCACCGCCGTCGTGATGCTCTCACCCATCATCCAGCCCTGGTACATCCTCTGGTTCCTGCCGTTCCTGGCCGTCACCGGGATCCGCGACGACTGGCAGATCCGTTCCCTGTACGTGGGCGTCACGTTCTTCGTGGTGTTCGGCGCGCAGGACCAGCTGTCCGTATGGTCCTTCGTGGAGCTTCCCGTCGATGCGTCCACCCTGGCGTTCTTTACCGCGCTCGCCTTTACGTTCTACCTGCTGTTCCTGGACGTGCACACCCGCAAGCTGCTGATCCAGGGCAAGCCCTGGGACCTCGCCCGGCGCGGCTGGCAGTGGCTGCTCGCGCAGCGGGAACGCGCGGTCAGCCGCTGATCCCTAGGCGTTCGCGGCGGGAACCGGGGCGGCCGATTTCCGGCCCAGTTCCGCCGTCCGCTGCACCGACCACCAGAGCAGCACCACCAGCAGGACGTTGCGGGTAGTGAGGATGGCTGCCATCACGGGATGGGCATGGATCAGCGGGGTGTAGAACAGGGGGTAGATCACGAAGGTGGTCATGGCGATGCCCATCAGCAGCGCGGCCGGGACCTTCCAGCGCTCCCAGTCGTGCGTGAGGCCGGCAATGATCACCGGCGCCAGCCAGATGATGAACTGTGGCGAGCCCACCTTGTTGAAGACGATGAACGCGGTGACCATCATGAGGGAGCCTTCGAGGAACAGTTCCTCGCGTTCGGCACCCCGCTTCATGGCGCGGACCAGCAGGATGGCCGCTCCAATGGCGGCGAGGATGAGCAGCGGCTGCATCAGGACCGCGGCGGTGGCGGCGCCCGGACCGTAGACCTCGGTGGAATTGATGGCGGTGTTGTCCGCCATCTTCGAGCCGGCAATATTGAACACGCTCAGCCACACCCACGGCGTGGAGAAGGTGGCTTCGAGCTGCATGCCGCGCTCGCCCTGGTTCAGGAGGAAGTCCAGAATGTGCGGCAGGCCGCCGGACAGCCACGTGCCCAGGGTGACGACGGCGGTCACGGCAACGCCGGACAGGACCACCTGGATCCGCTTGTGGCTGGCGATCACGATCGGCGCGAGCACGGCGGCCGGCCAGACCTTGATCCAGGTGGCGATGCTGAGCAGGACGCCGGCCACTACCGGCCGCTCGGCTGCATAAAGCAGTGCGATCAGCACGATGGGTGCGGTGATGCCCTCCACCCGGGCGAAGCTGAGGTAGCCCATGAAGACGGTGAAGAACAGCCACCACCAGGCCGGGGCAGTGCCGGTCACCTTCCGCGGGCCGCGGGTCAGGTAGAGGAGCCCGACGGCGTTGAGGGCAGTGATGATCAGGAACCAGGCCAGCAGGTAGAGGTCCGGCCCGGCGATGTTCGCCAGGAAAATGGGGATCTGCGCCAGCACCGGGTAGACCCACGGGCTGATCTTCCCGTCCAGGTCCGCGGGGTTGTACCCGGTCAGGGCCCACTGCCGGTACTGCTCGGTGTCGCTGAACGTGTCGCCGTGCAGGAAGAAGGACGCCATCCAGCCCAGGAAGTAGAGATGGACGACGGCGAAGCCCCACCACACGCTGGACGGGCGGGCGAACCAGTCCACCACCCGGGCGGGGAGGACTTTGCTGCGGACCGTCACCAGGCGGTCAAAGAACCTCGCGGAAATCTCAGGACTCCTTGAGCGCAGGGGCGGCGGCCGGAGCCTTCTTGCCCAGCAGGTACAGGCGCCGGACGCTCCACAGGAACAGGACTACCAGGAGGACGTTGCGGATGGTGAGTACCAGGGCCATCCAGGGGTTGTTGTGGCTGAGTGCGTCGTAGAACAGCGGGTAGATGAAGTAGGTGGCGACGGCGATGACGATCAGCATGGCAGCCGGGACGCGCCAGTCGCGCCAGCTGTGGGCCAGGCCGACGGCGACGGCGGGGGCGAGCCAGACCATGAACTGCGGCGAGCCCACTTTGTTGAAGACGACGAACGCGGTGGCGAGGGTGAGGGCGCCGGCGAGGAGCAGCTCGGTGCGGTCCACGCCGCCGCTGATCTTTCCGTTGTGCTGCTTTCCATTGTGGAGGGCCCAGAAGGTCATGCCGGCCACGAGCAGTGCAGCCAGGATCAGGAGCGGCTGCATGAGGACGGACATGACGGCGGTGCCCGGCCCGTCCACCTGCATGGAGTTGATGGCGGTGTTCATGTACATCCGGGAATCGCCGACGTTCAGGACAGACAGCCAGAGCCAGGGCGTGGTGAAGGTGGCTTCGAGCTGCATGCCGCGGTCGCCCTGCTGGGTGAGGAAGTTCAGCAGCTTGGGGACGCTGCCCACTGCCGCTGCCAGCGCGACGACGCCCGCCGTCGTCGCAATTCCTGCCAGGACCACCAGGATCCGGTTCTTAACGACGGCGAAGAGGGCCAGCATGACGGCCGCCGGCCAGACTTTCACCCACGTGCCAATGGCCAGGAGGAGGGAGGCGATGAACGGCTGGTTGACACCGTAGGCCAGTGCCACCAGGACCAGCGGGGCGGTGAGGCCGTCCACGCGGGCGAACCCCAGCCAGCCCATGAGGAAGGTAAACACCAGCCACCACCAGCCGGCAGGGATCGCTTCCGTGTGGCGGCCGCGTCCGGTGAGCTTCAGGAGCGCCCAGCCGTTGAGGAGGGTGGTCATCAGGACCCAGAGGAAGAAGAACGGTCCCGGCCCGGCGATGCCTGCGATGGCCATGGGGATGAGCGCCAGGATGGGGTAGACCCAGGGGCTGGGGCCGCCGGTGAGGTTGGCGTCGTCGAACCCGGCCATCGCCCAGTCGCGGTAGATGAAGGTGTCACTGAACGCCTCGCCGCGCAGCGAGAGTGACGCGGAGAAGATGAGGAAGACAAGGTGGACCACGATGAATCCGCCCAGCAGTCCGCGTCCCGTGTTCAGCCGGGCCCGGACGGGTGCGGGAAGGATGACATTGCGGATCCTGGTGAGATTGCCGAAGAGAACGTCGGTGGAAATGGCGGGATCCTTGTCAGTTGTGGCACACGTGTGGTGTTGCGCTGGTGCTTGGTTCTGCCGCGTGGCGGTGTCTGTGGCATCGGAGCCGGCTGAGAGTCAGCGTCCGCCCCGGATTCAACTTTAGTTGACCGCCCATTGGACGCCGTAATCACCCTGCGACGGAAAACGCTATCCGCTCTGACCTGCGGTTATTTTTCTCCAGTTGTTGGCGTTCCGATGATCCGGCATCATGATCGGACGGCACCCAGGTGCCTTTCGTCGTCTGCAGCCTTGGGGAGCGCAGGCGGTTTGCCCTTCCCCTCTCCCCGCGATCTACCTAAGGCTCTACCCATGAACTTCCCCCTGACCCTCACCGTGGCCGACCGCCAAAGCATGGACAGCGAACTCGAAGCTGCCGTCTCCGCCGCCAAGGCACGTGCCCTTGCCGACCGGCGGCACGGCATTTTGGTCACGCGGCATGCCGCCGACAAGTTCACGATTTCCCTGAGCGAGTCCGTGCCCTTCGGCCTCACGCGGGAACAGCAGGCCTGGTAGGCCCCTTCCTGGATGCCGGCCTCTTCCGCCGGCGCTCCAGGTGCCGCCGCTAGCTCGCGGCGCCATCCCCGTCACCCGACACCCGGCCGCTGCGCTGCTGCAGCCGGTCGATGTGCTTGGATGCCTCCGCCTTGCTGAGATCCGCGGGCAGCTCTTCCCCTGCCTCCCGTGCGAGCGTATCGAGATAGCTGCGCTGCGCCGCTGTCATGGGTTCGTCCCCTGTCACCCAGTCTTCCGGGTCCCGGTTGAGGCCTGCATCCGGCTCAGGTGTGGAGCTGCCGATGGTGTCTTTGCCGTTGTTGTCCATGGCTAGCAGTTTAGGTGCGGGGTGGGACATTTTGGGAAGCATGCTTGCCTTTTGATCCGGCCGCGCCCCTGGGCTGCAGCGTGATTCGTCTGTCAGATATAGATCTAAGACCTGCCTACGACGGCGTCCGGAAATGCCGCAGGGACCCCATTCCGACCCTCTGTACGTAGTTGCCTGACGTCAGCTTTGGGTGTGCCTTATCTGAACGACATGCGGGCCCGTGAGCCCGGTCTTCGGACCTATCAATTCCGGCTACCAGGGGGCCGTATTCAACCTCGCCCACTTTCCGGCAGGCATCGGGCTCCAGTGTTTGGCGCTACAAACGATCGCCTGTGAACCAACCTGTATGCGAAGGGTAGTTGCCCTTCCTGGAAAGCGAACCGTTGGCCTGCCCGCTCGCGCGTACGCTCTAAACGCCAAGTCCAGCTAAAACTGGCGCCAGGCTTTATGCTCTGAGCTTCTCGGGGGTCGCAGCATCATGCATAATTCGGCCTGTCTGGCATGCTGACTGCCAGTTCTAGCGATTCGTGCTTGTAGTGCAGCAGAAACTCGTGCTTGTAGTGAAGTCCAAGCCAAGGCGAGGCAACAACGTCGTCGATGCCGGCAGCCAATTGCAACGAAGTTTTTACCGCTGCTGCTTCGAGTCTCGGCTTAGTAGTCGGGCGGGTGACGATGGGTTTCATGCGGCGCATCATCTCTTGACTGCTCGCATGTGCTGCGGCGGAGCGCTTACGTCGGCAGCACGTCCCATTTCGGCCCCGGTTCTTGGGTAGAGACAGCTTTACAAGGCGCCCGGCCAGCCGGTGTAGGCCTCTGCCAGGTAGGCCAGTCCATGCCGGGAGGAGACCACGGAGCTGAGTTCCCCGAGCTGGCGGGCGCGGGAAAAATCGTCTGCGTCGGTGGGGGTGTGCAGCATGGTGGTCATCCAGTAAGAGAACTGCTGGGCCTTCCATACCCGTTCCAGGGCGCGGTCGCTGTACGTCTCCAGCAGTCGGCCGGACCCGGAGTTGTAGTGGCTGTCGAATCCTTCGAAGAGCACCTTGACGTCATGGATCGCGAGGTTCAGGCCCTTGGCACCGGTGGGCGGAACGGTGTGCGCTGCGTCGCCTGCCAGGAAGAGGTTGCCGTGGCGCATGGGGGCGTGGACGAAGCTGCGGAATGGCAGCACCATCTTTTCGATGACCGGGCCTTCCTTGAGTTCGAAGCCGTTGCCGTTTACCCGGCTGCGGAACTCGGCCCAGATCCGGTCGTCATCCCAGTCGGCCACGTTCTCCTTCGGGTCGCACTGGAAGTACATCCGCTGGACGGTCTCGGTGCGCTGGCTGATCAGGGCGAAGCCGTTGGCGGAGTTGGCGTAGATCAGTTCATCGGAACTGCGCGGGGCTTTGGCCAGGATGCCGAACCAGGCGAACGGGTATTCGTGGAAGTACCACTTCCGGTGCGCCTCGGGGATCTGGAACCGGCAGTGGCTGCGGGAGCCGTCCGCACCCACCACGAAGTCGGCCTGGATTTCGAACTTCGCGCCCCCGGCGTCGGTGAACCAGACTTTAGGCTTTCCTTCCAGGTCATGCACGCTGGTGTCCGTGACGCCGTAGCGGACGTCGCCACCGTCGGCCTTCCTGCGGGCGGCGAGGTCCAGGAAGACGTCCGTCTGGGGATACAGCCAGACAGATTCCCCCACGAGGTCCTTGAAGTCGACGCGGTGGCTTTCCCCGTTGAAGCGCAGTTCGATGCCGTCGTGGCGGTCGCCGTCACGGAGGACACGGTCCGAAACTCCGCTGTCCACGAGCATGTTGACCGTGCCGTGCTCGAGGATGCCTGCGCGCACCGTTTCGGAGATGTCTTTGTGGCTGCGGACTTCGATCACGGTGGAGTCGATGCCCGATTTGGCCAGTAGGTGGGAGAGCATGAGACCGGCGGGTCCGGATCCCATGATGGCCACTTGGGTAGTGATGGTTTTACGTGTTGCCATGGTTCGTCTCGCTTCGTTGCGGGGCTCCGCAGTCGCGGCGCCTGAGTGTGTTACGTGGCGTGTGCCTCAACAGGACGACTGGCGCCTCGCTTACAAGAGTTTTTGGCGGTCCTGGGTACACGCCCTTTGAAGGCCGCGTTGGCACCTATCGGTGGGCCGGCGATTCTTCGCCCGTCCTTGGACGGGTACGGGCGGCCACACGGGTTACGGCCTCGCGTCGTGCGCCCACCGCGTTCTCGATGGTGCCTATTCCTTCCACTGTCATGCGGACCACATCGCCGGTCTTCACGGGCGGGGGAGTCTTTGCTCCGTTCCGACCCCAAAGTTCAGCCAGGCAGCCGCTGCCGCATGTGCCGGAGCCCAGCACGTCGCCGGGCCGCACCACGGAGTCCTGCGACGCGTAGGCCACCAGTTCGGCGAACGGCCAACCCATGTTGGAGAGCATGTCCTGCCCGATGCGCTGGCCATTAACCTCGACGGCCATGGAGATGGGCAGGAACCCTTCGGCGTCGTGGCGGTCCTCAAACTCGTCCGCGGTGACGATCCATGGGCCTAGTGTGTTGGCGAAGTCCTTGCCCTTGCAGGGGCCTAGGCTGACTTTCATCTCGCGGCGCTGCAGGTCCCTGGCGGACCAGTCGTTAAGCACGGTATAGCCGAAAATGTGCCGGTGCGCGTCGGCTGCGGTTAGGTTGCGGCCGTCGCTGCCGGGAACATGCCCGACGACGGCCGCCACTTCGGTTTCAAAGTCCAGGTCCTCGCAGCCCGCCGGAATACCAATCACCTCGCCCGTTCCTGTCACGGTGTGCGGGTTCGTGAAGTAGAAGGTGGGCGCCTCGTACCATTCGGGCACCACACCGGCCACGCCGTCGATGCTCTTCCGGACGCCTTCCACGTGTTCCTCGAACGCGACGAAGTCCCGGATGGTGGCGGGCACCAGCGGGGCCAGTAACTGCACGTCCGCCAGCGAAGAGGCAACGCCTGAAGTCAGAACCTGCCGTGCAATGTTCAGCGTTTCTTCGAGACCGGCGTCCAGGAGCGTCTGGACGTCCTGGCCGGCGGGCAGGGCGTAGCAGTTCCCGCCGTCCACAAAGCCGGACTGGATCCCGTCGCCGTCATTCCAGCGAGCAATCTTGACCATATGAATCTTCCTTAGGCTGGGCGGGCGGCGGGGACTGAAGCGGGCGTGATGCCAAGGGCGGCAGCGTTGCCGGCCAGCACCCGGGCCTCGTCCTCTGCGGGAAGGCGTGCCTCGACAACCTCGTCCACGGGCAGGTCGGATCCCATGTCGAAGGGGTAATCGGAGCCGAGCAGCACCTGCTCCGGCCCGGCGGCGGTCACGAGCGCCCGAAGCTCAGCGGGGCTGTGGACCAGCGAGTCGAAGTACAGCTTTTTCAGGTAGGAGGACGGCGGCTGCGCGCAGCCGTGCGCCTCCGTCCGGACCTTCCAGGCGCGGTCGGAACGGCCCAGGGTGGTGGGAAGGTAGCCACCGCCGTGCGCGGCCAGGACCTTCAGGTCCGGGTGCCGGTCCAGTACCCCGCTGAAAATCAGGTGTGACAGTGCCACGGCGTTTTCCGCAGGCTGGGAGACGGTGTTGGCGAGATAGAAACGGTCCAGCCGCTCATCCAGGGAGCATCCGAACGGGTGCAGGAACACCAGGGCACCCAGCTCCTCGGCCCGGCTCCAGAACGGTTCCAGCCGGGGGTCGGACAGCTCAACAGTGCTGCGTTCCGCGTCGGCTGGAGTGGCGGCGAACGACCCGATTTCCACCCCGAGCAGGCCGCACTCGAGCACCGTGTGCTCCAGGGCCTCCACCATCAAGGCGGGGTGCTGGAGCGGGACCAGGCCCAGGCCGTGGAGCCGCTCCGGGGCGCGGTCAACGAATTCCCGCACGGCCTGGTTTGCGGACTTCGCTACCTGCAGTGCCAGTTCTTCGCCTGCGAAGTAGTAGAAGTGCGACGGCGACGGCGAGATCAGCTGCACGTCCACACCTTGGGCGTCCATGTCCGCGAGCCGGCGGTCCAGGTCGGTCAGCTGCGGCCAGCGCTCCTTGATCATCCGGCCCGAAGCTGCCATCGATTCGGGTCCGTTGCGCCGCACTTCCAGGGCCTGCTGGGCGCCGAAGCCCTCGGGATCAGCCTCCGCCACCAGCTGTTGAAGGGCCGGAAGCAGGATATGGGCGTGGACGTCCACCGTGGGGAATTCTGCGGGGCGGGTGCTCATGCGGGTTCCTTAACTGCTGGCATCGTTGACTCCACTACCGAAGTGCTATCGGGTTGACGGGTGATCCGACTGCCCCGGTGATGGGGAGCGGGGCTGCGATGAGCAGGAAGTCGTACCTGCCGTCCGCTGCGCAGGCTTGTGCCAGTCCGTCCGGGTCCCACATTTCGCCCAGGAACAGTCCGAGGTTGGGGATGGCGATCTGGTGGAGGGGCTGGAAGGCGGCGTCGAACTCGTTGGGCCGGACTTCGAAGCCCCACGTATCGGTGGCTATCCCGGCTATTTCCGTGCGGTGCAGCCAGGGCCCGGTGGTGAAGGACAGCCCGGGGGCTGAGCCGCCGGCGTAGTCGCCCCAGCCGTCGCGGCGGACCCTGGTGTGCTGCCCGGTGCGGATCACCACGATGTCGCCCCGGCCCACCTTCGAGCTGGGCCCCTGCAGGTCAATGGTCCGCTGGAGGTGTTCGGGGGTGATGGCGAAACCGTCGGGCAGTTCGCCGTCGTTCCGTCCAAGGTCCGGGCCGAGCGCACGGCCGACGTCGAGCAGGACGCCGCGGGTGACAATCTTGGCCGCTGCGGTTTCGATGCCGGTTACCAGGTCGCCTTCGGAGGTGACCACGTCCCCGGCGGCGCGGCCGTTCCAGGCTTTGCCCTGGTCGAAGATGTGGCCCAGGCCGTCCCACTGCGTGGAGCACTGCAGCGGCATGGCGATGACGTCGTCCGCGCCGCCGAAGCCGTGCGGGAAGCCTTGGTTGCCACGTTCGGCGTCCACTCCGGTGTCGGTCATGGTGTGGACGGGGTTGGTGCGGCGGCGCCAACCCTTCTGGGGTCCGTTGGTGTCGAACGGCTGGGACAGCGAGAACGCCTCGCCGGTTGTGACCAGGGCTGCGGCTTCGATGCGCTTGGCGGCGTCGATGAAGTTCAGGGTGCCGAGGACGTCGTCCTGGCCCCAGCGGCCCCAGTTGTTGTGCGCTGCGGCCATGGCACGGATGCTACCGAGTGGGTCTTCACGCCGGATAACCGGGGAATCAGTGGCTGATTCCCCGGTGCCGGTGGTGCTGGCAGGAGCCGTGTCCTGGGTGGTCACGGCTTGCTGCCTTCAATTGTCACTTCGTCCTTACAGTGGATCAGCTGGGTGCCCAGCCCGGTGATGGTGCCTTCCATCACGTCCCCGTTCCGGAGGAGCCGGCCCCAGTGCTGGCCGTTGCCGGCGGGGCTGCCGGTGAGAACCAGGTCGCCGGGGCGCAGCGGCATGATCTGGGACGCTTCGCTGACGAGCTTGGCGACGCCGAAGATCATGTCCTGCGTGGACTCGTCCTGCATGGCCTTGCCGTTGAGCTTCAAGGTCACCTGGACGTCCTGTGGGTTGCCGAAGAACTTGGCGGGCACCAGCAGCGGGCCGGTGGGCAGGAAGCCGGGGGCGTTCTTGGCGCGGTACCAGTCCGAGCCGATGGCGGGCATGTCCTTGCGGAAGACGTATTCACGGGTGGTGATGTCATTGACCATGGTGTAACCGAACACGTAGTCCAGGGCTTCCTCAGGGGTGACCCGGAATGCCGTCCTGCCAATGACTGCCGCCAGCTCCAGTTCCCAGTCGTGGGACTTGCTATAGGACGGGAGGGTGAGGTTGTCCGTGGCGGATGCGATCGCCGTCGGGAGCCCGATGAAAAAGTACGGCGTGCCCTGGCCTGCCCGCTTGTCCATCATGGCGGCTGTTCTGGCGCGCACTTCCTCCTCGTCCTCGCCGGGTTCGCGGTGGGCTGCGGCGAGGTCGATGACGTGCTTGCGGTAGTTCGCACCGGTCTGCAGGACCTGGGCCGGTTCCACGGGGGCAAGGACCTCGATGTCGGCCAGCGCCAGGCCGCTGTCGTCGCGGGCGGAGGCGGCGAGGCTGTCCAGCTGGGCTTCGGTGGTTTCCCAGTGCTCGATCAGAGAGTTGATGTCCCCGTCCAGCGGCAGGACCCGGCCACCGACGAGCAGGCCCGCGCGGGCCTTGCCGTCACCGGCTTCCTGGAACCGGATCAGCGCATAAGTTGCTTCGGTCATGGCGTCTTAGCCCCGGCCCTGCTTGGCGTAGGGGTTCAGGAGGGCTTCCTTCATTTCGGGGGAAGCACCTTCTTCGGTGGCCGTGAAGCCCTCGGCCGGCGGGAAGGATTCGGTCATGGAGAGCGGCATGGCGCCGTTCTTGTAGAAGTTGTTGGAACCGAGGGACGGCTTCCAGGTGTTGGCGTCCCAGTCCGGGACGTAGTTGCGGTAGCCGCCGGAGTTGAGCTCCACGCGAAGACCTGAGGGGTCGCGGAAGTAGAGGAAGTTCTGTTCGCCCACGCCATGGATGGAGGGGCCGTATTCCATTGGGGTGCCGTTTTCCATCATGACATCGGCGGTGCGGAGCAGGTCTTCGGTGGCGTCCACCCAGAAGGCGATGTGGTTGACGCGGCCGGCCCGGCTGGAAGTGTCCAGGACCACGCCGAGGTCGTGGGACTTTTCGTTGGTGGTCAGCACGGAGAACACCGTGATAGGTGCCTCGTCCAGGTCGACGAAGGCCATGACGCGGAAGCCGAGGGCCTCGTTGTACCACTTGGCGAAGCCGCGGACATCCGAGCAGGCCACGGTGACGTGGTCCAGGAAGCGCGGTGCGGCGGCGTGGCTGCTGCGGCGCTCCGGCCGGTCCGGGTAGGTGGATGCGAATTCGGGTTCAGCGACGAACTTTTCCACGTCGTAGAAGAGGCGCATGGGGTGGCCGTAGGGGCCGGTGAATTCGTAGGCCTTGCCGTAGCCGTGGCCGCCGGGGGTCCAGGTGCCCTGGACGCCGGTCGCTTCGATCCGCTGGGCAGCCGCTTCAAGGGCTGCCTGGGAGTTGGTGCGCCAGGCCATCCGGCCCAGGGACGCCTCGGGTCCTTCGGTGATGACCAGGCTGTAGCGGTAGTAGTCGCCCCAGCAGCGCAGGTAGACGTTGCCGTCCACGCGGTCGATGATGCGCATGCCGAACTTTTCCTCGTAGAACCGTGCCGACGCTTCGACGTCCGGGGTAGTGATCTCGAGGTGGGCAAGATGCGAGAGGGGAGTTTCCACGTTGAAGTCCTTCAGAGTTGTTGGCTGCTATCGGTTTGGTGCAGGTCCTGTAACCACTGTGAAGGAGCTCATGTATCGGGGGAAGCGCAGTTTCGCTATGCCCACCATTCACGTTGCAAATAGTGAAACCACAACCAGGTCGCCCCGCGCGCAGCGCTGATTTCTTCAAGGCGGTACCGGCCATAGCGAGTGAAGATGCCGGGCATTGAGGATTCCTATTTCCGCTCATCATCGGCCGCTAGCTAGTTTGATTGCACGCTTCGAGCCGTGACCTGATGGAGGCCGATGAGATCCGCATGCATGGTTGCGTCGCGCACTCGTATCAGGCCAACTCCGCACACCAGAGAAGCTGGAAGGAAAGTCTTGCATCCCCTTACAAACATCTACCTCCCTGCGGAGGCACGACGTGAACATGAGGACGTCAGGGACGGTCCCCGGTTTCCCGGCATGTTGGAGGTGACAGACGCTGAAGGAGCTGACCTGCCCGGCGCCCTTGGGAACGCCATCGCCGTTGTCTCCCGGGCCGCTGACGAGCACCGCACTGGAATCCTGATCTCGCGTATTGGCATGGACCGTTACATCGTGCGCGCACATCCTGCAGTCCCTTACGGGATGATCAGGCAGTCCCTTTGAAGTGTTGGTGTTCCCGATCCCTAGGAGCCTTGGACCGGGTTGGACCAACGCAGAGGCCTCGGTGCAAAGTGCGCACCGAGGCCTCTTTCTGTTCTTCAGCTGGTTCAGAAGGTCTCGACGTGGGCTCTGACGTGGCTTCCGTCGTCGCTCAGCCAGCCTTTTCCGGCGGCGTAAACCAGCATGTTGGCGAAGCGGTAGTTCCAGCCCATCCCGATCCGGCCGGCACATTCGCTCTTGATCCAGTCCACAGAGACCATTACATCCGGGTCGTCCAGCTTGCCGGCCGCCGTGGACTCAAGCAGGTTAGGCAGGCTGTCCTTGGCTTCCTCCGACAGCAACACTTTGAAGGTGGTGCAATCATCCGGTTCATCCAGCGCAACGGATCCTGGGCTGACTCGCACGTGCACGGGAACTCCTTTTACATCAACAATGTCGGTGGTTTCCACTATGCCGAGAGCGCGCTGCACCCGGAAGCCGAACTTTTGGATAGCCGGTATCGTCCGAAGTTATGCCCGCAGGAAATTACGGGGGGACGGAATCTCGCTGTCCTGCCAAAAGGTAGGACGCCACCATGCCGGCGAGCTTTTCCGCGATTTCCCGCCATTCGAGGTTCCCGCTGCCTTCGACGGTGCTCCCGAGGCCCAGCCGGCGGGCCACGACGCTGTAGACGACGTTGAAGCTCCAGTCGATGTCCGCTTCGTGAAGGAAGCCTTCCGGCCACTTGTGCAGGACTTCTGAGAAGTTTTTTGCGAGGGCAGCATGCGAAGCTGCGCCGCGCTTGGAAATCGTTTGGTCCTGGGTTGCCCGCAACATAAACGGTCGAAGGATGTCCGCGTATCGCCGAAGTACTTCGATCGTCCGGTCTACGGCTTCCTGCGCAACGGATTCCAGTCCCGCATCTGGACGGGCCGGCAGGGCTTCGAAAAGATGGTTGGAGACGGCGTCAATGTCATCCATTTTTCGGCCGTGGGCGACCCGGATGAGTTCATCCTTGCCTTGGAACCGCGCGTAGATGGAACCGATTGACACGCCGGAACGAGCGCTGACATCGGCCAGCGTGAAGTCGTCGTTGCCCCGCTGCTGAAGCAGCGCCAGGGCCGCTTCAATCGTTTTTTCAAACGACTGGCGGCTCCTGGCTTGCTTAGGTTCGCGGGACTTCGTGTCCGGAAGCGTCACAACGTGATCCTACAGAGGATTCCTTCACCTGCGGCGTTTCGTGCCACCCGGAGCTCCCATTCGCCAGATGGAATCAGCCAACGGGATTTCGTCTGATCCCAGCGCCGGAAGCCGTGCGGGTCCACCGCGATTCTTGCTTCAGCCCTCTCTCCCGCGGCGACATCGACCGCACTGAATCCCATGAGACGGTAGCCGGTTTCTCCCACCGCCTTTCCATAAACCTGGACAACGTCGCGCCCGGCCGATTCACCTGTATTCCGGAGAGTCACGTGGACCGAAACGCCTCCCACACCGGCCGCCGCATCACCGGCACGCAGTCCTGCTGATGCCGCTACAGCGTCCACCAGTCTGAACCCCGTATAGCCGAGACCGTAGCCGAAGGGATAGCGGGCTGTCCGGCCGGACGCTTCGAAATGCCGGTAGCCCATAGGTTCACTGGCTGCGTAGTCCAGATCAAGGTCGGCGTCCAGCCCGGTTCCCCACCCGGGGATGTCCTCGTTCCTTTCCGGGAAGGATACCGGGAGCCTGCCGGACGGGGCGGTGTGGCCCGTGAGCACCGACGCGAGGCCGTGCCCGAACTCCTGTCCCGGGAACCACGCCATCAGCAACGCCTTGACCCTGTCCGCCCACGGCAGCAAAACAGCACGGGACGCGTTGACCACCACCACGGTTTCCGCATTGACCGCCGCCACCGCTTCAACCAGGCGGTCGCAATCAGGGTCCAAACCCGCCGTCGTACGGTCTGCGCTTTCGCGGGACGAGCCCTGCTCGTCCCCGACCACCACAATGACGGCGTCCGCGCGGGCAGCAAGCTTAACCGCGTCCTTCAGTGGATTGGTGGCCCGTTCAGGGACCGCCACAGCGGTGATGGCCTGGACCCTGCCGGGTTCGAACGCCATCTCCACCACAACCTCCACCTCACCGGCCGGCAGTTCGAGGGTGATTCGTTGTGTCTCGGCCCGGGCGACGACGCCCATCACGTCATCCGGTGCGGGAGGTGGCACCTCCAGCACCTGTTTGCCGTCCACCCAGAGCGAGCTGGTGCCCGTACCCCCGGTTCCCAGAGACCAGTGCGCTGCAGAGTCCAGTTTCAGCCGCGTCGTGATGCGCGCCCGGCCAGGGACGCCGGCACCCAGGCCGGGCACCGGTCCGAACCATACGAACGACGACGTCTTCCGGACCTCGCTGTACAGGACCGCATCTTCCCCGGCAGGTGCAAGGATTTCCAGCAACACCCCCGGCGTTCCGTCCGGCGCGGTACTGCCCAGTTCCGTCAGGGGCAGGGCCGACGACGGTACCGTCCCGGCCTCGTGGAGGACCTCAACGTCCGGCCCCATTGCCTCACGGATGGCGTCCAAGGGAGTGACGAGCTCACCCTCTGGCCGCACCGTGGCGAAGGTTCCGCCCTGAAAGCAGGGTTTGGCGGCGTTCGGCCCCACTACGGCCAGGGTCCGGATCCGGGCTGGGTCCAGAGGCAGGATGTTGTCTCTGTTCTCCAGCAGCACGAATGACTCGGCCGCAGCGGTGCGGAGGAGCTCGCGTTGCTCTTCCGGGCTCCGTAACCGGGCAGGTTCGGGAGCAGTGCCGCCGGTCCGTCGCCCGGTCCGGTCGGCAAGCCGGGTGATGCGTTCGACGGCGTCACGCAGCCGCCCCCCGGGAACGTCGCCTGCGGTCACGGCAGCCGCGAAACGGGAACCGAGGAACCTCGCCGGGCCTGGCATCTCCAGGTCCAGCCCTGCGTTGGCAGTGGCAGCGGTGTCATCGACACCGAACCAGTCCGAAACGACAACGCCGTCGTACTGCCAGTCATTCTTGAGGATGCTGATCAGCCCGGCGTGCTGGGAGCAGTGAGTGCCGTTAACACGGTTGTAGGCCATCATCAGCATCCAGGGGTTCGCAGTGCGTACCGCAGTCTCGAAGGGCCGGAGGTAGGTTTCACGCAGGACTGCAGGTTCAACGCGTGAGTTCATCCGGCGCCGTTCGGTCTCCGTATCATTGGCCACCACGTGCTTGGTACAGGATCCCAGGCCTTGGGACTGGACCCCTTGCACCCAGGCCGAGCCCAGCACACCGGTCAGGAACGGGTCCTCAGAGAACATCTCGAAGGCCCTGCCCGAGAGCGGAGTACGCGGCAGGTTCAGGTTGGGCCCCAGGACGACATTCACCCCGCGTTCGAGGCCCTGCTGGCCGAGCAGCTGGCCGACGTCGGAAACCAGCCCCGGGTTCCACGTGGCACCCAGGGCGGTTCCGGAGGGCATGATGAGGGAGGTGTCGCGTTCATCCATCGTCTTGCTGACGATGCCCAAGGGGCCGTCCAGCAACACTATTTCTTCGACGCCGGCCTCGGGGCTCGCTGTGGTGCTCCAGCCGTTGAGGCCGCCCGTGAGTTCGGAGCCTGTGAGGTCCGGATCCGTCACTGCTGCGTTAGCGCCTGTCACGGGGCCAACTGTCACGGGGCAGCGACCTTTTCGGCGCCGGCGGCGGCTTCCGAGGACTGGAGCAGCGGCTGGACCCGCTCGGAGAAGAGGCGCATGGACTGCTCTGTGAAGCGGCGGCGCTCTTGGGTGAGGGGGCCGCCCATGAAGGCCATCAGGACGTTGCCAATGCCGAGGTCAGCGTACTTTTGAAGTTCGGCGGCGACTGTTTCCGGGCTGCCGTACAGGCACCAGGTGCCCTTGAAACCTTCGGTTCGGGCGTCTGGAGCCGGGCGGAGGTTCACGCCGCTGATGGCCTCGGCGGCTTTGTTGGCTGCGTGCTCGCGTTCCACGGCCTCCTGGTACTGCTCAAGGATGATGTCCATTTCGGCGGCCGCCTGTTCGTCGGTTTCGGCGATATGCACATGCTGGTAGGAATGGGTGGTCCACTCAAGAGCTGCCTTAACGGCCTCCTCTGAGTGGCCGGCGGACTCCAGGGCGTTGCGGTAGTTGGTGAAGTTTTTCTTGACTTCCTCGTAGGCGTTGCCGCTGTCGATAACGGGGGGCGTGAATGCGAGGATGAATGCGGGCTGTGCCTTCTTGGCCGCGCGCTCCACGCTGGACGGCCTTGCGGCAACGGACATGACGCGGGGTTCAGGCTTGGTGTACGGGGCCGGAACGATCCGGGAAACGACGGATCCGCGGTAGTGGCCGTTGTCGAACGTAACGGGGTCATCACCCGGCTTTTTTGCCCAGAGCTTTTCGGCGATCTCAAGGTTTTCGTTGGCGAGCCGGGAGCTGTCCTGGAAGTTGACACCGAAACCGATCATTTCTTCCGGTGTGGTGCCGCTGCCGACCCCCACCAGCAGTTTGCCGTCAGTCAGCTGGTCGAGGAGGGCAAGCCGTTCAGCGAAGCGGACCGGGTGGTGCAGGGCAAGGGTCTGCACGGAGAACCCGAAGTGCATGCGCTCGAGTTTGCCGGCGAGGTAGGCGGAGAAGACGAAGGGGTCGCTGGCCGGGGGAGCGTACCCGGTGAAGTGGTGGTCCGGCAGGAAGACGGCGTCAAAACCCTTTTGCTCGGCGTCGACGGCGTGCTCAATCATTGCCTGCATGACCGGGCGGTCCTCTTCAGGGCCACGGGAACGGGAAGTGAGGAACAGTGAAAAGTGCATGGAAACTCCTGGTGAGTGATGAACGGGTAGTTAAGGCGGGTTGACTAGGCGGCAGGTTGGGCCGCTGCGGCAGAGTCGTCTGGGCTTGGTGCCGTGGAATCGCTGGGCGGTAAGGGTTCGAGTTGGGCGGCAGCTTTGACCACGAGGCGCCTGAACCACTGGTGGCCCGGGTCCCCGGATTTGGCCGGGTGCCACCAGGCGCACTCCACAAGAGTGGGAAGGCTGATAGGCAGTTGCATGATCCGGACGCCGGCCACTGCTGCCAGCAGGCGGGCCAGGCGCTCCTGGACCAGCGCAAGCCGGTCCGTGCCTGCAACGGCAAAAGGAAGCATCAGGAAGGTATCAACGATGACGTCTGTCTTTTCTCCCAGTTGCAGATCGTAGACCCGGCGATCGGCAAGGGTGGAATCGACCTCTGCCCCGAAAAGTCGCGCCCAGCGCGCATCCCTCATTTCCTCAATGGTCAAGCTGCGCTCCGGTGAATCTGCGCCAGTGACGCACACCCAGTTATCCGTAAACAGCTCCGTGTGGGGAAACCCGGAAAAATGCCCCTTGGGGATCAGCATCAGGTCCGCATTCTGCAGGGTCTCCTTGATGCGGTCCACCGCCAACGGCGTGACGGCGTCAAAGTGGATCTGCACACCGGGAGCTTCCTCCTGCAACATCGCCATCAACTTTCCGGATAACGCCGTAAGGCAGTAGTCGGAGGTGATGACCCGGAAACTCCTGGTGGAGGATGCCGGATCAAAGACCGCTTGGGCGTCGAAGGTGCGTTCCACAAGGCGCAGGATCTCGGAGACGTCCTCCTTAAGCACCTGCGCCAGCGGCGTCAGCTCATAGGCGGAGCCCACCCGCGTCAGCAATTCGTCGCCGAACTGCCTGCGCAATCTCTGCAGGGAGGAACTCATCGCCGGTTGACTGATGCCGATCCGCGCGCCTGCCCGGGTGACATTTCGCTCCGCAAGCAGAGCGTCGAGCGATACGAGCAGGTTCAGGTCGGCTGTCAGCAGATTGACCATGTTCTTCTCCACGTTGAGGGCGGTAACCGCCGAACGACGGAACCCGAATTAGAATACTGATACTAATTATGGGTCACGTCACAACTGCGGTCAATGAGCGCGAGCGACCGGCGGGCTACTGGGGAGGCTGGCCTCCAATTACTTCACTAATGGAGCGGGCAGCCTTCAGGAGGCGATCCCGGCACTCAGCGAGCCTCGCAGAGGATTCCGTACCGGAAAAACCGTTCAGGGTCAGGGTCACCGCCACCTGTCCCGTCGAGTCGAAAACCGGGGCATGGAGCGAGGTCACTCCTGCCGGGTCATCGATCGAGGCGGGCCCGGTTGATGCAGTGCGTTCCAGCAGCTTGGGGAGGACACCACTCAGGTCCGGGGCGGCGGTATCGCTGGGGACCACAACCATCCGCTCAAACTCCGCCGCGGTGGCCGCTCCGGCGGACACGGCATAGCCGGTCTCACGGACATGCTGCAGTTCAGCGTGGGCGACTTCGGGGTCAACGTGGCCGATGACGTTGCGGGCGTTGGCGATCCAGCGGGATTCCGCGGTGTCACCGGCCCAGGCGACGTGCAGCGGCGCGAGGGGCGCTGCCAGGCTGAAGGACACACCTACCCGTGAGGGTGAGCCGCCAGGGGAGCTGTCCACACCGGCCGCCGTGAGGACTACTACTGAGTCATCAACAACGCCGCTCACCAGGACCTCAAGCTTGAGCTCTTCGGCCAGGGCCTCGATTTGGGGACGCGCGGCGTCCGCGGCTTTGACGTGCCGGGTAAGGGCTGTTGCGGGGGAAACTATCGACGGGATACTGAAGGAGCCATATCCGCCGCGAAGGAAGAGCAGAGGAAGATTCTTTGATTCCCCGACGCCAAGGGCCTTCACACGGCCGATAACGATGTCGTGGTCACCTGCGCGGATGACGTTCTCGATATCGCAGTCGATCCAGGCAGCTGCTCCATCAAGCCTGGGGCTGCCGGAGGGAGTGTCGCCCCAGCTGTTGGCGCTGAAGCGGTCCTCGGCCTTGCGGGAAAACGCCCTGCATACGTCCTGCTGTCCGGCGGTCAGGACGTTGGCGCAGAAGGAGCCGGCCTCCTGAATCTTGGGCCAACTGGTAGAGCGGACATCAGGCATGAAGGCCACGAGGGGCGGGTCAAGGGACACCGAGCTGAAAGTGCCTACCACCATACCCACGGGTTCATCACCGCGTGCTGCTGTGATGAGTGTGACACCAGTAGGGTACTGGCCCAGGACATAGCGGAACCAGGCCGGATTGTCCGGGCTGGTCTCTTGGGAATCAGCCGTGGAAGCAGGAATGGTCTGTGCCATCGGAAGCTCTCCTCTTCGTCGAGTTTCCATCCAGTAAACGCGCCCGTTGGGTGGCTGCGGAAATAGTTCCGAGGTATGCGGGCTATCGACAATTCGGATGCCAGCGTTTGCCCTCAGGGGGCAGTCCCGGGTGATAGGTTCGAGGGGATGCTGGGGCCTCCAAGGGCCCGTCGGTCGGGGTGAAGATTCCCCCGGACGCGCACCTGGCCGGCGTCGAGCCAGTCTCCTGGCTTTCCCAGAACGAGGTTGCGGTGCGCCGTTCAAACTTGTCCCAGACCACCAATCCTGACCCCGCCAAGGCGGATCTTTCCGCCGAGCCGTCCACCCCGCAGGCACCCCAGACGAGTCCGACCGGGAGCGACGGGAAGCCCGTACGTGCAGTGCGGATCGGCCGCATCTATGCAGCCCTGCTGATCATCGTTCTGCTGAGCGCGCTGGACCACACGATCGTGGCCACAGCTTTGCCCACGATTGTTGGGGAGTTGGATGGCTCCCGCCATATGGCTTGGGTGATCACGGCCTACACGCTGGCAATGACCGTCGGGATGCCCGTTTACGGGCGGCTGGGTGACCGATTCGGCAGACCGCCCCTGCTGATGATTGCCCTTGCGGTATTTCTTGGGGCCTCAGTGCTGTGCGGCTTTGCGCACGACATTTACCAGCTCTCGCTGTTCCGTGGCCTTCAGGGGCTTGGCGGCGCGGGCCTTGCCGTGCTGCCGCCGGCGATCATCGCGGACCTGGTCCCGCCGCGGCAGCGTCCAAAATATCTTGGCCCGCTGGGTTCGGTCTTCGGAATTGCGACGGTGGTAAGCCCTTTGGTGGGGGGTGCAATCACCGACACCGTTGGCTGGCGCTGGGTTTTTTGGATCAATATCCCCGTGGGTCTGCTTGCCCTGGCCATGGCCTTTTCCCTGCGCCGGCTGCGGTCCGTCCGCGCCTCACGGGGCGTGGACTGGGCGGGAACCGTCCTCATGCTGATCTTCACGTGTGGGTTGGTTGCAGTAATTTCGCTGGCCACGGAAGCAGACATACCCGTTGAAATGCTTCTGGGCCTGGGCGCTCTGGCGGCATTGTCCGGTGTTCTCTTCGTGGTGGTTGAGGTCCGCTCGAAGCACGCCCTGATACCGATGCGGATGTTCCGTAGCTGGCCGGTTGTCAACGCAGCGGGCCTGGGACTGGTTATCGGCGCGGGACTTTTCAGTGTTGTGGCCTATCTGCCCAGCTACGTGCAGATGGTCTATTCGACGTCGGCTTCTGTGGCTGGGATGATCCTGCTCCCGCTGGTTCTGGGCTTGATGGCATCCAGCAATCTCAGTGGCTGGATGGTCAGCCGAACCGGCAGGTATAAGATCTTCCCGCTGGCGGGGTCGGCACTGGCCGCTGCCGTGGCCATCTGCCTTCACTTCCTTCAGCCGGAGACGCCATTGCCGGTGGTGGGGATCCTGCTGGCCTTGTTGGGGTTGGCGGTGGGCAGCTTTATGCAGATCACCGTGGTCGCGGCGCAGAATGCGATGCCTCACTCAGTCGTAGGAAGCGTAACGGCGTCGCTCGGTTACCTGCGGGAGCTCGGAGTTACGCTGGGGACGGCCGTTTTCGGTGGCCTCTTTGCCACGATGCTCGCTCGAGGTTCTGCAGGCAACACACTTGGGCTGCCGGCGTCGACCATTACCGACCCTGGCGCCGTGCAGCACCTGTCCGATGAGCTTCAAGCTGGCGTCGCCGTTATTTATTCAGATGCGTTCCTGCCGATTTTCGCCCTTCTGGCGTGCATCTTCGGCGTTGGCGTGCTGCTGTCCATCTTCATGCCGGAGCAGCGGCTCTCAGAGGCTTCGCCCCGCAAGTGACCTGAGGGAGCAGCAGGGGGACGTTTAGACAAGGCTTGTGGCCCTTCCAGATGGAACGGCCACAAGCCTTGGTGCTCTCCGTATTGCGCTACCTAGCCAGCTGCTGTCACCAGCAGCCGAACCGGTCCGCGCAGCCCGGCTGCCAGGGGTTGGGAATCTGCCTCGAAAACCTGGGAACCGGGCCTGGCACTCAGTCCTTCGGCGGCGTCCCCCATGAGCCGGTTCGCCCAGGCGTTGGTCACGGAGACTTCCAGCAGGTTCCTGCCAATCCTGGCAGCCTCGGTAACGTCAATGCGGAACGGGGGAGTCCAGAGAACCCCGACGTCCTGCCCGTTCAGGCGAATGCCTGCCAGGTCGTGAACTTCCCCGAGGTCCAAGACCATGCGCGCATCTGGCCCGCCTAGCTTCAGCTCCACGTTGAAGGTGGCGCTGTACGTCGCAGTGCCGGAGAAGTACGTCACGCACGCACCGTAGTCGCTGGTTTGAGGACCGCTCCATGGGGCCGGTGTGGCCATGACTATCGGCGCGGGGGATTGGCCGTCGCCGTCGAAGGTAACCTTCCACGGTCCTGCCAGCGGTAATTCCGTAGCCATTTCCTGCTGCGGGCTATGCACTAATGGTGCCGGGTCGCCAGTTGGTTGTGAGCGGCTATGGCGCAAAAGGATGAACGCCGACCCGAATGGTTCCAGGTGAAGGTTGACGGCGGTCCGGCCGGCTTCGACACGGATGCCCACTGCGGAGCGCGACACCTGCACCGGGTCCCATACTTCCGCGGAAACTGCCTCGCCCCTGAAGGAAGCAACCACCTTCTCGGGCCGTTCCAGTTGGTTGCTGAGGAAGTACAGATCGGCGCCGTTGAGGCGGCGGTGAATAGCTGGCAGCTTCGCATCTTCGGAGGCCATGACGGTCCAGTCCGGGTCCAGGCCCATCCTTGCGAAGGCGGTTGCTACGCCGTCAGATACTGCAACGCCTGCGAGATCCAGGAGCCCCGCGCGTTGAGTCCAGAGGGCTTCGACGGCGGCCGCCCAGGCGGCGGGGTCATCGCTGCGGCTGGGTGAGCTGTCCGGACGCCACCCGGCGACACTGGCCCCGGCCTCAAGGAGTTCCGTGATGCGGTGCACGGCCGCAAGCGTCATGCGCCGGCTGGATCCTCCGAGGTATAGCAGTCGGTAGCGGGTTCCGCCCGTGGTGAGCAGGCCGCCGTCGGCTGTCACGGTGAGGTGGTTGAGCAGGCCATCAAGATTGATGAAATCGAAGCCGTATCCGTCGGGAACCTCTGGGGCGGAGTCGCCGAATACCCCGGTGACAGGGGCCTCTTCGCCGTAAAAGTAGGCTACATCAGCACCGTGCGTTCCCTGCTGCAGCAGGTGACTGCACCGTGCCAAATAATCAAGCCAGGGCTTGGCGGCGTGCGCCCAGGTTTCGTTCCTAGAGAAGGATTGGCCGAGGTACGGTGACAGAGTGATGCCAGGTTTGGGAACGGCATCCGGCTGGTGCGGTGACGTGTGAATGTTGATGAGGTTGACGCCCAGCACGAACTCCATATCCACGATCGGCTTCAGTTTCCTTGGCGTAAAGGTGAAGGGCTTCCCAAAGGAGCTCATGGATTCTGCGCCGGTCGCCGCCTTGCCGTAAACATGGGCAACCGAGGCGGCACCGCGAAGATCAGCCACATAGGTCGGCTGAGGTCCGGCTTCGGGCTCGTAACACCACATGGCACCCATGGGAACGTCGGCATGCGATCGCATCTCTAGGTCATCGCCAAGCTGCGGCCGGTGGTCTTCCAGCGCCTCCGCATAGTAAGCCATACCCCGGCCCCGGGCAATGCCAGCAATGGTCCCGTAGTGGTTCTCGGCAAGGAGTTCGGCAATAGTCTTCCGGAGGTCCCAAAGGAACGCGTCGCTCTGTTGAGGATCGCCCACGACGATGCCGGCGACTGCAGGAAGCCAAGGCAAAAGGTCATAACCCCGGCGTTCCCGAAACTCCCTCCGCATGGCGCTGGTCCAGTTCTGCGGTCCGGACTCGATGCTGTCGCTGAGCAGGGCGGATACCCCTTTGGAGCCCAAGAGTTCACTGCCGAGTGCCTCCTCGAAGAAGCCGAGGTAGTGCTCGAAGTATTCGGTGACCAGTGCGGCGTCGAGCTTGTCAACCTCCAGTCCTGTGGCATCGACCGGTGCCGGGGCGTTGAGGTGGCCAGTCAGTGAGTATCCGAATCGAAGGACTGTCCATTCGCCCTCGTTGGGCGTCCAGTCCAGCGTTCCGTCCGTGCCCAGGTAGGAAGTGACTTCCACAACGTCCTGCGGCTGTACGGAATCTGATGTGGAGCTGGTACCGCAGTCGAGTGCGTAAAAATCAGGGACAGGGGCGTAGCCTGCCTTTTCCTCTGCCCGGGCAATGCGGGCTCCGGAGAAGAGCTGGAACGCGGAAACCTTGATCGTCGACGCGGCTTTGGCCGCGGGAAAAGCGGGGGGTTTAACGCCGGGCGCCACCGGGATCGTGCCCGTAGCTCCGGGCTCAAGGACCAGTCGGAAGTGCGTCGCGGTGACGGCGGGGAAGCTCGCGGAACGAACCGGCGAGGGGGACGCCGGAAGGTTGGCGACGGTCCTGAACGTGGCGCCGTCGTCACTGGCCTCCAGTCGTGCCCGGGGAGCGGGCGGCACACCGAAGCCGCGCTGTGCCGGCAACCCGACGCGCACTGACGCCACGGAGATAGGCTCGTTGAACTCGGCCACGAGCCAGCCGTCGTGTTCGTGCTCGGTCGGCTCAACCGCGAGTTCGAGGGCGGGCCAAAAATGGCCGTCAGCGAGCGATTCAAGGGAACGAACGCCTGCCACGGACCCGCTCGGGTTGATGCCTGTCGGGACAAGGGGAACATGGCCGTCCCGTCGCGGAAACGCGAGCACCGCAACGTCTTCGTAGTGGTCGGGGACGCCGACTGGATCCTTTCGGACTGCCGAGAATGGAACGTCCTGGTAAGGTCCTGACGACGATGGCGGGGCCTTCAATTTGATCCGTTCCACTTGGCCTGCCCTCACCTGAGTGGAGCTCCAGACGAGTTTCTTCATCCCGGCGGCCGGACGCACCCATGGTCCCCCGGTGGCGCTCCAGCCCGCCGACGTGGCGACGGCCAGTTCCAAACCCAAGTTGTCCGCCGTGGCAGCCGCGCACTTTATGGCGGACTGCCAGGCGGGAGAACCGAACGCCACCCGATCCTGTGTGTACTGGGGCGTGCCCATCGATCCGGTGAAGGCCTGCACGCCGCCCGCGCCCGATGTTGCCAGCCACTCAAGGTCTTTCACGATGCCGGCCTGGTCGACGTTGCCATCCATCCAATGCCACCATGCCCGGGGCCGGGCGGACATCGGCGGGTTTACGAAGCCGGTAAACAGCGGGTTTATTTCGGAAGGTTCTTCGGGGGAGTGGATGGGCACGACATCATTTGGCACGGGATCGTCCTTCAAGCAGGGAGACGGCACATACCGCCAAAACTAAATTCACCTTAGAACGTAAGACGGAACCCCGGGGGGAAAAGAGGCATGCGGAGAGAAGATGGTGAGCATAGACGATAACTATTTCCATGGCCGCTATCGCCTGACCTACCTTGAATGACAGGAGCCAGCTTGTGACCCAGGGAACAACTACCCCCTCACGGCTCGAACCCACTGATCGCCATGCGACAGGACAACGACGTCATGAAAGGCACACCATGAAGAAAGCAGCAAGCCAAGGCCGGAGGTTCCTCTCCGCCACGGTGCTCGCGTCCGTAGCAGCACTGGCGTTGAGCGCCTGCGGCGGCGGTGATACGGCAAGCGAGCCAATTGTCGAGGAAACCGGGCCGGTTGAAATTTCGTTGGCAACTCCCGCTTACGCTGGCGGCGGGGCGGGCAACCCCTACCTGGCACTGATCGATGCCTTTAAGGCGGAGAACCCCAACGTTACGGTCAAGCTCGTGGAGTCCCCGGCCGACCAGCACGGTCAGACCCTGCGCACCCAGCTCCAGGCCGGCAACGCCGCGGACCTGTTTTACGTGACCGCCGGCCGCGGCAACAACCAGTCCTTCGCCTCGCTAGCTGAAGCTGGCTACCTTCACGATCTGACTGGCCAGGAATGGGCTGCGGATGCCATCCCGGAATCCGCAAAGAACCTCTACTACGATGACGACAAGCTCTTCGCCGTCCCGGCAGACCTTGCACCGCTTACCCAACTGCAGAACACCAAGGTCCTGACGGAACTCGGCCTGGAGCAGGCAAGCACACTGGACGAAGTCCTGGAGCAATGCAAGACGGCTCGTGCAGCCGGAAAGTCCCTATTCGCCGTCGCCGGCACCTCCGCAGCTAACATGGGCCTGCACGCCATGCAGCTGGCAGCGGGCATCGTTTACGCCCAGGACCCCCAGTGGGACGCCAAACGTGAGAAGAAGGAAACCACATTCGCCGACTCCGACTGGACGAAAGTGCTCGAGCAGATTGTCGAGTTCAAGGACGCGGGCTGCTACCAGGACGGAGCGGCAGGCGCTGGCTTTGACCAGTTGTTCCCGTCTGTCGCCCAGGGCAAGGTAGCCGCGGTGTTCGCGCCGGCCGGGGCGGTGGCTGCGCTCCGCGGTCAGGTCAAGGACGGTTCGTTCGACGTCGCAGTGATCCCCGGTGAAAAGCCCGAGGACAGCCGTCTGATTGCCAGCCCCGGCAACGCCCTGGCTGTCAACGCCGCCGGAAAGCACAAGGGGACCACATTGAAGTTCCTCGAATTCCTGGCACAGCCAGCGAACCAGGATGCCCTTGCCAAAGCCAACGGCAACGTGTCCATCACGGCCGCAGTCTCGGGCACTGTCCCGTCCCAGTACCCCACGCTTGAACCGTTCTTCGCAGAGCCTGACAAGAAAATCGTCACCCAGCCCAACTACCTGTGGCCGAACAGCGGAGTGTACGACTCTCTGGGCACGGGCATCCAGGGCCTCCTGACCGGACAGGCCACACCTGACCAGGTCCTGAAGACGATGGACGAGCAGTACGACCGCGGCGCCTAGCCAACGGCGACGCAACCTGATTGGAAAACACCCCCATGACCGCACAACTCGAGCAGAAAACGGAGGGCGCCCGGGTTACCGGGCGCCAGCCCCGCTCCACCAAGTCCAACGGCAGCAAAGACCTCCGCACCGAGCGCCGCTTCGCTGCCTGGTGGTGGTTCACACCCGCGCTCCTGGCCCTTGTGCTCATCCACTACGCGCCGAGCGCCATCGGTGCCTTCTTCGCCTTCACAAACTGGAAAGGCATCGGAAAGTGGCAGTTCGTCGGCTGGGATAACTTCGCTGCCATAGCCGAGGGTGGCCCCACCACTACGGCGCTCACCAACACCTTCATCATCGGCATCTCGTTCGTGATACTGACCAACGTGCTGGGTCTGCTGTTGGCGCTCGGCCTCAACCGGACCGTGAAGTCCCGCAACGTTATCCGCACCCTGATCTTCGCGCCCGTAGTCCTTAGCTCCCTGGCAACGTCCTACATCTGGAAGTTCATCTTTGAGCAGGACGGACCACTCAACGAGTTCCTGGCCTGGGTTGGCCTGGAGTCGATGCAACGGACGTGGCTGGGCGACCCGGCGACAGTCCTTCCGGCAATCATCATCGTGATGGTGTGGCAGAACGTCGGACTGGTCATGGTCATGTACCTGGCCGGACTCGCCACTGTTTCCCCGGAACTCGAAGAAGCTGCCGCGCTGGACGGTGCAACGCTGTGGCAGCGGTTCAACTATGTGATCCTTCCCGCCATCATGCCGTCTGTGGTCATCGCCATGACACTCATGCTCATCAACGGTCTACGGGTCTTCGACCAGATTCAGGCACTGACGGGCGGCGGCCCCTACGGGGCTTCGGAAACCCTCGCCGTCACCATCTACAAGGAGACGTTCGTTATGGGCCGCTTCGGCTTCGGCGCCGCATTGGCCTTGGTTATGTCCGTAATCATCATCATCCTTACCGTGGCCCAGCGCCTCCTCCTCCGCACGAACTCCAAAGGTTAGTCAGCTCATGTTCCGTTATACGAAGAAGACCCTCCTCCGCGAGGCACTGCTGATCCTGGTTGCCCTAGTTTTCCTGTTGCCGTTCTACTTTCTGCTTAACCTCGCCTTCAAGAACGGCAACGATGCCCTCACCACATCGGCAATGCAGCTCGTCACTAACCCGACGTTGGATGCCTTCGGCCAAGCCGTCCGCGGGGGACGGCAGGCCACACTGATGGACGGCATGCTGAACAGCATTATCATCACCGCCGGCAGTGTTTTGGTCCTTGTCTTTATCGGCTCCATCTCGGCATACACCCTGAGCCGCCGGACCGGAAAGCTGAGCAAGGTGGCTATGGGCTTGATTCTGGTGACCATGGTCCTTCCGGCACAGGCGGCAATCATTCCCATATACGTAGGGATGCGCAGCGTGGGCCTCGTGGGCACGCACACCGGCACCATAATCATGTACGCGGGAGCGTTGCTTCCCATTTCGATCTTCCTGTACATGGGCTTTACCAACGGGATCGTCAAGGACTACGAGGAAGCAGCCCAGATCGACGGAGCCTCGCGCTTCACCGTGTTCCGGAAAATCATCTTTCCGCTCCTTTCTCCGGCCACCGGCACCGTGGCAATCTTCACCGGCCTCATCGTGTGGAACGACTTCTTCACCGGCCTGATCTTCCTCAACGGCTCAGACGCCGTCACGCTGCCCGTCGTGATCTACAACTTCGTCGGTGAAAGCGTGTCCCAGTGGAACGTGATCTTCGCGGCCATCATCATCTCGATGATCCCGATTCTGGCGTTCTTCCTCGTCGCCCAGAAGCAGTTCATCCAAGGCTTCACCGGCGGCGTCAAGAGCTAACAGACCATGAACTGGGCGATGGAGATAGCCCCATGGTCCGATCGTCGTAGACAGCGTCAGTTACTGGGTTTCGCCAAAATTCAGGTCCCCTTTCTGAAAGGCTTTATACGCTCGCTAGATACCCTTCAAACCCACTGAGAGACCGCACAGGTGCCATGTAGTCCTGGCTACGATATCGATTTAAGTGAACTTAGGAGCAATACGTGGATTCGACTAAGATCGCCGACCGAGGGGTCTTCCCGGTCGCGCTCGGCACAGCAAAGTTCGCTTTCAGCGGCATAGAGCGGTCAGAGGCCGTGAGGGCTTTGGTAGACGCTGTGAACGGCGGGGTGACGCTTGTGGACACCGCGCTGGCTTACACGCGGCCCGGCGTTGAGTCTTATGCAGAGCAAATCGTCCGTGATGTGATCGCCAAAGTGGGCCGAGATAGCCTGACCATCGCAACAAAAGGCGGCCACTGGCGTAGGGGAAATGAATTTCCGATTGATGGAAGCCCCGAAGCCTTGCGTCGGCATTGCCAGATCAGCTTGCGGACACTAGGTGTTGAGCGGATTGATTTGTACCAGCTCCATCACCCCGACCCTGGCCTGCCTATCGAAGACAGCGTAGCCGCGCTGGCAGAACTGCGCTCGGAAGGACTCGTCGCAGCAATCGGACTCTCCAATGTGAGCGCAGAGCAGCTCGAACGCGCGCGACTAGTGACGACAATCGATACTGTCCAGAATCGCCTCTCAGTGACCTCGCCCGAAGATCTTCCTCTAGCCACCGCATGTGCACGAGCGGGAATCCCATACCTTGCCTATCAACCTCTGAACGGAGGTAGCATCCCAATACCGGCTGTGCTTCGAGTCGCCCAGCGACACAAGGTATCGCCCCATCAAGTAATGCTCGCATGGGTCATCGCACAAGGCCCCGGACTTATACCCATCGTTGGGGCGACCACGACGCAGAGCATCGAAGATTGCCTGCAAACCGTCAATCTTCACCTCGACACTCGGACCTTGCTGACCTCGTTGATCTCACTGACGCCAAGTCCCGAAGGGCTGCCCCATAAATTTGTGCAGTACTGCGGGACGCTTTTACGTCGCCACCACCGTTTCTCCGCCTAGCGGACAAACGGTAGCTGCCTCCCGCCCATGCCGAACACTCGGCCATAACGCAGACCCAACTCGACGGACAGCCCCTAGGGAGGCACCCCCGCCCATTTTCAAACTCCGATAATGGATATTCCGTCAAGCTACGGCAGCGTGGACTAATGCACATCGACGGCAGGCAGGGGCGCCTCACTCCAGCTTGACCTGACGCAGGTACTGGTAGACCGTTTCCCTGCTGATCCCGTAATCACGGGCAAGGACGGCTTTCGGGATACCGTTGCCGGCGCGCTGGACCAGCTCGGCCGCCCGTTCTGGTGTCAAGGTTTTCTTCCGACCTTTGTAGGCGCCGCGCTGCTTGGCGAGGGCGATGCCCTCCCTCTGGCGCTCCCTAATAAGGGAGCGTTCAAATTCGGCGAACGCGCCCATGACGGAGAGCATGAGGTTGGCCATGGGGGAGTCCTCGCCGGTGAAGACCAGGCTCTCTTTGACGAACTCCACGCGCACGCCTTTTCGGGTCAGGCCCTGGACCAAAGCGCGTAAGTCATCAAGGTTGCGGGCCAACCGGTCCATGCTGTGCACGATCACAGTGTCCCCGTCGCGTGCGAATCGCAGCAGTTCCGTGAGTTGGGGCCTGGTCGTGTCCCTGCCGGAGGCCTTGTCCGTGAAGACCCGGTCCAGAACCTGGCCCTCGAGCTGGCGCTTCTCGTTCTGGTCCAGCGTACTCACGCGTACGTAGCCGATCCGCTGTCCAGCCACGTGAACCACCCACCTTCAATACTGTCAGGTTGAGTTCTAGGCGCATCCCAGATGAAAGTCAAGACCTACAGTTCGAGTGCGTCCAGTTGGGGTGTGCCGTACCTTACAGGAGCAACGCCCCCAAAGGCTCCTAGCCCCTACGCCCTGAAACTGCAGCTAAGGAGTGGTGCTCGTCACCGGCTGGGTTGGCCCATCCTGGCAGACAGTACGAACCTGCCGACCGTCCCTCCAGCGGTACGTTCGTCTACCTCTTCCATAAGAGAGCTTGAGTCGGATGATGCCTTGATCCGAAGACAGGTATTCAATTACCCCACGTGCAATAACCAGACCGTCGTCGAGCACCTCAACCTCATGACCCAGTCTGAGGCCTTTCCAATCCGCTCCTTGAATAATGTCCCCGTGAGTAGCGTCTGAATGTGATGGCAGCTGAGAGCTGGTGTTGGTTACCCGCGTTTTCGCCAGAAAGAGCAACGTCAGATCGCGGGCAACAGCTTTCTGGGCGTCCGCATGATTTTCGTACCCTGTGCCCTTGTGTTTCTTTCCATACTTCAAGGCTAGGGAAGCCTCGTCACCGTTTCGTTGGGAAGAGAGCGGATCGTGAAAGATTACATCCGCGCTTTGCCGAGCGGTGTCTAGGCCGAGAGATGGAAGTGGCAGATCAAGGTGGGTGGTAGCGTCGACAGGCTGGGGGAGGACACTTGGATACATCACGCCAAGGACCACCACAACAATTTCCGGCGGGAAGTGCTGCGGCGGCCCAGGGCAAGGGAGAGGGGATCGCTTGTCCTCGCCCGCGTGCTGCCGTCGTTGAGTACGGGGTTTCATTGTTCTGCTCCTGAACCATACTGTCCCAGCATCATCGGATGGGACATTAACTTCCTCCGCACGGAGCGGTTTCCTTCTTCCAGCTACCTCCGCGCTGGGTGGAGTGTTCTCACCTTTCTCATAAAGCAGCGGGCAAGGAATTCCTTCACCTCCAGCTTTCATGATGCTGCCTAACCATAAGGAATCCGTTTCGTCCGTTGGGTGTGGCCAACGTGACTAACTCGCATTTGAAGGTGCGGCTGGGCCGGAAGGGGATGGCGGGACGGTGTGCAACAACTCTTGCCGCTGTCCGTACCGGAGCCACTGACGGGCAGTAGATTCATCGCCTTCCACCTCAGCGTGAAGCGGGGGATCAGTCTCGGTGCCGCCATGCAGCACGCGCTCCGCTATCACTCCCCGCGATGGCGGACGGGGAGTGTCGGACGGTTGGCCACCGGATAAATGCAGCGGGGATTTTCCGTCCTTTTCTGTGACCATCACACCCTCCCGAGCGCCTCAATATCCTCCAGGAACTGCTCGTGAACATCCGGGCTGACCGTTGTTCGGGTTTCGCCGATGGCGTCCAGGTAGTCCTGGGTGGAGGGACCTTTGCGTACCGCCTCACGGACGGAAAGCTGGCCCCCAAAGGCCAGCCCGCCGTCGTCGTAGACTGCCTTTTCCAGAGCGCGCTGGGAGGCGCTGCGGGCGGCGTATTCGATGTCGGCCGGGGAGAAGCCCTCGGTGCGTTCCACAAGAAGTTCCACGTCCACGGAGTCGGCAACGGGCGCCGGGATGAATCGTTGCCACATGGCTTCGCGGGCCTGGCGGTCGGGCAGCCCTATGGGGATGACGTAGTCGAAACGGCCATGTCGCAGGAAGGCGGTGTCCAAGGCGCGGATGAAGTTGGTGGCGCAGACCAGAAGGCGACCCGGCTGTTCGCGGAAGGCAGGGATGATCTTGAGGAGCTCGTTGGTAACGCCCTGCAGCGGCGAGGGCGGCTCACCGGAACGCTGGGATGCGATTTCTTCCACCTCGTCAATGAACACCACGGCGTGCTCCAATTCCGAGATTTCCAGGAACGTTTCGCGGAGCGCGCCGGCAAGGCCGTGGGGATCTGCGGCGAGCCGGGAGGGGAAAACCTCAACGAAGGGCCACTCCAGGCGGGAAGCGATGGCCTTTGCGAACGTGGTCTTGCCTGTGCCGGGCGGCCCGAAGAGCACCACAGCCCGCGGCGGGACCACGCCGAATTCGTCGGCAAGGTCGGCTTCGGCCAGGGGCAGGACCAGACGGCGTTCCAGCAGTTCCTTCTCTTTACGCATTCCGGCTACGTTTTCCCACAAATCCCTTGCTAAGACGCGTCCGCCCAGCTGGCCGAGTGCACCGAGTTCCTGGCGCTGGACCGGTATGGTTCGCTCGAAGTAGCGAAGGTTTTTCTTCAATGCGAAACCGCGGCTAAGGAAGCCCTCGACGCGGGTTTCGGATTCGGGCATGAGTGCTGAGAGCTTGTTCAGCCCGTGTGGCGCCATCCGGTTTTCGACGGCGGCCAGCAGGGAGGTTCCAATCCCGCGGCCGCGGTACTTCGGCAGCGTGGTCAGGAAAACGATCCAGCCCTGGTCGTGCGCGGCGCGTCCGACGGCGGCACCAATCACTTGCTCGCCTTGCACCGCCACAACGGCGTGGTCCTTCTCGCAAGATGCAAGGACTTCGGACAGTGCGTATACCGGATCGACGTTGGAGGCTTTGAGGGCTTCCCACAGATGCAGAATCCCGTCGAGGTCCGCTGAATGGAAATCCCTGATCCGCCAATTAGTCATGCCGTACTCCCAGTGGTTCTTCGTTGAATGGGTTTTGATGTGGTGCGGCGGACAGTACGTTCAGTTGACGTGGGTCAACTGAACGTACTGTCCGCTCGCTCTCTGCTCATGGGTGGCGTTGGCTAGCGGGCGGCCGCCAGCTCAGTCTCGTTGCACTCCTTCAGGTAGAGCGCGTAGGCGGGGAGGGTCAGGAAGGTAGGGAAGTCCCGGCCCAACGTCACTTGGGTAAAGATTTCGCGTGCGTCTTCAAAGCGGTCCCCGTCAAACCTCTCCAGTCCATCGAATTCGTCCTCCAGCAAATCTTCTACCCATTCCTTGGAGATAATGTCTCCCTCATCGGTGATGGCGCGGGCGTAGATCCACTGCCAGAGCTGGGAGCGGGAGATTTCGGCGGTGGCGGCGTCTTCCATGAGGTTGTGGATGGCCACTGCGCCGTTGCCGCGGAGCCAGGATTCGATGTAGCGGATGCCCACTTCGATGTTGTTCCGGATGCCCTGCTCGGTGATATTGCCCCTTGTCGAGGCAATGTCCAAGAGCGCGCGGTCGTCTGGAGTGACGTCCTCGCGGAGCCGGTCCAGCTGGTTCGGGCGGTCCCCGAGGACGCCGTCGAACACCTCGCGGCAAACCGGTACCAGGTCCGGGTGGGCTACCCAGGAGCCGTCGAAGCCGTCGTTGGCCTCGCGGGTCTTGTCCGCACGCACCTTCTCGAGCGCGTTGGTATTGGCTTCTTTGTCCTTGCGGTTGGGAACTGCGGCTGCCATGCCGCCGATTGCCATGGCACCCCGTTTGTGGCAGGCGCGCACGAGCTGTTCGGTGTAGGCGCGCATGAACGGCTGGGTCATGGTCACCTGGGCGCGGTCAGGCAGGACGAACCGGGGGCCGCGGGTGCGGAAGTTCTTGATCAGGGAGAAGATATAGTCCCAGCGTCCGGCGTTCAGGCCGGCGGCGTGGTCCCGCAGCTCGTAGAGGATCTCCTCCATTTCGAAGGCCGCGGTGATGGTCTCGATCAGCACGGTGGCGCGGACGGTTCCGCGCGGGATGCCGAGCAGGTCCTGGGCCAGGATGAAGATGTCGTTCCACAGCCGTGCTTCAAGGTGGTTTTCGATCTTCGGCAGGTAAAAGTAGGGGCCCTTGCCCTGGGCGAGGAGGCGGCGGGCGTTGTGGAAGAAGAACAGGCCGAAGTCAACGATCCCGCCGGCCACCGGGGCGCCGTCGATGAGCATGTGCTTTTCCGGAAGGTGCCAGCCGCGCGGGCGGACCACGATGGTGGGCAATTCGCCGGCGGGGCGGAGCTTGTATTCCTTGCCCTCAGGAGAGGTGAAATCGATCCGGCGCTCGAGCGCGTCGGTGAGGTTCAGCGGGCCCTTGATGACGTTCCGCCAAGAGGGGGTGGAAGAATCTTCCATGTCAGCGAGCCACACGTTCGCGCCGGAGTTCAGGGCATTGATGGTCATCTTACGGTCCACCGGCCCCGTAATTTCTACGCGGCGGTCCTCCAAGCCCGGAGCCGGTGGGGCGACCCGCCACGACATGTCCTTGCGAATCCACTCCGTTTCCCGGAGGAACCGAAGGTCTTTGCCAGCACGAATTTCGCTCCGCGTGGTTTGCCTGGCTTTCAGTAGCTCCTGTCGGCGCTCTTCGGTCGCCCAATGGAGCGTCGAGACAAATTCCAAGGCTTCCGGCGTCAAGATCTCATCCTGCCGACGAATCGGCTGGGCAGTAAATCGAATTCCGTTTATGGTGAAGCTGTCTATCAAGCTGTTCATGGCAGTGTTTCCTCAGGAAGTGTGACGCGCGGTCCCACCGCTTTTCCTGCAGTAGGACCGCCGTCGGAAGTTTTAGTGGAACTGGCCCTCTTCGGTCGATCCGACCAGGGCGAGGGTGGATGCGTTCGGGTTGAGCGCGGTGGAGATGGTGTCGAAGTAGCCGGTGCCGACTTCGCGCTGGTGCTTGGTTGCGGTGTAGCCGCGGGACTCGGAGGCGAATTCCTTTTCCTGGAGCTCGACGTAGGCGCTCATGCCTTCGCGGGCGTAGCCGTGGGCGAGGTCGAACATCGAGTAGTTCAGGGCGTGGAAGCTGGCCAGGGTGATGAACTGGAACGTGAAGCCCATGGCGCCAAGTTCACGCTGGAACTTGGCGATGGTGTCGTCGTCCAGGTGCTTGCGCCAATTGAACGACGGCGAGCAGTTGTAGGACAGCATCTGGTCCGGGAACTCGGCCTTGACAGCTTCAGCGAACTTGCGGGCCAGCTCCAGGTCCGGGGTGCCGGTCTCCATCCAGATCAGGTCCGAATAGGGTGCATAGGCCTTGGCGCGGGCAATGCAGGGTTCGATGCCGTTGCGGACCTTGTAGAAGCCCTCGGCAGTACGGACCGGCTGGCCGCCTTCGCGGAGGATGAATTCCTGGTCCCGCCCGTCAACGTCTGAGGTGATCAGGGTGGCCGCCTCGGCGTCGGTGCGGGCGATGACCACGGTGGGGGTACCGGCGACGTCAGCGGCCAGGCGGGCTGCGTTCAGGGTCCGAACGTGCTGCTGGGTGGGGATCAAAACCTTGCCGCCCAGGTGCCCGCACTTCTTCTCCGACGCGAGCTGGTCCTCCCAGTGAACACCTGAAGCGCCGGCGGCGATCATGGACTTCATCAGCTCGTACGCGTTCAGCGGCCCGCCGAACCCGGCCTCGGCGTCGGCGACGATCGGGACCAGCCAGTCCTCAACGCTCTGGACGCCCTCGGAGAACTCGATCTGGTCAGCGCGGAGCAGGGCGTTGTTGATCCGCCGCACCACGGTGGGAACCGAGTTGGCCGGGTAAAGGGACTGGTCCGGGTAGGTGTGCCCGGAGTTGTTCGCGTCCGCAGCAACCTGCCAGCCGGAGAGGTAGATGGCCCGCAATCCGGCCTTGACCTGCTGCACTGCCTGGTTCCCGGTCAGGGCGCCCAGGGCGTTGGTGTAGCCGCCGGTCTTGTGCTCTTCGGTGAGCTGCTTCCACAGCTTCTCCGCGCCGCGCCGGGCCAGGGTGTGCTCTTCGGAGACACGTCCCCGGAGACGGACGACGTCGGAAGCCTTGTAGTCCCGGGTCACACCTTCCCAGCGGCGGTTGGCGGCCCACTCGAGCTCCAGGGCGGCGGCCTGCTGATCGGAGGTCTGCGGGGTGGGCTTCGTTGCTTCAATCATTCTGTAAATCTCCTTATGAGGCTCGTTCTCGTCTGCTTCCCCGCAGCGAACCAGCCAATTGAAGTGGATCTGCTCTCCCTCGGTCCGGTTTTTGGGCGCAGCGGAATGGGACCGGGGTGGGCTCCTCTTGCTCTTGAGCAGGAGGGATATGGGGACTCGCTTCATCGCCCTGTTGGGCGCGTCAAGCAAAGTTCTTTGCCTTCTTTTCGAAGGCTGTCTAGGTTTGCCCGTGATGGGGCTCGTTGGCTACAGGTCGGCCAACGCTGAAGTGGGGTTCTCGATGGCGTCGGCGACGTGGCGTAGGAACCCGCCTGCCGCTCCGCCGTCACAAACGCGGTGATCAAATACGAGCGTCAGCTCGACGACTTTTCGGACGGCTATTTCTCCGTTGACCACCCACGGTTTGTCGATGATGCGTCCTACGCCAAGGATTGCGACTTCGGGGTAGTTGATGATTGCAGCTGATCCGTCTACCCCGAAGACGCCGTAGTTGTTCAGTGTGAAGGTGCCGCTGCCTAGTTCAGCCGGTGTTGCTTTACCTTCGCGTGCGACCTTGCTGAGGCGGCGGATTTCGGTATCCAGTTGACGGGCGCTGAGTTTGTCGGCGTTTCGGATGGAGGGAACTACGAGTCCCCTGTCGGTTTGCGCGGCAAACCCCAGGTTTATCCCGTCGAAACCGATAATTTCCTTCAGCTCACTGTCTTCCGCTTCGTGGGCGGTTTGGAATCGGGTATTCAACTCCGGGTACTTCTTGAGGCCGGAGGTGACGAAACGGGCAATAAAGGCAAGCAGCCCAGGGGTGCTGTCGGCATTCTGTTTCTTCATGCCCTCCCGCAGCTCTACCAGTGTCGTTGCATCGGCATCAACCCAGACTGTGGCTTCGGGAATTTCTGTTCGGCTGCGGGACATGTTGGCAGCCACCGCCTTGCGCACGCCCTTGACCGGCGTCCTTGCTGCAATACGAAGTCCAGTACGGGAGTCAATGTCTGTATCGCGGGTAGTTGGATCGGCCCCGGCCGCCGGCGCTTCTGCCGGCGACTCTTTTGTGGGCGCGAGAGCGGGGGTTGTTGGCAGGGAGGGAACTGAGATGGCCGTTTCCACGTCACGCCGTGTTATCAAACCGGCTGTTCCTGTGCCGATAAGCGAGTTTAGGTCGATTCCGTTTTCTCGGGCCATCCTGCGAACGAGGGGCGAGCTGACGGTTCCGGGTCTTCCCTGGATTGGTGGACTGGATGCCGGTGCCGACGCGTTAGCACCGGCTGTGGTAGCAGCGGCCTTACGGGGTCGGTTGCGGCGCGCCTGGCCATACCCTCCCGGGGTGCCGTAGCCGATCAGGACGTTCCCGGAACCGGCCTTTTCTTCTTCCCGATAGGCAGTTGCGGCGGCGTCTGCGGCTGGTGTGGCGCTTTCGTCGAACAAAGGGATGCTGGCAGACACGCCTGGAGTGCCGGCAGCCGTCACGGAGATCAGAGGCTTGCCCACGTCAAGTGTCTGGCCCGGTGCGCCATGGAGGATAGCTACCGTCCCAGCGTAGGGCGAGGGTACTTCAACCATGGATTTCGCTGTTTCCACTTCGGCAATGGGCTGGTCCACGCGGATTTCGTCGCCCACGGAAACGAGCCAGTTGACCAGTTCCGCCTCGGTGAGGCCCTCGCCGAGGTCAGGGAGGAGGAATACGTTTGGTTCGCTCATGATTAGTCTTCCCACTGGAGGTCGTCGACGGCGTCGAGGATGCGGTCCACGCCGGGCAGGTAATAGTGCTCTAGTTTCGGGGCCGGGTAGGGAACGTCGAACCCGGTGACACGGCGGATGGGTGCTCTCAGGGAGTGGAAGCAGCTTTCCTGGACCCGGGCTACGATCTCGGAGGCCACGGACGCGAAACCGTGGGCTTCGGCAATCACTACGGCACGCCCCGTCTTGCGTACAGATGCGCTGACGGTTTCGTCATCGAAGGGGACGATTGAGCGGACGTCAACGACTTCCAGGGAACGCCCTTCTTCGGCGGCTGCAGCAGCTGCCGCCAGAGCCGTTGGAACGGACGGGCCGTAAGCGATGAGGGTAGCGTCAGTCCCGGCGCGGGCGACAGCCGCCCGGCCCTCACTCGAGGTGCCTCCTTCGGTGTTGGATGCATGCTGATCGCGCAGGGCCTGCAGGTCTACAAGGTCCTTGGACCAGTAGAGTTTTTTGGGCTCCAGGAAGATGACGGGGTCATCGGAATCGATGGCTTCGCGCAGCATGCGGTACCCGTCAGCCACCGTGGCCGGTGCGTACACCTTCAAACCGGCGGTGTGGGCGTAGTACGCCTCAGAGGAATCACAGTGGTGTTCGACGCCCCCAATGCCTCCGGCGTACGGGATCCGGATCACGATAGGCAACTTCACCGCGCCCTTGGTGCGGTTATGCATTTTGGCCACGTGGCTGACGATTTGTTCAAACGCGGGGTAAGCAAAAGCGTCGAACTGCATTTCAATTACAGGCCGCATGCCGTTCATGGCCATGCCCACGGCCATACCCACGATGCCTGATTCTGCCAAAGGAGTGTCGAAGCACCGTTGGTCACCGAAAGTCTTGGTCAAACCGTCGGTGATGCGGAAGACTCCGCCTAGCGTTCCGACATCCTCGCCGAAAACGACGACTGACTTGTCGGTGTTCATCGCATCGACCATGGCTGTATTGATTGCCTTGGCGAGGGTCGCTGACTGCGGTCCGTTTTCAGGTGCGGCCGCGCGGGCAGCAGCCGTGGCGGTGGCGGCACTGACGCTGCCGTTGGCCTCGGAGGAAGTTGTGATGGTGGGGCTCATTTGGTTGCTTCTTCCCGGGAGATTTCGTCGGCGAGCAGCGCAGACTGTTCCTTCAGTTGCGGCGTGGGGGAGGAGAAGACGTACTTGAAGAGGTCCTGGGGGTCCACGGCGACGTCTTCATTGAGCCCGTCCCGGAGTTGGGCAGCGACTACTTCGGCCCTTTCGGCTATCTGCGTTTCAAGCTCGTCGTCCAACAGGCCTTTATCAGTGAGGTAGGTCATCATCCGGCTCAGGGGGTCTTTCGCTAGCCATTCGGCGACCTCACTGTCCTGGCGGTAACGGGTGGCATCATCGGCGTTGGTGTGCGCCTGCATTCGGTACGTGTGTGCCTCGACGAGAAGCGGACCTGAACCTTCACGGGCCAGTTTCACTGCTCGGCCCAGTACTGCCAGGAGAGCGACGAGGTCATTGCCGTCCACGCGTTCTCCTGCCATCCCGTAGCCCACTGCCTTGTGCGCCAGAGACGGGGCGACGGACTGCTGCGCCAAAGGCACGGATATGGCGTACTTGTTGTTTTGTACGAAGAAGATGACGGGGAGTTTGAAAACAGCCGCGAAGTTCAATGCTTCGTGGAAGTCGCCTTCACTGGTCGCCCCGTCCCCGCACATAGCCAAGACGACAGTTTCCTCACCGCGCAGCTTGGCTGCGTGGGCTACGCCGACGGCGTGAAGCAGCTGAGTGGTCAGGGGTGTGGACTGGATACCCACTTTGTGGTCGTTAGGGTTGTACCCGCCGTGCCAGTCACCTCGGAACAAGGTCATTACCTGTACGGCGTCGACACCTCGGGCCATTACTGCCACGGAATCGCGGTAGGTGGGGAACATCCAGTCCCCGTCCGAGAGGCAAAGGGCTGCTGCTACTTGACAGGCTTCCTGGCCGTGGCTGGACGGGTAGACAGCCATACGCCCCTGGCGGACCAGGGCCGAGTTTTGGTCGTTAACCCTGCGTCCAATTACCAGCTGCTCATAGGCAGCTACCAGCTCCTGGTCTCCAGGAACGGGATATTCGTGGCCGGGTTGGGCGCCCTGATCGTCAAGGGGGATGAGCTTGCCGTCCGGATCTACCATCTGAATCGGGTGGTGCGCGGGGAGCATGTAGTCCTCCACCGTGATGCCGAACTTGCGCACCGACTCCGGAATGGAGCCCTCGGCGGGCGTAACCGGAGCCTCTTCGGGTGCCTTGGGGTTGGCGGAGATCGTCATTGTTCCGTCCTCGATAGATCAATATTTCCAACAAATTATCCTTTCAGACTAATTCTTGAATACCGTTCCGATGAAAGCGTGGACAATAATCTGCTTTTCGACCTATTAAGAAGACATTTTGAAGATATGGTGTGGCTTACGCACTGGTACAGAGACCAATAGAAACCTCCGGGAGCTGAGGTCCGTGGACGCCGCTAACCGGAGTAGGACACCAAAGGGGGGCAATGCTCATGGGAGCTGTTTTCCTGGCAGAGGTACTTCTGGTTGTCGTAACAGCCTCGGTATTCCTGCGCGGGCTGGATACCCGCCAAACAGAGGTGCCGGGTCAAGGTGGCCAAACTAAAGGAGCGGAGGTAGCCCTGACGTGCAGGTAGGATCAGGTCCAGTCGAAGAACCCCTTATCTGACTTGCGTCCAGGGCCGCCGCGGGCCACATTTTCTCTCTGAAAATTGCGGCGGGGCAGATCGTTCGCCCAGGGTGGCATGTAAGTACTCGGCGATCCCCAACCGCACGTCGAGACCCACGAGGTCGGTCGTTTTCAGAGCCCTGCAGCTCAAGCTGGTATCCCGTGGGCCCGCAGACGAGAGACAGTCCGCAAGCCCAACTGATCGAGCGCACTCGGCACGACCCGCTGGAAGACTCCGGAGGTTTTCCCGGCTACGAGGAGATCTACGAGGAGATCATGGATGCCTTGGCCGACCCGTCGCATCCTGACCATGCCGAACGCTCCGCAATGGGTGGCCGACATAATCGGCTCTGATGCGCCGTTTGACCCTGCCTGAGCCAGCAGTCTCCTTCTCCAGCTCTTTGGTCCGCTTGGACGCTTTGGGCTTTGGCGTTCTTCTCGGACGTGTACTGGTTCAGGCACCGGTACCAGGACGCCCTCGGGGATCTGCAGTCCCATCGGGAGAATCCGCCGGAGTAGGAGAGTTCGATAGGGACATTTTTGCCTCGCGAAGGGCGACTTTCGGTCATTGAGATGGCGTTTTTCGTTGTTTCTGCCATTTCGCCACTGTTTCCAATGGGTCTTGAGATGCTGGAGCAGCTCCTTATTCAGCAAGACAGGAATAGAAAATGAAGCATGTGGTAGTAGTTGGCGGCGGCATCGTCGGCCTGTCGGCGGCTTGGTTTCTGATGGCAAAGGGCAATCGGGTCACTGTGCTGGAGAGGAAGCAGATAGGTTCTGGGGCATCGTGGGGCAACGCCGGGTGGATTAGCCCGGCATTTTCGGTGCCCCTGGCCGAACCGGCAGCGCTCAAGGTTGGTCTGTCGGCATTCTTCTCCAACACCTCTCCTGTTTCGGTCCCGCTCCGCCCCGACCCAAACCTCTTCCGGTTCCTGATGGCGTTCGTGGGCAACTGCCGGGCGGACAAGTGGGAGGCAGGCGTCCAGTCCCTTACCCCACTTAACCTGCAGGCGCTGCGGGCTTACCGCGAATTGGAAGCCGCAGGTGTGCAGGGCGGCCCCGTGCGAATGGATCCGGGACTGATCTTCACCGCCAGCGCTCAGCAACTATCGGGCATCGAGCACGAATTGAAGTTCGTTCGAGCTGCAGGCCAGGATGTTGACTTTGACCTTCTCGACGGGCAGGCTGCCAGGCGCTTGGCACCCATGGTCTCGGAGGACCTTGGCGGGGCGCTAAAACTCAACGATCAGTATTACCTGGACCCACGAGTTTTCGTGAGCTCTTTGGCAAAGAGGCTCGTGGCCAGCGGCGCCGTCATTAAAGAGGGTGTCTCCGTGCTCGGTGTGGAGCATGATGGCGGCCCAGTCCTTCACACCAGCGCGGGACGTATGCCTGCAGATGCGGTCGTCATGGCGAATGGGGCGTGGCTTGCCGACTTCCGAAAAAAGCTTGGCATCCGGCAAGCCGTCCAGGCCGGCCGGGGATATAGCTTCAGTGTAAAGACTGACGCCCTGCCATCTGGGCCGCTCTACTTCCCGTCCCACCGGGTGGTCGCCACGCCCATGGGACAGACATTGCGCATCTCAGGAATGATGGAGTTCCGCCACCCTGACGCTCCTCTCGATCACCGGCGCCTCGATGCCGTTGTCCGGACCATTAAGCCTTTACTTCCATCCATTGATTTCGACCGCCGCAGCGAAGAATGGGTGGGATCGCGCCCGTGCACGGCGGACGGATTGCCGCTTATCGGCCGCAGTCGGATCCCGGATGTGCATGTCGCTGGTGGGTACGGCATGTGGGGCTTAACCTTGGGCCCCGCCGGAGGCCAAATGCTCGCAGAGCTGATCTCCGGAAACAACGTTCCTGAAGCCGTCGACTTTGACCCCCTGCGTTAACATCCGCAACAGCAACGAGGAGAAAAACATGAACAAGACAGCACGTATTATCAGCACACCGGAGGCATTGTCGTCTCCAGCGCTGTCACAGGCCGTACAAATCGGCGATTTCTTGTTCGTCTCCGGCCAAGCGGGCATCACGCCTGGAGCTCCAGGCGCTCCGGTGCAGCTGGAGGACGAAATCGAGCTGGCCATCAACGCGCTCGAGGCTGTTTTGGCCGCGGCCGGCTGTGGTTTGGAATCCGTTGTGAAAACTACTTGTTACTTGCGCAACATCGAGGATCTGGATCTGTTCAATGCCGTGTACGTGACCAGGTTTGCTGAACCCCGTCCGGCCCGCACTACCGTCCAGGCAGCTCTGGCAATGAGTCTGCGTTTCGAGATCGATGCCATAGCTGTGATCGGTCCCTAGATTCCGCTGGATGGGGTCCATGCGGCAGACGCGAGTCTTAGGGCGTCCCGGCGGCCGGCAATCTTTGCCCGCAGCCCGGTGGCGAACGCTGTCAGCGCAGGGCGTCGCTGAGCAAGCCGCCTCGTTTCCCTGTCGCTACCACGACTCCCACATCCATACTGTCGGCATGTTGTGCCCATTCTGCATGGCTAATAAAGTCATCCAAGTCAGAACGTGACGCCAGGTCCACCGCGATCAAGACCTGGTAAGGTCCAGTGATTCGGCTGGCGTATCGGATGCGGGGGGTGCCCTCAATGGCAGCGACCAACTGGTCGAGCTCCCGGGGCGCAGTCCGCGCCCAGATCAACGCCTTGATGGGCAAACCGAGCACCGCTGGGTCAACCACGGCGCGCACGACCAGCTGCCCGTCCTGCCGCATTTGATCGATGCGCCTCCTCGCAGTGGCTTCCGATACACCGGCAAGCCGGGCCAGTTCCTCGTAGGTCCTGCGCCCGTTCTCCATCAGGGCGGAGTGCATGATTCGGTCACCGGGCGAGACGCCCTCCAATTCACCGATATGCAGTCTTTGATCCACGGGGGCTCCGGACTCCAACTCCTCGCACTCGGCGTCACTAAGCACCCCGGGGCGCCATTGGTGAGCGGTTCTTAGGTACCGCAGGACCGGATAGGTACTGCTTGATGTAAGCCCGGGAATAGCCGGCAACTCTTCGAACAGGAAGGTCAGCTCTTCGGCCCGGGAGTGACTGACCTCCGCGACGATGTCGTGAGAACCGGCGACCATGTGGGACCACATCGTTTCGGGTCGGGCACTAACGGCCCGGGAGCACATCCGTACGTGTCCTGGGCCGCACTTCAGGGCCAGAATCGTGCCGTTGGCCTTGAGCTGCATGCCCGTGACCCGCATGATGCCACTGTCCAGCAGGCGCATTCCACGGCGGGCCACTGTCCGCTCGTTTTCTCCTAATGCCCTTGCGACCCGCAACCAGGAAGCGCGCCCGTCAAGCTGCAGGGCGCCGATGATCCTACGGTCCAGATCATCGATGAGGTGCGTCACTTCGGGGCGAGAAACTGAAGTCATTGGCCGATCGTATGTCAGATTCCGTCGAATTACACCAGCCCATTGACCGTGCGAATCAGCGTGACCAATATCAAATATGCCCTTCATTCGAGGAAACACCATCCCGGGAAGCCAGGTCGCTATGACAACTCACCCCTCTCAGCAGACAGATCAACAGCGCGATGCCCAGCACTCGCCGCGACCTCCGCGCACCGTGGCCACCCGCATCAGGGCCATGGGTCCCGGCATGGTTCTGGCAGTTACCAGTGTCGGGGCCGGTGACATGGTTACCACCTTGAATGGATCCTCCGCCTACGGCATGGCTCTCGTGTGGACGATCGTGATTGGAGTGCTGATCAAGTTCGCACTTACGGAGTGCGTGGGGCGCCTCCAGCTAAGTTCCCGGCGGACCATGCTCTCACAGATGGCCGACATCAGCGGACCAGTGCTTCCTGTGGTTTTCTTGCTTTTCATGGTCGTCATCGGCCTCTTCTACGGGGCGGGCCTGAGCTCAGTGGCGGCACTCGCCGTCGTGGAACTTCTTCCCGCCGCTCCTGTGGTCCCCGTGACCATCGCCATTGCCGTCACCGCAGGAGCAATGGTAGCGCTAGGACGATATTCCCTCTTCGAACGAGTCATGGTCGCCTTGGGGTTACTCATGTTCGTGACCGTCCTCGTCAGCGCCGTCATGGTCGTGGCGGACGCTGACTCGCCTGAGGTCACGTTCAAAACCATTGTGCCCCAGTTGCCCACAGGATCCATCCTGGCCGTCCTGGCACTGATTGGTGGCGTGGGTGGGGCCGCCGGTATCCTCGCCTACGCATACTGGGTGCGGGAAAAGCGGTGGCAGGGACGAGAATGGTTGCCCCACCTCCGGGTTGACACGGCAGCCAGCTACATCGGGGTAATTGTGTTCGCGGTCGCAATGAGCATCCTCGGTACAGGTCTGATCTACGGCACCGGTAAGAGCATCGCCGGCAATGCGGGCCTGGCCACGATCGCTGGCCCCATGGCCGACATGGCCGGGGAAATCGGTCGGATCGGCTTCCTTCTGTGCCTACTGGCGGTTGTCTTCAGTTCCATCCTTGGAGGTTTCAGCGCCATGGGCTATCTCATTGCCGATGCCATCCGTGTTCTGCGGAAGGTTCCCGACGAGGATGCTGACGCCCACATGTCCAGTTCTACCCCCGTATTCCGCTCGGTGATCCTCTACTGCGTACTGAGCGCCATCGCCTTCCAATTCGTCGGGCGCCCCGTGACCCTGGTGGTGATCTATGCGACCCTGTCGGCGTTCATCCTGCCTGTGCTTTGTGGCAGCCTGCTCGTGCTGCTCAACCGTCGCAGCCTCAACCGAGGTTTCCGCAACGGCATCCTCAGCAACTGTGCTCTCGGGCTTGGGCTCGCGTTGTTCGGCAGCCTGTGCGTAAACCAAGTCGTTCAAGTCCTCTCCGGTTCAAACTGACCGAGATTACCGAAAGAGCAGACATGTCCGACATCCCATTCATGACCGCCACTGACCTCACCACTTCCATGCGCAACGGAACCTTATCCGTCACCGAAGTCCTAGCGGCCCACATCGACCGCATCGAACAGACCAATCCAAAGGTCAACGCCCTCGTCGCCATGGACCTGGACCAGGCCATGGACCAGGCCGCGCAGCTCGATCGACAGTGGAGCAGGACCACCGACAAGGGACCCTTATACGGGCTACCCACCGCACATAAAGACATCCTGCCCACAAAGGGGATCCGCACCACCCGCGGTTCAAAACTCTTCGCCACGGACGTGCCCGCCGTTGACCACATCGTCGTCGAACGCATGAAGAAGGCCGGGGCGCTCACGCTGGGAAAAACGAACGTGCCCGAATTCGGGTTAGGCTCCCACACCTACAACGACGTCTACGGGCTCACCCGCAACCCCTACGACCTGGCGAAGAGCGCTGGCGGAAGCAGCGGAGGTGCCGCCGCAAGCCTCGCAGCGGGCATGATCCCCATCGCGGACGGAAGCGACACCGGTGGCTCGTTACGCAACCCAGCCTCCTTCTGCAACGTGGTCGGGCTACGGCCCACACCCGGACGTGTACCCTCATGGCCCGAAAGCGCTGCATGGGGGCGGCTGTCCGTCAAAGGCCCAATGGCCCGCACAGTACAGGACACTGCGCTGTTGCTTTCCGTGCTCGCCGGACCGGACCCCAGGAGTCCACTGTCTCTGGAAACCCCGGGGCAGGCCTTCGCCGGTCCTCTCACCACAGATCAGCACGGTACACGCATTGCATGGTCGGCAGACCTGACCGGCTCTGTCCCCGTCGCCCCGGAGGTGCTCGACTCGCTGCGTCCCGCACTTCAAGCCTTCACGGATCTGGGCTGCCATCTGGAAGAAGCAGCCCCGGACCTCGCAGGTGCCGACTCAGTATTCAATACGCTGCGGGCATGGCAGATCGAGTACACCCTCGGGCCCCTGCTCGACCGCAACCCGGGCCAATTCAAGAGCGATGCAGTGTGGAACATCGAGCAGGGGCGGCGTCTCACCGGGAATGACATAGGAAAAGCTGAAATAGCGCAGACAACGCTTCACCACACCATGCGCCTGTTTTTCCAACAGTATGACTTCCTCATCACCCCGGTCAGCCAGGTGGCACCATTCGACGCTGAACTTCCCTACCCGCAGGAAATCCATGGTCACGTCATGGACAACTACCTGGAATGGATGAGACTGCCATCGATAATCTCGGTAACCGGCTGCCCCGCCATATCGGTGCCTGCCGCCTTCACACCCGCCGGGCTGCCCATCGGACTACAGATCATCGCACCACCCCGGGCAGAAAAGGCTCTTTTGCAGATCGCCTACGCATTCGAGCAAAGGAACGGTGCCGGGGCGCGTCGCCCTGATGCCCGGTCTTTGGAGATGACCACCACCCCTTGAAAGAACCCGCGCAGAATGGACAAATCGAGCGATCAGCAACGGAAGCCCCACCACAACGTCCTCGAACAAATGGTGCCCGCATCTTACGACCGGACTCTGCCCGGAACTAAACAAGGACAACGCAATGACCACCGCAGCGACCACTTCGCTCCCGACCCATGCCCTCGGCTCCGGCCCGAGCGTCTGGACGGCCGTCGCCGGCTGAATGCTGGTGACAAAACAGGGCAACGAACAGCAGCATCGCATGCGCAGCCTGCAAACCAAGCAACAGAAGGAAAATCCCTATGAGCGCAGAATCCACCCACCGCACCGAAGGCCCGCTGTCGGGCTACCTCGTGGTGGACCTGAGTCGGGCCCTCGCCGGACCCCATGCCGGCATGATGCTGGCCGATCTCGGGGCGCGCGTCATCAAGGTCGAAAGCCCGGACACCGGAGACGATACGCGCGGCTGGGGACCGCCGTTCGTGGGTCCCGAGGATGATCTCCAGGCCACATACTTCCTGTCCTGCAACCGCAACAAGGAATCCATCGCCTTGGACCTGAAGAGCGATGACGGCCGGGCGGTCCTGCGGGAGATGTTGGAACGGGCGGACGTGGTGATCGAGAACTTCCGCCCAGGCGTACTGGACCGGCTTGGATTCTCGGCCGCGGAAATGCACGCCCTCAACCCGGCACTGGTGGTCCTGTCCATCACTGGCTTCGGGCACGACGGCCCCGAATCCCGGCGCAGCGGCTATGACCAGATCCTTCAGGGCGAGGCCGGCCTGATGTCCCTGACCGGATCCGGCCCGGAGGATCCGCAGCGCGTGGGAGTGCCCATCGCGGACCTGCTCTCCGGCATGTACGGGGCGTTCGGGACGCTCGCCGCGCTGCTGCAGCGCGAACGCAGCGGCCTGGGGCAGATCGTCCGCACCTCCTTGCTCGCCGCACTGATCGGGGTCCACGCCTTCCAGGGCACCCGGGCGACGGTCGCCGGCGAGGTCCCGAAGGCCCAGGGCAACCACCACCCCTCCATCGCCCCCTATGGCCTGTTCCACTGCCGGCAGGGCCGGGTGCAGATCAGTGTGGGCAGCGAAAAACTATGGGCCACGTTCGCCGCGGCATTCGGGATCAACGCCGCCCGGCCTGAGTTCGCCAGCAACGCGGACCGGGTGCGCAACCGGGAGAAAGTTATTGAAGAGGTGGAGCGGGTGTTCTCCGACTTTGAGGCCGAACCCCTGCTGGCCAAGCTCTACCAGGCCGGCATTCCGGCGGGCAAAGTCCGGACGCTGGACGAAGTGTATGCCTGGGACCAGGTTCACTCGCAGGGACTCGTGATCGACGTCGACCACAAGATCCTCGGCAATGTGAGCCTGCCCGGCCCGCCGCTGCGGTTTTTCAGCGCCGCGGACACTGCCGAAACGACGCTGAAGACGCATACTGCCCCGCCGCTGCTGGACCAGGACGGGGAGCAGATCCGGCAGTGGCTTGGTCTGGTCTCCGAAGCCGGCGCCGGACGCGCCGGGCGCGCAGCCGCCGGAACAGGCCAGGATGAGGAACGCCGCTGAGGATGCCGACACAACAGAAGGTCCGTCACCTGAACGCCACTGAACTCATCGCTACGGTGCTGGATCCCGGCTCCTACCGGAGCTGGGACGGCACGGTCGTGGACCCTGACCCGGGTCCCGAATACCGGCAGGAGCTGGCGGCGGCCCGGGCTAAAACCGGCGTGGATGAATCCGTCCTGACCGGTGAGGGCCTCATCCGCGGCCGCCGGGTGGCCGTCATCGTCAGCGAGTTCCGTTTCCTGGCCGGCTCCATCGGGCTCGCGGCCGCCGAACGGATCGTAAACGCCGTCGAACGGGCAACGCAGGAAGGGCTTCCGCTGCTGGCTGGACCTGCCTCCGGCGGCACGCGTATGCAGGAAGGCACCATCGCCTTCCTGTCCATGATCAAAATTAGCGCGGCCGTGCGGGCACACCGGCAGGCTGGGCTGCCATACCTGGTCTACCTCCGCCATCCCACTACTGGCGGCGTCATGGCATCCTGGGGATCCCTCGGGAACATCACAGTGGCCGAACCTGGCGCCCTGCTGGGATTCCTGGGACCCAGGGTCTACGAGGTGCTCTACGGCATCCCCTTCCCAGAGAATGTCCAAGTGGCAGAGAACCTCTTCGACAAGGGGCTCGTGGATGCCGTTGTCCCGCCCTGGCAGCTGTCCGACGTCATTGACCGGGCTTTGAGCATTCTGGTCACCGGCCCAAATCCGCAGGTCGCTCCGCCTCGGACGCTGTCTGTGAAACCGTCGGAGGCCGGCGCTTGGGCGTCGATTGAAATCTCCCGCAATCCGCGGCGCCCGGACTTGCGCCAGTTGCTGGCGCACGGGGCCCGGGATGTGCTTCCGCTCAACGGGACGGGACAGGGCGAGAAAGACCCGGGCCTGCTTCTGGCACTGGCCCGCTTCGGCCAAAAGTCCTGCGTGGTGATCGGCCACACCCGGCCGCGGCCCTCCCAGCAGACGGCGATGGGTCCGGCGTCACTTCGCGAGGCACGCCGTGGCATGCGGCTGGCTGAGGAGCTCGGCCTGCCACTGCTGACAGTCATCGATACCGGTGGCGCTGCGCTGTCCAAGGAAGCCGAGGAAGGCGGCCTTGCAGGCGAAATCGCGAGGTCCCTGCATGATCTGATCGGGCTCAGCTCGCCCACAGTTTCCGTGCTGCTCGGCCAGGGCGCAGGCGGCGGTGCGCTGGCCCTGCTGCCGGCAGACCGGACCATCGCGGCCCAGCACGCGTGGCTGGCTCCGCTCCCGCCCGAAGGCGCCAGCGCCATCGTTCACCGGAGCACAGACTTCGCGCCGGCCATGTCCGAAGCCCAAGGCGTCAACGTTGCGTCCCTCTTCGCCAACGGGCTTGTCCAGCACGTCATTGACGAGCGCGGCGACGCAGCACTGGAGGCCAAGGCCTTCTGCCAGCGGCTGGGGCAGGCCATCGAGTACGAACTTGTCACCCTGTCCTCAGCCGGCATCGGCGAGCTGCTGCCGCAGCGGCTCAATAAGTACCGCAACCTCGGCCTGCCCACCTCCGCTACCGGAGCTCAGGCATAACCGGTGCGCAAGCCTCATCCGTCGTTCTGCCTCCGCTTCGAGGGGACAACACCCAGAGCCGGCTTCCACAGCATTGCCACCCACGCGATGAGCCGGGCAAGCGATGTCTCACCACGCTGTCCTGGAACCTTCGGTTTGTTGGGGCCTCCATGAGTGGCCGGTGGAACTGCAGCCAAAGCAGAAACGTGCAGAGAGCCAAACCCCGACAGGCCGCCCGATGGGCCAGCCGCTAAACAACGCACGTTCCCTCAGACGACATAAAACCAAGTCAGGTCCGCCTCAGAAGTAAGGTCTCACCATGGAACCCTCAGATATAACTTTCCGCACTCGAAAGTGGGTGCGGCCAGAAGACTTGAACGCGAACGGCACCTTGTTCGGTGGGAGCCTTCTCAGATGGATCGATGAGGAAGCAGCAATCTATGCCATCCTCCAGCTCGGCAATGGCAGGGCCGTGACGAAGTACATTTCGGAAATCAACTTCGTCAGCTCCGCTGTGCAGGGTGACCTCATAGAAATGGGTCTCACGGCAACGAAGTTCGGTCGGACCTCACTGACCATGCGAGCAGAAGTCCGAAACATGATCACGCGGCGAAGCATTCTCACAATCGAGGAGATCGTGTTCGTGAATTTGAACAGCGAGGGCAAGCCCGAACCCCACGGCTACATAGAAATCACCTACGACAGAGACAGAATTCCGACGCATCACTTCACAAAAACACTGCAAGGCTAGCGGAGAAAACTCACATTCGTTCCAGTTGGCTTGCAGGTTCTAGGCGACTCCCCAACCCGTTTACAACGCGCCGATTATGAAGATTCTGTCAACCCGAGTCGGCCGGGCAAACGCGTGCTTGCTGATCACGCGGCCGGAAGTGGTGGCGACTCTGATCGGTCCATGGCTGGAGTAGGGAGCCGTCGGGGTAGCTCCCTGGCAGCAGTAGCGGTGGATAAACCTATGAGAATTGTCCCCGGCTGTGGACGGGCGGACCTGACTTCTCGTTCGAACGTAGATCAGTTCCGGTTGTTGCTAGGACCAAGGCAAGGGGCCGTGTGTCGGCTTGGAGTTGCCGCTGTGGAAGGCTGACAGTTATGGACAGCTCATCTCGGGAACATGACCTCGTTCTCTACGGAGTGACGGGTTTCGTTGGCCGACTGATCGCCGTCTACGTCGCGGAGCATGCACCGGCCGGTATGCGAGTCGGGCTCGCGGGCCGGTCGAGGTCCAGACTCGGGGCGGTTCGGTCGCAGTTGCCGGTCGCGGCGCATGGATGGGCCTTAATCGAAGCCGACTCGGAGGACGCGGACTCGATCGCCGCTCTGGCCGCGGGCACACGCGTGCTCTTGACAACCGTCGGTCCATACGCGAAACACGGACTACCCGTCGTCGACGCCTGCCCACGGGCCGGTACCCACTACGCCGACCTCGCGGGCGAGGTGTCCTTCATTCGGGAGGCGATCGATCGCTATGACGCTCTGGCCAGGACGAGCGGGGCCAGGATCGTGCACTCCTGCGGCTACGACTCCGTGCCGTCCGACCTCGCTGTACTGCTGCTTCATCAGGCGGCAGAAGCCGATGGCGCTGGCGGTTTGGTCGAGGTCCAACTCGTTGCTACGGCCAAGGGTGGCATTAGCGGAGGCACGCTCGAATCGATGCGCGGGCAGCTCGACGCGATGCGATCGAGCACCGCCCTGAGGTCATTAGCCGCGGACCCCTACGCTCTGAGCCCCGACCGCACAAGGGAGCCGACGACACAACAGCCTCCTGACGCCGGCCCCGTGCGCCGTTCCGAAGACGGCACCTGGACCGCGCCTTTCATCATGGCCCCGTTCAACACCCGGATAGTGCGCCGCAGCAACGCATTGCAGGGTTGGGCCTACGGCCGCTCCCTTCAGTACGGCGAGGTGATGGGGGTGGCCCCCGGACCGGCAGGAGCGGTCATCGCCAGGGCAATGGCACTCGGGCTTCGGGCATTCACGGGCGCGATGGCGTTCCCGCCGACCCGGCGGGTGCTCGACCGCTGTCTTCCGGCACCAGGTGCGGGTCCGAGCACCAGCATGCAGCGCGCGGGCTGGTTCCACTCCCAGGTGACCGCCCGCACCGAGGACGGGCACCGGTACCAGGCGATTGCTGCTGGCCCCGGTGATCCCGGCTATGCCGCCACCGCCGTGATGGCAGGGGAGACTGCACTCGCTCTTGCCCTCGACGGTGACCGGCTGCCGACCGCGAAAGGGTCGCTGACACCGGCCACTGCACTCGGCAACGTGCTCATAAAGCGACTCCGTGCGGCCGGCCACACGTACGAGGTAACCAAACTCGTCTGAACCAGATCCTGCACTCGACGGCGCAGGGAGGGGAGCGTGGCTCACTCCACCTTGGCCTGGCGCAGGTACTGGTAGACCGTTTCCCTGCTGATCCCGTAGTCGCGGGCAAGGACGGCTTTCGGGACACCGTTGCCGGCCCGCTGGACCAGTTCGGCGGCCCGTTCCGGCGTGAGGGTCTTTTTCCGCCCTTTGTAGGCGCCGCGCTGTTTGGCCAGGGCGATCCCTTCCCTCTGGCGTTCCCTGATAAGGGAACGCTCGAATTCGGCGAACGCGCCCATGACGGAGAGCATGAGGTTGGCCATGGGGGAGTCCTCGCCGGTGAAGACCAGACTCTCTTTGACGAACTCCACCCGCACGCCCTTGCGTGTCAGGTTTTGGACAAGAGCACGCAGGTCATCGAGGTTCCGGGCCAGCCGGTCCATGCTGTGCACCACCACGGTGTCCCCATCTCGCGCGAACCGCAGCAACTCTGTAAGCTCTGGCCTCGCGGTGTCCCTGCCCGAGGCCTGATCCATGAAGACCCGGTCCAGAACCTGGCCTTCGAGCTGGCGCTCCTCGTTCTGGTCCAGCGTGCTCACGCGTACGTACCCGATCCGCTGTCCAGTCACCGGTGCCTCCAACCTCGTCCTGTCAGGTTGAGTTCTTGGCCCCTCTCAGAAAAAAGTCAAGGCATGCGCCCCGGTTCGTCAGGTTTGGTGTACCCCAACTGACAGCGGAAGTTGATTCTCCGCCCCGCTAGCGGCGGAACGCGATCGTCTCGTTTGAGGCCTCCGGGCCTTGAAGGGGGTAGAGCTTCTGGAAGAACCTGCCCTCCCAGCTCTCCTTTTAGGGCAAGTAGATGTTGAAGTTGGCATTCGTTCCATCGAAGTGTCCGGACACCTTCCGATGGGCACGGGAGTAGTGACGTCGGTTTAACTCAAGTGCCGTCCGTGTTGGTCACGACTAGGCTAGGTCTAGTTCATGCGTCTGCCCGTACGGCACCGTCCGAGATAGGGCGACGGTAAATCTGCCGTAATGATGGCGCGTGATGAGCACACCACTGGTTTTTTCAGCTGTGGCTGCCTGTATAGCTGTTCTCAGGGCTAGTGTCAGCTGAGTTTCCTTGTCTTCACGGTTCTGAACGTGCAGCTCAGCAATGATCTTTTGCATGGTTTTTCCTCTTATTTACCGTCAAGACCTGTTATTGGTGCTAAGCCTCAGCTGGAACTGGGGCGTGCGGGCCAGTACGCCGGAGTGGACCAGCACGTGCCGTTCCGCGTCATGCGTTTTACAACTACCGGCACCAACTAAACGCAAGTTCGAGGGCGAGCAGCTGCGGAAACAGCGAGGAACAAACCTAGGGCCGCCGTCACCACGGGAAGGCACAGCTAAAGCCAAAAAGGCCCACAGGGGGAGCAAGTGTCCACGATCTCTATCCTCACGGACGGAGAAGGCGTGTCATCGGCGACGAACATTGCCATCAAACCCGGCACAAGAAGTGCTTATGCGACGACAAGCGGGGAGGCGGGAGGGTGGACAGTCGCCTTCGAGGACCTCGCCGACGGCATTAGCCATTCGAACGGTGGGTAGCCACGGCTCGGAAGGGTCGACCGTGCCATTGGGGCTGACGCCTCGAGTACCGTCGGCCGTGACAGGGGGAGCACACCAAGTGAGTGTGCTCCCCCTGTCGTCTAGATTACTTTTCGTTGATCTTGGTGGTGAAGGTCAGGGGAAGGTTAGCCGAGGAGTTGCCGACGAAGATTTGCCGGTTCCCTGTGCCAAGTTCCCAGGTCTGGGTGGCGGTGTTCCACGAGGAGAACTCCTTGAGGGGGATGGTGATTTCTACTCGTCGGTTTTCGCCGGCTTCCAGGCCCAGTTTCTGGTAGCCGATGAGTTTGCGTTCGACCTGCGGAAGAGCTAGTTCGGCGCTGGGACCCGCGTAGACCTGTACGACTTCTTCACCGGCGCGTGTGCCGGTGTTCTTCAGGGTAAGGCGGACGGTGACGCAGCGCTGAGCGCCCTCCTCGGAAACGAGTGAAGGGGGCCAGCGTCAGGATCGAAGGCTGGTAAACGCCGTCGGTGACCAGGTCACGCCAGGAAACCAGGCCGGCAACTTATCGAAGGAGCTTTCCGCTGGAACCCCTTACGACCAATTCCGTATCAAGGTACCTGGTGGAAGGAGCGTCTTCCGGGCCCTTGAGAGCTCTCAATAGCGAGCTCGCTGCCTCAATGCCGCAAGTTTCCATGGGAGTGCGAACAGTCGTCAGGCCGGGTGTCGTGAAGTCTGCCCCGAAAATGTCGTCGAATCCTACGATGCTGATCTGGTCCGGCACAGCATAGGCTGCAGCTTGCAGTTCTTGCATGAGTCCTATGGCCAGTAGGTCGTTGAAGGCAATAACGGCTGTAGCTCCACTGCTGACAACAGCACGTGCAACTGCCCGCCCCCCCTTGATGGTTGGGCTCTCGGATTCCATCTTGATGGCCTGAATCCGTGACCATTCGCAAGCTGATTTGACACCCTGCCAGCGGCGATTCGTCATCCACGAGGCGCTCGGCCCTGCAATGAAGGTGATCTTGTCGTGTCCCAGACCCACGAGGTGGCGGACGGCCTCGCCCAAGCCCTTGTCCACATCGGGCAGGACGCAAACAATGCCCTCCACATCGCGGTTTACGACCACAACGGGCTTTTCTTCCGCCAAACGACGGATGTGATCGTCATCCATTCGCGGAGCCGCCAGGATAAGCCCGTCAACGCTGGTCAGCATGCGCTGGGCTGCGGAAAGTTCCTGCTCAGGAGACTCTGCAGATTCGGCGAGAATGACAGAATAATCACGGCCGGCAGCAGTGGACTCTGCTCCGCGTATCGTGCCAAAGAACGTCGGGTTGGCGATGTCAGCAACGATAAGACCGATGGTGTTCGTCCTCCCGGTAGGGAGAGCTCTGGCAAAAGGGTTGACCTTGTAATTCAGTTCGGCGGCAGCATCCTCGATAAGTTTCCTCGTCCCGGCACTCACCCGGCCCGGCTTGCTAAGAGCCCTGGAGACGGTGGACGGGTTGACCCCTGCCAGCTTGGCAATGTCATAGATTGTGGCGTTGGGCTTGCCCGCCTTGCCATCGGCTTTGCCTCGAGGAAACTCGGCCTCAACTTCAGGGGCAGGAAGTTTAGTCATGCCCCAATGATATCTGCTCAGGCAGCAAATCCCATCCGGTTGCCAAAAAATTGATTGGTTCCCCCGGATGCCGCTTCTCGACGACCGGGGCTGGTCAGTCTGATATCGCGTTCTTTAGGGCATCCCACACAAACCACGGCCATGGCAACCGGTTGACAGACTCGTCGTGCTGCGCCACGATTGGTGCCATGCCTCAGTCTCTCGCCCATCCAGACCGGCTCCTGCCCGCTGACCCCGGAATGCGGAGCATCGCCCGCGATCTGCTGGCGCGCGTCCAGGACTTGCCCATCATTTCTCCCCACGGCCACGTTGACGCCGCCGTCATCGAGCACAACAGCGCATTCCCGGACCCGGCAGCGCTGCTTGTCAGCCCCGACCATTACGTCACCCGTTTAATTCACGCGAGCGGCGTTGACCACAACCTGCTGCGCCCGCAGACCGGTGCGCAGGGCGACCCCGCTGCGGCTCCGGATGCACGGACGGTCTGGCGCGAGTTCTGCAAGGCCTGGCCACTGTTTGAGGGAACCGCCTCGGGCTACTGGCTCCGTAATCAATTCCAGAGTGTTTTCGGTCTCCAGCAGGAGCTGAGCGCGGACAGCCCGGACGCCAGCTATGACGCAATTTCCGCACGGCTGCAGGAGCCTGGTTTCCGCCCCCGGGAGCTCTTCAAGGACTTCAACATCGAAGTGCTGGCCACCACTGATGATCCTCTCGACAGCCTTGCCAGCCACCAAGCCATCGCCGCGGATCCCTCGTTCCACGGCCGGGTCCTCCCCACCTTCCGTCCAGACCAGTACCTCGACATCAACCACCCCCAGTGGCAGGACAACGTGGAGCGGCTCATCGCAGCGGCCGGCGATGGCGGCACCGGCTACGCCGGGTACATCACTGCGCTGGAGAACCGTCGCCGGTATTTCGTGGAGAACGGGGCCGTCTCGGCGGACCATGGTGTCCGCACGCCCGCGACGCTCAAGCTCAGTCAAACAGACGCAGCTCGCCTTTTTGAGCGGGCCCGCTCCGGCAACGCAACGCCGGAGGACCGGGACGCATTCGAAGCCCACATGATGTACCAGATGGCGCGGATGTCCGTGGAGGACGGCCTGGTTATGACCATCCACCCAGGTTCATACCGCAACCACCACGAACCCACGTTCAACACCTTCGGTGCGGACAGCGGCCACGACATCCCTTTCGCGATCAACTACACCGAGGCAATCCGGCCCCTGCTGCAGGATTTCGGCACCGCCAAGGACTTCCACCTGGTGCTGTTCACCTTGGACGAAACAGTCTTCTCCCGCGAACTCGCGCCCCTCGCCGGGTTCTACCCGTCAGTTTATCTAGGCGCTCCGTGGTGGTTCCTTGACGCCCCGGACGCTATGCTCCGCTTCCGCTCTGCCGTCACCGAGACCGCTGGATTCTCCCGGTCCTCCGGCTTCATTGATGACACCCGCGCGTTCTGCTCCATCCCGGCCCGGCATGACGCCTCCCGCCGCATCGAGGCTTCTTTCCTGGCCCGATTGGTCGCAGAGCACCGGGTGAGCGAGGACCGTGCCCACGAACTCATCGTCGACCTTGTCGACGCCTCACCCCGAAGGGTCTTCAAGCTGTGACGAGGGAAGTTGACTTCCCGGTTCCTACGCCTGTGAAGATACCAAAGCTCAGCCGGTCCTTGTGGCCATCGCCCACGCCTCCGGTGCGAATTGTCCACCTTGGCCTAGGTGCCTTTCACCGCTCACACCAAGCCTGGTACACCCAACATGCAGGTGATGCTGCCGAATGGGGTATTGCCGCCTTCACAGGACGGCGTCCCGACGCTGCAATCGCCCTCGTGGAACAGGACGGATTATTCACTCTCGTGGAACGAGGTGATGCCAGCGACACCTTCGAGGTCATTGGCAGCATTGCGGAAGCGGTGGACGGCGCCGACGGTGGCAGGCTAAATGCCCTGATCGCTGCAGCATCCACCGCCATCGTAACGTTGACAATCACCGAAGCCGCCTACGGCCTCGGCCCGGACGGCCGCCTAAACCCCTCCGCCCCGCATGTTGCCGCGGACCTTCAGGAACTGCGGGCCGGTGCTACCGGGAGACCCGCCACGCCGGTCGGCCGCTTGGTCCGTGCCTTGGCTGAGCGCGAACGTGCCGGCGCCGGTCCACTCGCCGTCGTCTGCTGCGACAACCTGTCCAACAACGGCATCGTGGCACGCAATGCCGTGGTGGGTATGGCCGAAGCATGGGACCCGGAGCTCGCAGTCTGGATCGGGGACAACATCAGCTTTGTCAGCAGCTCAGTGGACCGCATCACACCGCGGACCACTGAGGCCGACGTCCAGGCAGTGAGGAATGTCTGCGGCTACCTGGATAACTCCCCGGTGGTGGCCGAGCCTTTCCGCAACTGGGTCCTCAGTGGCCGCTTTCCGGCCGGGCGTCCGCGGTGGGAAGACGCGGGTGCGGTCTTCGTGGATGAGATCGAACCCTACGAAAACCGCAAGTTATGGCTGCTCAATGGCGCACATTCCCTGCTGGCTTACGCGGGCCACCTTCGCGGTCATTCCACCGTTGCCGGAGCACTGGCAGATACTGTGTGCCGGTCCGCCGTTGAAGGTTTTTGGGATGAGGCGGAAGCGAACCTCGCTGGACCGGCAGCGCAGCATGGTGCCGACCTGCAGGTTCCGGCCTACCGGGCGGAGCTGCTGGCTCGGTTCCGCAACGCCCGGATGGCCCACAACCTCGCGCAAATCGCCACGGACGGCAGCACCAAGCTGCGGATGCGTGCCGTTCCGGTGCTCAAAGCTGAGCGAAAGGCGGGACGGTCGGGAGCTGGTGCTGCGCTCATGATCGCAGCCTGGATCGACTATTCCGTGTCGGCTGCTGTGCTCCAGGATTCGCTGGCAGAGGCTGTTGCAGCCGCCAACCTGCTGAGGGGCACGCAGCGAGTTCGTGCCCTGTTGGAACTTGTCGATGCTGAATTGGCGGCCGATGCCGCTGTCGTTGATCTCGTCGCTGGTCAATGCGGCGCCTTTTCCCTGCCCAATCAAAATTCGAATTGAACCTGAGGCTTCCTCAGAAAGGACCTGCTGTGAAAATCATTGCCGCCGACGTGTTCGTGACCAGTCCCTCGCGTAACTTCGTGACCCTCCGGATCACCACCGAGGACGGTGTGACAGGTATCGGTGACGCTACCCTGAACGGCCGCGAGCTCGCCGTTGCCGCCTACCTGAAGGAACACGTTGCGCAGTTGCTGATCGGTAAGGACCCGCACCGGATCGAGGACACCTGGCAGTTCCTCTACCGCAGCTCCTACTGGCGCCGCGGCCCGGTCACCATGGCCGCGATCGCCGCCGTGGATATGGCGCTGTGGGACATCAAAGGCAAAATGGCCGGCATGCCGGTGTACCAGCTGCTGGGTGGTGCGTCCCGCAATGGCCTGCGTGCTTACGGCCACGCCTCCGGACTGGACCTTCCCTCACTCTTCGATTCCGTCCGTGAGCATCTGGAACTGGGGTACAAGTCGATCCGGATCCAGACCGCGGTTCCCTCCCTGAAATCCATTTATGGGGTGGCTTCCCAGGTCCAGGCCACAGGCGAACGTTACGACTACGAGCCCGCCGGGCGGGGCGCGTTTCCGGTGGAGGAGGACTGGGATACCCGCGCGTACCTCCGCCACCTGCCCTCGGTGTTCGAGGCGGTGCGGAACGAGTTCGGGCCCGAGATCCCGCTGCTGCATGACGGTCACCACCGGATGACGCCGATCCAGGCCGCGAAGCTCGGCAAGGCACTGGAGCCGTATGACCTGTTCTGGCTGGAGGACTGCACCCCGGCGGAGAACCAGGAAGGCCTGCGCCTGGTCCGCCAGCACACCACCACCCCGCTGGCCATCGGTGAAATCTTCAACACCGTGTGGGACTACCAGACCCTGATCAAGGAACAGCTGATCGACTACGTCCGGGCGGCGTCCACCCACTTCGGCGGGATCTCACCCTTGAAGAAGGTCATGGATTTCGCCGCGCAGTACCAGATCAAGTCCGGCTTCCACGGCCCAACGGACATCTCCCCGGTGGGCTTCGCCGCGCAGCTGCACGTGGGCCTGGCCATCCACAACTACGGCATCCAGGAATACATGCAGCACTCGGACAAAACCAACGAGGTCTTCGAGCAGTCCATGGCGTTCGTGGACGGCTACCTGCACCCCGGCGACAAGCCCGGCATCGGCGTGGAATTCAACGAAGAAGCCGCAGCAGCCTACCCGTACCAGCAGGCCTACCTGCCCTACAACCGCCTCATCGATGGAACGGTCCACGACTGGTGAACACTTCCAACGCCCACACCGGGCCTAAGCTCCGCGTCATCGTGATGGGGGTCTCCGGCTGCGGCAAGACCACCATCGGCGACCTCGTAGCCCGCGAACTCGGTGTCCCGTTCCTGGACGGTGATTCGCTCCACCCGGCGGAGAACGTCGCCAAGATGGCGGCCGGCACACCCTTGGCGGACGAGGACCGCTGGCCCTGGCTCGCCACTGTGGGTTCCGAACTGGCCACGGCAGGGGACGGCGGACTAGTACTGGCCTGCTCCGCGCTCCGCCGCAGCTACCGGGACGCGATCCGCCAACAGGCACCGGACACCGTCTTCGTGCACCTGCACGGCACCAAAGAAGTGCTGAAGGCACGCACCGAGGGCCGGACGGGGCACTTCATGCCGCCGGCGCTGCTCGATTCCCAACTCGCCACACTGGAACCACTCGAAAAGGACGAAGCCGGCATCGTCGTCGACATCGCCGCCCCCGTCCAGCAGATCGTGGCCGAGGCGCTCACTGGGATTGCAGGGTGACTCTGGCAGCTGAACAGGTGTAGTAGCTGCCCGGCCTAATCCAGAGGTCCCCCGCCCCTTGATTAAAGGGACGGGGGGTTCTTTGTTGGTAGTCATACTGGGATTTTGGTTGGCACTCATCTGCACGTCCGCGCCCTTGCAACGACCTTGGTTCAAGGGGTCAATAAGCCACAGCATCCAAACGTTAAACACGGGCAACCGCCGTCGTGATGTACGACGGAGGTTGCCCTGTTTGTGTCTGTTATCGCGCCTGGGCGCCGGGGTTATTCCCGGCCGCTGAGCTGGAGGACCTGCTTGAAGAGTCCGGAGTGGTCCAGTGCGCCGTCGCCCTGGTTGACGGTGGCGGCGACGAGCTGGGCGACGACGGCGCCGAGGGGGACGGCGACGTTGGCTTCGCGGGCGGCGGAGGTGACGATGCCCAGGTCCTTGTGGTGCAGGGCGAGGCGGAAGCCGGGGTCGAAGTTGCGGTCGAGCATCTTCTGGCCCTTCTGGTCCAGGACCTTGGAGCCGGCCAGGCCGCCGCCGAGGACCTTGAGGGCGGCGTCGGTGTCCACGCCGTAAGCCTCGAGGAAGGCGATGGCCTCGGCGAGGACTTCGATGTTGACGGCGACGATGAGCTGGTTGGCTGCCTTGACGGTCTGGCCGGAGCCGGAGGGGCCAACGTGGACGATGGTCTTGCCGACGGCGTTCAGGACGTCCGAGGCTGCGTCGAAGTCTTCCTTGTCGCCGCCGACCATGATGGAGAGGGCTGCGTCGATGGCGCCCTGTTCGCCGCCGGAGACCGGGGCGTCGAGGGGGCGGATGCCTGCTTCGCGGGCTTCGTCGGCGAGGCGCTTGGCGACGTCGGGGCGGATGCTGGACGCGTCGATCCAGAGGGTGCCCTGTTTGGCGTTGGCGAAGACGCCGTCTTCGCCGCTGACGACGCCCTCGACGTCGGGGGAGTCCGGGACCATGGTGATGACGACGTCGGCGTCCTTGACGGCGTCAGCGATGCTGGTGGCGCCCTTGCCGCCTTCGGTGACGAGCTTGTCGATCTTGTCCTGGCTGCGGTTGAAGCCGGTGACGCTGTGGCCGGCCTTGACCAGGTTGATGGCCATGGGCAGGCCCATGATTCCGAGTCCAATAACTGCAACGTTGCTCATAAGACTTTCTTTCACGTTTTGAGGATGGATTAGGCAGCTAGATGCTCCCGGAAGTTAAGGGCTGCTTGTCCGCTACCGGAAAACCGGGTTTTCCACTGGGGCCGGGAGCTCGGCAGCGGCAGCTGAGGGCTTGCGGTTGCCGATTTTCCGCCAACGGGCGCGAAGCGCGTGTGCCGCTGCCTTGGGCTGCCGGGTGCGGGTGAAAACGCCCTTCTTGTTACCGTCAACGCGGTGAATGCCGTTGCTGGTCTGGAAATCCGCGAAGTTCCATACCTGTTCCCCCACGAATTGCGGAAATTCGTCGAAGACACGATGATGCATGTCCAGGAAGGCTGTCTGGTATTCCTCCGACCAGGGCTGATCCCATACAGAATGAACGCCCGGCTGCGTGTCGGCACCGTACTCGGTCATCATGATGGGCTTGTCGACCCGATCAATCCAACCCTGAATATCCATCCGGAGATACTTCTCTGCGGACTCCAGGTCTCCGCTCATGACATACCAACCGTAGTAGCGATTCAGGCTTACAACATCGAAGAGGTCAATGATCTGGTCATTTTTGAACGTGGCAAACATGACGATTGCGTAGGTGAGAGGCCGGGTATGATCGAGTTCCCGGGCCAATTCCACCAGCGGCGAGAAGTACTCGCGTGCTCCGTCCTCGTTGGAAGCGGGTTCGTTGGCGATACACCACATGACAACGCTTGGGTGGTTCTTGTCCCGGGAGATGAGCTCTCGAATGTGCTGGGCATGTGCCTCTTGGGTCTGGTCATTGAAGGTGTCAGCTGAAAACGACGGCGTAGTAGGTTTTCCTGAAAGCCCGCCCTGGACACCGAGGTTCAAGCCAACTGCTGCTGTTTCGTCGATGACCACGATGCCGTGCCGGTCCGCGAATTCCAGTACTTCCTCTGCGTAGGGGTAGTGGGAGGTGCGGAATGAGTTTGCACCGATCCAGTCCATGAGCTCGAAGTCGTGCACCAGGTAGGCATTGTCATGGCCCTTACCGCGAACGGCAGTGTCCTCGTGTTTGCCAAACCCGGTGAAGTAGAACGGCTCACCGTTGATCAGGAACTCCGTTCCACGGACTTCTACAGTCCGCACTCCAAAGCTTTCGGTGTAGGAATCGACAACTTCCTCACCATCCAGGAGTTCAATGAGCAACCGGTAAAGGTACGCGGCGCCAGGCTGCCAGAGCCTCACTGCATTAACTTCAAGGGATCCCTGCAGCCCGTTGGATGTCCCAACCTGCACTCCCTCTTCATCCAAGACCGTAACCCTGGCTTCTGCTACGCCGTTTGGCTGAAGGTTGTAGGAGACGATGCCCGTTGTCCCATTGACCTCCGTCGTGATTGTTACGTCCTGGAGATAGGTCCGCGGCGTGCTGTAGAGCCAGACTGATCGGGCAAGGCCGGCATAGTTGTAAAAATCGTGAAGGTACGACTGGGTCCGGCGGCCGCTCTGCGACACGGAAATGGTACCCGGCGGAATGGTCACGTTGGTGAGCTCGTTGCCTACTCCTACGGTCAGCCGGAACTCCTCACCCGGAGTAACGAAGTCGGTGATGTCGGCATCAAAGGGTGTGTAACCGCCGACATGTTCGGCGACCTTGGTGTCGTTGACATAGACCCGGCTTTCATGGGTTACTGCATCAAAGCGCAGGACGATTCGGTCTTCTGCCCAACCTCGTGGGACACGTACCGCCTTTTGGTAGTAAACCCAGCCCACATGGTTCCGGACCTCGGGGGAAACAAACTGATCGTTGTAACTGGCCGGTACGGCGGCTTCAAGCTTGGTGTCCAGGGTGCGGGTCCAAGGCGCCTCGCCGGCTTCGGTATCGAGGGCAAAGAGCCATAATCCGTCCAGGTTGACCAGCTCGCGGGTTGGTGTGGAACGGGGTTTAAGCATCGAGGTCTCCTGGAAGTTCAAGAATAGTTGGGTTTGGTTTTGCAGCGTCGTTAGCTGCTGAATGCCTGGGCCAGTTCAGTTTGGGACCGAGAGCAGTTCGCTGCTCAGGGCGTCCAGGACTGCCTGTCCTATTTCGGCGTCCTGGTCCGGAGTTCCACCAGCGATACCCAAGCCGCCGAGGTGCTTTCCGTCCAGGGTCAGCGGGAAACCTCCGCGGATGTTCGTGAGCAGGTTCCCCGTTCCCATAGGGAGGGCGGTTGCGAAATCGCCTTGCATCCAGCCGCTGGGCCTCCGCGATGAGGCTGCAGTGTTGGCTTTCCGCCGGCTCGTTTCCACGCTGTGTGGCATGGACCCGTCGGCCCTCCCGAAAGCCACCAGACCCATGGTGGGGTCAACCACGGTGACTGATACTAGTACGCCCCGCTTTTCCCCTTCTTCCACTGCCAAGGAAACAGCGCGGGCGGCGGCGGCATAGCTTACCGTGACTGATTCAACGTAGTACTTTTCCATGTCTAGCTCCTGCCGTGGGTTCAGTTGTGGATGGTCATCGCGGCGGCCTGGGAAAATTTCGATTTGGCCTCCCGGCGCCGCTTGTGCAGGAGGGGTTCGGTGTAGCCGTTGGGCTGGTTCCTTCCTTCAAACACCAAATCCTCGGCGCACTGGAATGCAATGCTTTCCTCGAAGGTGGGTGACATGGGGCGGTACAGCGGGTCAGAGGCATTTTGTTCATCGACGACGGCGGCCATACGGCGCATGCTTTCGTGCACCTCCTCTTCGGTCACCACTCCATGGCGCAGCCAGTTGGCGATGTGCTGGCTGGAAATGCGCAGGGTCGCCCGGTCCTCCATTAGTGCCACGTTGTGGATGTCCGGGACCTTCGAGCACCCGACCCCGTGGTCGACCCAGCGCACCACGTAGCCAAGCAGCGATTGCATGTTGTTGTCGAGTTCCTCCTGGCGCTCTGAGGGCGACCAGTCGGGGTGAGTGGCGACAGGCAGTGTCAGTATGTCCTCGAGGGTGCCACGCCTGCCTTCACCGGTGATTTCGTGTTGCCGGGCCTGTACGTCTACGCGGTGGTAGTGGATGGCGTGCAGGGTCGCGGCGGTGGGAGAAGGGACCCATGCGGTAGTGGCCCCGGCCTTGGGGTGCGCAATTTTTTGGTGGAGCATATCGGCCATCAGGTCCGGCATGGCCCACATGCCTTTGCCAATCTGGCCGTGGCCTGGCAACCCTACTTCAAGACCGATATCGACGTTCTGATCCTCATAGGCTGAAATCCACGCCTGGTTGCGCATCTCTGCCTTGCGGACAGAAGGCCCAGCCTCCAAGGAGGTGTGGATTTCGTCCCCGGACCTGTCCAGGAAGCCGGTGTTGATAAAGACCAGCCGCTCCTGTGCCTCCGCTATGCAGGCTTTTAGATTCACCGTGGTCCGCCGCTCCTCGTCCATGAGGCCGAGTTTGAGGGTGTTCGGTGGCAAGCCAAGGAGGTTCTCCACTCGAGCGAACAGTTCCACTGCGAAGGCCACCTCGGACGGTCCGTGCATCTTTGGCTTGACGATATAGATGGAAGCTTCGGATCCGTTTCGCCGCGGGCTTGAAGGGTTCCGGCCCGGGAGCGCAGCCAGCGCGGTGATGACCGCGTCCATGATGCCTTCCCCGATCTCCTTTCCTGCAGCATCGAGTACGGCGTCAGTGGTCATGAGATGGCCGACGTTGCGGACAAAAAGCAGTGCCCGTCCCGCTTTAAGGACGTCGCCTGCTCCGTCTGGAGAGGTGTAGCGGCGGTCGTCGGCCAGTTGCCGAACCACCAGTTCGTTGCCTTTTTCGAAGGTGTCGGCCAGGTCACCTCGGTTGAGTCCCAGCCAATTTCGATAACAGACAATCTTGTCCTCGGCGTCAACCGCCGCTACGGAGTCCTCGAAGTCGACGATGGTGGTGATGGCCGATTCCATGATGACGTCGGAGATACCGGCCGCGTCCCTCCGGCCGACTTCTGTCGCGTGATTGATGGTGATCTCGACGTGAAGGCCATGGTGGCGCAAAAGGATCGCCGTCGGGGAATCCGGTGTGCCTGTGTAGCCGGCCAGAAGTCCGGGCTGGACCAGGTTGCTGACGGTCCCGTCTGAAAGTTCCACGGCCAGCGAACCGTCCCGTACCGTGTACCTCACGGAGTCCGCGTGGCGTCCGGACGCCAGCGGAAAAAATTCGTCCAGCAAGCCGCGAACATAGGAGACAACAAGATCGCCCCGTGCTGAATCGTAAACCCTGGATTTGGTGGCCGGTGCCAGCGCGTCGGTCCCGTAGAGGGCATCGTACAGAGAACCCCACCGTGCGTTGGCGGCGTTGAGCGCGTAACGAGCGTTCGAGATGGGCACCACCAGCTGCGGGCCTGCAACGAAGGCAACTTCATCGTCAACACCAGTGGTCACCACTTGTGCGTGGTCCGGCTCGGGAAGGATATAGCCGATACTTTCCAGGAACGACCGGTACGCGACGGGATTAACGGGAGCCGGATTCTCGGCATGCCATGCGTCGATTTGTGCCTGGAGTTCATCGCGCCGCGCGAGCAACTCACGGTTCCGCGGCGCCAAGTTCTGGACAATATCTGCGAATCCCCGCCAGAAGTTGTCTGGCTCGATACCAGAGCCAGGCAACGCTTCGTTCTCAATAAAGCGGTGCAGTGCAGGATCTACCGCAAGGCCGGAAACGTGGATGCGATCTGCCTGTGTCATCAGAGTCCTGTCCTGGTGGAGCCGGAAGTACCGGCGGCGAAAATGGTGCCGGGGTTGAGAATTCCTGCCGGATCAAGGGCGCGCTTCACGTTGTGCGAGATCTCAAGCAGGTCTTCGCCGATTTGATCCACAAGCCACGGCCGCTTCAACCGGCCCACGCCGTGTTCACCGGTGATCGTGCCTCCCAGCTGAATGGCTAGATCCATCACTTCTCCGTAAGCGAGGTAGGCGCGTTCCTTCATGTCGGCGTCCTCGGGGTTGAAAACAATCAAGGGGTGGGTGTTGCCGTCGCCGGCATGGGCGATAAAGGCAATGACCACCTCCCGGGCTTTGGCGATCTCCTCAACGCCGAGGATGAGTTCTCCAAGCCGAGGGATGGCGACACCCACGTCTTCAAGCAGCAATGTGCCCATTCGTTCCACGGCAGGGATCGCGATCCGGCGTGCCTGGGCAAAGCTTTCACCTTCCTGCTGGTCTGCGACTTCGAACGCCTCGAAGGCGCCGTGCCGCTGGAAGGCCTCCAGCATGATGGTGGCTTCCGCACCGCTGGGGCTTTGGTCATCAGAGCGCGCAACTACAAGGGCGGCGGCGTGCCGGTGCAACCCCATGCCGAGCTCGTCTTCGACTGCATTAATCGATGTGGCGTCCATGTACTCGAGCATTGAGGGGCGAATACTTGATGCGATATCGAGGATCGCCCCGGCAGCCTCCCTGCTACTGGAGAACCAGCCGATCACCGTCCGTGCAGGCGGCGCTGGCGGCAAAAGGCGCAAGGTCAGCTCCGTGATGATGCCCAGCGTTCCCTCGCTACCTACGAAGAGCTTAAGCATGGACAGCCCTGCCACGTCTTTCAGCCTGGGGCCTCCCAGGTTTACGACCCTGCCGTCAGCGGTAACGACTTCCATGCCCAGGATGTAGTCGGAAGTAACTCCATACTTGACGCAACACAAGCCGCCTGCATTGGTAGCAGCGTTACCGCCGATAGTGCAGATTTCATAGGACGCAGGATCCGGCGGATACCAGAGCCCTTCCTGTGCAGCAGCTGCCTTTACCTCAGCATTGAGGAGTCCAGGCTGCACGACGGCAGTACGGGTGATGACGTCGATGTTGATGTTGCGCATCCGCTCGGTGCTCAGCACGATTCCGTTGCTGAGGGCAGTTGCTCCGCCCGAGAGCCCGGTCCCTGCACCGCGGGGAACGACCGGCACCTGGTGTTTAGCCGCCCACCGCATAGTGACTTGAACCTGCTCGGTGGTTGAGGGCAACACGACCGCCAAGGGTATACCCGCGGCGGGATCCAGTGCCCGGTCCTGTCGGTAGGGCTCCATAAGACCGGGATCAGTGCACACAACATCTGACGGCAGTGCGAGACGGAGTTCGTCGAGAGCCACGGGTCCGCCCGAAAGGGCCTGGTCCTGTGCAGGGGATGCGTGGGTATCGATGGCTGTATCCTGCAAATTCGCAGCTTTCGACATGTCGTCTTGCTCCTTGCGTCAATGTTGATGAATGTGTGCCGCGCACGCGGGTTGAAGTGGGATCAATGGGGCTAAGCCCCATGCAGCCGCTTTTTGCCAGTGCAAGACAGCAGAAGGTGCTGGGTAAGTTGGGTTGGCGCAGCTTGTTCGAGCTGATGCCATCCGACCCGGTGCCACCATCTCCGTGCGGGATGCGCGAACAGACGAAGCCGTCGCCGACGGGTTACCCTGCACAGTCGGTCGACAGCCGCGCATTGAAACTGATGGCACCGCGACCCCTTTGTCGATTGCTTCTACCAATACCTTGATGGCTTGAGGTCCGCGGTAACGCTGCCTGCCGATACCGCATAATTTGAAGTAAAGCATGCCCGAACCCGTTTGACAACCGCTTGCCGAATGCGGGGCGAGGAGCGCGCAAGCGCGGAACAGCGTGAAGTCATCGATCTTCCTGGTTCTGAGAAGCGCGACGGGTCAGTACATCAGAAGCACCAAAACGGCAACCGGTTGACGCATCCATGATTTGGCAGCGATACTGGCTGGGGACAGTTATCGCTAGGTGTCCTGTTCGGCCAGTTTTGCTGGTGGGCCTCTAGCGTGGCTGGAAAATTTTGGAGCCCGGAAAGACTCGAAGATGAAGGTGGCCGCAGGCACGCAGGAAGGTCTACACCGAGCTCACGTAACCCCTGTCTTGCAGCGCCGCGGACCATCGAACCTTTGAAAGGAAGTCATGCCATGAGCGGTGGCGGTTTTAATACAGTTGTAGAAAGAAGGCTTGGTTCCGGACCCGGTTCGGGAACCATCGTCTTCGTCAATTCTCTCGCCACCACAGGCGGCATGTGGGACGACGTGGTTGCCAACGTGCCGCCTGACTTCGATGTGGTTCGCTTTGATCAACGTGACCGCGGAGGCCCGAAGGGGAACAGCCCCTTCCATCTCGATGATCTGGTCGGGGATCTGTTTCACGTTTTGGACACTGAGGGAATTGAACAAGCGCACATAGCGGGGGTCTCCCTGGGCGGCCTTGTCGCTTTGCGGGCTGCGGCTCTCCGGCCTGAGCGGACAACATCCGCTGTGGCTATGTGCTGCGCGGCACGGTTTTCCCGAAACGTATGGGTGGACCGGGGCCTAATGGTGCGGGAGCAGGGAATTAATCCAATGGTTCCCCAAGTTATTGACCGCTGGTTCACTGCGGAGTTCCAGCAGCAGGAGCCCGATACGGTTGATCGGCTCCGCCACATGCTCGCATCTACTGACCCCGTCGGTTATGCCTTCGCATGCGACCTTCTTGCGGAAGCAGACGTACGGGATGACCTGCTGGCAATACAGGTGCCGCTGCTTGTCATCAGCGGGGAAGCCGATAATGCCAACCCGGTTGATGACCAAAAGCTCATCGCGCAGAGTGTGCCACACGCCCGACACGAAATTCTGCGTGGAACTGCTCATCTCGCTCCTGTCGCGGAACCGGCGCTAATCGCCCGGCTTGTCTCAGATCACGCCAAACTAAACAGTTAGCAGCCAACAAGATGAAACCTGCATCTCAGTTGATCAGACCTGACCATACCTGCCCTGGGCCGCCTGTGCCCTCTGACAGCCGCCTTCACAGCTGCACCCAGGTGTCGCCAGGGGACACCGTCGAGGCCAGGGTAGGAGGCACCTTGCATGTTTTGGGTCGTGTAACTGAAGTCCTGCCGCTGATGGAATTGTTCTGGGTCGTCACACCGAACGGAGGCAGGCGAATTGTGGAACTCTCTGAATTCGACGTCTACCTGGCAGCCTGACTTTTTCCCAAGAACGCCTCAGGAGACAATTCTAGGCGGCCAGATTCTGGTGTGACGTTCAAGTCCCGCAGATGCGCTCATCCCCTCGGCGCTCCAGATGTCCGTTCAACACCAGATCCGTTCGAAGCGGATTGGACAGAAACCGGCACCTTCAGAGCAATCCGGGCATACCCGCCCTGGCTGCCTTCCGCACTATAAAAACTCCTCGAGCAATGCCTATGAGCAATGTATTGGATAAATGGGGCCAAAATCATGACATCACTTTCTGTTAATACCAGCATTGGCGCATGGCTCGACCATCCTTTTGGCGGTGAGGTGTTGCGGGGCCTGCTTGCGCAAACAGGTGTAAGCGAGGAATCCCTTGAACCCATCAGGGCGCTTCCCCTGCAGCAATTAGTGGTGCTTAGCCAGGGCAAAATGCCCCAGTCGGTCATCGATGACCTGGTTTTGAATGTCAACGCAGGACAAGAACCTGAACAGGATCTGGATCCGGGCTGGCAGGAACAAATCATTGACAGTCGTTTTTCAGGAAAGACCGTCTAGGTAACTGGTACGGCGTCTGGCATCGGCAGGGCTGATGCATCCCGGGTCACGCGTGAGGGCGGCAAGGAATCGCCGTTACCGTCTCGGAGGAAAAGCTCGATGAGCTTCGGTTATCACTGCCCGAAACGTTGATCATTGGCGTGGCAGCGGACATCACGGACCAAGCGGCCATTGACGCCGTCGTCCGCACAGCGGGGGAAAAAATTGACGCGCTTGCCAACGTCGCCGGCATCAATGACGACTTCTCTCCCCTGCACGAAACTTCAGACGCCATCTGGGATCGCGTCCTCGGCGTCAACCTAACCGGCGCGTTCAAAGTTACCCGGGCTGTGTTCCCACTCATGTTGGAAGCCGGAGGCGGTTCCGTCGTCAATGTCTCCAGCGAGGCTGGTCTTCGCGGTAACGCCCCAGGAAACGCCTACACAGTCTCCAAGCACGGCGTGCTCGGCCTCACCAAATCGGCCGCCTTTATGTACGGCCCCAAAGGCGTCCGAGTAAACGCTGTTGCACCTGGCGGGGTTGCTACCGGCATTCCTTTCCCCAAGGACGTTTCCGAGGCCGGCCTAGCACGTTTGCGCCCGTTCCAGGCGCAAATCCCTACTGTCGCAACAGCGGATCAGCTGGCCGCCTCGATAACGTTCCTGCTCTCCGATGACAGCGTCAACATCAACGGAGCGATTCTGGCCTCCGACGGGGGATGGTCTGTCCAGTAATTCCCCAGCCTCAGGCACCAGACCTCAATTATGCGCGCTCGACCTCGCCTTCCGGCGAAATTGTGCTGGCAACTGTGCTGGTGCTGTGCTGACTCTGCCGGCACCCCTGCGCAGCACCAGGACCCTGCGCCTGCCTGCCCGGTTCGGCCATAATAAGCGGGCTGCGATTGAACAGCGAAATGCATCGACCATTTCTCTAGGGATCTCGCATGCGGGTTCGATAGCTTCCGACAAATTCGAGCACTCACTGTCCTTCCAGGAAGTTGCTGGTATCTCACCACGGGCCTTTATTGCTGCGCGGCCAGCCCTGACATTCGATTTAGTCGTGATTGCTGATGGGGGAGAAGGCACCGTCGCGGCGCCAACCTGCGGGATTCACAGGCCGACCGCCATAGTGAGTGGACTATGGCGGGGCTGGTCTCCTCTCCGGGTTGGGGCCGAATTCCTCGACTCCTGAAGAGAGACCAAATCCGACGTGGCACGCTCTGCTTCAAATGTGGGTGCCCTCCTGGGAACCATGGAATCGGCCATTGCAGCCGAGATGCCATCCCTCGGCCCCAGGTAGCAAGAGCAACTTCCTGCCACAAAGCCACACGGCCGACCCCGAGATGGACCCGCCGGAAGACGGAGGATTCCGTTCTAACCTGCTATCCCAGATCCCTGCGTCTTGCCTCGAGACTTTGATACCAACACCCGGCTGTTGTGTAGAGCCAGCTGAGAGCGGCAGATATCAAACGAGAGTCCCGTTACCCGGCGCGGCGTCAAGCCATTCGGCTGTACCCGCGCTGGTGGAACAAGGGCTGGCCTTGGGCATGGGCGCCGGAAGCGTGTGACCAAAATACAGGAGACACCACGGCGCAAGTGCCGCTGATCCTGCGGAGAGTGGATGGTGATTGAACACTGTCCATCACTTAAAGCCCTGTTATCCAGCCGGAATGGCGGCGTGTTAGGTCCCAACCCTCGCTACAAAACCGGCCCCGAGTGTTCCCGGGTGGTCCAAAAGGACACCGAGATGCTTGGGGCCGTTTCCAGCTGTCTCTTTGCCAATGGACCTGGCAGGCTCGATTATGAGGTTCCAACATTTCTCGCAGTAGCGGCCCCATTAGTACCCGCCCTGGGTACTAATGGGGCCGACAACTTGGACGCTCGGCCGATACTGGCGGCGCTAATTGGTCATGCGGGTGTAATCGTCACGACTTGAAAAAGATTGATCGTTGGAAGGTCCAAAACCAAGTCATTTCCTTCGTTGCGCTGTGAAAGGGAAGCTCCTCCAACGAGCGCTTGGGCTGCGACCTTTGAACCAGCTTGTCCGATCAACCGCAGCTGGCCTCCAGAGATCGGAATGTGGGGACGATACGACCGACGACGAGCTCCGCTGTGGTTGATCAAATGAACCACCATGCTCTTCCCGCTTTGCCCCACTATCGTCTCCACCGCCTCGTGAATATCGGTAGTAACGCTTGGCTGCCAAACCGAGTGGACAAGGTTGATGATGTGGTCCCGTGATTCTGACTTGACGAATTCACGGTAGGATCGGCCAACTGTCCACGGAACATGAACGACGCTACCGCGGCCGTAAGTGGCGCGAACGGCGCCTGGGTCACCGCTCATCACATGGCCGTAACACAGTTCTGGAGGCCCAAACGGGGCACGAGGAAGGACAGCCCCCACCTTGGTCGTCCCTGGTTTCCAGGCAAACCGCTGATAGCGGCCGACAACAGGGACCAGTGGCCCGGCGTAGTGGTACTCATCGATCCGGGGCTGTGGGGAATCGGTGACAAACGTTGAGCGCAGATCGTTCCCCTCAAGTACCGGCACCAACGCCTGCAGGGCAGGAGCACTAGCCAGCTCCATGGAGCCGGCGTGGCTCAGGCCTGAGGATCCGGTCATGAGGAGAGCGCCCCCTCCCTGCACGTACTCGTCGACAGCGCTGGAACCGTCGCGGAGTGTGCCAAGGTCAGGCAAAACCACCAGGCGATACCTGACGAGAGCACCCGTATCAGCAAGGGTGCTCACCCGATCGACGGGTACTACATCGAACGGAATATGCGCTTCCTGCAGTGCGAGATAAAACCCCCTGAACTCCTCCAGTGCGTTCCAGTAGTACCCGCGGGGGGCGGAACCGTAGTCCGGTCTTACCAGGGCTATATCGGCGGCTGAGCGGAAGCCAGCGTAGAGCTGCCGGTTGCGCGCCCGAAACTGCATGACATCCCGCCCGACCGAAATGGCTGGTTCCATGGGCAAGCGCCCGGGTGCCCCGAAGAAGTAGGCTGAGGGATTTCCGCCTCGAGCGATCGACTGCACGAGATATTGCGCAAAATGTTCCGGCTCCTCATTGGCCAGCCGATAGGTGCTGTCGACAAAGGCGACGCAGTTCACCATTACAGCCGAACCAGGTCGCGATGAAACGTGGGCGCTGACCGCTTCGGCAACGGCATGGGGCCACAGCTCGTTGCCAGGCATTGCCTTGTAGTGATTGTTGCCCTCGACGTATTCAATAGGGGCGCCTCGGCGGAGTATTACGCCCACATCCTCCTTGCGCTGGGCGACGTAGTCGGCGATTCTCGTCGTCAGCTGTGCCAGCGTGGCGGCAGTGTACTGCCGATACATGCCGAAGGTTGGGGACGACATGTCGCGGGGGTGTTCGGCGCCGTTGCTGAACTTGGCGAAGCCCTCTGTGCACCCTTCGCAGTGGCATGGCCCGTGCATGACTTCGTCATAGTCACGTTCGTTGAAGTTGAACCAGTTGAAAAAGACGGCGTCGATATCATACCGTCCCAGCACCTCGTCCAGCACGTCAAAGGCGCGCGATTGATAGTACTCACCTGAGGGGCAGGTACTGTACAGGTTGTTGTAGATCTGTGGTTCCCCCTCGGCTGACCGGTAGAGCCACTCCGGGTGGGCAGCTGCAATGCGTGGGGCGACCTTGGACATGTCGAACCGGGCGATGATTTTGATGTCGCGTCGTTTGGCTGCCGCCACCGCGTCGCCAAGCAGGTCGCCGGACTCTCTTAGATCGAGCAGCGGGTTACGTGTCTGAAACGGCAGGTCGGTCGGGTAGAAGGAGGATATTCCGCCGGCATTAAGCAGCCACGTGTCGGCGCCGTATTCCACGACCGCATCAACTGCGGCCTCTACATCCATTCCTGCATCTATGTCCTGGAGATTTGTTTGCAGGACACCGAACGGCTCAAGCCACCGACTGTCGGGGGGCAGATCGCGCTCAGACGGGGTGGGATTTGTGGGCATGGGAAAACCTAACTAGTGATGTGGTCGTCGCAGAATGGGGAGCTAACCGGCGATGGAGGGAGCGGCGCCGCGTGCCTGGAGTTCCTGCTCAGCGAGCAGGCGCCGTTCCTCGCGGCGGCGACGCTGCTCGATCGGGTCTGCCACGGGCGCTGCGAGCAGTAGGCGCTTGGTATAGGGGTGTGCGGGGTTGGAGGTGACGGTTGCCGCGGGCCCCGTCTCAACGAGGTCACCCTTATATATGACCGAAACCCGGTGACTGATGTGTCGGACGACGGCGAGATCGTGCGAGATGAACAGGAACGCTACTCCCGTTTCGGCCTGGATATCCATCAGCATTTTCAGAACAATTGCTTGTGTCGACAGGTCCAGAGCCGAGACGGGTTCGTCGCACACAATGAGTTGGGGCTCGGGTGCGAGTGCCCGGGCAATGGCGACTCGCTGGCGTTGTCCTCCACTGAATTCCCGTGGTAGGCGATCTACAGCATCGTGCGGTAGTTGGACTTGGTCAAGGAGGCCCTTGACGCGGCTGCGGGCGTCCTTTGGGGTCGCGCCTTGGACAATTAGTGGTTCGCTGAGAATGTCTCCGACCGTGAGTGCCGGATTAAGGGATGAGTAGGGATCCTGGAACACCACTTGGATGTTGCGCGCAAGTTCCCGGCGGCGGGCCTGGTGGGCGTGGGTGATGTCCTCACCCTTGAACCGGATGGCTCCGCCACTTGGTTTGACGAGTCCGAGAACGGCTCGGCCTATGGTGGTCTTGCCTGAGCCTGATTCCCCGACCAGACCCAGCACCTCCCCGTCTGCGATGGAGAGGGAGACACCGTGCAGCACTTCATGGGTCTTCGCCCGGAACCCCTGCCCCTTGAACTCAACACGGAGGTCCTCAATTTCAAGCAATGTCTTGGGCATCAGTTCGATTCCTTCAAAAGGTCGCCGGCCAGTCGGGAATGGTCCTCGCGAACGGTTGTCTCGTCGAGAATTGAAGCGAGGAGCTTGCGTGTGTAGGGGTGCTGAGGGTTGCGGAATACTTCCACCACGTCACCGGACTCCACTACAACCCCGTTTTGCATAACCGCCATGCGGTCGCAGATATCCGCTACGACGCCAAAGTTGTGAGTGACCAACAGTATGGCCATTCCCATTTCCTTCTGCAGGTCCCTGAGAAGGTCCAGAATCTCGGCCTGGATAGTAACGTCCAGCGCGGTAGTCGGTTCGTCCGCGATCAGGACCCGGGGCCGGCATGCGACAGCGGTGGCGATGAGCACCCTCTGAGCCATTCCCCCTGAGATTTGATGAGGATACGAACGCATCGTCCGCTCAGGGTCTGTGATTCCAACGTGTCGAAGCAGTTCGAGAGCCCGTTGCTTTGCCTCCGAACGGGAGAGCGGGGACGCCGCCCGGATGCTTTCGATCATCTGCGCACCAATAGTGAACGACGGGTCCAGGTTGGACATCGGTTCCTGCGGAACATACGCGATTTCTTTACCGCGCAGTGAGCGTAGCTGCCGCTCGGAAAGGCCTATAAGTTCCCGGCCGTCGAGCTTGATGGATCCCTTGGGGATGGTTGCTTCCATCGGCAGGACGCCGAGGACGGAGAACGCGGTTTGCGTCTTGCCGGAGCCGGACTCACCCACGAGTCCCATAGTTTCCCCCGGGCGCACGGACAGTGAAACGCCCTTCAGCACCGATTTTGCGTTGCCTCCTGGATCGGGGTAGTCGAGGTGCAGATCCCGAATACTCAGGAGTGCATCAGAGTCGGTGTCCGAAGGCGATGTGTCCTCGGCGACGCTCTTGGAGAGAGCGGACATGGTCACCTTTGAAGGCTTGGGACGTGCACCCTCGAGCGCATCCCGAAGCGCGTTTCCAAGCAAAACCAGTGCGGCGGTGGACATGCCAAGCAACAGGGCCGGCCAAACAAACTGCATGGAATCGACATATAGGTTCGTGAACCCATCAGAGATCATGGCACCAAAGCTTGGGATATCGGTGGAGCCCACGCCCAGGAACGCCAAGCCGGCCTGCACGCCAATCGCCGAGCCCATGAGGAAGGCCAGGGAAATGATGACTGGCCCTCGCACGACGGGCATCACGTGGCGCCCGAGGATTCGGGGTGTTGAGAGACCTGCGACGCGTGCCGCGTCGACATACAGCTCATTTCTTACGCCCACCGTGATGTTGCGGACGAGCCGATATATTCCGGGTGCCAGCAGCACGCCGAAAATAAGCATCGTTATCCGGAAGTCACCCTTCGTCACGGGCATCAGGACGATCAGAAGCAGGAGACCGGGAAAGGTCATGATGAGGTTGAAGAGCCATTCCAGGGAGCCCCTGACGCGGCCGCCGAAGTAGCCGCCAATCAGCCCGAAGGTCAGGCCGATGATTACACCAATGCCGGCGCCGATAACAGCGGAGATAGCACTCGTATTGATGGAAAAGAGTAGACGCGCGAAGATGTCTCGCCCGTTCTGGTCGCCGCCCAGTAGGTAACCGGGCGTGCCGATCGGCGCGTTTACTGCCGATAGCGAGGCATCATTCGGTCCGTGGCTTGTGATCCAGGGGGCAAAAATGCCCAGAAGGACAACGAGCAGTAGGAACGCCGTGGTTATAACGGCCTGGGGATCCTTCAGCAGCTTCCGGACGACGGAGCGGCGGGGTGGAGCCGCCGCGGGCTCAATAAGGGCAGATGGTTCTTGCGTGCTCAATGGATTCTCGCCTTCGGGTTAAGCCATCCGTTAATGAGGTCGGTCAGAAGGTTCACACCTACAACGAGCAGTACGCTGAAAACGGTAATGCCCAAAATGCTCGGGATGTCACCTTGGATGGCGGAGTTGAATGCAAACACACCGAAACCGGGCAGGGCGAACACGTTCTCAATAATCAGTGTGCCGCCCAGCATGGAGAGGAACTCCAGTGACATGACCACCAGGGCAGGGGCTGCGGCGTTACGCAGAGCATGCTTATAGACGACGGACCAGGCGGGTACTCCCCGGGTACGGAGAGTACGAACGTAATCCTTGCGCAGTTCACCAATCATCGTCCCTCGGATTTGTGACGCCATATTGGAGATGCCGTTAATGACGAGCACGATAACAGGAATGGTGATTGAGGCGGCCCAGCCTGAGGGGCTCTCACTGAACGGGACAAAACCAGTAGCCGGCAATAGGCGCAGATTGATGGCCAGCAGCACAACGAGACCAATGGCAATGAGCAGGTTCGGCAAAAGGAGACCGAGCAAGGAAACGCCCTGCGCAAGCCGGTCAACAGCTCCGGCCCGGGAGGCAGCCAGGACACCAAGGGCAACACTGACGACGATGGTGAGCGCCATGGCCACGAAAATGATAGACAGGGTCACACCGAGCCGCGCGCTGACCGCTTCTGCGACCGGCTCGCTCGTGAAGTACGAGATCCCGAAGTCGCCCCGGAATATGCCGAAGAACCAATCGAAGTATTGAACGAGGAATGGCCTGTCCAGCCCCATCTGCCCCTTCAATGCCGCGACTGCCTCCGTTGACGCCGCTGGACCGAGGATGTTTGACACTACCCCGTCGAAGGAAAAGCTCAGGAGCCAGAAGGTAATGAAGGTTACCAACACGGCCAGAATGACACCCGTCGCTGCACGGCGGAGGATGTAAGGAAGCATCAGCAGCCTCCGCTCAGGCAGGTGCCTGCTCCGGTTTCCCGGAACCGAGTTCGTATCGGCTTGCATAAGAAGCGATAGAGCATCGCTAGGACCCCTTTGTCAGGATTTGGCGGGATCTCGTCCGACGGGTTCGGACTACGGGGTTTCCCGTACCGCAGTAGAAACAAGTAAAACATGGCCCAGCTCACATGACAACCGGTTGCCGGGGCAATGTGCAAAATTCCTTGGGGTGGTTTGCTGCACTCTAAGGTGTCCCATCCAAGAAGTCACTTGTACGTCTGCTTCGCGCGCGTGGTCCGCGCCGCATTGCCGGATGAGAAAACCCAAAGGTAGCCGGGCGCCGGAGCCCTTTCTCGGGGGCAACCGATTGGCATCTTGGGTAGTATTTCCCGTCGGAAGACCATCAACGATGCCGTTGATCCTCACCCCGCCCCTCCTGGGACTCCTGACGAAAACACGACTCCAACCAAACCTCTTAAGCGGCCGTGAGGTTAACCCCAGCCGGTACTGATTCGAAAGGGGCGAGAAGTTGGGAGAGGGTTGGAAGGAACAGCCTACGTTCTGCGGCCGGTTCTGTGGGGTCTTGAAGGTTGAGGGCGATGATCGCCAACAAGATGGCTTCCAGCGAGAAAGATTGACCATGGCGAATTGCAACCTTCATTGCGCCCACAAGAGCAGCGGGCAACCGATTGGTAGGCGCACTGCCTGCCTCTGCAGGTGAGACAAAGTGTTATGAACCTTTTTTTGTGGCAACCGGTTGACATGACCTATTCCCCGTCCTACGCTGGCTCGGAAGAGCCAAAGATTTCTTCAGGTTCGGTTCATACAAAGGAGTTCATACCGATGCAAGACGAGCTTCAGCCACGCGAAATCCATACTGTGCTTTCAACTGTGCTGTACCACCCGCATGAGGTTCAGCAACTTCGGGAAGCTTTCGCCCCCGCTGAGTTCATCCATCTGCACCCCGGCGACTCCGCTGGGATTGAGGAGGCCTTGCAGCAAGCTGATGTTGCCATCCTGCCGATTGACATTGATGACCGGTTCCTGGCTGCCCCTCATCTCCGCTGGGTCCATTGCGACCACTCGGGACTCGCCCGATCGGCCCGCCCGGAAACATTCGAGCGCGGACTCATCATTACGGGCTCGGCGGGCCGGTCAGCAGAGGCACTGGCACAGCACGGCTTTTACTTCGCCCTCGGCCTCACCTTCGACGCCCACCGGCTTTTCCAGATGCAGGAAGCGCACATCTGGCGCGGAATTCCGAATTACCATCACCGTCTGGCGCTGTGGGGGAAGACTCTGGGCGTCGTAGGATTTGGCAACACCGGTGAGGCCATGGCCAAGCTCGGCAAGGCCTTCGGCATGCGCGTCATCGCCTCACGCCGGCGCGCAGGCCAGTCACACCCCGCAGTAGACCTTATGCTCTCCACCGACGCGGGGGACTCCATGGATCCGCTCATCCAGGAATCAGATGTGATCATGATTGCAGCACCCTTGACCGACGAGACTTACCATCTCTTCTCATCCCAGCAGTTCGCTGCCATGAAAAACGACGCATACATCGTGAACATGGCGCGCGGCCAACTCATAGACCAGGACGCGCTGATCGAGGCCCTTACAGAGGGCCAGATCGCCGGAGCCGGGCTCGACGTCACTGATCCCGAGCCGCTGCCTGAGGATTCACCGCTTTGGGACATGCCAAGTGTCATTATCACCCCCCACATGACACCCGCGCTCCCGGACCGGACGCAACGCTCTATCAGCCTGATCCTGGAGAACCGGGACCGATACCTACGCGGCGAGCCACTGTTGAATGCAATTACCCCCCGTGACGTTTTCAGTAAATCCCCAACCCAAGTTCACCCTTAGCCACTTGGCACCCCTGAGTAAAGGAGCTCCTCCCAATGCCACATAAAACACCCCGCAGGCTCACATATGGCGCCGCGATCGCCATATTGGGCCTCGCCTTGACCGGATGCGGCGGCGCATCCGAAACCAAGACCGACAACGCCCAGGGCGCAAAAGCGTCTGACGCAACGCTGACCTTCGGCATACAGGCACCGCCGAACTCATTCGACCCCGCTCAGATTCACGACGGAACCCAACGCTACGTGTGGGGTTCGCTCTACGACACCCTGATCTACAACGACAACGAAGGTAAACTCCAGCCAAGCGCGGCAGAGAGCTGGGAGTACTCGGACGACGCACGCAAGCTGACACTCAAGCTGCGCGACGACATGAAATTCAGTGACGGTGATCCCGTTACCTCCGAGGCAGTCAAGGTGACACTTGAACGCACCAAGAACACCGCGGGCCCACAGCAGAGCAACCTCAGCGCCGTCGAATCCATCGACACCCCCGACGACCACACGGCAGTGCTCAACCTGAGCCGCCCCGACCCGAATCTGCTGGTGGCACTCTCCTTCGGTTCTGGAGTGATCGCCGACCCCGACACTGTCAATGATGAGAAGTCAGCATTGGACCCCGTGGGATCGGGCCCCTACGTGCTCAACAAAACCCAGACCGTCAATGGGAACAAGTACGTACTTGACCGTCGAGACGATCACTGGAACGTCGACGCCTACCCATTCAAAACCATAACGGTCCGCGCAATCCAGGACCGCACTGCGCTGTTCAACGCCCTCAAAACCGGCGAGCTTGACGCGGGCACCGTTGATGCCACGCAGGCAAAGCAGCTCGGCGGAGGGGCGCTCAAGACCACCGAGGTCAAGGGACATACCGTTGGCCAGATCGTTCTCGCCGACCGAAACGGCGAGGTTGCACCGCCACTGGCTGACGTACGGGTCCGACAGGCAATCAACCACGCCTTTGACCGGCAGAAAATCATCGACGCCATCTACCAGGGTATGGGAACGCCTACGACCCAGATCTTCAACCCGATGCAACCCGCTTACGACGAAGAGCTCAACAAAAAGTACGAGTACAACGTCGAAACGGCAAAGAAGCTGCTCAAAGAAGCGGGCTATCCGGATGGATTTACGCTCACCATGCCGGCGAATCTGGCCGTTCAGCAGATCCAGCCAACCCTCACGCAAACACTCTCTGATATCGGCATCAAGGTCGAATGGGAGCCAGTGCCCGCGCAATCATCCGGCCAAACCACCCGGTGGGGGATGTACTTCAACCAGGGCGCCGTAGCACCGCAGTCACGTACCACGGTCCTCTACTTCAGGGAGAACGGCTCCCACAACCCATTCAAGGTCAAGGACCCTAAGTTGGACTCTCTCCTGGAAAAGCTCGCCACGGAAACCGACCCCGAAGCCGCGAACGAGATCTACAGGGACATCAACAAATTCGCCATCGACAACGCCTGGTTCGCTCCGATCTACCTGCAGACCGCAGTCTGGGCAACCAAGAAGGAAGTGGACTTCGTTGGCACTGCCAGCTCGCTATTCGACGTCCGCACCTTCACAGTAAGCGGCAAGTAAAGAAGTTGCGTGGGCTGCGGGGCCAGAATCGGCGGTAGAAAACGCAGATTCTGACCCCGCGGCTGACAAGCCAAGCGCGGCGGTAACAATCCGCCTAACCGACCCGCAACTAAGGGCATCACAAAGGGGTCCAACACCCCAAACAGGAAATGGGCGAATCCTAAGCTGCTCCCCAGCAGTCAGGACTGAGAATTTCAGTTCTAACTGCTGGGGAGCAGCTCCGTTTGACGGACCATCCTAAGTTCGATCTATACGGCCACGGGCAGGAGCCATTGAAGGAACCCAATCCGGGACCTAACTCGAAGGAGCAGGAGGTCAGGCCGAAAGAGTAGGTCAGAGCCTGTCCAGATGCAGGACGGCCAGCGCTGCCTGCAGATGCGCGGTGGGCGCAGGATCGTCGCCTGCGGCCCACTGCAGCCAGGCTTCAAATGAGGCGCCAATAAGTGCGGCGCATAAATATCGCGCTGTTGTCTCGGAGACACCGCGGGCGGTCAGGTAGGAGCGTGTCCGATCACGTTGCGCGCTGAGGAAGTCGTAGCTTCGGCTCATTAGTTCCGGATGTTCCGCGATCAGCCGCAGCCGTCCGCGGGTGACCGCCAGGTCCGGGAGTGCGTCAACGCCGGCAATCAGCGCGCCACGAAGGCCAGCCAGGATCTCTTGGGCTGTCATATTGGGAGTTGGAGGCGCTTCCAAAAGGAGTGCGGAGGCTTGGATCGCCGGTTCCATGCCGCCCCAGACCAGCTCCGCCTTGTTTGAGAAGTGGCGGTAGAGGGTCTTGCGCCCGACCCGTGCCTTGCGGGCGATGTCCTCCATGGAGGTCTGCTCATACCCGCGCTCGGTGAACATCTTGAGGGCGAGGGCTGCCACCGCCTCCGGGTTGACGCTCACCGGGCGACCCGAAGAGCGGGTGGGGGCAATCAGGTCATCGGCAGGCATCCCACCAGTATTCACCCTTCCATAATGACACGGAGTGTCATAAGGTTGGTGGCTCCGGCCACCGCCGGACCACCATTACCGTCTGGAAGGACATCATGGGCAACGAAGCCGCATGGCAGGAAGCCATCAGCACCAACCGTTTTGCCGGAAAAACCGTCATCGTTACCGGTGCCGCCTCAGGCATTGGGCAGGCGACCGCCCTGCGCGTCGCGAAGGAGGGCGGCAAGGTCATCGCCGCGGACATCAGCAAGGAAGGCCTAGACGCGCTCGTGGAAGAGAACCGCGGCCTGGACCTGGTGCCCGTGGCCGGCGACATATCCACCGAGGAAACGGTCGCCGCCGTTGTTGCCGCGGCCGCCGGGCGTGTGGATGCCCTGGCTAACGTCGCCGGGATCATGGACAATTTCGCCCCCATCCATGAGGTAGACGACGAACTTTGGGACAGGGTCTTCAGGATCAACGTCACCGCCCTCATGCGCCTCACCCGCGCCGTGACGCCGCTGATGCTTGAGGCAGGCTCGGGCTCCGTGGTGAACGTGTCTTCGGAGGCCGGCATCCGCGGATCCGCCGCCGGTGCCGCCTACACCGCCTCCAAGCACGCCGTCGTCGGCCTCACCAAGAACTCGGCCGTCATCTACGGCCCGAAGGGGCTTCGCTTCAACGCGGTCGCCCCCGGACCCACCATCACCGGCATCGTGGCGAACTTCGGATCGCGGATGGCCGCAGAGCGCCTTGGCCCGCTCATGCAGGCCAACATCCCCACCCCGGCAACAGCCGCGCAGCTCGCTGCATCCATCACCTTTCTGCTCAGCGACGACGGCACCAACATCAACGGAGCCATCCTCGCCTCCGACGGCGGCTGGTCAGCCCTGTAATGAACTGAAACGGACGACGGCGGGAAGTTCCGTCGTCGTCCGTGTCCAGAGCCAGCCCCGAGTCAAAAACGGAACCGGCACCCAGGAACCGAAGGAGCAAGAGCATGTCAGAGTCAAAGCTTTTTGACCACAGCTATGACGTCGTCATCGTCGGCACAGGTGCGGCGGGACTGGCAACCGCCATGGGCGCCGCGGATGAAGGCTTGCGGGTCCTCCTACTGGAAAGCACCGGCAAGTGGGGCGGCAACACAGCCTGTCTGGGGGCGGCATGTGGATGCCCAACAACCCGCTGATGCAGCGGGACCATGCCGGCGACTCCCGCGACGAGGCGCTGACCTACCTCGAGACGACGGTGGGCGAGGAGGGGCGCGCCACCACACGGCTCCGGAAAGAGGCGTTCGTCGACGGCGTCGCCGACTTCGTCACCACCGCGGAGAAGTACGGCGTGAAATTCGTGCGTGCCGCGGACTACCCCGACTACTACCCCGAACTCCCGGGCGGCAAGATCGGCCGCGGCTTAGAGGTCAAGCCGTTCGACATCAAAAAGATTGGCCACTGGTGGAAAACCTGCCAGGCGCCCGCCGCGCTGCCGATTAGCACCGACGACATATGGCTCCTGGGCCGTGCCTGGTCCACACCCTCCGGCTTCATCCGCGGGGCGCAGCTCGTCTTCCGCGCCCTCGGCGGCCTGGCCACCGGCAAGAAGCTTGCCGGCATCGGCGCAGGATTCGCAGCTGCGTTCCTCGACGTCGTCGTGCAGAAGCAAGGTACCGACCTGTGGCTGAATGCCCCGCTGCAGGAACTCATCGTCGAGGACGGCCGTGTCGCAGGGGTGCGGATCACCCGGGGCGGAAAGCCCCTGACCATCGGCGCCACGCGTGGCGTGATGCTGGCCGGCGGCGGCTTTGACCATAACAAGGATCTCCGCCAGAAGCACCACGGAATCGATGGCGCCCCATCGGGCGCCCCGGGCAACCTCGGGCGCCCCATCGAAATTGCGCAAGACAACGGAGCTGCACTTGAGCTCATGGACGACGCCTGGTGGGGCGGATCGGTCGCACCCGCGCCCGGCCATGGCCCTGCGTTCATCGTGGGTGAGCGTTCCCTGCCCTACTCGGTCATCCTCGACGGCAAGGGTGACCGGTTCGTGAACGAGTCCGAGTCCTACGTCGACCTCGGACACCACATGCTCGAACACGACAAGGACGGCCCGTACTGGCTGGTCGGCGACGCCCGGCACGCCCGCCGCTACCTGCGCACCTTCGCGATCGACCTGAAGAACAACAAGGCCATGAAAGACGCAGGGATCATGGTCAAGGCAGACACCCTCGCCGAGCTCGCCGCAAAGCTCAACATGGATCCCGCCCGCCTGGAGGCGACCATCCACCGGTTCAACGGCTTCGCCAGGGCAGGGGTCGACGGCGACTTCGGCCGCGGCAACTCAGCCTACGACCGCTACTACGGCGACCCGACGGTCCACCCCAATCCCTGCCTCGGCCCGCTCGAAAAAGGCCCGTTCACCGCCTTCAAAGTGGTCATCGGAGACCTCGGCACCAAGGGCGGCGTCGTCACCGACGCCCATGCCAGGGCGTTGCGTGAAGACGGCACCGTCATTGAGGGCCTGTACTCCGCCGGCAACAACTCCGCCTCCGTCATGGGCCGGACGTACCCCGGCCCGGGCTCCACCATCGGACCCGCCGTCGTGTTCGGCCTCCGCGGCGCACGCCACATGGCACGGCACAGCGGCTGAAATGGGCGGGCGCAGCCACAGCCGTGACTGCGCCCCCGAATTCAGAGCAGACAATGCAGGGCCGACGCAGGTGAAGAAATCAGGGGTACAGGCCCTGACCGTGCAGCGTCGTCAAAAGGCACCAATAGCTGCGGCGCGGAGGCTTTCTTTTCTCCGCGAACCATTGATCCTCATCCTTCTCCGGCACTTCCCGAGGCCGGGATCGGGGTCGATGGCTTCCCGGACAGGATTGCGAAGAAACCGGTGGACAGGGCTGAGAAGGATTGCTCCTGGATCAGCTGCTAGCCCGATTAGGAGCTCCCTGCAGGACCTGGTGTAGCGGAGTCAAACTCGCGGAGCCCGAATCTTGAATTTCGGCCAAGGCTGCGGGTGGTTTCGCAGGCCTGCGGTTTCGTCCTATCGGCTGGCACGGCTGGTTCGACGGCGACCGGCGCAGCCCAGTTTGAAGACTCTCGACGATTTGCCGGTTACGAGGAGATTATGGACGCCTTGGCCGACCCGTCGCATCCGGACCACGCCGGCCATTCGAGGTAGGTGGCTGAAGTAGCCGGATCGGCTGAGCCTTTTTACCGCCCGCCTCGGACATCTCCGCCCTGAACCGCCAGCTGGCCGACGGTCGGGTTGTCGGAGTTGGGGAAGAAGCCGTCGGCACAAGGCTGGCAGGCACGTAAAGGGCGGTGTACCCCGCCCCGAATTCAGGAGAGTTCGGCATCAAGGCCAGCCACCACTCCATGAAACTGCTGACCTGTAAGTACTCGCCTAAAGGCCCTGGTATGGGGTGCGTTAGAACTTGCAGTTGTGCAAAGTCTGCAGTCATGCAAAAATATACCGTGCCCCCAAGTCCTACGCCGTCCCTGCGTGAACGCAAAAAAATCGAAACCTGGACTGCCATCCATGAGGCCGCAGCCTTGATGACGCAACAGCGTGGCCTGGAACTGGCCACGGTGGAGGCTATTGCCGAAAGCGCAGGGGTGTCGCCCAGGACATTCTTCAACTACTTCCCCTCTAAGGAGGATGCCGTCCTGGGCCTCCGTGAGCCGGTCCTTGACCCCGCCCAAGCAGCGAAGCTGACTGGCGCGGAAGATCTCCTGGGGCAGGTGGCACTGGTCCTTGTCGCCGTGATCCGCTCCGCACTCGGCGGCTCAGACAACGTCCGGCGACGCGAACTGCTGAATCGGCACCCGCAGTTGTTCGCACGGCAAATGGAGTACATGGCCAAGGCCGAAGCCCTGGTGCGGGAAGCGGTAACGGACGTTCTCGCTGCAGATCCTTCCTGGGCCTTCGAGGCCGCAGACTTCAGCCCCGAGGAGACCGCCAGGATGCTGGTGATGCTCGGGACGGTGCCCGTCAAATTCAAGGCCAAATCCGCTGATTTCGACCCCGCCGCCGGACTCACCCCCGAGAATCTGGCACCCGCCGTCGCGCTTTTTCATCACCTGCAAAGGAAACTCTCATGACCAAGCCTCCCGGCCCGGAGACAGCGCAGGACCCTCAAAAGGCGCAGGACCCGCAAAAACAGCACATGGGGCTGCTCTTGGTGGGCCTCATGCTCTCGATGCTCCTCTCCGCACTGAACCAGACCGTCCTCAGCACCGCGCTGCCCACCATCGTGGGTGAACTCCACGGTGTCAGCGACATGCTGTGGGTGATCACGGGGTTCATCCTCACCTCCACGATCAGCATGCCCATTTACGGCAAACTCGGTGACATGGTGGGCCGCAAGTCCCTCCTGATCGCAGCGATCCTCCTGTTCATGATCGGCTCTGTGGTGGGCGCTCTTGCCAACGACATGGCCGTGTTGATTACTGCCCGCGTCATTCAGGGCCTGGGCGGCGGCGGCCTGATGATCCTGTCGCAGGCGGTGATTGCTGACGTCGTCCCGCCTCGGGAGCGAGCGAAGTACATGGGCATGATGGGCGGGGTGTTCGCCGTGGCCTCCGTGGCAGGGCCACTGCTGGGCGGCTGGTTCACCGAAGGCCCCGGCTGGCGCTGGGTCTTCTGGATCAACATCCCCCTGGGGCTGCTGGCCCTTGCCGGTGCGGTCTTTTTCCTCAAACTGCCCAAGCACGCCGGTAAGCCCAAGCTGGACCTCGGCGGTATGGTCCTGATGGCCATCGCCACCACCGGCCTGGTGCTCTTCGCCACCTGGGGCGGCAGCAAGTACGAATGGTCGGACCCGATCATTATTGCCCTGATCGCCGGCACCGTGGTTAGCGCAGTGGCCTTCGTTTTGGTGGAGCGGCGCACTGCTGAGCCCATCATCCCGTTGCACCTGTTCAAGGACCTGAACTTCAACCTCTCAACCTTCGCGGGGCTGTTAATCGGCGTGGCCATGTTCGGCGCCATCGGCTACCTCCCCACCTACCTGCAGATGGCCTTCGATGTAAATGCCACAGAATCCGGCATGCTGATGATCCCCATGATGGGCGCCCTCCTAGTGGCCTCCGTGGTGTCCGGCATGCTGGTCAGCAAGACCGGCCGGTACAAGTGGATGCCCATCGCGGGCTCGGTGCTGGTGGCTGTGGCCCTTGTCCTGCTGTCTATCCTTACTCCGGGGGCGCCGCTCTGGATGGTCTGCGCCTACCTCGCCGTCATGGGCCTCGGCCTGGGCCTGAGCATGCAGATCCTGGTGTTGGTTGTCCAGAACTCGTTCCCGCTTCGCGAGGTTGGAACCGCCACGGCGTCCAACAACTTCTTCCGCCAGATTGGCGCCACCCTCGGTTCAGCCGTGGTGGGAAGCCTGTTCGCCAGCCGGCTTGCGGAACTGCTTACGGAGCGTCTGCCTGCCGCCGCGCCCGGGGGCGAAGCACCCGGCGGGTCCAACTCCCTCACCCCGGCACTGGTCAGCAAGATGCCCACGGACATCAGGGACGTGATCATCTCCTCCTACAATGACGCCCTGACCCCCATCTTCCTCTGGATGGTCCCGCTGGCCCTGATCTCCGCCGTCGTGCTGTTCTTCGTCAAGGAAAAGCCGCTGGCCACTACCGTGGAGCATGACGTGCTCTCCGAATCCATCTCCGAAGGCAACATCCTGATCACTGCCGACGACGAGGATGCAGTGGTGCGGCGATAAGCCTGGCACGCCCTAAATCTCTTCTCTGAGATCCACTTCCCGAAGATCAACGTACGACGGCGGCACGTGCCGCCGTCGTACCTCTTTCCTTCAAGACACCTGCTCGGTTGGTTAGCGGGCAAACAAATAGTTTCTGAGCACTATCCGTTCTCACCCTTTTGCCGTCCCCGGAGCACCTGTGCTGCTGACCTGGTGGCTTCCGCTGGCAGCAACTCGCCTCCGTCATGCGACGCACGTACCTGGACCCCGGCTCGACCACCGGACCCGCCATCATCTTCCGCCTCGGCGTCGCGGCACACGGCACGCCAAAGCGGCGGAGGGTTCAGGGACGGATCGCAGGCTCCGTCCCTCGATTTCCGCGACGTTCTTTTTTGTCACAAGTCTTCGAGTACTTCCTTGACGCAACTTATGATAATTAAGTTGCTGTAAGCAAGGAGTTTAAAAGTTATGGTAGTCAGCACTAGTACAGCAGCTGGCTTAGCGCATGAAATTTTCGACCTCCAACGCGCAGTCCGTTGCATCGCTGCCTCCGTTGCCCGCGGTGAGGAAAGTGGCGTCGCTCTTCAGTTCGTGCTTCGCCTAGTGGGCGAGGGGGAGTCCCGGGCTACCCGCCTGGCTGAGCGGCTGGGGATAGGTGCACCTGTGCTCAGTCGCCATATTGCGGATCTGGAGGGGCAAGGTTTCGTATCTAGGAGGAAGGATCCGGAGGACGGTCGAGCCCAGGTTTTGGCCATTACTCCGGCGGGGGCTGAGCGACTCCGGCGCATCGAAGAGCAGCAGACAGCTATCTTGCAGGAGCACCTCCAGGGTTGGAGCGATGAGGACGTCGGCATTACGGCGAAAATCCTCCGCACGCTTACCGAATCATTGAAGAATCCTCCTCCGCCAATTTAGGACGCCCATTATCGCCGCTTGGGCGCGTTTTAACGGCCACGCCTGCAGGGAGGGCCTCGTCCCAGCCTGGCGTGGCGCAGGTACTGGTGATGTCCTCTCGATAGCGGTGGTAGCTGTCGCAGGCGTCTCCGGAATGTTCCATGCGGGCGTGGTCAGCTCGCGTGCCCACCAGTCACTGTTAATGTTGTTGCCTCCGATTTGGTGGCCGGCAGTCGCGGCACTCCACATGAAGCCCCGGGGAAAGTTGTCGTCATGTCATCCTCTTCCGTGAGTGTCTGTCTTGGTGCCCTGGCCCGGCCAGGCTATTAAAACTGCTGCCGCTGAGCGGTTTGGGATTTCCATGCTTGTCTTCGCGAAGGCGCAGGCGCAGGCGCAGGGAAACGGTGCCGGCGACGCCGATTGCCCCCCACAAAGTGCCATGGGATCCAAATCTTCGTCGCGAGTTCACCTGCCGAGTCGGAATATAGGAGTAAAGGATTGAAGAGGCCTCTCTGCACCATAGTGGTCACCGGCGCGGCGCACTGCGTAGCGGAGAGAACGGCGCTCAGTCTGCAGTCACCCTTGCACCGTCCAGCACCTCCAGCCACGGGAGTCCCGGCATACGCCAACTACGTGACTGGAAGGGCAGAACGACTAGTCTAATTTGCTTTAGGAGGCATCCGCCGCGGGCACCTCATTGTCCGCGCCAGTGACCCGGCGGGTCTATGGACTGAACCGGGCTACACGGCCGGTGCGGTGGGGGTTTGCCGAGCGCCGGTTCCGCAGCGGCCCCGACACTCTCGAGCTGGGGTACCTCAGAAAGAACGAATTCTGCCGGCTTGCAGCTGTGGATGGACGCTACGTCTCAACAGAGGTCGCCGACGGCTTCACCGGGCGGGTCATCGGCGTCGAAGCCAAGGGTTCCCCGCATCAGAAATTCGTGAGGCAAGCCACGCAACAGCCGCATCCAGGCCTTAGTCAATGTCAGAAATAAACGAGCAGAGGAACAAGCGGACATGCCGTTTAAGCCGATCCGTGTCCCTGTCATACAGCCATTGGATTTGCAGTCCGTCAGTCAATGCAACGAACATTGCCGCCAGGTCTTCAGGGGCACTGTCGCTCTTCAACTGGCCACGGTCTGCCAACGCAGCGAACACTCGCGTATAGAGGCCTATGGCTGCCCCATAGCGATCCCGATAGTACTCATGCGCCGGATGATCAGGCGAAGTCGCCTCAGCGGACAGCGTACTGTGCAACTCGATCAGACCCGGCTGCAGAGCATCTGCAGTTACCGTCTTCAGCAGCGACTTGATGGCCGCGCTGTCTTGGAGTAGCGTCACCACGCTCATGCCGCGCTCCCGAAAGAATTCCCTCCTTTTCTGGTCGCTGAGTTGCAGGACACCCGAGAGCAGTTCCTCTTTATTGGCAAAGTGATGGAGGAGCCCTGTGTGACTAACACCCACCCGCAGGGCCACATCCCTCATGGTCAGGCTGCGGAAGCCTGTTTGCGCAAAGAGCTCAATACAGGTCTCAAGAATTCTCGACTGGAGGGCTGCGGTCTTCGCGTATGGGCCCCGCTGTTTGACTGTTGCTTTGGGCATGGGCGATCCCTATCGTCGACTGTGCTTCTAAACGCAAATAGCATCAGGATTGGACTTTCATTGGGGAGGACTTCCCGAATGAGCCCCGGAGGTGAGGTCGCTGAGAGCACTCCCCCGCCCATTACTTAACGCCGATAATGAAGATTCCGTCAAGCTACGGCGACTTCCGGATATGGCGGAACGACGGCCCGACGAGGAGAACGCTCATTCCAGCTTTGCTTGCCGGAGGTACTGGTAGACGGTCTCCCGGCTGATCCCGTAGTCACGGGCAAGGAGGGCTTTGGGAACACCGATGCCGGCGCGCTGGACCAGCTCGGCGGTACGTTCCGGCGTGAGGGTCTTTTTCCGTCCTTTGTAGGCGCCGCGCTGCTTGGCCAGTGCGATGCCTTCCCGCTGGCGTTCCTTGATGAGGGAGCGTTCGAATTCGGCGAAGGCACCCATGACGGAGAGCATGAGGTTGGCCATGGGGGAGTCCTCCCCGGTGAAGACCAGGCTCTCTTTGGCGAACTCCACCCGCACGCCTTTACGGGTGAGGTCCTGGACCAGAGAACGTAAGTCATCGAGGTTCCGGGCGAGCCTGTCCATGCTGTGTACGACGACGGTGTCCCCGTCGCGGGCGAACCGCAGCAGTTCGGTAAGCTGCGGGCGGGCCGTGTCCCGGCCGGAGGCCCTGTCCGTGAAGACCCGGTCCAGAACCTGGCCTTCGAGCTGGCGTTTCTCGTTCTGGTCCAGAGTGCTCACGCGCACGTACCCGATTCGCTGTCCAGCCACCTGCGCCTCCAACCCTTGTCCTGTCAGGTTGAGTTCTAGGCCCCTCCCAGAAGAAAGTCAAGGTATATGAGCTCCACTTCGTCAGGGGTTGGGATGGGCTCGTTTTGGAAAGCAGCCTGACAGGCTCTTCCCAGTACAGGATTCCTCAGACCTGCCTTTATGGCTTCAAGGCCCCGATCCGTCCGTAGGGGTGTGTAGAGAGGAAAGTTTCCTGTCGATCAGTTTGTTCCACGCAGTTCGTGGGACAAGTTACTGCTATCGAGACCTGTTGTTCTGCAGGAGGACAGTACCGCTAGCTGGAACACACAGTGGTTGGAGCAGTGAGATGGGCTGGGGGAGTCGCTGTTCGGCAAGTCGCAGGAGCCAGTTCACGTCGTTGCGCCTTTCGCCCACCTAGCGACGCCGCGGCTTTTTCTTGCCTGCGTTCAGTCGCTTCGTTGCTCTTCGAGCAGACGGCGGTATCGGTCGCGCCATGAACTCCGTGGGCAATAAGCCCATTGCATCGCCAAGTGCGTCAAGATCCTTACGGTCTCCATATGGGGAGTTGTCATAGCGCACAGATCGGATACTTCCGCGGTGGTCGAATAAAACCATGAGGGCCCGGTCTGACTTGATCTGATGCTTCTTGGTCGTCGCATAGGTAGCCAAGCGGCGACTCGCGGCCGCTTGCGTCATACCGCTCGGCTGAGTCCGAATGAAAAGCGACGGGTAACCCCAAGCGCCGGCCAAGCCGACGAAAAGACTGTGCGGCTGGCCGTCATCCTTAGTCGTGGTGATGAGCGTCTGGATATTACGCGCGAGGTTTTTTTGAGCCTCCCCGCCGAGATTTAGGAGATCTGCCGAGAAGCGGAACCATCCCGGCTTCTTCCCGTCCTGTAGGAAGTCCACGAGGTTGAGCACGGCGGGATGAGATGCGAACACAGGCTTGGGTGCTGGCTCCTCCACCGACCCCTCTTGGTAGTAGACCCAAGCATCTAGCGGATCCGTATGCGTCATAACCCGCGTCGGTACAGCATTGCTGCGATACCGCCGCCTGTCACCGCCGGACGGACGGCGCACTCCTAGAAACTCCTCGCTGACGCGGTCTGGGTCAGGCTCCACGTACAACTGCCCGGACAAGAACAGCATGAACAGATCGAGCTCGTCGATGGCCCAGAAATTAAGCGAAACCTCCGACTCGGTGCGACGACGAAGGTAAAGAAGAAACTCTGCTGGCCGATCGAGTACCTCTGCAATAATCGCGAGGTCATGCAGCGAGACTATCCAGGGGAACCGATCACTCTTGATGACATTGCCGCGGACCAATTCGTCGAGTGCCGTCCCGAGGGGGCCCATGTCATCGAGGCAAACTGCAATGGATCGCACTTCTCGGACTCCGGACAAATCGAGCCAGGTCCTATCCTGGAGCCAGAGTCCACCGTTGGTGCGAATCAGCCCCTCGAGACGGAGCGCTTGGTCCGTGGCCTCGCCCACAGTAGACCGTAAGTCTCCAGTCAGGCGCTGCACGTGCCCACCTCGCGCCTGATGCGACACGCTTCGCCCTTTGACCTCAACACAGATCGCAACGTCCTCAATGAGGAACAGCGCATCCGACTCAGTCTGCTCCGCGATGGACGTGATTTCTTCTGCGTTCGAGGCTAACTGTACTGAGTCGACACCAGGATTCGGCCTGAAATACTTGAGGTTAACATGAGTGGCGTCTGCACCAAGCAGCTTCGTCAGATTCTCGACGGAAGCCTGCTCGCTTACCGTTACGCGACGCTTCTCGTACCGCCGCCACCGGGCGGAGTGACCCTTGAGTTCCGCCTCAACTACCTGTCTGAAACAGTCCGTCCCGATGGGAACGTTCATTGTGACATAATTGCCGGCGCCGTCAGCGATAAGCGACGCATTCCTCAACGGATTGTCGCCCGCCAGGAAGGACTCGACCCAAGCGACAGGGTCGCCTTCCGCTCCAAACGAGACGCTGAACCGGTCAAGTACTCGCTTCACGCGGTCTTCTGGCACCGATGATGCATCGGCGATTTCTATTGCCGTGAAGCTTGCGCGCTTACCGGGAAAGAACATGAGATCGTACACGGCAGCTTTACCTTGCTCAACGCGGGCAGGCGACTGCTCGCGTTGACCGCCGGTCTCCCACTCCTGCGCGACATCACCGAGTATGTCTCTCGCGGCAAAGAAGCGGTCTAAATAGACCGATCTGATGGCATCGCGAACGTTCAAGAAATCTTCGTACGTAAAGCCCAAGGTTTCGAGCAGAAGAGTGCCGAGGTGTTTACTGCTGAACAGTGTTTCGTTTAGCCCATCATGAACGTGGGCATATTGCTTGAACTTGACGTTGAGCTCGTGGCCTGCGTACGTGGCGGCCAGGCTCGTCAATGGGCCAAACTTCTCTGCCTGCCCGTCTGACAGAAGCATGAACTGCCCCAGGCTGAGCAGCACTCCCGTACGTTCGTGAATGTCTGGGACTACTTGTGAGGGGTGCGCTGCCCTCGGATCGGCGTCCGGCAAAACGCGTTCCCCTCGCGCGAGCAGGATCAATGCGACCAACTCGACCGCTGCGGGCCGCTGATCGGCGAGGCTCTCTCGGTAGCCCTCAAGCACCATCGGGGTCTCGCGAAGCCGCATCAGTTCGATGACATCAAACGCGTCAGCTTTCCGGGTCGCCTTAGCAATCGCTTCTACATGCTCGCGAATCACTTCGGGCCCGCGAGCTACGAAGTCGAGAAGTGTTTCCCCGGGTCGGAGGCTGGCGAGGGTCGTCGCCATGCTCTGAAAGGCAGATTCCATACTGTCGTCGTCGGCAGCGATAATCCGTCCGTCAGGCAAACTCTTAGCGTTCCTTGGCAAGTCAGCTCTCTTTCGCTCGGGTGGCGGCTGTTGGCGGCGGGAACGCGACAATCGAGGAGTACACCCACGCCGCTCCCGAGCAGGTCGCAGCATCGCGTTGTCGCCACCTCAGCATTCAAGTACATCCACTTCAGAGAGACTAACAACGCTTCCCACGCACAGCGGCCATAATGTGGCGACCGAAGGACCGCCTTACATAAAGTCGGCTATCGGCGGACGAAAGGCGGCAGCGACAGGGTGTCCTTCGCTAAGAGGCAGTGGCGGGGGAGTGTCGGCTGGTTCATTGCAGCTCAGGCCATTGGTCTTACGTGCCGGAGCGGCGGTGGTGAGCGTGGGGTTTCCTGCTCCCAGCAGTTTCACAGGTTGCAGGGGTCATAATGAACCGAAGCTCCGGTCAACCGCTATTTGATCGGAGCTTCGCCATTGCTCATCGCAGCATGTTTCTAAAGCGTGGAGCACCTATTACATCTTGACGTATTTATTGACCTGCGGAGCGAAGTCTTGGCCGCACACCTCAAGCGCCAGACATCGCTCGCCCGCGGTTTGAGGAACAACCGTGCAACCGCGTACGTTACAGTCTCGTCCGACAAGAGCATCAGAGAGCCGATAGAAGGAAGAAGCACCTACGTGGCAGCCGACTATGACGAAGTCCGTTCCGACGTCAAGGAATCCCAAGACCGCTCCCTGGAGGATTTGCAGTCCGCGAACGCCCCTGATGCCCGCAGCGTCGTCACCGAGCTGGACGAGGCCGATGTCCTCGATGAAGGACTGACACCTGGTGGCGAAATTATCTCCGACGAGCTCATAGTGCAGGTGATTCCCCAGGCTGCGGATGAGTTCACCTGCTATTCCCGTTTCCTCGTCCGGCACCGGTCCCAGCTGGCGCGGGAGAGCAACGGCCATTCCTACTGCGTTGAATGTGAAGGCTAAGGCAGGCTCTTCCAAGGCCACCAGATACGCACCTTTTGGACCCCTCTCGACCGTAGCTTTACATAATCTCCATTATCGGCGTTTGAGTGGGACGAGTAGAAGTAGAGGACCCGTCCCAGTCAGTCTTTTAGTGTTTGCGCAGTTGAACAAACGCAGTCATAACCTCAGCCACCGCAGTGTGTGCGGATGTTCTGTCTCATTTTCGATGATGCTACGGATCTCATCCCTGATACTCCCGTCTGCAACGAAAGTTGTAGCCGACACTGTGCCTTGAGCGAACAGACGGCTCAGGGTCGATGAGCGCGATTTTCTCCTGACGTGGATGAACTCGCCGTTGGACGCCAAAACATCGCAAACCTCAATTCCGCTTGTGGCACCCCCAGGCCTCTTGATTTTTGCATCCAAAAGCAGAAGTTCATCCGGTGCCGTAGATGCCACGCGTGAGTTGTAGTCACCTTCAACTTCATCATTTCGTGAGGCGATGAGCGACGTAATGGAAGGTTTCAGCTGAGCCGCAAACTGATCAACTTTGGTGACCAGAGAATCGCGCCAACATCAGTTTGCGGCTCAATGGCCTCCACAGGTGGCGGCCAGTACGGCACCGCGGCCTTACAAGCCCTGCGTGATGTCCCCGGGCTGGATCGTCACCACCTGGAACAGGCCGGTTTCCTCGCTGGCGTCCGCCCCGGCCATGCCAACGACGGCGACGGGCATGTGCGATACCAGCAACCCGCTCGGCTGCAACAAACACGTCCAATCACCGAAGGGGTAAAGACCGCCCGCTCAACTGCAGTCAGTCGAGTAGCGCTACGCCGAACTCAGCGACGACGGCCCGCAATTCCCTGAGGTAGCGCTGCGCTTGGTTGGTAAGCGGAATCGCGGCGTGGCCGATCCAGCCGATCTCGATGCGTTCGTCAACGTCGAGCGGGATGGCGACGATCTCCGGGTCGAGCTGCCCGCTGATGATGCCCGTCGAGATCGTGTAGCCGTGGAGCCCGATCATGAGGTTGAAGATCGTCGCACGGTCAGAGACCCGGATCTCCTGCTTACTGGACAAGGTGGAGAGAATCTCCTCGGCGAAGTAAAAAGAGTTGTTCGCACCTTGATCGAAGGTTAGCCGCGGCAAGCCGGCGAGATCGGCGAGAGTCGCACGCTCTTTTGAGGCGAGCGGGTTGTTCCGTGAAATGAAAATGTGCGGTTCGGCGAGGAAAAGCGGAGTGAACGCGAGCCCGGATTCCCGGAGTAGCTTGTCGATGATCTTCCGGTTGAAATCGTTCCGGTAGAGGATGCCTATCTCGCTGCGGAGCGTCCGGACATCCTCGATGATGTCCCAGGTGCGGGACTCACGCAGCGAGAACTCGTATTCGGCCACCTCAGTGGCCTTGACCATCCGGACGAAGGCGTCCACCGCGAACGAGTAGTGCTGCGTTGACACCCCGAGCAGACGTCGCGTCGGTGGCCTACCAAGGTAGCGCTGCTCGAGGAGAGCGAACTGCTCGACGACCTGCCTCGCATAGCCGAGGAACTCTACCCCGTCGGCGGTGAGGGTGACCCCGCGGGCGGAGCGAACCAGGAGCGCACGGCCCACCCGGGCCTCAAGGTCCTTCATCGCTGCGGACATTGTCGGCTGCGCTACGTAGAGAAGATCGGCAGCCGCGGAGATCGACCCCTCAGCTGCAACTTCTATGAAGTAGCGGAGCTGCTGCAGGGTCAGTCCGCTCGAAAGCTGTGGCATAGGAAGATTCTATATGAGTGCATAGAAACCCCTAGTTACTCGATACCCCCGGAAGGCTGCAACATGGATACATCCCCTTCTGAAAGGCCGTCTCCGGCCCATCATCAACGGATTGGCAGCGCATGGCAGACGACTTCACCTTCAGCATCACCACGACCCGCTTCAACGAGGACTACTCCCCGTCGGAAGGCTCCCGGATCACGACGAATTTCGCCAACCTGGCACGGGGCGAGCACCGCCAGGAGAACCTCCGCAACGCCCTGACCATGATGCGGCGGCGCTTCAACGATCTCGCAGACTGGGACAACCCAGACCGGGACCGTTACACGCTCGAGCTTGAGATCGTCTCCGTGCAGATACAGTTCACTGCGGATGGCACGGATCAGCAGTTCCCGCTGTTCGAGGTTCTCGACATCCAGATCGTCGACCAGCTGAACGGGGTCCGCCACCACGGGATCGTCGGGAACAACTTCTCCTCCTACGTCCGTGACTTCGACTTCAGCGTCGTACTGCCAGCGGCAGCAGGGGACTCAGGCAAGCCCACCGTTCCCGAGGACTTCGGCGATCTTCACGGCAAACTGTTCCAGCACTTCCTCGATTCCCCGGAATGCCAGGAACGCTTCCCGCAGCCGCCAGTGGTGTGCATCAGCGTCTCCACGAGCAAGACGTACCGGCGAACGGGGAACCGTCACCCGGTCCTGGGCGTCGAGTACCAGCAGGACGAGTTCTCGCTGACGGACGCGTACTTCGGAAAGATGGGGCTGCAGGTTCGCTACTTCATGCCACGCGGCAGCGTTGCGCCGCTCGCCTTCTATTTCCGCGGCGACCTGCTCAACGACTACTCCAACCTGCAGCTCATCGGCACGATCAGCACCATGGAGACGTTCCAGAAGATCTACCGCCCGGAGATCTACAACGCGAACTCCGCCGCCGGCCCCGTCTACCAGCCGAGCCTGGGAGAGCAGGATTACTCGCGGACCCAGATCGCTTACGACCGCGTCGAGCGCAGTCAGCTCGCGATCACGCAGGCGAAGTACACGGAGGAGCACTTCATCACGCCCCACAAGGATCTGTTGGACCAGTGGACCGCCAACTACCCCGCTCTCGTCAACTGACCCACGGAGAATCGTCAATCATGAACACACTTTTGCCCACCACCGTTGTCGGAAGCCTGCCGAAACCTTCGTGGCTCGCACAGCCGGAGACTCTTTGGTCCCCGTGGAAGCTGGAGGGAGATGCGCTGATCGAGGGCAAGCAGGATGCTCTGCGCATCGCCATCCACGAGCAGAGCCGACGCGGCATCGACATCGTCAGCGACGGCGAGCAAACCCGCCAGCACTTCGTCACGACCTTCATCGAGCATCTCAGCGGGGTCGACTTTGAACAGCGCAAGACCGTGCGCATCCGCGATCGCTACGACGCGAGCGTGCCGACCGTCGTCGGAGCGGTGCGCCGCGAGCGGCCGGTATTCGTCGGAGACGCGAAGTTCCTCCGCGCAGCCACCGACCGGCCGATCAAATGGACTCTTCCCGGTCCAATGACGATGGTGGACACGCTCTACGATGACCACTACAAGAGCCGCGAGAAGCTGGCCTGGGAGTTCGCCACGATCCTGAACCAGGAGGCGAAAGAACTAGAGGCGGCCGGCGTGGACATCATCCAGTTCGACGAGCCCGCGTTCAATGTCTTCCTCGATGAGGTCAAGGACTGGGGCGTGGCTGCGCTTGAGAGAGCGGCAGAAGGGCTGCGTGCGGAGACCGCCGTGCATATCTGCTACGGCTACGGGATCAAGGCGAATACTGACTGGAAGGCGACGCTCGGCTCACAGTGGCGGCAGTACGAGGAATCGTTCCCGCTGCTGCAGAGCTCCAGCATCGATATCATCTCGCTGGAATGCCAGAACTCCCACGTGCCCATGGACCTCATCGAGCTCCTCCGCGGCAAGAAAGTCATGCTCGGGGCAATCGACGTCGCAAGCGAGACCATCGAGACCCCGGAGGACGTCGCCAACACCCTCCGCAAGGCCCTGCAGTTCGTTGATGCGGACAAGCTCATACCCAGCTCCAACTGCGGCATGGCACCGTTCCCCCGGGACGTCGCACTGGCCAAGCTGAGTGCTCTCAGCGCAGGGACGAACATCATTCGCGAGGAACTTGACCGCTCCGCACCCAGGGTGTCATAGCGATGTTTCACGCCTACCCCGCAGACACTTGGCTCGAAGCTCCGAAGCAAAGCTTCCCGCCCTCCCTCTCGGCCGACGAATTCAAAGCACTGTTCCGTGGCCACCCAGGAGGAGTCGCCGTCATCACGGCGGATGCCGGCGAAGGACCGGTGGCACTGACGGTATCGTCGGTCGTGTCAGTGAGTGTGGAACCTCCGTTGCTGATTTTCTCGGTCTCGGCACTGTCCTCTGCGTCCGAGGTGCTTTCGCGCGCCGAAACCGTCGTCGTGCACCTGCTGGATGCGCACGACGTCCACTTGGCGAAGTTTGGAGCGACCCCCGGCGCCGACCGCTTTGACCAGACGCACCGCTGGTCGGCCCTTGCAACCGGCGAAGCGGTGTATGACGATGTCCGCGCCTGGTTGCGCTGCGCCGTCATCAATCGCACGGAGATGGGGACCTCCACAATCATCGCCGTTCACGCCCTAGAGTCCCGCGTGATGCGTGACGTCCAAGCGGGCGAACCCGGCGACGCTCTGGTCTACCACAACCGTTCATGGCACCGTCTGGGCGAAGATTCCAAGCTTGAAGGCTGAGCGCCGCGCCAAAAATGCCAGGCAGCAAGCCGAACGGCTCACGACGGCGGGTGCACAACTGCCGCCGTCGTCCTCGTCAACATCGGAGCGTCCATCGACTTCCTGAATGGCTCGGATGCAACCCTGTTCTACACGCATGCGACGCTTCGGTTAACGACGGTCACACCTCCCGCCAGGCTGCAGCCCTTCAGAATCATTCAGGAGATTCAAAAATGACCACATCCCCATATACCCCATCTGCCGCACCCAGTGCCGGACTTGGTAATCAAGCAGACGAAGCACAGGTCCTGGCCGAGAAGCGCTGGAATGTGCAGTTGCTTGGGCTACTAATGGTCCTGACTTTTGGGACTGGGATCGTCGATGCAGTCGGTTATCTCGCCCTTGACCACGTCTTCATCGGAAACATGACGGGGAACGTGGTGATACTGGGCATGGCCATGGCGGGAGCAGATGGCCTTCCAGTGCTAGGTCCTCTGACAGCGATGGTGTGTTTCTCAATCGGCGCCGCGGTGACCGGGCTGGTACTGAGAAAACGATCTGCGGAATGGCGCCTGCCAATCACGGTGCTGCTGCTTGTCGCAGGGCTCCTTCTTTGCTCCGTCGGGGCCCTAGCCTCCCTGGTCGATAATAACCTCACCACCGACGTCCGAGTGATCATCTCTTCATTGGCGGCAGCTGCTATGGGAATTCAGGCATGTGTAGCCCGAAAACTCGCGGTCCGGGAAATGACAACCGTGGTCGTCACCTCCACCTTAACCGCGTTGTCGGGTGAGCTTTTCCTCGTAACGGGGCACAAGGGATTGCTGAACAGGAGAAGTGCTGCGATTGTTGTGCTTCTTCTTGGGGCGGCTCTTGGCGCGCTGCTTGCCGGCGCCGGAGCCGGCCCTGCTTTGATCGTTTCCGGAGCCCTGATAGTTGTTGTGGCATTGCTGGGGCAATGGGGAGCCCGGATTCATCGTTCCCGTCTATCTACCTGAGCGGAGGCGCCGAAGAGGCAAAGAACGGGTGGCCTCCCCCAAGCGAAGCCAGTAGCCTCTGGTAAGGGTAAGTCGAAGCGTATTCGACTGCGACCTTTCCTGCCTTTTGAATCACTGTTGGGGCCTCGTTTGGTCGAGCCCACACCGTTACCGCCTGAACTCGTTAAGTCCGGAAACCTGGCAGACCGGCGGAATATCCTCCGCTTAGAGCACACCCTAACCTGACGTCAGGTTCTGCTCAGAAATCTAGTCAGAATAGGGCCCGATTGATCAGTTTCGGGCGCAAGCGATGGAGCGTCTATGTTTGATCCGGACATTGACTGGCGCCAGCCAAGACGCAGGAAGCATGCTGCGCAACCTACCGCTAGTTAAAGTGAAAAGCCTCCCCACTCCAAAAAGCGCGGCTGGGCTAACCCCTCCGCGACGAACGGATCCCCGCCAATAACCGTTTAGCTTCCTCCCGGGACTTGCAGATCCCCATCGGGGCGCCGGCCGATCTTCAGCCAAAAACGGCCCCCCAGGGCGATGAGCCCGCCGCCATTAGCGTGGAAGGCTTCGAACTAGCCTGATGGCGGGGTACGTCTCGTAAACACGTAACGGTCGATGCCGTCAGCGAGGCTGTACAAAACCACGCACTCCACTCGGCATGCCCTACGCGCTCGTGTTCCTGCCTGTGAGCTTGTCCAGTAACCGGTCCACCATCCCAACGCCCGGGCCAATCGTCTTGTGGAACAGCTCCGAATGGGGCGCGCTTGGGTGCGGGCGGGTGGGCGCCAGCTTTTTCGCTTTTTCTACCTTCTCACCCATGGCCACGAGCTTCTCCCGCGGGATGTGCTGGCGCAGCTTCGGGAACTGATCCGACTCCTCGTCACCGGCGTGATGCGTTAGCTGTCCTTCAAGCTCGCGAACAAGATCCATGAAGGAGGCATCTGATGGCTCGGCTTTCTCCAGCTGTTTCATCAGTTTGACGATGTCGTCGTGCTCCTTCTTGTCGTGCTCAACTTCCTCCTTGCCGTTGGGCACGTGGTCCTCAATGGCGGGGTAAACGTACATTTCCTCCGCCACGGCATGGCGCATGACCTCTGCAATCAGGGTGTCCGCAAGGTCCCTGCGCTGGCTTACATCCGGCGCGGTGTGGATCTGACCAATCAGTGCAATCATGTCCTGGTGGTCAGCGGTCAGGATGTCCACGACATCCACGTCCGCGCGGGCGGAATTGGTATCACTCATGACTCGGCCTCCTCCTTGAATCGCTTCTTGTTAGCGCGGTGGAACGGTCAAAATACCACGCGGAAACAGTGGGATAAAGAGGCGTGGGACTCCTTACATCTGACATCTCCTCCGCCAGGTAGCAGCATGATTTAGTTGTGACCTAGACGATCCATTCTTGCGCGAGCTGACCCAGGTCCGCCGCCTGGAGGTCTTCTTTTTGTCACCTAACCACGCCGCGTGTTCCTAACCTCCGTGGTCAATACATCTAGGTGGCGTGGCCGAAACGCTCCTGCGCAGTTCGGGCGGACGTGCCGAGGGCAGCGCCGATAGCCTCCCAGGAGTCGCCCTTCGCGCGGGCAGCCCGGACGGCGGCTTCTAGCTCGGCCTCGGCCTTCGCAGCAGCCGTACGGGCAGCGGTGATTCGGCGGAAGTCCGTGGCGTCCGTGTCAACGTGAGGGACCGGGTTCAGGCGAAGGAGCGTACCATCCACCCGCAGCGGTGCGGTTAGGTGCTCGATGTGCAGGACGTAGCCTTCTTCCGGTTGGCGCTGTACGTAGGCGGTGAGGACGGTCTTTCCATCGCCGTCATCAAAGTCCACTTTCCCGTAGCTCTCACTCGGGCCAACAGGCCATGGACGCGGCCTCAACCGCCCTGAAGCTTCGTACTGCGCCAGCTCGTCGACGTTCTGCCCGACGCGGACCTCGGGGACGCGTGCTTCGCGTGGGGTCATCCTGATCGTCCTCCTTCAACTTGTCTAGCCACCGCACCCGGCACTTCGCAGCGGCATTTGGTCAGTGCTCGAGTACAGATACCAGTACAACTCACCGCGTATTGAAACTCACGAGTACCGGGTACTCGATCCTTCCCGCTCTGAGCACGGTCCGGACCCGTTCGACGAGTCCGTTGCAGACGTATTTACGCAGGAACCCGTTCCATGACAGGAAGGCTCGCCACCGGGCCGCGTTTGCCGGTTCGTGTGAAGGATTTGTGGCATGAAGCATCGTTGCCTAGGGTACTAAGCACGCTTAGTATCTTGGTTTCGACAGCGGACTGCCAGATTTCCCATCCTGAGGAGAAGAATTCGTGCCAGAAGAGAGCAACATCCACATCCCCGGCGTCCCCGCCAGCGAGCCCGCCAGCCTGGGGGAACCGACAACTCCGCGGGAGCCGCTGCCGCCAAAGCCGGACCAGCGAGGACCTGAAGCGGTCTCGCCTACTGGAAGCCCAACAGGGGCGGCCACGGCACGGGCCCAGTCCGGTCAGTACCTGACTACCGCCCAGGGGTTGCGAGTTCGCGACACCGACCACTCCTTGAAGGCCGGTTCGCGCGGCCCAATCCTGCTGCAGGACCACCACCTGCGGGAGAAGATCACGCACTTTGACCACGAGCGCATTCCCGAGCGCGTGGTGCATGCCCGGGGCGCCGGGGCCCACGGTGTCTTCCGTTCCTACGGCACTGCTGCAAACATCACCCGCGCGGGCTTCCTGGCCAAGGACGTGGAGACCCCGGTCTTTGTCCGCTTTTCCACCGTGCTGGGTTCCCGTGGTTCTGCTGACACGGTCCGCGACACCCGGGGCTTTTCCACCAAGTTCTACACGGATGAGGGCACGTACGATCTGGTGGGCAACAACATCCCCGTCTTCTTCGTCCAGGACGGCATCAAGTTCCCGGACATCGTTCACGCCGCGAAGCCGCACCCGGACCAGGAAATTCCCCAGGCGCAGAGTGCCCATGACACGTTCTGGGATTTTGTCTCCCTGCACACCGAGGCCCAGGCGCACACGATGTGGAACATGTCCGACAGGGGAATCCCGCGTTCCTACCGGACCATGGAAGGCTTCGGCGTCCACACCTTCCGGTTCATCAACGCCGAAGGCCGCACCACCCTGGTGAAGTTCCACTGGAAGCCAAAGCAGGGCGTCCACTCACTGGTGTGGGAAGAAGCGCAGATCATCAACGGCATGGACCCGGACTTCCACCGCCGGGACCTCGCCGACGCCATCGAAGCCGGCGCCTACCCAGAGTGGGAGCTCGGCGTCCAGGCCTTCCCGGACACCGAGGACCAGATGTTTGAAGGCATCGACCTGCTGGACCCCACCAAGTTCGTTCCCGAAGAACTGGCTCCCGTCCAGCCCATCGGCGTCATGACCCTCAACGCCAATCCCACCAACTTCTTCGCCGAAACCGAACAAGTGGCGTTCCACCCCGGCCACCTCGTCCCCGGGATCGACGTCACCAATGATCCCCTGCTCCAGGTGCGCCTCTTCTCATACCTTGACACCCAGATCTCCCGGCTGGGCGGGCCCAACTTCGGCCAGATTCCCATCAACCGTCCGCAGGCTCCGGTGAATGACATGCTGCGGGACGGCATGCACCAGCAGGCGGTCCACGGGGGAGTGGCTCCGTACCACCCCAACTCGCTCGACGGCGGCTGCCCCTTCCTCGCTGGACAGGATCTTGGTGCTTTCATCGACGTGCCGGAGGAAGTGGCTGCCGCCATCAAGGAGCGGAAGAACCCGGCATCCTTCGATGACCACTACAGCCAGGTGGGCCTCTTCTTCCGCAGCCTGAGCCCGGTGGAGCAGGACCACGTGATCCAGGCCTACTCCTTCGAGCTCGGCAAGTGCTACGAAAAGTCCATCCGCGAACGGCAGCTTGCAGCCCTGGCCAACGTGGACGCCGGCCTGTGCGCAGCAGTGGCCAAAGGCCTGGGCCTGCCCGCCCCGCAGGCCACAGAGCAGGTTCCGGAATCCGATCCCAGCCCCGCCCTGTCACAGGTGGGCAAAACCTGGCCCGTTGCTGGCCGCATCGTCGGGATTCTCGCCGATGAGGACAGCGACCTGGCTGCCGTGAACGCAGCACGAAAGGCGCTGGACGCCCACGGCATCGTCCCCCTGGTCATCGCCCCCCAGGGCGGCTTCCTGGGGACAGAGAACGACGGCGGGGTTCCCGTGCAACGGACGTACCTCACCGCCCGCTCCACCGAGTTCGACGCCGTCATCGTTGCGGCTTCTGCCGCTCCGGCACCCGACGCCGAACCTGGACTCGACGCGAAAGCCGGAACCCCCGGGAGTGCGCTGGATCCACGGGCGGTCCTGCTGCTTACCGAAGCGTTCCGTCATGCCAAGGCCATTGGCTCCTTGGCCACCAGCACGGATGTCTTGACGGCCACGGGCATACCCGGGGATGCACCCGGGATCGTTACCGGGGAGAACGCTGAAGCCTTGGTCACGGAATTGACCGGGCTGCTGGCAGCTCACCGGGTCTGGGAACGGTTCCCGGTTACGTCCGCCTAGGCACGCCCGAGGAAAGCTGGCCACTAGAGGGGAGCGCCGCCGTCGTTCCGCCGGCAGGCGCTCCCTTCCCTGCCGCTGCCTGCGTATCCATAAATCTTCGAGCAGGTCTATATATCAAAGCTCGCATTCTGATATATTAGCCAGGGATCGGCAGTACCGATTATCAACTCGATGAGGAGTGGAACAGCATGCAGCAACTCGCACACCGGCTCGACCGGCTGGGCACCGAGACCGCCTTCAGCGTCGCGCAGGCCGCCGCGTCCTGGAAGGCGCAGGGGAACCGGGTATACCCGTTCCATCTCGGCGATATTAACATCCCTACCGCCCCGCACATCGTCGAGGCGATGAACAAGGCTATTGCGGACGGCTACACGGGCTACTGCCCGGGCCCCGGCATTCCGCAGCTGCGGGAGGCCCTCGCCGATGACCTCGGCTCGCGCCGCGGCATCCAGTTCTCGCCGGACAACGTGGTGGTCATGACCGGCGGCAAGCCCGTCATCACCAAGTTCCTCCAGGCGGTCATGAACCCCGGCCAGGAAGTGCTCTACCCGAACCCCGGCTTCCCCATCTACGAATCCCAGATCGAATACCTCGGTGGCACGTCCGTTGCCTACCGCTACGTGCCCACCTCCACGGGCTTTGCCATCGACCTCGACCAGATCCGTGCGTCGATCACCCCTAACACGGTCGCCATCATCTACAACGACCTGCAGAACCCGATTTCTGCTGAGTCCACTGCCGCAGAACGCGAGGCCATCGCTCAAATCGCCATCGAGCACGATCTCTGGGTGCTCTCCGACGAGGCGTACTTCGAGACCCGCTACGAAGGGGTCTCCCACTCGATTGCGTCCCTGCCCGGCATGGCAGAGCGCACCGTGATCCTCTACACCTTCAGCAAGAAGTTCGCCATGACGGGCTCCCGGCTGGGTTGCGCCGTCGCCCCGGTCGAGATTGCCAAGGTGCTCAGCACGCTCAACACCAACGATGAGTCCTGCACCACGCACTACGTGCAGTGGGCCGGCATCGAAGCACTCCGCGGCCCCCAGGAACCGGTGCAGCAGATGCTCGACATCCTGAAAACACGCCGGGACGCAGCCTGTGAACTCCTAAACGGCATCCCCGGCATGCACGTCGCCGTCCCGCAGTCCACGTTCTACCTGTTCCCGGACGTCACGGACGCCATGGAACGCATGGGCTTCACTGCAGTGGGCGATTTCGCCACCGAGGCCCTGTACAAGACCGGCGTCTCCTTCTGTACCCGTGAGCACTTCGGCCGCCGCCAGCCCGGCGAAGACCGGCAGTACATTCGGCTCGCGTACTCGGGCATCGACGTTCCGGACATCCGCGAAGGCCTCGGCCGCCTGCGGGAATGGATCGAAACCGCATGAGCCGCGTCGTCGTCACGGGACGTATCCCCGAACCAGCACTCGAGAAACTCCGCGCCGAGCATGAGGTGGACGCCTGGGCAGGCCCGGAATCCATCAGCCGGGAGGAACTGCTGCGCCGGGTCGCCGGCGCAGACGCCGTCGTCAGCCTGCTCACCGAACGCATCGATGCCGAACTGCTCGACGCCGCCGGCCCGCAGCTCAAAGTCGTCGCCAACGTAGCCGTCGGCTACGACAACATCAACGTCCCGGCCTGCACAGAGCGGGGCGTCGTGGCCACCAACACCCCGGGCGTGCTCATCGACGCCACGGCCGACATCGCGCTCAGCCTCATCCTCATGGCCACGCGCCGGCTCGGCGAGGGCGAACGGCTCATCCGCTCCGGCGAGGCCTGGAAGTGGGGCATGTTCTTCCTCCTCGGCAGCAGCCTCAAGGGCAAGACCCTCGGCGTGGTCGGCATGGGCGGCATCGGCCAGGCCACCGCGCGCCGTGCCAAGGCCTTCGGCATGGAAATCGTCTACCAGTCCCGCAGCGAAATCGATCCCGCCATCGCATCTGAGCTGGGTGCCCGGCGGGTGGACCTCGACGAGCTGCTGGCCGTCTCCGACGTCGTTTCGCTGCACTGCCCCTACGGACCTGCCACACACCACCTGATCGGTGCGGAGCAGCTGGCAGCGATGAAGGACTCGGCGTACCTGGTCAACACCGCCCGCGGACCCATCGTCGACGAAGCGGCGCTGGCAACCGCACTGCGCGACGGCATCATTGCGGGAGCGGGCCTGGACGTCTACGAGCAGGAGCCGACGGTGCATCCCGGGCTGCTGGACCTCGACAACGTGGTCCTGCTGCCGCACCTGGGCTCTGCCACCGTGGAGACGCGCACCGCCATGGCGATGCTCGCCGCGGACAATGCGCTCGCCGTGCTCAGCGGGGAACAGCCGCCTGCCCCGATCGGGTAGCAGGCCACAGCCGCCGTGCCGCAGATTTCCGGGGGAACGGATCTGCGGCACGGCCATCCTTAAACGTACGACGTCGGTTCCGCAGCATCCGGCGCAGCAGTGCGACGTCGGGACGCACCCAAGCGGGCAACGCCGGCTGGGCGGATCCCAGGGTCAGGCTCCCCGCCGGAGCAACGCAACGGAGAGCAGATCGCCGGACGTGCGGCCGGGCAGGGCGTGGACGCTGAAGACCAACCGTCCGTCAGCTTCGTTGCCGGGGGAGGCTGCCGGAATTTGGTAGTCGAGCACCACCGTGTCGCCGTCCTGGCGCTCCAGCGCGGGCCGGTCCAGCACTGCGCCGTTCAGCCGCAGCTGATGGTCGCGCCCTTCGGCAGCCCGAAACCGGACGCGCAGGGTTCCCGCCTCCTGCCCAGGGTCCCAGAGGACGTAGGAGAACCACCCGGTGGCACTGCGCCAGTGCAGCCCGTCCACGCCGCCGGCGCGTGTGGACTTCCCGGCGAAGCCGTGGTCGGATTCGGGCTGTTGTTCCCCGGCCATGACCTCGTCCACCACCGCCGTGCGTTCCGCGGCGGCCTGGTCCAGGAGCCGCCGTTCGGCGGACCGCTGGGCGGGATCGCCCGTTGGCCAGTAGACGGTGTAGCGCTCGTCGTGGATGCCGGCGAACGGCTCCAGCAACACAGTGCCCGCGCGTCCGGATGCGTCCATCACGGCAAGCTCTGCCCTCAGCGCCTCCCGGTCCACCAGCCTGATGGCACCGCGGTCCGGCACCACGGCGGTAGCCGCGAGCGGCAGCATTGGCCCCGAAGCGACGTGCCCCATCCGTTCATCCGGTGCCTCAAATCCGGGAACACCTCCGGTTCCCGCCCGGGCACCGAGCACCACGGGCCCGTATCGGAACGAAACCCAGGGGGACCCGTCCGGCAGGGCCTCAGCCGCGAAGTCGGCCTGCAGCCGGACGTTCACAGTGGAGGTGCCCTGCCAAGTGCGGCTGATGCTCACGTATCCGCCGCCGCCGTCCGCCGGCCCACCCGGCCCGGTGCCGCCGTCGACCTCCATCCCGCTAGCCCAGGAGGGCCGACGGAGCCGGATGGTTGCCTCGACAGGCGCTTCCGCGGTCACAACCAGCGCCACTTGGTCGGAAAACGGAAACCCGGTTTCCAGCCGCACGCGCAGGCCGTACTCCTGCCAGTCGAGGGTGGACGGGATGTACAGGTTGACCAGGAGGTCATTCCCGGCGCGGCTGTAGATCAGCTCCCCATAGCGGGCGTGGTTCTCCAGGCCGGACCCCACACAGCACCACATGGACTCCTGCGCCCGCGAGTACACGCGGTAATGCCCCGGCCGCATGGGCGTGAAGTACACCAGCCCGCCCGTCCCGGGGTGCTGCGAGGACAGGATGTGGTTGTACGTGGCCCGTTCATAGAAGTCCATGGCGGCCGCGTGACCAAGGGCCTCAAAGCGCAGCTTGGCCAGCTTGAGCATGTTGTACGTGTTGCAGGTTTCCGGTCCCTGCGGGTCCTGGACCATCGGGGAGAAATCCGATGCCGGATGGAAGTGCTCGCGTACGCTGTTCCCGCCGATGGACACTGACCGCCGGGACACTACTGACTCCCAGAAGATATCGCACGCATGTGCTAATTCCGCGTCATCCGTCAGGTCCGCCAGGCGCGCGTAACCCACCACCTTCGGGATCTGGGTGTTCGCGTGCAGGCCGTCAAGCAGGTCCTGCCCGGCAGCCAGCGGATCCAGCAGTGCACGGTGCGAGAAGCGCCGGGCCTCCCGGAGGTACTCCTCCCTGCCGGTCAGCTCCCACAGAATGGCAAAGGCCTCGTTCATGCCGCCGAATTCGGCGTGGAGAACTTCCTCGAACGCGTCATTACCGAGGTGCGCCGAGACCCGCAACCACCAGCCCGCCAGACCGACGGCAACGTCCAGCGCTTCCGTAGACCCAGCGAACACGTGGGCGTCCAGCAGCCCTGCCAGCGTCTTGTGCAGGTTGTACAGCGGAACCCACCGGCCATTGAGCGTGAACAGGTCTGCATCCACCTCACCGCGGGCCAGTTCCTTGCCGAGGTCCCGGCCTTGGGGCACCCCACCCACGTAGCCGTCACCGTTCGCGGCCTGGCAGGTTCCGAGGATTACGACGGCGGCCCACACCTTCGCCAGGAGTTCCGGGTTGCCGGTCGCTGCATACAGCTTGGCGCAGCCGGACAGGTAGTGTCCGCCGATGTGGCCGCCCAGGCCGTCCGATTCCCAGTTGCCGTAGGGTTCCGCGGCGGGCTCCAGTCCGGCCTCGTGAAGATAGGGTGCGAACAGCCGGTCGGCGTCGAGGGACAGGATGTAGCGGACGGAGGTCTCCTGCGCCTGCCGGAACCTGCTGTCCAGGAGCCGGATCCGGTCCAGCGGGAAGGAGGTCGTCCTTGCATTCATCACGCCACTCCTCTTCGTCTAAACCCCAGCCACAGTTTTCCTACAACGATGTAGATTATGCGGGCAAACAGCGGGGACAGCAAGCTCCTGTGCCGCGCCTGCTGTCCCCGCTGCGTCTTTTGCCTACCTGGCAGCGGCTACCGGACGGACTCTTCGGCGGGCGGGACGTCCTCCTTGCCCCGAAGCCGGGAGCTCCTGCCCCACAACGGCTGCAACGCCTCGAGCTCCTCCGCTGTGGCATTGCGGAAAGGCGGTACTGCCGGCGCGGGCGGCTCATGCCGCGCCTGGCCGCGGGTGGCGATCAGGCTCGCGGCGATGGAGACCCCAAGGATGGCGGTGATGACAGCGAGGGAGACCGGCGTCGGGATGTAGTAGACGTCGATCTTGAGCGCCATCTTGATGCCCACCCACACGAGCACCAGCGCGAGGCCGGCCTTCAGGTACACGAACCGGTGGATGAGGTCCGCCAGCAGGAAGTACATGGCGCGCAGGCCCAGGATGGCAAAGGCGTTGGCCGTGAACACCAGGAAGACCTCGTCTGTCACGGCGAAAATGGCGGGGATGGAGTCGACGGCGAAGATGATGTCCGTGACCTCCACCAGGACAAGGACCGCCAGCAGGGGAGTGGCGAGCAGGACACCGTTCCGCCTGACGAGGAACCGCTGGCCATGGAATGCGTCCGTCATCGGCACATGCCGGCGGAACAGCCTCAGGGCCTGCGATTTCTCCGGGTCGATGTGCTCGTTGCGCTGTTTGAGCATCCGGTACCCGGTGAAAAGCAGGAAAGCGGCGAACAGGTAGAGGACCCAGCCTGCACTGGCGATGATCGCCGATCCGGCCGCGATGAACAGGCCGCGGAACACCAGCGCCCCCAGGACGCCGAAGAACAGGACCCGGTGCTGGTACTCGCGCGGGACGGCGAAGAAGGTGAAGATGATCGCCCAGACGAACACGTTGTCCACCGCCAGCGATTTTTCGATGAGGTAGCCCGCAAAGTACTGCTGCCCGAACTCCGCGCCGTACATCACCCAGACAATGCCGCCGAACGCGACGCCGCACAGCACCCACAGCGTTGACCATGCCGCCGCTTCACGTACGGAAATGACGTGCGCATGCCGGTGGGCGACGAGGTCGACGACGAGCATGAGGAGGATGAATCCGATGACAGCGAACCACATCCACAGGGGAATATTCATGGAGCACCTGCTTCCAGTCAGTAGTTACCAACTGGAGGTCTCTCCCGGGCCGTAAGCTGGCCTGTCCACCGGAAGGCGCTGGGGCCTACGTACTGACGATGGACGGAGTGGGGGATACTCCCCTCCGGAGAAACTAAGTTAACTGCTTTCCCGCGCGCTGGCAACTGCCAGGGCCCGCTCGCCGGCTGCAATTCCCCCAGTCTGCTGTATAGATGTATACATGTATGATTCTGGATGGAGGTCGCACCATGCCAGAATCACCGGCTCGGAACACCGGAGCCCACGTTGTCTACGCCGAACTGAAGCGCCGTATCCTCACCCTGGAGCTCAAGCCGGGGGAGCGTATCTATGAACCGGCAATGGCCGCAGCGCTCCAGGTGAGCCGAACACCCCTGCGTGAAGCGGTGCGGCGGCTCATTTCCGAGAGCCTGCTGGAGCAGCAGCCAACCGGCGGCGTGGTGGTGCCGGGGCTGGACGAGGCCGCAATATCCGAACTCTATGAGGTACGGGCTGCCATGGAGTCCCTCATGGCGCGGAACGCCTGCATCAAGGCGACAGAGGCCGATATTGAAGCGCTCCGGGGCATCCTTGCGCGCAACGCCGCCATGGTGGAATTTGCCGATGACGCCATGCAGCAGGGCATGGCCCTGCATGCCAAAATCGCGGACATCGCCGGGAATTCCTGGGCCCGCCGCTTCCACGAGCAGATTTCCAGCCAGATGGAACGGTACCGCCACTTCACCAACAGCACCCAGGAGCGGCGGGACCAGGCCCTGGACCAGCACCGGACGCTGGTGGATGCTGTGGCGGCCGGCAAACCAGAGAAGGCCGCCAAGGTCGCCTTTGACCACGTGATGGGTGCCCGGGACGCCGCCCTGCGCACCATCACCGGCAACGGCCTGGCCATCCCGTGATCGGGGAACTTGGACGCCGCTCCGCCACAGCCCTGCTGATCCACTCCACCCTGATCCAGGCCGTCACCTTCCTTGTCCGGCCGGCCGCCACTTACCGTGCGCTGGAGCTGGACGTTCCCAGCTTCGCCCTGGGGCTGCTCGCCGCCAGTTATGCCGTCTTTCCCCTGCTGCTCGCCGTCCCCACGGGCAGCCTGGTGGACCGCCTGGGTGAACGCAGGCTGATGGCGGCCGGGTCCGCCGTCGTTCTGCTGTGCTCCGCGTTTCTGCTGCTGTGGGGTTCATCGATCGTGGCGCTGGTGGCCGGAACGGCGCTGCTGGGCGCGGGACAGCTTGCCTGCGTGGTGGGGCAGCAGGCTGTGGTGGCCAACAACGCCGCCGCAACCCGGTTGGACTCCGCCTTTGGCTACCTGACGTTCGCGGCGTCCCTGGGGCAGGCTTTGGGGCCGCTGGCAATTTCGCTCGTGGGCGGCGCTTCTGTCCGCCCCGATACCCAGGCCATCTTCTTCCTTTCGGTCTGCATGAGCCTGGTGCTGTTCGCAACAACCTTCGTCATCGCGGCGAAATTCGGGGGAGGAAAGAAGAAGGCAGTTGCCGCAGTTGGCGGTAAAGGCAGCGCCCTTGGGTTGTTGAGGGCCCCGGGAGTAGCCAGGGCCTTGGCCACCAGCGCCACTGTCCTTGCCGTGGTGGACCTCACCATGGTCTACCTTCCCGCGCTTGGCGCCGACCGCGGGTTCACCGCCGCAACCGTTGGCGCCATGCTGACCGTCCGGGCTGTGTTCTCCATGGTCTCCCGGATCCTGTTGGGGCGGATTGCCCGGAAGATCGGCCGCATGCGGCTGCTGGTTGCCAGCCTTGCCCTGTCCACCGCCGCGTTGGCAGCCGCCGCGATACCCATGCCGGCGTGGCTGCTGTTTGTTGTGATGGCAGTGCTCGGGCTGGGGCTTGGCATCGGCCAGCCCCTCACCATGTCCTGGCTTTCATCGCAGGCTCCGGCAGGGCAGCGCGGGCGGGCCCTTGCCCTGCGGCTGGCGGGGAACCGGGTGGGCCAGGTGGTGCTGCCCAGCGCCATCGGCGTTGTCGCGGCGGGCCTTGGCACCGCCGGCGTCTTCCTTGCCTCGGCGGCAGTGGTGGGCGGAACGCTCGTGCTGCTCCAGGGTGTGCAGCTGGAATAGTTAGGGCAGCCGCGACGGGCGCAGCACGCTGGGCACGCCGGCCTGCGACGGGTCCAGCGGTACCGGGCTGACCAGGACTGCCGGGCCGCGGTGCAGGAAGCCGCCGGACAGGGCGCGGCAGCGGATGCCCCCGCGCCCGCGCATCGCGGCGTGGGCGCCCGGGGCGAGCATCCCGTCCATCCACGTGCACGGCTGGGCGTGCCGCCCGGCGTGCAGCGTTACCGCCGAGCCGCCCGACTCCACCACGAAGTCCTGCCCCAGCAGGGGAGCCAGTTGCGCCCCGCGGAGCACCACGTTCCGCCGGGTCAGCAGCGGATCGAAGGGCCCGGCCCCCAGCTCGGCGGCGATCGCCTCCAGGGATTCGACGGCGAACAACGTCACAGCGGCATCCATGTGGGCCGCCTTGCCGAAGAAGCGGTCTCCCACGATGCCCTTGCCCGCCACCACCTCAGCCTCTTCCGCGTCCACCGTGGGCACGGCGGCGGCGCCGTCCCGGGCACGGCCAAAGTAGGCATGCCCGGGGGACACCAGCAGGTGCAGGATCTCGACGTCGTACCGGTAGTTTTCGGCCATGCCTCCACCGTAGGCGTTTGCGCGCGGGAGGGGACTACGCCCCCACGTAGGTGGCCAGGTGCTGCCCGGTCAGCGTGGCCCGCTTGGCCACAAGGTCAGCCGGGGTGCCCTCGAAAACGATCCTGCCGCCGTCGTGCCCTGCTCCGGGACCGATGTCGATGATCCAGTCGGCGTGCGCCATCACGGCCTGGTGGTGCTCGATCACGATCACTGACTTGCCCGACTCCACCAGGCGGTCCAGCAGGCCCAGCAGGTTTTCCACGTCGGCCAAGTGCAGGCCCGTGGTGGGCTCGTCCAGGATGTAGACGTCGCCCTTCTCCGCCATCTGCGTCGCGAGCTTCAGCCGCTGGCGCTCGCCGCCGGACAGGGCAGTGAGGGGCTGGCCAAGCGTGATGTAGCCGAGGCCCACGTCCGCCAACCGCTCCAGGATCTTGTGGGCGGCCGGTGTCTTGGCTTCGCCCTGGCTGAAGTAGGCCAGTGCCTCCTCGACGGACATTGCCAGCACTTCGGCGATGTTGCGGCCGTCCAGCGTGTACTCCAGCACGGCGGCCTGGAACCGGCGGCCCTCGCAGTCCTCGCAGGTGGATTCCACCGTGGCCATGACGCCGAGTTCGGTGAAGATCACCCCGGCGCCGTTGCAGGTGGGGCAGGCGCCCTCGGAGTTGGAGCTGAAGAGTGCCGGCTTGACCCCGTTGGCCTTGGCGAAGGCCTTGCGGACGGGTTCCAGGAGCCCGGTGTAGGTGGCCGGGTTGCTGCGCCGCGAGCCCTTGATGGCGCCCTGGTCGATGGTGATGACGCCTTCGCGCTTGGCGAGTGAGCCGTGGATGAGGGAGCTCTTGCCGGAGCCGGCCACGCCGGCGACCACGCACAGAACGCCCAGCGGCACGTCGACGTCCACGTTGCGCAGGTTGTTGGTGGACGCGCCGCGGATTTCCAGCGCCCCGGCCGTTGCGCGGACTGACTCCTTGAGCCGGGCCCGGTAGCCGATGTGCCGCCCGGTGACGGTGTCGCTGGAACGCAGCCCGTCCACGTCGCCCTCGTAGACAATCTCGCCGCCGCCGGAGCCGGCCAGCGGGCCGAGGTCGACGACGTGGTCGGCAATCGCGATGGTCTCGGGTTTGTGCTCCACCACCAGGACGGTGTTGCCTTTGTCGCGCAGCTGCACCAGGAGGTTGTTCATCCGCTCGATGTCGTGCGGGTGCAGGCCGATGGTGGGCTCGTCGAAGACGTAGGTGACGTCAGTCAGGGATGAGCCCAGGTGGCGGATCATCTTGGTGCGCTGCGCCTCGCCGCCGGAGAGGGTGCCGGCGGGCCTCTCCAGGGACAGGTAGCCCAGTCCGATCTCCGCGAAGGAGTCCAGCAGGTCCCGGAGTCCGGCGAGCAGCGGCCGGACCGAGGGCTCGTCCAGGTCACGGATCCATTCGGCGAGGTCGCTGATCTGCATGCTGCAGAGGTCTGCGATGTTCTTGCCCTTGATTTTCGAGGACAGCGCCTCCGGCGTCAGCCGGGTGCCCTTGCACTCCGGGCAGGTGTCGAACGTGACAGCCCGCTCCACGAACCGGCGGACGTGCGGCTGCATGGCCTCCACGTCCTTGGACAGCATGGATTTCTGGATCTTGGGGATGATGCCCTCGAACGTGAGGTTGACGGCTTCCACCTTGATCTTGGTGGGCTCGGCGTACAGCATGGTGTCCAGCTGCCTCTTGGTGAAGGATGCGATGGGCTTGTCCATCGGCAGGCCCATCCCCTCGAACAAGCGCCCGTACCAGCCGTCCATGGAGTAGCCCGGCACGGTCAGGGCACCTTCGTTGAGGGACTTGGAGTCGTCGTAGAGGGCCGTCCGGTCGATGTCGCTGATGTTGCCCATGCCCTCGCAGCGCGGGCACATCCCGCCCAGGTACGTCACCTGCTGGACGACGCTCTTTTCCACGCGGCCGCCCTTCTCCGTGCTCATCACGCCGCTGGCCTTGCGGGTGGGGACGTTGAAGGAGAAGGCGGTGGGCGGGCCCACGTAGGGCTTCCCCAGCCGGCTGAACAGGATGCGCAGCATGGCGTTCGCGTCCGTGGCGGTGCCCACCGTGGAACGCGGATTGGCGCCCATCCGCTCCTGGTCCACGATGATCGCCGTCGTCAGGCCCTCCAGCCGGTCGACGTCGGGACGGGCCAGGCTGGGCATGAACCCCTGCACGAACGCGCTGTACGTTTCGTTGATCAGCCGCTGCGATTCCGCGGCGATGGTCGCGAACACCAGCGAGCTCTTGCCGGAACCGGAGACTCCCGTAAAGACCGTCAGCCGGCGCTTGGGCAGTTCCAGGCTGACGTCCTTGAGGTTGTTCTCCCGCGCGCCCTGGACACGGATGGTGTCGTGGCTGTCAGCGACGTGCATTCCGGCTGTGGGGGTGCTGGTGCTCGTGTCCGTGCTCATGAGGTCTCCATCTGTTCGGCCGTTTGGGCGGAGGGAGGCCGGCCCGGAGCCTCCCTTGGCGTCGCTGGGTTCAAGCTTAGGGCTGCTGGTTGATCCGGACGGTGTTGCCGGCGGGGTCGCGGAAGGCGCAGTCCCGGATCCCGTACGGCTGGTCGATGGGTTCCTGCACGACGTCGGCCCCGGTCGCCTCCACCTTGGCGAAGGCGGCGTCCACGTCCGGGGAGGACAGGACCACCGTTGCGAAGGTGCCCTTGGCCATCATTTCGGCGATGGTGCGGCGCTCGTCGTCGGTGACGCCGGGGTCCGCCGCGGGCGGGTAGAGGACGATGGAGACGTCCGGCTGGCCTGCCGGGCCCACGGTGATCCAGCGCATGGTGCCGCGGCCAACGTCATTGCGGATTTCGAAGCCCAGGGCGTCGCGGTAGAACGCCATCGAGGCGTCGGGATCGGTGTGCGGAAGGAAGCTGGAGGAGATGGTGATGTTCATGGCAGCCATGCTAGTTGCGGCTCCGCAAGCGGCGCTTCTCGATTCCTGACCGGTCTGCTGACCTGCTTTTCAACGCAGGCGGGGATGCCCGCCGTCGAGCGTTCCGCCTCCTGTTTGTAGGTGCTGGGAGGCATCCCCACCAGCTCGCTGAAGCGGGTGCTGAAGGTGCCCAGCGAGGAACAGCCGACGGCGAAGCACACCTCGGTGACGCTGAGGTCGCCTTTGCGGAGCAGCGCCATGGCGCGTTCAATCCGCCGGGTCATGAGGTAGCTGTAGGGCGATTCGCCGTAGGCGAGCTTGAAGCGGCGGCTGAAGTGGCCGGCGGACATATGGACCTCCCTGGCCAGCGATTCAACATCCAGCGGTTGGGCGTACTCCCGGTCCATCCGGTCCTTGACGCGGCGAAGCTGGGTGAGTTCGCGGAGGTAGGGGTCGGAGGTCACACCTCAGATCGTGCTACGGGGCAGGGGAGTTGTCCAGAGGTGTGCAGCATCACGGTTCAGCAGTGAAAACGGCCGGTTCCCCGCGGGATATGATTGTGCCGCCGGCCAGTATGAGGCCCTCGCCCGGACAGGGCTCGAGAAAACGCAGCACCGGCAAAACCGAACCTTCATTGCTATCGAAACCCCTGCCCGGATACTGTCCGGGACATCTTGAAAGGACGCCATGGAACTGCTGTGGGAAATTGCCGGCTGGGCAGGCGCGGCTGCGATTCTCAGTGCATACATGGCCGTGTCCATGGGCTGGTTGAAGGCCGGCAAGGGTTTCCAGGTGGCGAACCTGTTCGGTGCCGTTGCCTTCATTATCAACGGCACCTTGCACGGGGCCTGGCCCTCGGTGTTCACCAACGTGGCGTGGTTCCTGATCTCCGCGGTCGCACTGGTCCGTATGCGGGCAACGGACGGCCCCGCTGCCGCTGCCGCTGCCGCCGAAGCTTCCCAGGTGCAGTACCCCGGCGTCCCGGACACCACCGGCCAGATGGCGGTGGTTGAGGTCCTGACGGGCGCCATCCCCGTGGTGGCTCCCCGCCCCTCGATGGCGCCGGCACCGCCGGCGTGTTCCGCACCTGCCCTGGCCGAGGGGCAGCGGCTGGCCGTTTAGGCTAGCGCACGCCGGTCCGCCACGCGCTATGGGCGGGGTGCCTCCACCCGGACCTCACGGTAGCGCGGGGGAATGCGCACAATCTCAAGTTCGGCCAGGTCGAGGAGCCGCCTGTCGCCGGTCAAGGTGTCGAGAATCCAGACGAGCCCCTGGTCCGGGGCAGTGCCCGTCACCGGGCCGCGGTGAACCAGGGTGTTCTTGTAATACGCTTCGACGGCGTCGCCTGACGCGAGTTCGCGACAGAAATCGACGTCAATGTGGTCACTGCTGGCCATGACCTTTCCCCGCCTCTCGCATGGGAGTTTTCCTGGTTCGATTCTCCCGGGCGCAGGTGTCCGCAAGGTGTCTTAGGGGTGATCTTCTGCTGACGCGATCGGACACCCACGAAGTGCTCAGTTGATCGGTGCCGGACCCAGCTCGTCAAGCAGCTTCTGCATGGCTCCGTACGCCTTGTTGCGGTAGGCGATCAGCTCGGGGATTCGTTCGGCGGGGACGTTGAGGAACCCGGCGCCGGTTTTGGTGCCAAGCTTTCCGGCGTCCACCAGGTCACTCAGGATTTTCGGCGTGGCGAACCGCTCCGGAAAATCGGTCTGCAGGGACTTGTAGCAGAAGTCGTAGACGTCCAGCCCGGCCATGTCCGCGATCGCAAACGGCCCGAAGAACGGCAGCCGGAAGCCGAAAGTGGTGCGGACCAGGGTGTCAACGTCGTCCGCGGTTGCTATGCCCTGTTCCACCAGCTGCGCGGCTTCATGGAACAGCGCGTACTGCAGGCGGTTGAGGACGAAGCCGGTGGCGTCCTTAACCACCGCTGTTTGCTTTCCGGCCGCGTGGACAAGGCCGCGGACAGTCCCTACAACCTCCGGCGAGGTGCCCGCATGCGGAATGATCTCGACGCCGGGGATGAAGGGTGACGGGTTGGAGAAGTGGACACCCAGGAACCGTTCCGGGTTGCTGACCGGCCGGGAGAGTTCACCGATGGAGATGGTGGAGGTGTTGGACCCGATGACGGCGTCCGCCCGGGCCGCCTGGCTGATGCGGGACAGCGTCTGGTGCTTGACCGCAATGATCTCGGGGACCGCTTCCTCGATGAAATCAGCGTCGGCAACGGCTTCCTCGATGTCGCTGGCTGCCCAGAGGTTCTGCTTGAGGGTTTCCGTGGAACCGGCGGGGAACAGCCCGTCGGCCACGAACTGGTCCGACTCCGCCAGGAGCCGGTCGTAGTTGCTCCGCGCCACTTCGGCGGACACGTCGGCGAGTGCCACGCGTGCTCCACCGAGCGCCAGGACCTGGGCGATCCCGCCGCCCATGTACCCCGATCCGACGACGGCGACGTGCCGGGTAACGTTCGCGGGGCTTGGGCTGTTTGCTGCTTCAGGCATGTTTAGACTGCTTTCGTGGATTCGGGCTCGTAGGAGCAGATGGCGTCCACCTTGGCGGCGGAAGGTGACGTTGTGTCGAAGCGGTGGCTGAGCCACTCGCCCACGAGCTTCTTGGCCAGTTCCAGGCCGATGACGCGCTGGCCCATGGTGAGGACCTGCGCGTTGTTGCTCATGACGGATCGTTCCACGGAGTAGGAGTCGTGGGCGGTGACGGCCCGGATGCCGGGCACCTTGTTGGCCGCGATGGCCACGCCCAGTCCGGTGCCGCAGATCAGCAGGGCACGGTCCGCCTCGCCGTCTGCCACCTTCCGGGCGGCGAGGACGGCGACGTGCGGGTAGGCGGTGGAGTCGCCGGAAGCGACCCCCACATCCAGCACCGACTCAACACGGCTGTCAGCTTCGAGCAGCGCCTTCAGCGCTTCCTTGTATTCGACGCCGGCTTCATCGTTGCCGATGACGATCCTCCATCCTGCCCCGGCAGCGGCGCTCATGCGTGAGCTCCATTTCGGGACATGTAAGCGACCTGCCTGGGATAGGACAGCGGCTGTGAAGAATCGAAGTAATCGGAAACCCGCGTAGCGATCAGGGCAAAGGACACTGCTCCGGGATCCGGGTGGCCCAGGCTCTTTTCGGCCAGCGGCCGTGCCCTCCCCTTCAGCGGGCGCAGGGATGCGGTGGCGTCGGCAGCCTGGCGCGCGGCGGTCACCGCGGAGGCCAGCGCCCCGGTCACTGGCGCCCCCACTTCGAACGTGGCCAGGAAGGCCTCCCGGAAGGGAAGCAGCGCGTCCACCATTGTCTTCTCGCCCACATCAGCCTTGCCCAGGCTGGTGACGGCCTCCACGAAGGCGTTCACGGCGGCCGCCGCGTCCCCGCCGCTGTACGAGTCCTTGTTGCCGAGGGCATGCCCGGCCGCCGCGAGGGCAGATCCCCACAGTGCCCCCGACGTTCCGCCTGCGCGTTCACTCCAAGCCTCCCCGGCCGCGGTCAGCACCCGCTGCACGGAGGCGCCGGCAGCCGTGGCGTGCAGGGCGGCTGCCGCTGCCGCTTCCGCGCCGCGTCGCATGCCGATGCCGTGGTCGCCGTCGCCGGCTATCGCGTCCAGCCTGCCCAGCTCTTTTTCATGATCGACGACGACGGCCCGCGCCTGCGCGAGCACGACGGCTGCCAGCCGGCCCAGCTCAGCCGCTGCCGCCGTCGCAATTTCCTCCTCAGCAGCCGCGGTGCCCTCCTGTTCGCCCCGATCCAGGGTCCGCAGTGCCCGGCGTTCCCGCCCTGCCATACTGCCCTTGCGGAACCCGGGCGTATCGGCCGGGGCTGCCCAGTAGCGCTCCAGTTCCTCGTCCAGCCACAGCAGCGTAAGGGACAGCCCGTACATGTCCAGGCTGGTGACCAGCTCTCCGCACTCCGGCTCCACGATCGTCAGTCCCGCAGTGGTGAGGAGTTTCTCGATCTTGCCGAACAGCAGGAACAGTTCCTCGTACTTGACCCTGCCCAGGCCGTTGAGGATGGCCACCACGCGGTCGCCTGCATCTTCCGGCTTGTCCTCCAGCAGCCGGGAGACCAGCAGTTCCGCGAGCTCGGAGGCCGTAGGCAGCGGATGCTCGGAAATCCCCGGTTCGCCATGGATGCCCAGGCCCAACGACATCTGGCCGGCGGGCACGTGGAACAGCGGTTCCGCAGCCCCGGGAAGCGTGCAGCCGTCGAAGGCGACGCCGAGCGTTCGGGTGCAGTAGTTGGCGCGGATGGCCAGCTGTTCGACGGCGTCCAGGTCCAGTCCCGCTTCCGCCGCGGCGCCGGCGATCTTGAAGACGGTCAGGTCACCGGCAATTCCACGGCGCTTATCAATTTCATCCAGGGGGGCGCTGGCGATGTCATCCGTGACCAGGACCGTCCGCGTTTCGATGCCTTCGGCGTTAAGCCGCTGCTGGGCTTCGCCGAAGTGGATCACGTCCCCCGCATAGTTGCCAAAGCTGAACAGCACTCCGCCCCCGGTGTCCGCCGCCTTGGCCACGCGGTAGGCCTGGCCGGCGGAAGGTGAGGTGAAGATGTTGCCGCACACCGCACCTGCAGCCAGGCCGGGGCCCACCAGGCCGGCAAACGCGGGGTAGTGACCGGAACCGCCGCCCACCACCACCGCCACCTGGCGGTGCGCCATTTCGGTGGAACGCACAACGCCTCCGTCCACGCGGGCCACGTACCCGCGGTTGGCGGCCACGAAGCCGTCCAGTGCCTCCTCCACGAAGTCGGCGGGGTCGTCAAAAATCTGGGTCATGGTTTCCTCGTTTGGATCCTTGTAGGAAGGCCGGCCTTCAGGCCCTGGGCAGTCACGCGTTGACGAGGTCCGCCGTCGGCTGTTGCCGTCCCTGCGCAACATGGCTCTCGCCCAGCGCATAACCGTCCCGCTTGGGAAGCACGTGGCGCCGGAGGTAGTCCTGGTTGCTGGCGGAGACGCTCAAGCCGTCCCCGCCGTAGTGCTCGGTGCAGAGGATGCCCTGGAAGCCGGCGGACAGCGCCAGCTTGAAGGCCTCGCGGTAGTTAATGAGGCCGCTTTCCATCGGAGCCGGAATGGTCACATACGTGCCGCGCGCGGCGTCTTCGTCCCGGAAGTAGTTCTTCATGTGCCAGTAGTTGGAGTAGGGCAGGGTTTTGGCCACCATCTCACGCCAGTCCTCCACCGGCCGGTGCAGCCGGACCAGGTTGCCCAGGTCCGGGTTCAGGCCCACGTTCGGAAGCCCGATGTCCTGGACGAGGCGCACGGACGAGTCCGCGGTGCCGAGGTAGGTGTCCTCGTACGTTTCAAGCGAAACCAGGACACCTACCTGCGCGGCGTGCCGGCCGAGTTCGCGAAGGCGGGCGACGGCGTCACCCCACGCTTCCTTGTCTCCCGACGGGTCCTTGTGCCCTTCCACCGTCCAGAACCACAACTGCTTCTGCTGCTCCGGGGTGATGGCCTGGTGGAGCCCGAAGGAGACAACCTCGCAGCCCAATTCCGCAGCGGCGTCGATGGTGCGGTGGCTGTAGGCCAGGTTGGCCTCCCAGTTGCGTTGATCGATCACGCTGCGCCGGATGGCGGAAATGGCCGGGATGCCAATGCCCACCTCCTCTGCCGCCTGCTTGAATTCGGCGAGCCGGTGCCGGCTCAGGTCGCCGGGCCGCAGCCAGCTGTCCGTCAGGTCCGCGTTGGCAAACCCGGCATCCTTCACCTCAGCCAGCGCCTCGGCCCAGGCGGATGGATCCGCGTCGTTGACGTGGGTTCCGTCGGGGCTGGTACCCGGAAAGGGAAGCATCGCCGCGGCGACGGGCCAGTTTTCCGCTGTGTAGGCCATACCTAGGATGCTTCTTGGGCCTGAAGCGCGTCCTCCGCAAGGACAGTCAGCTCCACGCTGTCCGGCCGCTCCACCGTGCTGGTGATGCGGACAGCCGAACCGCTGTGCGCTGATTCGAGCAAGGATTCCATGACCTCCAGGGCGTGGTAAGCCATCGCACCGCCGGCGCGGGGCTCAGTGCCGGGCGCCGTGGAGGCGAGATCCGCGATCCCAAAGCCGCGTCCGGAGTCCACGTAGCCAGCCGACACGGGGAGCGTCTGCCACTCCTCTGCCCCAAGGGAAAACAGCTGGACATCGCCGTCAAAATGGTTGGGGTCAGGGACCACCAGAGATCCGCGCTCGCCGTGGATCTCGATGTTCGGGGACTTGGACTTCACGGCGTCGAAGCTCATAAACAGGGTGGAGAGCGCACCGGACGCATGGGTCAGGACACCGGTCACGTGCGAGTCGATGGTGACGGGGATCTTTTCACCCTGGCGCGGCCCCGAGCCGATAGTCCGCTCGTTCCGGGTGTGGCTCGCCGCGCCCACCACCGACACCACCGGCCCCAGCAGGGTCACCAGGGCGGTCACGTAGTAGGGGCCCATATCCAGGAGGGGCCCGCCGCCGGGCTGGTAGTAGAAGTCCGGGTTCGGGTGCCAGCGCTCGTGGCCGGGGGTCACCATGGTGGCGCTCGCGGAGACGGGTGCGCCGATGAGGCCGTCGTCGATCGCCTTGCGTGCCGTCTGGATGCCGGTGCCAAGCACGGTGTCAGGAGCACAGCCGACGACGACGCCCGCCTCCCGCGCGGCGTCCAGCACCTGCCGAGCCTCCCTAGTGGTGGCAGCAAGGGGCTTCTCGCCGTACACGCTCTTGCCCGCCGCGATCGCCTTCAGTGCCACCTCGGCGTGCGCCGCAGGGATAGTAAGGTTCAGGACCAGTTCGACGTCGTCCGCGGCCAGGAGTTCGTCCACGGACACTGCGCGGACGCCATCGTACTGCTCCGCCACCGCCTGCGCCCGCGCCGGATCCAGGTCGGCCACCGCCACGAGTTCGATGTCATTGAGCTTGCGGAAGTTGACGAGGTACTGCGCGATGATGGCTCCGCAGCCAACGATCCCTACTTTCAACGGCTTGCCCACAACAGGCCCCTTTCGATGATGGTGCGGACGTTCTGGTCCTGGAGGATTTCCACCCGGTGGCCGGGGGTGGCGACGAAGATCCGGCCTTTGCCCCACTGGCGGGTCCAGATGGCCGGGGACGTGACTTCACGGTTCCAGGGGTCCCACTCGCGGACTTTCTGGGTGGTGGTGGCGAGGACGTCGATGTAGTCGTCGGAGAGGACCCAGTACTGTTCGGTGACCAGGTCGAAGTCCTTGATGCCTTTGGTGATGGGATGCTCGGCGGCTGCCGGCAGCATGTTGACGGTGTAGGGAACGTAGTTGTCGGACTGTTCTCCACTGCACTCGTCCGGGTGCTTGCCGGGGTGGCAGGCGAACTGGCCGCCGATCAGGTGCAGGTAGTCAGAGTTGTTGCGGTAGGAGTCGGCGATGCCGCCGTGCCAGCCGGCCAGGCCGGTGCCGTTTTCCACGGCTGCCCGCAGTCCGGCGAACTCGTCCTTTTCGATGGTGGACATGGTCATGCACTGCATGACCAGGTCCACCCCGGCCATGTAGTCGGCGTCGGCATAGATCTTCGGGGATTCCTCGACGCGGACATCGTAGCCCTGCTCCTTGAGGTAGGGGATGAACTCTTCAGTGGCTTCGACCGGCTGGTGTCCGTCCCAGCCGCCGCGCACCACCAGTGCTGATTTGTTCTGGGTTGTCATTTTTCCTCTTGAATCGTCTGTTCAGCGGGTGGCGAAAGCGGCGTCGAACGCGGCTGCGGGCGGGGCGATCCGGGCAAGTTCCTGGACCATCGCCAGGGCCTGCGGTGCACCGATGAGGCGGTCCATTCCGGCGTCCTCCCATTCGATGCTGGTGGGGCCGGTGTAACCGATGGCGTTCAGGGTCCGGAAGATCCGGTTCCATTGCACATCCCCGTGCCCTGCCGTGACGAAGTCCCAGCCGCGGCGCGGATCTGCCCAGGCAAGGTGGGAGCCCAGGCGCCCGTTGCGGCCGTCCAGCTGGCGGACGGATTCCTTGACGTGGACGTGGAGGATGTGTTCGGCAAAGTCCTGCAGGAACATCACGGGGTCCAGGTCCTGCCAGATGAAGTGGGACGGGTCGAAGTTGAGCCCGAAGCTCTTGCGGTGCCCGATGGCTTCGAGGGTTCTCTTGGCGGTCCAGTAGTCGTAGGCGATTTCGGACGGGTGGACCTCCAGGGCGAACCGGACGCCCTCTTCCTCGAAGACGTCCAGGATCGGGTTCCAGCGGTCCGCGAAGTCCCGGTACCCGGCGTCGATCATTGCCTGGGAGGCGGGCGGGAACATGGCTACTGCCTTCCAGATGGACGAGCCGGTGAACCCTGTGACGGTCTTGACGCCCAGGCGCGCCGCTGCCCGTGCCGTGTCCTTCACCGACTCCGCTGCACGGCGGCGGACTCCTTCGGGTTCCCCGTTTCCCCAGATTTCCGGGGACAGGATGCCCTGGTGGCGCTCATCGATGGGGTCGTCGCACACTGCCTGGCCGGTGAGGTGGTTGGCGATGGCGAAGACCTGCAGGTTGTTCTTCTCCAGGATGTCCAGCCGGCCTTCGAGGTAGTTGTCGTCCTCCGCCGCGCGGCGCGGGTCCAAGTGGTCGCCCCAGCAGGCGATCTCAAGCCCGTCGAAGCCCCACTCGCCGGCGAGCCGGGCTACCTCCTCAAACGGCAGGTCGGCCCACTGGCCGGTGAAAAGCGTGATTGGTCGTGTCATCAGGTTTCCTTCGTTGCGTGCGGAAGCATGCTCAGACTTTTTGCCACTGGCTGGAGTTGGCGGCGCTGGATTCCACGGCGGCGAGGATCCGCTGCACCTGCAGGGCGTCCGCGAAGGACGGTTCCGGCTGGCGGCCTTCTCCGATTGCCGTGACGAGGTCCACCACCTGGTGGGTGAAGCCATGCTCGTACCCGAGCCCGTGCCCGGTGGGCCACCAATTTCCCACATAGGGGTGCTCGGGTTCGGTGACGAAGATCTTGCGGAAGCCGGCGTCGGGAGATTCGGCTGCGTCGTAGAAGGACAGGACGTTCATGTCTTCGAAGTCGAAGGCCAGGGAGCCCTTGGTGCCGTTCACTTCCAGCCGCATGGCGTTCTTCCTGCCAAGCGCGTACCGCGTGGCCTCAAAGACGCCGATGGCACCCGTGGAAGCAGCGCCGTCGAACTTTGCGCTGAAGATGGCTGCGTCATCGACGGTGACCTTCCCCCGGGGCGCGTCGCTGCTGAGGTCGCCGTGCCCGCCCAGTCCTACCAGGTCGCCCGCCAGGGGGCGTTCAGGGACGAAGGTTTCGAGCAGTGCCGACACCCCGGTGATGTTCTGGCCGGTGACCCACTGGGCCGCATCAATGCTGTGGGCCCCGATGTCGCCCAGGGAACCGGACCCGGACTTGCTCTTGTCCAACCGCCAAGTCATGGGGGCGTTGGCGTCGGACAGCCAGTCCTGGAGGTACTGGGCCCGGACGTGGCGGATCTCGCCGAGCCGGCCCTGTTCCACGAACCGCTTGGCCAGGGCCAGGGCAGGCGTGCGGCGGTAGCTGAAGCCGCACATGGAGGCGATGCCCTGCTTGGCGGCGGTTTCAGCTGCCAGGGTCATCCGTTCGGCTTCCTCCACGGAGTTCGCCAGCGGCTTCTCGCACAGCACATGCTTGCCCGCCTCAAGGGCGGCAATGGCGATCTCGGCGTGGGTATTGCCCGGCGTGCAGATATCGATCAGGTCGATGTCGTCCCGCTCGATCAGCCGGCGCCAGTCCGTTTCAACCGATTCCCAGCCGAACTTGTCCGCTGCCGCGCGTACGCCCTCGGCGTTCCTGCCGGCGACGGCGGTGAGTTCCGGCTGCAGCGGCAGGTCGAAGAACCGGGGCGCGGTGCGCCAGGCGTGGGAGTGGGCGGCGCCCATGAAGGCGTAGCCCACCATGCCTACCCGCAGGGGTTTCGCGGTGGTCATAGGAGAAATCCTTTCTATTTGCTGAAGCCGGCGGTCAGGCCGCTGAGCAGCTGGCGGCGGCCCACGACGTAGAGCACCAGGATGGGCAGCGTGCTCAGCATCACGGAGGCGAGCACGGCCGGGATGTTGACGCTGTATTCGCCCTGGAAGGTCCACAAAGCGAGGGGCAGCACGCGTAGCTCCGGGCTCTGGGTGAGGACCAGCGGCAGCAGGAATCCGTTCCAGACGTGCAGGCCGTTGTAGATGGCGACGGTCACGATGGCCGGACGGGTCAGCGGGAGGGCCAGCCGCCACATGATCTGCCATTCGCTGCAGCCGTCCAGCCGCATCGATTCGAACAGTTCGTTCGGTACGTCGCGGATGAAGTTGGACAGGATCAGGACCGTCAGAGGGATGGCGAAGGCAATGGACGGCAAGATCAGTGCCAGCAGGCTGTCGTACAGGTTGAGCCGGATGATCATCAGGTAGATGGGGATGATCGTCGCCTGGAGCGGAATCGCCAGGCCCATCAGGAACATGCCGTTGACCAGTTTCAGGAACCTGCCGCTGCCCCGCACGATGGCGAAGGAGGCCATGAAGGAAATCAGTACGGCGGGTGCTACGGCACCGATCGTCACGATGGCACTGTTCATGAAGTACCTGGCGAAATCCGCCTCAAGGACCAGCTGGTAGTTTTCCAGCGTGGGCGAGGTGGGAAGCGCCAGCGGGTTCTGGCCGAAGTAGCCTTCCTGTGTCTTCAGGCTGGTGATCACCACGTAGTACACGGGAATGATGATGATGGCCAGCCAGAGCCAGCCGCCCAGCCCCGCGGGGATGTTGAGCCGCCGGAACCTGGAGCCCAGACCCGGTGTGCGGCCTGACGAGGCTGCAGCGGCGCCGGCCCTGGTTTCCTCCGTGCTGGTGTTCAAGACGGTGCTCACGCTACAGCCCTTCCAGTTGGCTGCCCTGCTTGTCCTTGCCTCCGAGGCGCTGGAGGAGCAAGGCAAGGGCAAGGCCGATGATGACGAGGATGACGGCGATGACGCTGGCGGGGCCCATCAGGTTGGCCCGGAAGCCCCGCAGGTACATGTCCAAGGCAAGGATCCTGGTGGAGTTGCCCGGGCCGCCGCCGGTGAGGACGAAGATCAGGTCGAAGTACGTCAGCGATCCCACCACCATCAAGGTGGATGAGGTGATGATGGTGTACTTCAACTGGGGCAGCGTGATGTGGAAGAACTGCTTGATGACGCCCGCCCCGTCGATCTCGGCCGCTTCGTAGAGGGACTTGGGAATCTGCCGCACGCCGCCCTGGTAGATGAGCGTATGGAACGGTACGAACTGCCAGGCGATCACGAAGATGACCAGTCCCAGGGCCAGGTGCGGGACACCAAGCCAGTCCTGCGCAAGGAACGGCAGGCCGAGACCCGTGGCCAGGCCGAAGTTCGGATCCAGCAGGGCCTTGAACGCAATGGCTACCGCCGCTGAGGAGAGCAGCAGGGGCAGGAAGTACAGCACTGCCAGGGCTGCGCGGTAACGCTGGCTTCCTGCTGTGAAGACCCCCAGGAGGAGGCTGATCGGAGTCTGCACCAGCCAGGAGGCGATCATGATCAGGAAGGTGAGCCCCAGGGCGTTGTACAGGCCGGGGTCCGCGAGGACGGAGAACCAGTTGGCCATGCCTGCCAGACCGATGGCGCCGATGCCGTCCCAGCTGGCGAAGCTGAGGATGAAGACGCCGGCCAGCGGCACTACGGCGAAGACCAGGAAGAAGAACAGCGCTGGCACAGTCAGCCACGCAAGTGCTGCCTTGCGCTTCCCGGTTTGTTCGGACTCGCCCCTGGTGACAGCGGTCCGGGGCGCGGTGGAGACGGTGTTACTCATTTTCCGAGGGTGGCGTTCATGTTCTCGGCGAACTGCTGCGGCGTAATCGACTTCAGGAACAACTGGTCGATGTTGTTCAGCAGGGCCTCGGCTGCGGTGGGGCTCAGGGCCTGGTCCCACGACTGCTGGAAGTTCGGGGCGTTCTTGGCGAGGTCGTAGACGAAGTTCAGGAACTCCTTGTCCTCGGACTTGTCCAGCTTGTCCTCGATGCCGTTAACAATGGGTACGGACCCGGAGTTGATGTAGGTGTCAATGACTGTTTCGGTCAGGATGCCGTCCTTGAAGAACTTCTTCGCGGACTCCTTTTCCTGTTCGTTCGCCTTGGAGGAGATCGACATGTACTGGGCCGGGTTTCCGACGCCGTTCTTGGGGTCGCCCTTTCCACCGGGAACCGTGGGGAACTGGACGAAGCCCAGTTTCCCGTCCTGGACGAAGTTCTGGCCGTTTTTCTTCATGCCGCCGTAGGTCCAGGTGCCGTGCAGCATCATGGCGGCCTTGCCTGTGAACAGGAGGGCCTGGTCGGCGTTGGAGTCTGCGGTGATCGAGGAGAATCCCTTGATGAAACCTTCAGCGGAGACGAGTTCCTGGATCTTAGTTCCGGTCTCAATCACAGCCGGGTCCAGCCAGGAATTCGGCTTGCCCTCGAAGATTGCGTTGAAGACCTCGTGGCCGCCGATGCGGTCCAGCAGGTATTCCAGCCACATCATGGAGGTCCAGCGGGACTGCCCGCCGAGCGAGAAGGGTGCCACGCCCATGTCGTTAAAGGTCTTGACCAGCGACATGACGTCATCCCAGGTCGCGGGCGGCTGGACGCCGGCTTTCTCGAACAGTTCCTTGTTGTAGAACAGGACGATCGGGGCTACGTACTGGTTGGGCAGGGCGTAGATCTTGCCGTTCACGGTGGCTGCGCCGAAGGAGGAAGGGAAGAACTTTTCCTTGAGGTCCTTGTTCTCCTCGAACCAGCCGGTCAGGTCCTCCACCTGGCTGGCTTCCGCGTAGGTCTTCAGCGTGCCGCCGCCCCAGCCGTAGATGATGGTGGGTGCCTGGCCGGCTCCGATAGCGGTCTTGATCTTGGTCTTGTAGGCGTCATTCTGGAAGTAGGTGACCTGAATCTTGTTGTCCGGGTTCGCCGAATTGAACGCGTCAACGGCCTTCTGCATGGTTGTCTGGTTCGGCTCGCCGGACAGGTACCACATGCTGGCACCCCCGCCTGCGCTCGAGGTTCCCGGCCCGGAGGTGCCGCACGCGCTGGTTGCGGCGACGGCGAACGGAGTGAGGGCTGCAAGGGCGAGGAAAGAGCGGCGGGAGGTCTGGGGCTGCTTCATTGCTTCTCCATCTGAAATTGCTTCTTCGCAAATATTGGGGGTGGCTCAGAACGACCTTGTTCGAAATATTTCGAACGCGTGATTTAGATCACGCTCTAAACTAAAGGGCCGGATAGGCCTAGGTCAAGATGTTCTGGGCGGAATTATCTCGCACCGCGAGCGGCTCTTGACGGTGTTGCGGCTGCATCTGCAGAATGAAGCTCACGAAAATTTCGAAAGGTTGCGAGCCTCGATGTCAATGAAGATCCCGGAGAGGGCCAAGCCCACACTCGCCATGGTGGCAATGCAGGCCGGCGTCTCGGCACCAACCGTTTCGAAGGTGGTGAACGGCCGTGAAGACGTGGCGCCGGAAACGCGTGCCCGCGTCCTGGCCGCGCTGGAGCAGGCCGGATACCAGTCCCCGCTGCAGCGCCGGTCCGCTGCGGAAGTAAGAACGGTCATCGAGGTGGTGATCGACGTGCTCGACTCTGCCTACATGATTGAGGTCCTCAACGGCATCCTGCAGTCCGCCGCAGCCGCCGACGTCGAGATCCTGGTCAGCGTCACCGGACCGTCACCCTCGAACCTGCAGAGCCCGGAACGCCGTGCCCAGCGCATGCTGGAAGAAGGCAGGGCAGGGATGATCGTGGTCACCTCTGCATTCAGCACCGGGCAGCTGCAGGCCTTCCGGCGCCGAAAGATTCCCGTCGTCGTTATCGACCCGCTAAACCCGCCGTCGGCCGATGTCGTCAGCGTAGGGGCAACCAACTGGGCCGGCGGCAAGGCCGCAACCGAACATCTGCTCGAACTGGGGCATCAGCGCATCGCCTACATCGGCGGCATCGAAAGGGCCGAATGCAACCAGGCCAGGCTGCACGGCTACATGGCCGCCCTGATGGCCCGTGGCCTTACGGTGGACCCCCACTACATTGTCTCCGGCGGCCGGTTCCGCAGGGAGAGCGGAGTTGCCGGGCTGAAAGCGTTATTGCAGCTGGAAAAGCGCCCCACCGCCATCTTCGCCGGAAGCGACGCCATCGCGCTGGGGGTTCTAGGCGAGGCAGGCCGCCATGGCATCCGCGTTCCGGAAGATATGAGCCTGATTGGCTTTGACGGCACGAAGCAGGGCGAGGAATCCGTGCCTGCCCTGAGCTCCGTGGCCCAGCCGTTGGAGGAGATGGGGCGTGCAGCGCTCCGGTCGTTGCTGCGCCAGGCGCGCGGGGAAGTCCTGGATTCCCACCGCGTTGAACTTGCCACCCACCTGATAGTCCGGGACTCCACCGCCCCTCCTGGCACCCCGGCCCGCCGCGGCCCTACTTCTTCGTCAGCCGGTAACGCTCGATCTGTTTGAGCCGGCGCAGGAGGCTGTCGCGCCGGGGGTGCGGGACGACGTCGGAAGCCTCGGCAGTGAGGTCGATGTGCTTCGTGCCGTACTGCCACAGCAGAAGGTCATCGAGGAGGCGGTCCGGGCCGGGGGAGTAGCGGTGATCCAAAGCCTTGCGGACCTCGGTGATGCGGTTGGCGCTGAGCAGCCCGGCCAGCTGCATGGTCTGGTTGAGCCCGTGCGCGGCGAGGAGTTCGGCAGCCCAGCCCCAGTCGTCGTCCACCTTGCGGTCAACGTGCGGAAGCAGGGTCCGCCAGACGTCGCGGATCCGGTTGGGTGTGAGCGGGGCGGCACCCTCGCCGTCCATGTCCCAGAAGCTGCGGACTTCCTCGTAGCGTTCATGCAGGTCCGCGAAGGCCGTCTCCACCGTTTCGAGCATGGCGGCAGTGGCAGTGAACTGGCGGTCGAAATGTGGGGTCCAGGCGCGCGGGTCCTCAGCCTTGAAGCGGATGTCGTGCTCAATCTCGCTCCAGGCATGCGCGAAGATAGTCCGGATCTGGCACTCGAAGAAGTAGCTGCCGTTGGGCTGGGCATCCGGGTTGAAGACCTGCTGGTACTCCTTGACGGCCTCGTTCTGGATGGTCCGCAGGATCAGGTGCCGGCTGGAGTACCCGTAGGTGCCGGATTCGATGGAGCCGATGTCCTTCTCGCGGTCGCCGCGGCAGTCGAACAGCTGGCGCTGGCGCTTGATCAGGTTGGCCACGGTCGCGTTCTCGGCCGGCAGCCTGGTGATCACCCGGATCCCCACCATGTCATTAAGGGTCCGGAACGGGTCCGGGAATTTCAGCACGCGGGGCCCGCCCGGCTCCAGGGGCTCCTCGGTCCGGGAGATCTTTTCCTTGAACGATTCCACCGTTTTGGTCCGGCCGGTGACGAAGAGTGGGGTGACCTCGGTGTCTTTCAACATGTCCCGCATGATCAGCAGGACGTCCTTGGTGACAAGCTTCAGGGCGGGGCGGACGCGCTCGTAGATCTCCACGTTGTGCTGCACGGAATCACGCAGCGGCGCGTCAAGGCTTTCCCAGTTACTCGGCATGCTCCCAGCTTACGGCGGCGGTAGGACAGGGGACGGGAATGCGACTTCGAGGCCTTGGCCGGCCCCGCATGACGCGGACGTAACACGACGCAGGCTCTTGACCCGTGACCGGCGTCACTGGTTTACTAAATGAACACCATTCATTTATGGAGTGCCGGTTGGACTTTCGCAAGCATCGAAGTCAACAGAAGGAAAGTGGCCACGAACGGCGCGGCCAGACTCCCGGGCGCACCGTCCTCCCCAGATCGTTCCCGTTCCCTGTACCGCCCCCGACTTCGCAGGCCTGAACCTTTAGGACCCCCATGACCTCCGCCTTTGATACCCAGAACCCCGCGAAGGGGAGCCCGCCCGAAACTGAGGCCGAAAGAAACGGAACCGGCTGGCGCCGCGTGCTGGGGGTTCCTTCGCTGGTGCTGCTCGGCCTGGTGTACATGGTTCCCCTGACCATCTTCAGCACCTACGGAATCGTCGTCGAACTGACCGGCGGGCGCCTCTCCGCGGCCTACGCTGCCGCGCTGGTGGTTATGCTCTTTACCGCCCGTTCCTACGGGAGGATGGCCAAGGCCTTCCCGTTTGCCGGCTCCGCCTACACGTACGCAACGAGGTCATTCGGTGCGGGGCTGGGCTTCATGGCCGGATGGTCCCTGCTGCTCGACTATCTGCTCCTGCCAATGATCAACTACCTGCTGATCGGCATCTACCTGAACGCTGCCTTCCCGGGCGTGCCGGGGTGGCTGTTCATCGTCGTCTCGATCGTGGCCGTCACCGTGCTGAACATCGTCGGCATCACCGCCGTGGCCCGGGCCAACTTCGTGGTGGTGGGACTCCAGGGCCTGTTCATCGTGCTATTCGTTGTCCTCGCCTGGGTCTCGGTCAGCGGCTCGGGAACAGTTGACCTCCTGGCCCCCTTCACGGGAGTGGACGGTGCGGGCGGACTGTCACCCATCCTGGCCGGCGCCGCCATCCTGTGCCTGTCCTACCTGGGCTTTGACGCGGTTTCCACCTTCGCCGAAGAAACAAGGAACCCGCAGCGGAACATCCCCCGGGCCATCATGCTGACCACCGTCCTGGCCGGCCTGATCTTCCTGGGCCTTGCCTACATCAGCCACCTGCTGCTTCCGGTGGGCACCTTTGCCAGCCCGGACTCCGCAGCGATCGAAGTGGTGGGCACTGCGGGTGGCAACTTCCTGGTGGCATTCTTCACCGCCGCCTACATTGCGGGCAGCCTGGGGTCGGCGCTGACGTCCCAGGCGTCGGTTTCCCGGATCATCTTTTCCATGGGCCGCAGCCGCGTCCTGCCCGCAGTCCTGGGACGGCTGCACCCGCGGCTGCGCACACCGGTGGTCCCGATCGTCCTGACCTCAGCGGTGGCACTGCTTGCCCTGGTGCTCGACCTCGCCACTGTTTCGTCGCTGATCAGTTTCGGCGCCCTCGTTGCCTTCTCGGTGGTCAACCTGTCCGTCATCAAGCACTACTTCATCAACCGGAAGGAGCGGGGACCCAAGGGCCTGGTCAACAACCTGGTGCTGCCCGGTACCGGGCTGGTGCTGACCGTCTGGCTCTGGACAAGCCTGAGCAGCCTGTCCTTCTCATTGGGCCTGGCCTGGGCAGGGCTCGGGCTGGTGTACCTGGCGTTCCTTACCCGCGGGTTCCGCCGGCCCACACCGCACCTGCAGCTCGAGGACGCCTAACTAGTTCAACACCCACGCCGCCCCGAGCAGCAGGCAACAGCAAGCGCCAAGGTGACCACCGCCGTCTCAGATGCTATCGGTGGGGGCGGCGCGGTCATCAATCCGGGCGGCCAGGCCGTCGATCCGGTCCAGGGCGGCGGTGAGGCGTTCCACATTGGCCCACAGGTCCGGGTGCTGCTCCCGGACATCCTCCAGCGAGGTGCCGGCGGACCGCAGCGACCCCAAGTCGAAGCTGACGTTTGTCCGCGCCCCGGCCACCGCCGCGCGGAGGGCGCCGAACGCGACGACGACGTCCGCGACCAAGGCAGGGTTCCCCTTGTCCGCCAGCCAGGCGAGGTCGTCAATGGCTTCGATGGCGCGCTCGCCGAGGACGGCCGAGGCTTTGGCAGCGTCCACGGATGCGTTGCGGATGGCCTCGTCCCGCTCCGGTCCCGGGTCCAGCCGGAACGCGGCGCCGAAGGCCCGGGATGCCGCGGAGTCGTCATCGGCAAGTTTGAGGGCCTCCCGGCGGAGCTGCTGGGCGCGTTCCCTGATGGAGGCGACCATGCCGCCGTCGTCCTCTTTCTCCGAGTAGCCGGCCACCATGGAGGTCAGGGACGCAGCGATGGCCAGCATGACGCCCGTGCCGGCGCCGCCACCGGGCGAGCCGGTGGACTCGGCCAGGGCGCGGGTCCAGTCGTCGACCGTCGAATCGTGGGTGGTGACCGTTTCAGAGGAATCCATGACAGAAACGTGCCCACAAAGGTCCCCTGCCAAACGCTAAAGAACGACGGCGTTACTCGCCGTTGCCGTCGGGCACGCCTTCGCGGCCGGCGGCCGGTGCGGGCAGTCCAGGGCCGGGCAGCCGGAGGTCCAGGAACCGCATCACCAGTGCAGCGGAAATAAGCGCGGCTGAAAACGGCAGGCACGCCAGTGCCAGGAACCCGTACAGCTGGGCGAGGAAGGCCGCCACGGGGTTGCCGCTGTTGAGCGCGTTGATGCCGATTCCCTGCATGAACCAGTTCGAGGACAACATGATGAGAACGGCGAGCACGCCGAGGGCGATGCCGCTGAACAGCGTGCGCGTATACAAGGACGAGGTGCGGACCTGGCTCATGATTCCCCCAATGATGTGCCGGATGGACCCCAGCTAACCATGCGGGGCAGGCCCCGGCAAGGCACGGCGGAGGTGCCGCGCCCGCTGTAGTCTCGGCTCATGATCGAGCGCCACCGCTACCAATACGGCCCGGACTTCAGTCAATGGGGCGAACTTTTCCTGCCAGCACGGCCGGCCGGAACGGGGCCGCGGGGCGTGGTGGTGGTCATCCATGGCGGCTACTGGCGCTCAACGTACGGCGCGGAACTGGGCGAACCGCTGGCCCTGGACCTGGCCGAGCATGGCGTCGCGGCCTGGAACCTGGAGTACCGGCGGGCAGGCAACGGCGGCGGTTGGCCGGGTACCTTCCAGGACATCCTGGCCGGCATCGACAAGCTGCGTGAACTGGCGGGGCCTCACTCGCTGGACCTCGGAAAGGTGGTGGCGCTGGGCCATTCGGCGGGCGGGCACCTCGCGGTCTGGGCGGCGGGAAGGGACAGGCTGGGCTTTCTGGGCCTGCCGGAGGAGGACCGGGAGGTCCGGGCGGACCACGCGGGCGTCCGGCTCGCCGGCGTGGTGAGCCAGTCCGGCGTCCTGGACCTGGCCGGGGCCGAAAGGCTCCACCTGAGCAACGGTGCGGTGGTTAACCTGCTGGGCGGGCCGCCGTCGGACCTTCCCGGCCGGTACCGGTACGCGGATCCGGTGGCCGCGCTGCCGCTGGACGTCCCCGTTTTCGCCGTCCATGCCGAGGATGACGACGACGTCCCGCCGGCAATGTCCGCAGCGTATGTTGACACGGGCCGCTCCGGCAGGGTGCCCCCGCAGCTGGTTAGCGTCCCCGGCGACCACTTCGCGCTGATCGATCCCGGCGCGGAGGCCTACCGGACGTGCCGGGAACTGGTGGCGGCGCTGCTGCGCTGACACGAACTGCTGGCAGCGGCCCATGTCTGGCAGAGTATGACCATGCTCACTGTTATTGGCGAAGGCCTTGTTGACGTTGTCCAGCGCGCCTCGGGGATCGAGGCCCACGTGGGCGGCAGCCCGCTCAACGTCGCGGTGGGCCTGGCCCGTCTGGACCACCCGGTGCAGTTCATCGGCCGCTATGGCCGGGACGCCTACGGCGATTCCGTGGCTGCGCACCTGCGCGCCAGTTCAGTGATGCTTCCGCTCGGCCCGGATGACCTGCCTACCAGCGTGGCCACCGCCCTGGTGGACGACGACGGCGCCGCCACCTACACGTTCGACCTCGCCTGGGAGCTTCCCGGCATCGCCGACCGGCTGGGCTTCATGCTGCAAGGCACCACCCTGCTGCACACCGGGTCCATTGCCACGATGCTGGCGCCGGGCGCAACCGACGTCCTCGCCGCCGTCGAATACGCGCACCCGTCCGCCACCATCAGCTTTGATCCCAACTGCCGGCCCAGCATCATCACGGACGTGGACTACGCCCGCCGCCATACTGAGAAGTTCGTGTCCCTCGCGGACGTGGTCAAGGCCTCCGACGAGGACCTGGCCTGGCTGTACCCGGGGGAGGATGTGCTGGAATCGGCCCGGCGGTGGATGACCCTCGGCAGGACCGAAAGGCCGGCGATGGTGGTGGTCACCCGCGGCGAGGCCGGGCCCTGGGGCATCACGGCGGCCGGCGAGGCGGAGTGCCCGGCCCCCAAGGTGGACGTGGCAGACACCGTGGGCGCAGGGGATTCCTTCATGGCCGCGTTGCTGTCCGGCATCGTGGACCGCGGCCTGGACGGCGCCCAAAACCGCAAGGACCTCCGCGAACTGCCTGCCGAAAGCCTCGCCGAGCTGCTTGAGCACGCTGCCCGGGCAGCCGCCGTTACCGTCTCCCGCCGCGGAGCCAATCCGCCCACGCGTGCTGAGATGAACGGGGGCCTGGTTGGGTAGGGCGGAGCGGCAAACGCCCGCTTCAGCAGAGACGGCTTACCGTCCTGCCAAAGCGGGCGCTGTTCGGGTAACGCTGTCTTGCCGCCGCTACTCCTTGCCGAGGCCGGCCGCGGAGGTCTTCCCGCCCGTCACCTCGTTGAGTGCTGTGAGGTCAAAGATGCCGTTGATGTCGGCCTGCTTGGTGGTCCCGGCAGTGACGCCGTCGGCCAGGAGCTTCTGGTAGGTTCCGGCCAGCGGGTCCACCGTGAACACGATGTTCTTCAGCGAGCGGTCGATCACGTCCGCCTTCAGCTCCGCGCCGGCCGCCTCCTTGAGGGCGGCGTTGATGACGCTGGCCTTCTCGGCGCCGGACGCGCTGTTCAGCCAATCCACCGACTTCGCGTGGCCCTTGAGGAGCGCCTTCACGGTGTCCGGGTGCTCGGCCGCGAACTTCTGGTTCACGATGAGGATGGTGGTGGGGAACTCGCCGGGCTTGCCGGAGAGGGAACCGTCCCAGAGGTCCTTTTCGTCAACCAGCACCTTCGCTCCGGCGGTCAGCACGAGCCGCGACGCCCACGGCTCCGGCAGCCACGCGCCGTCGAGCTTTCCGTCCTGGAACAGCTTGAGCGTCTGGGCGTTTTCGGTCGGGTTGATCGCGACGTCGCCGCTGCCGTCCACGTTGGTCTTGTAGCCCTCGAAGGCGAGCCAGGCGCGGAGGGCCACGTCCTGCGTGCCACCGAGCTGCGGCGATGCGAGCGTCTTACCCTTAAGGTCGGCCGCGGAGTTGATCTCCGGCTTGACCACCAGCTGCGCGCCTCCTGCGGCTGCGCCGGCGATGATGTGGATCGACTCGCCCTGGCTCTTGACGAACGAGTTGATGGCCGGGTTGGGGCCGATGTAGGTGGCGTTAATGGCTCCGGCATTGAGCGCCTCGATCGCTGCGGGGCCCGCGTTGAACACTTGGGTGCTGAGTTTGGTGTCCCCGAGCTCCTTGGCGATGTGGCCCTGGCTCACGCCCACCAGTGCCGGAGCGTGGGTGACGTTGCCGAAGTAGCCAAGCTTGAGTTCGGCTGCGGGGTTACCGGCGGGGGCGGCCTCGGCGGCCGGGGCAGTGCCGGAGTTGTTGCTGCTGACGGCGGAGGCGACGGCGGCGCCTCCGCCAACGAGGGCGAGGACTGCTGCGGCGATACCGATCTTCAGCCCAAGGGGCCGCTTGGGTGCTGCCTGGCCGGCGACAATGCGGGTGGAGTTTCCCGCGTTCTGCGGGCTCTTCTCTGTTGGTTTTGACATTGGAATTCCTTTGCTGGGTCTGATGCTGAGTTGAGAGTACGGAGCCCCCAGCGGGGCCACAATCGTTCCTGTAGCAGGCGTTCACGGGACGACGCGGACGCTCAACACGGCGTAGTGGAGCGTCAAGAAACGTCGCGCTGCGTCTTTTTGGGACGGCTTGCAGAGGGCGTGAACGGCGCTCAAACTTTACCGTCCAGATGGTAAAGTTTGAGTGTGAGAGAGAGCCAGCGTCCCCAAATCCTTGAAGCGGGCCTGCGCGTGGCCTCGCGCAGCCAGGGTGCCGCCATCACCCTCGATGCAGTGGCTTCGGAGGCAGGCGTCACCAAGCCCGGTCTGATGTACCACTTTCCAAACCGGGATGCGTTGATGGTCGCCCTGGTCGAGTACGCTGCCTGCCAGCTGGAGCGCAGAATGGCCGCGCTCGTCGGCGGCAGCGAAGGAACGGTGGAGGAACGGTACCGCTCCTATGTCCAGGCGGCGGCTGACGGGCAGAACATGCGCGCGGAGTGGGCCTTGTGGTTCCACTCATCATGCCGGACTGACCTGCAGGAGGCCTGGGCCCGGCATCTGGATCACTGGCTCCTGATCCCTGACGGGACGCCACCTGCACAGCGGACGAGGCTTCTGACTGCCCGGCTGGCGGCGGATGGACTGTGGGCTGCCCAGGCCAGCGGCGTGGGTGCGCCCGGGAAAGCGGACAGGGCGGCAATCGTGGCCCACCTCCTCGGCCTGATCGGTGAAGGGGGAACGGAGTGAAGCGCTGGCTTTACCTCGGCGGGGCCATCGTCACGGAAGTCAGTGCCACCCTTGCCCTGAAGGCGGCCCTTGAAGCGCCGGGCTGGTATGTCCTGGTTGTGGCCGGGTATGCCGCCGCGTTCTTCCTGCTGACCGTCTGCCTGCGTCTGGGAATGAGCATCAGCGTCGCCTACGGCGCCTGGGGCGCCGGCGGCGTCACCGCGACTGCGGTGCTGTCGGCGGCGATCTTCGACGAGCCGCTGACCTGGCTGATGGGCTTCGGCATCGCGCTGATCCTGGCGGGCGTCATCACGGTCGAAGCCGGCTCGCAGAAAGCGCACCGTGCCGCCCGCGGGGAGGAGCAGGCATGACTTGGTTTTTCCTCGGCCTGGCCATCCTCACCGAAGTTGCGGCAACCATGTCCCTGCGCGCCTCGGAGGGCCTGAAAAAGAAGCTGTGGCTGGTTCCCATCGTCCTGGGTTATGTTGCCGCTTTCGGTTTCCTGAGCCTGGCGCTTGACCATGGGATGCCCCTTGGCGTGGGGTATGGCATCTGGGTGGCCTGCGGCGTGGCGTTGACAGCGGCGGCCAGCCGTGTGCTGTTCAAGGAGCCATTGACGCCCACCATGGCTTTCGGGATCCTGCTCATTTCCGCCGGCGTTCTTATCGTCGAAATAGGCGCCGGCCAGGCGCATTAGTGGCAGGGCGCGGGTTCATCATCAGGCACGGCGAGGTGCAGCAGCCGCGGTTTCCCCATATTCTGGCCGGGTGGACACAAGCACCGTGAACTCCCGTGAACAGGGCGAGCAGGTTGACCGGCAGCAGCGCATTCTTGAAGCGGCGCTGGACCTGCTGTCCCGCCATGGGATTTCGGGTGTGAACATGCGTGCCGTGGCCCGGGAGGCAGGGGTCGCCCTCGGGCTGGTGAACTACTACTACGAAGACAAGTCCAGCCTGATCCGTGCCGTGCTGCACAGCGTCGACGAACACGACCTCGCGCTCGTTGCGCCGGACCCTGCATTGCCTCCGGACGAGCAGCTCCAGAACGCCCTTCGACGCGTTGCCGGCCCGGAACTCCTGACCACACGGTACCTGTCCCTGCGCCTTCACCTGTGGGCGCTCGCGAGGGCGCACGAAGACTTTGCCCTGATCAACGCGGCGGCCTTTGACCGCTACCTGGACGGGCTCGCAGCCCTGATAGCCAATGCCAGGCCGGAGCTGTCCGGCAAGCAATGCAGGGAACGTGCGGCCGATATCGTCGTTGTGCAGAACGGCATGTGGCTGACTGCGCTCCTCGGCGTGGACAAGGAATCCATCCGGCGGAGCATCACCCGCACCGAAGAGATCGCCTTCGCCGCTTAGCAGCCTCTACGCGGCACCGTCACCTGGAGAGGCCCGGCCTCCATGCCGTAAGTCGGCGCGCCCTTTTGCCCCCGCCACAGCGCTGTCACATTCGGGCGGAAGTCCGACATACGCGACATCCCGCCACCCTCTTTCCGCCCCCAAACGCAGCCGGATGTTTCGGCGCCGTAAATTTTTGAACAGATGTCCAGTTTTCCTATTGAACACTTGTTCAAACTGCATTACTCTCCTTGGTTATGACCTACGCCACACCAGGGAATACCGCGGATTCTCCGGCTAACACGGTCAACCTTTCGTATTCGGAAGAAACGACGACCCGCCCTGGGCCACTGACCGGCGCCAGGTAGAAGGAGAGTTTGCAGCATGACAAAAACCCACTACGACTACGTCATCGTCGGCGGCGGAAGCGCGGGCTCCGTGCTCGCCAACCGGCTGAGCGACGGCGGCCAGGCCAGCGTCCTGGTCCTCGAGGCCGGACGGAGCGACTACCCCTGGGACCTCTTCATCCAGATGCCCGCCGCGCTCACCTTCCCCAGCGGCAACCCGCTCTATGACTGGCGCTACGAGTCGGACCCCGAGCCCTACATGGGCGGCCGCCGCGTGGCACATGCCCGCGGCAAGGTCCTGGGCGGCTCAAGCTCCATCAACGGCATGATCTTCCAGCGAGGCAACCCCCTCGACTACGAGCGCTGGGGCGCCGACGCCGGCATGGAAACCTGGGACTTTGCGCACTGCCTGCCGTACTTCAACCGGATGGAAAACGCGCTCGCCGCCGACCCGGACGACGAACTCCGCGGTCATAACGGCCCGCTGGTCCTGGAACGCGGTCCGGCCACGAACCCGCTCTTCCAGGCGTTCTTCGCCGCCGCGCAGGAAGCCGGATATCCCCTGACGGACGACGTCAACGGCTACCGCCAGGAAGGCTTCGCAGCCTTTGACCGCAACGTGCACAAGGGCCAGCGGCTCTCGGCGTCGCGAGCCTACCTGCGGCCCAATTTCGGCCGGAACAACCTGACCGTCCTGACCCGGGCTCTGGCCACCAAGATCAACTTCACGGGCAACGTGGCCACCGGCGTCACCTACCGCCGCAACGGCAAGACCCACCAGGTGAACGCGGGCGAGGTTATCCTGGCCGGCGGTGCCATCAACACACCGCAGCTGCTCCAGCTCTCCGGCGTGGGCGACGCCGCCCACCTGAACTCCCTGGGCATCAACTCCGTGGTGAACCTGCCCGGCGTCGGACAAAACCTCCAGGACCACCTCGAGGTCTACATCCAGCACGCCTGCACCCAGCCGGTGTCCATGCAGCCGGCCCTGGACGTCTGGCGCATGCCGTGGATCGGCATGCAGTGGCTGTTTGGCCGGAAGGGCCCGGCAGCCACCAACCACTTCGAGGGCGGCGGCTTCGTCCGCTCCAACGAGGACGTGGCTTACCCCAACCTGATGTTCCACTTCCTCCCGGTGGCCGTGCGCTACGACGGCCAGAAGGCGGATGCCAAGCACGGCTACCAGGTGCACATCGGGCCCATGTACTCCGACGCCCGCGGCACCCTCAAGATCAAGTCCACGGACCCCACGGTGCACCCCTCCATGGTGTTCAACTACCTGTCCACGGACCAGGACCGCCGTGAGTGGGTCGAGGCGATCCACGTGGCCCGCGACATCCTGGGCCAGTCCGCCATGGACCCCTTCAACGGCGGGGAGCTCTCGCCCGGGCGTGCGGTCCAGACCGATGCCGAGATCCTGGACTGGGTGGCCCGCGACGCCGAGACGGCGCTGCACCCGTCCTGCACCGCCAAGATGGGCCCGGATTCCGATCCGATGGCCGTGGTAAACCCCCTGGACATGACCGTGCACGGCACCCGGGGCCTCCGCGTGGTGGATGCCTCCGCCATGCCCTACGTCACCAACGGCAACATCTACGCGCCCGTGATGATGCTCGCGGAAAAGGCCGCCGACCTGATCGCCGGCAAGGCACCTTTGGCGCCGCAACACGCGGAGTTCTACCGCCACGGCATCAGCCCGCTGGATCGCAACGCCGCCGCTGTCCCGGCAGGCAGGGCCTAGGCATGATTAATGCACAAAAAAGGAGCAACAATGACAGCCACCGTTGAGCAGGTCCACCAGGCCGGGCAGGGGCACGACAGTGTCAAAGGCCTGTACATCGACGGCGCCTGGCAGGAGGCGTCCGACGGCAGCACAACTGTCGTGCGCTGCCCTGCGGACGGCAGCGAGGTGGCAGTTGTCGCCAAGTCGACGGCGGAGGACGCGGAGCGGGCCATCGCCAGTGCACGTGCAGCCTTCGATGGCGGCCCCTGGCGGCGGCTCACCGACCTTGAGCGCGGGGCGGTCATGCTCCGCGTGGCCGAACTGCTGGAGCGGGACAAGGCCGCCTATGCCCGGGCCGAGGCGCTCGATACCGGCAAGCGCCTCGTCGAAGCCGAATACGACATCGACGACATTGCCGCGTGCTTCCGGTACTACGGAAAAGTCGCCGGCCTCGACGCCGGCCGGGTGATCGACACCGGCCGCCCGAACGCCATCAGCCGTGTGGTGTACGAGCCGCTGGGCGTCTGTTCCCTCATCGCGCCGTGGAACTACCCGCTTCTCCAGGCCGCCTGGAAGGTGGCCCCGGCGCTCGTCGCGGGCAACTCGTTCGTGCTCAAGCCCAGCGAGCTCACGCCCTCCACCGCCATCCTGCTCATGGAGACCCTTGCGGAAGCCGGGGTTCCCGCCGGCGTCGCAAACCTGGTGACCGGAAGCGGGTCGAAGGTGGGCGGCCCGCTCAGCTCGGACCCGCGCGTCGACCTCGTCTCCCTCACCGGAAGCCTGGCCACCGGCCAGACAATCATGGCCGCCGCCGCGGAAACCGTGAAGCGCGTCGCCTTCGAACTCGGTGGAAAAAACCCCAACGTCGTCTTCGCGGACGCGGACTGGGACGCCGCCGTCGACAACGCCCTGACCGCCGTGTTCCTGCACTCCGGCCAGGTCTGCTCGGCAGGGGCCCGGCTCGTCGTGGAAGAGTCCATCGCGGAACGGTTCGTGGCTGAGGTGGTGGAACGGGCGAAAAAGATCCGGATGGGCGGGCCGTTCGATCCCGACGCCGAGACGGGGCCGCTCGTCTCCGCCAAGCACCGCGACCAGGTCCACGCCTACGTCCAGGCCGGCATCGCGGAGGGCGCCGAACTGTTGTGCGGCGGCTACATCCCGGACGAGGGCCCACTTGCCGACGGCTTTTTCTACCCGCCCACGGTGCTGGGCAACTGCCACTCCGGCATGAGCGTGCTGCGGGAGGAGTCATTCGGCCCGGTGCTGACCGTCGAGACATTCCGGACCGAGGACGAGGCCGTGGCCATCGCCAACGACACGGAGTACGGTCTGGCAGGCGCGGTGTGGACCTCGGACGGGTCAAAGGCGCAACGTGTTGCGGGGGGCCTCCGGCACGGAACAGTATGGATCAACGACTATCACCCGTACGTCCCGCAGGCGGAGTGGGGCGGCTTCGGGAAGTCCGGCATCGGCCGGGAGCTTGGCCACGCCGGACTGAACGAGTACCGCGAAGCAAAACACATCTGGCAGAACATCCAGCCCGCACCCAGCGGCTGGTTTGGCCCATCTGCCGGCGCCGGGGTGGGGACCGCCGGCTAGCAGCAGCATTTGGGGGGAACGGCCGGGCGCTGCAGGCGTGGCGCCCGGCCACCGATATCACCCGCGTCCAATGGCGGCCGCGGGGCATCACCATCGTGCTTTTCTCATCTAGGAGTTCGGATGTTGGAACCCAGCAAGAGTACTGATTCAAGTGGCATGGACGAGTTCGGCTATGCCCAGACCCTGGACCGCAGCATCGGCAAGTTTGCCAGCTTCGCGGCCGGCGTCAGCTATATCTCCATCCTCACCGGCGTCTTTCAATTGTTCTACTTTGGTTTCTCCATGGCCGGGCCGGCCTACGCATGGTCCTGGCCCATCGTCTTCGCCGGCCAGCTCATGGTGGCCCTCTGTTTCGCCGAGCTGGCCGGCCGCTATCCGGTGGCCGGATCGGTCTACAACTGGGCCAAACAGCTTTCGTCGGGGACGTTCGCCTGGCTGGCGGGCTGGCTGCTGCTCATTTCCTCGATCGTGGCGCTCGGGGCCGTGGCCCTGGCACTCCAGCTCACCCTGCCCCAGATCTGGTCCGGTTTCCAGATCATCGGAGACGGCACCGGGACATACGATTTCGCCCTTACCGGCGTGCTGCTCGCCAGCATCATGATCTCCATCTCCACGCTCATCAACGCGTTCGGCGTGAAGTTGATGACCAAGATCAACAGCATCGGCGTCTTCGTGGAGCTCGCCGCCGCCGTGCTCCTCATCCTTGCCCTTGCCTGGCACGTGGTACGGGGCCCGGAAGTCCTCTTCAGCACCGAGGGCTACGGCATGGACCACGACCTTGGCTTCTTCGGGGTGTTCCTGATCGGCGCCATGGCTTCCGGGTACGTGATGTACGGCTTTGACACCGCCAGCTCCCTGGGCGAGGAGACGAAGGATCCGAAGAAGACTGCCCCCAAGGCAATCCTGCGGGCAATCACGGCGTCCTTCATCCTCGGCGGCCTGATTCTCCTCGGCGGAC
>NZ_JBNHFJ010000010.1:0-149251 GCF_059090105.1 Arthrobacter sp. K410C
AGGTGCCCTGCATCGAACGGAACGCGATCGCGGCCGCGAAAGCGATCAACGCCGCGAAAATGGCGCTCTGGGGCGACGGCACGCACCGCGTCTCCCTGGACGAAGTCATCATCACCATGCGCGAAACCGGCAAGGACATGAGCGACAAATACAAAGAAACCGCCATGGGCGGCCTCGCCGTCAACGTCGTCGAATGCTGACCTGCGGTGTCTCGATGGGACGGCCGGCGGCAGCTAGTTATGGACGGCGGCCCACCAGTTCAAGGTGGAAGCGAACACCAGCCACGCCACGTAGGGAAGCAGGAGCAGGCCGGCGGCCCTGCTGATCGGACCGAACTGCAGGACAGTGATGGCGACGGCGGCTATCAGTGCCAGGATGATGGCCAGTGCCAGCCATAACGCCGCAGAACCCAGCATGGGGTACAGGCCGAAGAACACCGGAGTCCAGGCAAGGTTGAGAACAAGCTGGATGGCGTAAGCGGTCAGCGCTGGCCTGGTGTTCGCCCTCCGCTTCCGCCAGACAAGCCACGCCGCAACAGCCATGGCCGTGTACAGCACAGTCCATACCGGCCCGAACAAGAAGTTCGGCGGGGACCAGGGCGCCTTGTCCGCTGTGACGTACCAGCCGTCAACGTTGCTGGCGGTGGCCAGCCCGCCCAGCGCCGCAACCAGGAAGGACGCTGCCAGGAAGCCGGCCAACGCGGCCACCTGGATGCTGCCGCGGTGGGATTGGGCGCGTTCCTCCGGCGGCGGCATCAGCTGTTTCCGTTCTGGCTGCATCCTCCCACCCTTGCGAGCCCCGGTGCCTGAGTCAAGGCGGAAGGCCGGTCCTGCTGCAGGCTTTAGACTTGAGGCTGCATGTCCGCACACATCCACGAGTACCGAAACCGCGCATCAACCCGATTGGACACGGCCCCCTTGCGAGAATTCACCGCACGTTTTGCCACCGCCGAGGAAATTGAAAACTGGGACAAGCACGTCACGGCCAACCCGAACGGCGGCAACATGCTGCAGTCGGCCGCCTACGCCACGGTGAAAAACGGCAGCGGCTGGAAGGTCCGCTTCCTGGTGCTGGAAAGCCGGGAAACAGCCAGCTACAACCTGGTACTGGAAAAGAAGTTCCCCGTGCTCGGCCGGCTGTGGTACCTCATCAAAGGCCCGGACCTCGCCGCGCCGAAAGATCTAAAGGCCTCCTTGGAAGCCTGTGCCGCACTTGCCCGTGGGCGCAAGCTCAACGTCTTCACCATCAAGATCGAACCGGACATTATTGACTCTGCTGATGCCCAGGCGCAGCTAGCCGCCGCCGGACTGGTCAAGGCGCCGAACATCCAGTCCAACGACTCCACCGCCCTGCTGGATATTTCCCGATCCGAGGAAACGGTCCTTAAGAACATCTCTTCCCGCGCCCGCAACGCCATCCGGCGGGCCGAGCGGGAAGGCTGCGAAGTTGTGCGCAAGGAACAGGGGCCGGAAACGTACCGCGCCCTGTACGACCTCATGGCGGACACGGTCAAGGCCAAGGGCTCGATGCCTCTGCGCAGCTACGAGTACTACGCCGCCTTCTGGGACGAATTCTGCAACCGGGGCCAGGGGAACTTCTTCTTTGCCTACGAGGACGGCAAGCCCAGCGTGGGCGCCTTCGTGATCAACTACGGCGCCAAAGCGACCTACAAAGACGGCGGCTCCACCCAGAACCGCAAACAGTACGGCGACTCGCACCTGGTCCAGTGGACAGCAATCCGGCGCATGCAGGAACTTGGCTGCACCGAATACGACTTCTGCGGCACACCTCCGTCCTCCCGCATCAAGGACAAGAGCCACAACCTCTACGGCATGGGAATGTTCAAAACCAGCTTCACCAAGACGGTCACGGACTTTGTGGGCTGCCACGACTACGTGCTCTCGCCACTGCGGCACCGTCTCTGGGTCAAGGGCGCAGAAAGGGTGTTCCGCCGGATCGAAACGGCGCGGACCGGCCAGCAGTTCTACTGACCCCCACCCGTCCCGCGGCCGCCAGCGCCAGCAGTGCGCCGCCTCAAGCCCCTCCCGCACCGCGGCCCCTGCCACGCCGCGAGAACACCGAAGAAGGTAAGCCCCTTGAATCCAGTTCCCACGGCCACCGGCCTTGAGCCCGCAGTCCTCAGCGATGCCGAGTTCGAGGCATTCGCCCTGAAGCATCCGCAGAACAGCTTCCTGCAATCCGTCGACTTTGCCAGGTTCCAGCGAGCCCGCGGCCAGGAAGTGGAACTCTTCGGGGTACGCAGGGACGGCGAACTCGTGGCGGCCGGAAAGCTGAACTACACCACCACCCGCCTGGGCTACACCGTGTCCGAATGCGCCAAGGGGCCCCTGATGGACTACGCGGACCGGGAACTGGTGACCGCCGTCGTCGGACTCCTGCGGAAGCGTGCCCGCGAACGCAAAGCAGCCGAGCTGCGCATCTCCCCAAACATCCACTACATCGCCCGGGACGAGGACGGTGCAGAACACCCCGAGGTGCTGGACAACCGTCCGCTCGTGGCTCAGCTGGAAGGGCTGGGATTCCGGCACCAGGGACTGGACATGGACTTCGTGAACGTCAACTGGATGTTCATCAAGAGCCTCCAGGGCATCCAGGACGCGGAAGAGCTGATCATGAGCACCAGCTACCGCACCCGGAAGGCAATCCGGAAGGCAGAGAAGAACGGCGTGTTCCTCGAGCAGGCCACGCTGGAAACGCTGGACGACTTCTACGCCGCGCTCAGCCGGGCCGGGGACGAAAAGGGGTTCGTCTACCGCGAGCGGGCCTACTACGAGCATCTGCTCCGCAGCACGTCCCCTGAGTTCACCAAGCTCATGATGGCCAAGATCGACATCCCGGCCTACCGCAAGTCCATCAGCGACCGCCTGGCCAGTGAGTCCGCCACTGCCGCCGACCTCCGCCGCGAAGTGGAAGAGACTGGCAGCAAGAAGAAAGCCAACCGGCTCAAGGTGGTCCAGGACCTGGTGGACAGTTATGAGCGCAGCCTCAAGGACATTGAGCGGTTCCCGGACTCCGTGGGCGTTGCCACGGTGGCCGCCATCCACTTCGTTTGCTACGGCGATGAGGTGGTCTGCGTGATCGGCGGCACCGTCCAGGATTACATCTACTTCAACGGCGCCACGTCGCTGTATTGGGGCATGATGCTGCACGCCCTGGAAAAGGGCTATCCGCGCTACAACTTCTACGGAACGTTTGGCATCTCCGGCCAGGACCAGGAAGGCCACGGCGGCTACGAGTTCAAGAAGGGCTTCGGCGGCGAGGTGGTCCAGCTGGTGGGTGACTTCGCGATGCCCGTCAGGCCTGCCGTGTTCCACGCGAACCGGCTTGCGCGCGGGGCCGTTGCGGCGGCCCGCACGGTACTGGGCAGGTTGCCCGGCAGGCGTACATCCTGACGGGCAGTCCACGCCACGGCACAGTCCACACCGCACAGGGAGGAGGGACCCTTGACTGACCGACCCGGGAGCCCGGCGGCAGGCCGCCCGCAACGGGCGAAATCTGACCCTGCAAAGCCTGAACCCGCCGCCACAGGACCGGAGCGGGCCGGAGACGGACGTTCCGGGGCCCAGCTTTCCGGTGCCCAGTCTTCCGGGGTTCGGCCTCACACCGACGGCCTGCCAAAGACGCAGGCGCTGACCGCTGCCGAACTGCGGCAAGATGCTGCGGCGAAGAAGATGCTGCGCCGCCTGGTCCAGGGTGAAAACCCGCCGACGGCGCCGTTGAGCATCGTGGACCGGCTGGCTGGCAGTCCTTATGCAAACCCCACCATCCAGGTGGGCGGCGTGGACACCTCCGCGCGCAAGACGCTTGACTTCGCCCTGCACCTGGCTGAAACCATGTTCCGGTACGGTGCCGGCGCGCTGGAGGTGGAAACCAGCATCATCGCTGTCACCGCGGCGCTGGGGCTGAAAAACATCGAGGTGGACATCACCAACCAGTCCGTGGGCATCAATTACGCGCCCAAGGACCAGACGCCCATTGCGCTGCTGCGCGTGGTGCGGTCCTGGACCAACAACTATGCCGGCCTGGCCAAAGTGCACCAGCTGGTGACGGACATTGTGGCCGGGGGAGTGGGCCGGGATGAGGCCATCCGCAGGCTGAATGAGGCGATCACCAGCCCCAAGCCCTTTCCGCGCTGGATGGTCACGGTGGCCTTCGGTATTTTCGCGGCGGCGTTCGTGGGCGTGCTGGGCGGCGGCCCGGTGGCCTCGGCCATCGCGTTCGTTGCCAATATCGGCATCAGCCTGCTGGCGCGCCAGCTGGGACGCTGGCGGGTGCCGGACTTCTTCATTACCGCCAGCTGCTCCTTCGTGGTGACCCAGCTGGCCCTCCTGCTCTGGCAGTTCGGCTTGACCAACTCGCCGGCGATCGTAGTGGTGGGCGGCATCCTCCTGCTGCTCCCGACAGGTCGCCTTGTCTCGTCCGTGCAGGACGCCATCAACGGGTTCCCCGTCACGGCGGCCGGACGGTTCCTCTCAACACTGCTGACCTTCGGCGCCATCGTGGCCGGCATCGCCGTCGCGTTTGTGGTGGGTGAACTGACGGGGATGCCGCGGATCGACGTCACGCAGACGTTCCCGCCGGCCTACGATCTGTGGGTCCTGGTCATCTTCGTGGCGGTGGCTGTGATGGCCATCTGCATCACGGAACAGACCAGCTGGCAGCTCCTGCTGCCCACCGCGGCTGTGGGCGTCGCAGGCTACTTCGTCCTGCTTGGCGGCGGGCTGCTCGGCATCGGTGACCGCTTTTCACCGGCCCTTGCTGCCGTGGTGATCGGCCTGCTGGCACGCGTGGTCGCCCTCCGCCTGGGCGCGCCGCAGCTGGTGGTGGCAGTCCCCGCGGCGCTGATCCTGCTCCCGGGCCTCACCATTTTCCGCTCCATGTACGTACTCACCATCGAGGAAGCCGAGATCCTTCTGGGTGCCGGGGGTATGCTCAGCGCGGGCGCGATTGTGCTGGGAACGGCCGGGGGAATCGTCCTGGGCGACACCCTGGCGCGGCCACTGACCCGGAGCCTGGCAAGCAACGAGCGGCGCCGCGCCCGCCGGCGCTGACCCGGCACGCGGCAGGTTCCGGCTGACGGTGCCGAAGGTCAGATCTGGCCGACCGGAAGCTTCTTTTCGGCCTGGAACACGTCCTCCACGCGTCCCTGCGCCCAGTAGCCGGATAGCGAAACCTGCCTGCGTTCCAGGCCGCGCTGGGTAAAGAAGACTTCCCGGAGGGCCTTCATGTAGCCCCGCTCGCCGTGCGCGAAAACGTCCACCGTGCCACCAGGCCATTCGGCGCCGGCCACAGCGCTGACCAGCTGGTCGCTGGACCCGGCCGGTACGCCGTTACGGAACAGCCAGGTGATTTCCACGCCTGCCGGTGCGGTGAGCGGCTGCACGTCGGCGTCGGAATCCACTTCAAGGAAGGCCAGGCCTGTCGCCTCCGGAGGCAGTGCCTCGAGGCACGCGGCGATGGCGGGCAGGGCTGCCTCGTCGCCGGCAAAAAGGTACCAGCCGGCCTCCGGGTTGGGATTGTAGGCGCCGCCCGGGCCGGTGAAGGTGATGGGATCGCCGGGCTGTGCCTTGGCCGCCCAAGGGCCGGCCAGCCCGTCGTCGCCGTGCACCACAAAGTCGATGGCAAGTTCCCGGGCGGCCGGATCAACCCAGCGCAGGGTGTACGTGCGCGTATAGGGCCACTGCTCGCGCGGCATGGTTTCCCGGATGCTCCATAGGTCCAGGGGAGACGGGTACTGGACGCCGGGCTGCGGAAAGACAATCTTCACGTACCGGTCCACGAAGCCGTTGTTGACAAAGTCAGCAAAGCCCGGGCCACCAGCCACGATGCGGACCATGTGCGGCGAGAGCTGTTCCCGGCGGAGGACCTCCAAATTGATCTGGGGGCGGCTCTTCTTGGTGGCGCTGGTGGCGGCAGGAACAATGCTCATAAGGTAAGCCTAAGCTAAAGGAACTGGCGGAAGCTCCCAGGTTACGTCCCGGGCGCCCTGCTCCCGGAGGAGCCGGTTGACCTGGCTGAAGGGCCGGGAGCCGAAGAAGCCGCGGGACGCCGACAGCGGACTCGGATGGGCGCTGGACACCACCGGGGTATCACCAAGCAGCGGACGGACTGATTCGGCTTCCTTGCCCCACAACAAGGCCACCAGCGGCAAGGGCGCGCCGTACGGGGACTGCCGGGCGGCGACCGCGGCGACGGCCGCCGTCGTAATTTTCTCCCAGCCCTTGCCGCGGTGGGAACCGGCGGAACCGGCACGCACGGTCATCACCCGGTTCAGCAGCAGCACACCCTGCTCCGCCCAGGCGGAAAGGTCGCCGTGCACCCGGGCTGGGATGCCAAGGTCCGCCTCCAGTTCGCGGTAGATGTTCGCGAGGCTGCGGGGGATGGGCCGCGTGCGCCTGTCAACGGAGAATGAGAGGCCGACGGCGTGACCCGGCGTCGGGTAGGGGTCCTGGCCCACCACCAGGACCTTCACACCGGCAAGGGGCTGGCGGAACGCGCGCAGGACGTTCGACGGCGACGGCAGCACCTGGTGCCCGGCCGCCACCTCATCTGCCAGGAAGCCGAGGACGGCGCGAAGCTCGGGTTCCACCCCCGCCAGCGCCTCGGCCCAGTCCGGAGCCACGAGGTCCGTCAGCGGGCGCCGCGCGAGTTCGGCGAACTCTTCCATTCCGGCGGGGTCCTGCTCCAATTCGAACAAGGCGTCTGATTCAGGCACCGTCCCATTCTTGCAGGCGAGCGGCGGCACTTAGGCTCGGATGCGGGTCCCGGCCCTCGCCGACGCAAATGACAAGGCTGTTATTCGTCCGTAGCATGGGGGTAAGACATTTTCCCCTAGACCTCGAAGGAGTGTGCCGTGGCGGAACCGGCCCGGGAACATCTGCCCGAGGAATTGCCGGCGCAGGAACCACGGAACACCCTGCTGGCGGACTTCACGCTGCGCGAGTCCCCGCTCAATGAACGCGAGCAGCAGGTGCTGGCGCTTGAGCGTCAGTGGTGGAAGTACGCCGGGGCAAAGGAACAGGCCATCCGGGAGCTCTTCGACCTCTCTGCCACCCACTACTACCAGCTGCTGAACGCCCTGATCGACCGCGAGGATGCACTCGCCCACGATCCCATGCTGGTCAAAAGACTGCGTAGACTACGTACGTCCCGCCACCGTGCCCGGACCGCCCGGCGCCTGGGCTCCGACACCTAGGACCACCCGCGCCCCCAGCCGCAATTCCCAAGGAAGTCAGCCATGACCAGATACGCCCGCGACGAATTCGACAAGGTCCCGGAAAACCCCCAGCGGCAAGGTGTCCACCGCACTGCTTCTGCGCCCTCGCGGGTACGTCTCTGGCCCATCCTGGCAGTAGGGGTGGCGGCGCTGGCCATCGGGCTGGTGTCTTTCCTGATCCTTCCGAAACTTGGCTTCAGCGGCACGGGTGCCCAGGTATCTTCCAGCCAGGAAGCGGCCCCGCTGGCGGAAACGGGGACAACGCCTTCGGCCAGTCCTGAAAGCACCCCGGAACCTACTGCGGAAGCCACGCCATCGGCGTCGACCGGGCCATCGCCCAGTGCCGAGGCTGTTCCCGAAGCCACCACCGCGGCGCAGGCGCAGGTCTTCCTTGACCGGACCCAGCCCGTTGCCGTCTACAACGCCACCGGAGCGGCAGGCCTGGCGGGCCGGGTGGGCGGAACCGTCCAGGCGGACGGCTGGACCCTGGGGCAGGTTGGCAACTGGGCCGGAGCGCCGCAGCAGGGTTCCACCATCTTCTACGCCGGACCTGAACAGCTGGCCAACGCCCAGGCCCTCGCGCGGCTGCTAGGCGTCCCCACGCTGGTCAGCAGCACGGACTTCCAGGTTCCCCTGGTTGTGGTGCTGGGACCCGGTTACCGGTGAGCGTCCCCGGTCCGGCCGGTCACGCGTAAATAACTATTCCCGGCTCCACTCCCGGACACCTGCAGCGCCAGGCAGGCATTGGCTAAAGTGAAGTCCAGGGTCCGGTTCGGGGCAGGCAAGCATCATTCGGGCTCCTGAGTCCCCGGTCTCAACGGAAAGAGTTGGTCAGCATGGCACTGGGAACCGTGAAATGGTTCAACGCGGAAAAGGGCTACGGCTTCATCACCGTTGACGGATCCGGCGACGACATCTTTGTCCACTGGTCCGCCATTCTGGGTGAGGGCTACCGCGCGCTGGATGAGGGGCAGCGCGTTGAGCTTGAAGTCGGCGAAGGCGAGAAGGGCCCGCAGGCCGAAAGCGTCCGGCCGGCCGAGTGAAGCATTTCCCCGTTTCCGCCGTCCATATCCGTCCGGCGCTCGCCCTCTCCACGTGTGCCCTCCTGGCTGCCACTGCCTGTTCCGGAGTCACCGGCAACGTCCGCGTAGAGTCAGTCGAGGCGTCAGGCGACGGCATCCTGCGGGTTGGCCTGGTCCTGGACAACACCGGTGACAGCAGTTTCCTCAATGACTCCCAGCTTGCCGCGGCCAGGCTCGCGGTCAGGGAGATCAACGCGACCGGCGGCCACAAGGGCAGGCCGGTGGAACTCCTGCCGGTCGAGTCGGGCCAGGATGCCGCGGCACAGGCACATGCACTGGTGGCCGGCAAGGCAGACGTTGTCGTAGGACCCACCGATTCGAGCCACGCAACCGCTGTAATTGATGTTCTCTCCCGGGCCAGGACACCGCTGATCTCGCCGGCCAACACGGCTGCAGGACTTACCGGCGCGGACTCCGGCGGTTACTACTTCCGCACGGCCGCCGCGGACGTCGCCCAGGCACCCGTCCTGGTGAAGCTTGCGAAGAATGCCGGTGCTGCCTCCGTTTCCGTGGTGTACCAGGAAGGCGCCTACGGCAAGGACGTCGCCGTCGCCATTTCCGAAGCAGCGGGCCAGGCCGGACTGGACGTTGCGGCAACCGAGGAGTTCCCTCCGGGGGAGGCGGGCCGGGCCGCCGGCGCGGCAAGGGAGGCCGGTGCCGATGCCGTGATCCTGGTGGCCCGCGAAGGCGCCCAGGGCGCACTCGCGGAACTGGACAGTGCCGGGATCGCCGGCTCCCGCATCATCCTCAGCGATGGAGCCTTCGCCCGGTACGGGTCCAAGCTGGGCGCCAAGGCACTGGAGGGCGCCCGTGCCGTGGTCCCCGGACAGCTTCCCTCCGCCGGATTCCAGGAACGGCTGCTCGCCGTCGACGGCCAATTGAAGGATCTTTCCTTCGCCGCCGAGGCCTACGACGCCGTCACCCTGGCGGCGCTGGCCGCGGCCCGGGCACAGGACGACGCCGGTCGTTCCATCGCCGCCAACCTCATCAACGTGTCCGGCGGCGCTGCCGGCGGTTCCGCCGAGGCTCCCGCCTGCTCCACCTACAAGGGCTGCGTCACGGGGCTGGCAGCGGGTGATGAGATCAATTACGACGGCGAATCCGGCCCCGTCGCGTTCGACGCCAACGGAGACATCACCACCGCGAACTTCAGGGTCTTCACGTATGGTGCCGACAACCTGCCGGCACCGAGCGGCAGCGAAACAGCGGGGCGCAGCGGAAACTGACGCGCTGATCGCCGTCAGCGAATACTCCTCGGACGGCCGCTGCTTCAATCGCCTTTCGCTTGCACTCTCACGTAGGGAGTGCTAATTATTGACTTAGCACTCTGACGTACCGACTGCTAACGCAAGGCCTGTTTCAACCAGGCGGTGCGCGGCATCGGGCTAGGAGCCAAGAAACACCTAACTGGAGTGAGGTCCGCACCCGGAGGCATACAGAGGCCGCCGGCAAAGGACCGTCCGTCGCGGGCACTGCAGCGAAGGTTCATTCTTAACGACCGTCCCGAAAGGACCACTGCCGTTATGGCCAAGATCATTGCATTTGATGAAGAGGCACGCCGCGGCCTTGAGCGGGGCCTGAACACCCTCGCCGACGCCGTTAAGGTCACCCTCGGCCCGCGTGGACGCAACGTCGTCCTCGAAAAGAAGTGGGGCGCCCCCACGATCACCAACGATGGTGTTTCCATCGCCAAGGAGATCGAGCTGGACGATCCCTACGAGAAGATCGGCGCCGAGCTGGTCAAGGAAGTTGCCAAGAAGACGGATGACGTCGCAGGCGACGGCACCACCACCGCTACCGTGCTGGCCCAGGCCCTGGTCAAGGAAGGCCTGCGCAACGTTGCCGCCGGCGCCGACCCGCTGTCCCTGAAGCGCGGCATCGAAAAGGCTGTTGACGCTGTCACCGCCGAGCTGCTGAACTCCGCCAAGGAAATCGAAACCAAGGAAGAGATCGCCGCCACGGCCTCGATCTCCGCCGGCGACGACGAAATCGGTGCGCTTATTGCCGAAGCCCTGGACAAGGTTGGCAAGGAAGGCGTCATCACGGTCGAGGAATCCAACACCTTCGGCCTGGAGCTCGAACTCACCGAAGGCATGCGCTTCGACAAGGGCTACATCTCCGCTTACTTCGTCACGGACGCAGAGCGCCAGGAAACGGTCCTCGAGGACCCGTACATCCTGATCGTCAACTCCAAGATCTCCAACGTCAAGGAACTGGTTGCTGTCCTCGAAAAGGTCATGCAGTCCAACAAGCCGCTGCTGATCATCGCCGAAGACATCGAGGGCGAGGCCCTGGCCACCCTGATCGTCAACAAGATCCGCGGCACGTTCAAGTCCGTCGCCGTCAAGGCTCCGGGCTTCGGTGACCGCCGCAAGGCACAGCTCGCCGACATCGCCGTGCTCACCGGCGGCCAGGTCATCTCCGAGGAAGTCGGCCTGAAGCTGGAGAACGCCGGCCTGGAGCTGCTGGGCAAGGCCCGCAAGGTTGTTGTGACCAAGGACGAGACCACCATCGTCGAGGGTGCAGGCGACGCCGACCAGATCGCCGGCCGCGTTTCCCAGATCCGCGCCGAGATCGAAAACTCCGACTCCGACTACGACCGCGAGAAGCTGCAGGAGCGCCTGGCCAAGCTGGCCGGCGGTGTCGCAGTCATCAAGGCCGGTGCCGCAACCGAGGTTGAGCTCAAGGAGCGCAAGCACCGCATCGAGGACGCCGTGCGCAACGCAAAGGCTGCCGTTGAAGAAGGCATCGTCGCCGGTGGCGGCGTAGCCCTCATCCAGGCCGGCGCAAAGGCATTCGCCAACCTGCAGCTCTCCGGCGACGAAGCAACCGGCGCCAACATCGTCCGTGTTGCCATCGACGCCCCGCTGAAGCAGATTGCCTTCAACGCAGGCATGGAGCCCGGCGTGGTGGTGGACAAGGTCCGCGGCCTCCCCGCAGGCCACGGCCTGAACGCCGCAACCGGTGAATACACCGACCTGCTGGCTGCCGGAGTGAACGACCCCGTCAAGGTGACCCGCTCTGCCCTGCAGAACGCGGCCTCCATCGCCGGCCTGTTCCTCACCACTGAAGCAGTCGTGGCCGACAAGCCGGAGAAGAACCCCGCTCCCGTTGGCGGCGGCGACGAGATGGGCGGCATGGGCGGCTTCTAGCCTTCCTGCCGGGCCAGTCCCGCAGCTATAAGAAATGCGGCCCCTCTTTTCGAGGGGCCGCATTTTTTCTTGGCTGGATTTTTCGAGGACCGGGGCCGCTACTTCCGTGCGCTGGAGAGCATCCCTTCGACTTCCTTCTTGAAGGCTTCGGCGGCAGCCTGGGGAGTGAGGCGGTCGTAGAGCACTTCGTCCGTGTACCGCTTGATGACGTTCTGCACGCTGCCAGCCCCCACCGGCGGGACCGGGGGTGCTTCCTTCATGTCCGGGGCAATGTCCTTGAGGAAGGACACCACCGTGGTGTCTGCTGGCTTCAGGTCGGGGGTAATGCTTTCCACAATCTCCGCGTTGGTGGGCACGCCCCGGTCCGTCATCAGGATGGCGCCGGCCTCGGGACTGTTGGTCAGGTAGTTGATGAAGGTGGCGGTCTCCTCGGGATGCTTGGAGCGTGATGAAGCCGACCAGAACATTGTGGGCTTGTAGTACATCCCGTTGTCCGCGGCGGACCCGTGAATGCTGGGGGCGCGGAGCATCTTGATGCTGCTGCCCGTGGTGGATTCCAGTGAACCCAGCTGGTTGGTCCACCACCAGGCCATGCCAACCCTGTTGGTGCCGAACAGGCTTTCCTCCAGGCCGGCGCCCGAGTCCTCGGTGGCCACCGTTGCCGGAGGGCTTACCTTGGAGTCGCGTTGCTCCTTCAGGCGTTCCCAGAAGGATGCAGCCGTCGCCGTGTCGAAGTCCAGCTTGCCGTCGGCAGAGTACAGGTTTTCGCCGTGCTGCCGCAGCCAAATGATCAGGTCCGCTTCGTTGCTGCCGTATGCGGCACCGTAGTTCTTTCCGTCGCCGGCTGCGCTGATCTTCGACGCCGTGTCCATGTAGTCGTCCCAGGTCCAGGTGGTGTCGTCCGGGAGTGGCACGCCCGCGGCCTCGAAAACCTTGGTGTTGGCCATGATGACATAGGCATTCTGGCCGGTGCTCAAACCGTACTGCGCACCGTCGTACTGGCCCGACGCCAGGGCTTCCTTATCCAGCTTTGAAGTGTCGATCCCGTCCTGTTTTCCGAGGTCCAGGAGGGCGCCCCGCCCGCCGTACTCGGCGATGTATTTCTGGTCCATCTGGATGACGTCCGGCGCGTCATTCGCTGCAGTCTTGGTGGCGAGCTTGTCCCAGTAGCTGGACCACTCGCCCGGTTCTGATTCGATGTTGATGTTGGGGTGTTCCGCCTCGAAAGCGGCGATGACCTTTTCGGTCTGTGCATTGAGGTACTCATTGCCCCACCACGCGAAGCGGAGGGTGACCTGTCCGTCGCCGCCGGAGCCGCCTGGGGCTCCGCAGCCGGTGGCGAGGATGGAAAGAGCCAGGGCCGCTGCGCCGAGTTGGAATTTCCGCCGGCTGACAGTCCGAATCGTCATTGATGTGCCTTCCTGAATGCCGCCTTCCCTACCCAAAGCGTCCTCGGCTCAGGATTAGGAAAGCGTTTTCTCGAGTAGTACTGAGATTGTTTCCCGAACGGTTCCCGCGCGTCAAGAACTTTCGGTAAACGTTTTCTCGGCCGCCGCCGCTTCGCCCAGGCGACGGGAAAGCCGGTACGTGCCATCATTGTCGTGCCGGTCTGGGAGGATGGACCGGTGACGATTACTGCAGCGGCTGACGGTTCGGCCTTGGGAAATCCCGGCCCGGCCGGCTGGGCCTGGTACGTGAATGACGACTGCTGGCGCGCCGGCGGGTGGCCCCACGGGACCAACAACCAGGGTGAATTGATGGCGGTGCTTGACCTCCTGCGCGCCACTGCCCACCTCCCGGAGGAGGACCTGCACATCCTCTGCGACAGCCAATACGTCATCAACTCCATCACCAAGTGGATGCCGGGATGGAAGCGCAAAGGCTGGCGCAAGGCCGACGGCAAACCCGTCCTGAACGTTGAGCTCCTGAAGGAGCTGGACCGGGAGCTTGCAGGCCGAAAGTACACATTCGAGTGGGTCAAGGGCCACGCCGGGCACGACCTGAATGAGGCGGCGGATGAACGCGCCCGCGCTGCGGCCACGGCCTATCAGCAAGGCGTCGCCGCGCGCTCGGGCCCGGGTTTCCCGGGCGGGCACCACCCCATTTCGGCAGGTGCCACGGCCTCCCGGCCCGCGAAGGCAACCGCGGAGGCGCGGCAGGGCACAGGGACGCAGCCGGCAGTGACCCCCCAGGGTGCTGCCGAATCTACAAGAACACAAGGCGCCCTGCCCCCGGGGAGCCTGGACGAACCGGATCTGTTCAGCCAGCTCGAAAACGACGCTTTCGACGTCGCTGAAGCCAAGCGGCAGGCCTCTCCGCCCGAAGCCCTCGTGGAGGAGCTGGAGCGCGAGCTGCTTGGGCCGTTGGTGCGCGGTGACATCGGCCGCACGGCCGTCCTGCTGCACCCTGATTTCATGGAGATCGGCAGTTCAGGACGGGTGTGGACGCGCGACGCGATGATGATGGCACTGGAGGAGGACCCGGGGGAGCGGACCGACATCGAGATCCTGGGCGCAGACCGGATTGGTACGGGTGCAGTCCTCCTGACCTACCGGAGCTTCGCCCGCTCGGGAACCGTCCTTCGGAGTTCGCTGTGGGTCCTGGACGGAGACCGCTGGCGCCTGCGATTCCACCAGGGAACACCGGAGGCGTAAAACGCGCACGGCCCGCGGCCTAGCTGAAACGCTGGGTGTTGCCCTGTTCCGCCTGGGCGTAGGTGGCGGCTGCGGATGCCAGGGCTGCGTTGATGGAAGCCAGGGCGGCCTCAACCCTGCCCTGAGTGAGAGTCCACTCGGCTATCAGGGCCTGGAAGTTGGTTGCCGCAGAGCCGCGCCAGGAGCCCTGGAGTTCGTCCAGTCCGTGCTTCATGGTCTGGACATCAGCGCTGATCCTGTCCACGGTGGCCTGGACGTTGGCGGATTTCAGCTGCAGCAGCTCGGTATCGACGGAAATGATGCTCATGGCAGTGCCTTTCGCGATGGTGGGCAGCAGAAGCTTCCCCGCCCGGCCTTTCCGGGTGCTTGCAACGAGCCTAGGAACGCGGGCGTGTCCCGCGCCAAGGGGGATCGCTATATGTGGATAACCTCGCCGTCGCTGCCGGTGGCATCGGCCTGCTGAGGATTGTCCTCACGGCAGGGCAGGCTGACCACCAGGGTGGCCCCGCCGCCGTCGGTCTGGGCAACCCGGACTGATCCGCCGTGGGAGCCCACGATCGCGGCCACAATGGCCAGGCCCAGTCCGCTTCCTCCTGTTTCGCGGGTACGCGAGGTGTCCGCCCGGTAAAACCGTTCAAACACCTTGGAGGCGTCCTCGTCCGATATCCCGGGCCCGTGGTCGCGGACCTCGATGATGGAAAAGGCTTCGTTGTTGGTGCTCCGGACACCCACGGCCAGTTCGATGGGGCTGCCCTCCGGGGTATACCGGAGGGCGTTGCCCACGAGGTTGCCCACCACCTGGCGAAGCTTGGCTTCGTCGCCGAGCACTGGCGCCGGGGAGGCGGGGCCGCCGTCGAGCCCGGTCAGTGAAATGACGCGGGAACGGTCGCTGGCCTGGGTGTCCACCACGGCGTCGTGCGCTATCAGCTGCAGGTCCACCGGCTTTTGCTGCAGCGGCCGCTGCTCATCAAGCCGGGCCAGCAGCAGCAGGTCCTCCACCATGGAGCCCATGCGCTTGGCTTCGCTTTCGATCCGGCCCATGGCGGTGGCCACATCCTCGTCGGTTGCCAGGGCACCATGCCGGTACAGCTCCGAAAAGCCACGGATGGTCACCAACGGCGTGCGCAGTTCGTGGGAAGCGTCGGCGGCAAACCGCCGCATCCTCGCTTCCGAGGCGGTGCGGGCCGCAAACGCCGTTTCGATGTGCGCAAGCATGGCATTCAGCGAACTGCTGAGCCTGCCGAGTTCCGTGGCTGGATTTTCCACCTCCACGCGCCGGGACAGGTCACCGGCGGCAATGGCTGCCGCCGTCTTTTCCACCCTGGCCAGGGGCCGGAAGGACCGGGACACCGTCCAGGAGGCTATCAGGGAGGCCAGCAGCAGGGTGAGCAGACCAACGCCGGTCACCACCAGGCTGGCGTGTTTGAGGACATCGTCCACGCTCTGCAGCGGCAGACCAATGACCACCACTCCGGCGCCCTGGTTGGTCTGGACCGGAACGGCGACAACCCGCCAGTTCTCGCCGTCCGTGCCGCGGACCTGGTACGGCACCACGCCCCGTGCCTGCGCTGCCACCACCGACATGGACTTAATGTCGGGATGGATATCGGGGTCGCCGCCGAACGGAATGGGTTCCTCGCCGGGGGCAAACAGGATCAGGGAGTAATCCGTGGGCACCGGATTGGGTGCCTGCAGCTGGCTGAAGGAGCCCTGTTTCCGCGCAACCCCCACAGCCGCGTTCAGCTTCTCGTCCACCTGGCCCTGCAGGTAGCTGTGCAGCAGCGCGAGGGTGCCGGCCCCGGTCACCGTCAGTGCCACGATCAGCAGGGCCATGATCATGGCCACCAGCTGCGTCCTCAGGGAGGAGGACTTCCACCGTTCCAGCAAGGTCAGCGCTTTTCTGCCGTCCGGAGCACGTAGCCCACACCGCGCTTTGTCTGGATCAGGGCCGGCGCCTCGGGATCGATGTCCACCTTCCGCCGGAGGTAGGAGATGTAGGACTCAACGATGGACGCATCGCCGTTGAAGTCGTACTCCCACACGTGGTCCAGGATCTGTGACTTGGACAGCACACGGTTGGGATTGAGCATGAGGTAGCGCAGCAGTTTGAACTCGGTGGGGGAGAGCTCGATTACGGTGCCGCCGCGGCGCACCTCGTGGGCGTCGTCGTCGAGCTCGAGGTCTCCCACGCGGATGACGGCGTCGTCGTCCAGCAGCGGCTGCGTGCGGCGCAGCACGGCGCGGATCCGGGCCACCACCTCGTCCAGGCTGAACGGCTTGGTGACGTAGTCGTCGCCGCCCACCGTCAGTCCGGTGACCTTGTCCTCGGTGTCGTCCTTGGCCGTCAGAAAGAGGACGGGGAAGTGCTTGCCGGAGGCGCGGAGCTTCCGGGTCACCGTGAACCCGTCCATGTCCGGAAGCATGACGTCCAGCACAGCCAGGTCAGGGGCGTGCGTATCCGCGGCGGCCAGCGCGTCCCGGCCGTTGGCGGCGGAGACAACCTCGAACCCGGCGAAACGCAGCGAGGTGGAGAGCAGCTCGCGGATGTTCGGTTCGTCGTCGACGACGAGGAGCTTGGCTTCGGGACCGGTCTTGTTCATACTCCCATCATGCTCCCAGTCACTGGGAGTTGTCTGGACGTTTACTGAAAACTGCCTACCACCCCATCGTTCCCGGTCCGCCCTTGAATGGGCCAACCACCCGGCTGGTGATCCAACCACCGTAGAAGCCGCCGGCCTGCGGACGCACGCGCTCGCCGTCCACCTCGCAGTAGTCCATTTTCCCGGGATAAACGGCCACCCGGTCCGCGAGCTCCGCGTAGCCGTCCATGGGCTCCGGATAGAACCACGCGGCCCTTTCCGCGGCCAGGCCGCCGCCGAGGACGCTCAGGTAGCTGGCCGTGCCCTTGAACTCACAGAAGCTGCTGCCCTCCGCAGGGATGAGGGATCCTGGCCGGAAGTCTTGCCGGCAAAAGTAGTAGACGGGCGGGTGGCTCGTTTCAAGCACCCGGAGCGAGTGTGTGGTGTCCAGGACCAGTTCCCCGCCCAGGATGATCCGGATCCGCTCGTTGCTTGGTTCCACTCTGGGCGGCCGCGGATAGTCCCACACCGATTCCTGGCCGGGAAGGGGAACCACAGGGGTTTTGCTGGCGTGCACTACTCCAGTGTGCACCCGGCACCGCCGCCCTGCACGACTAGCCCTAGCCGGGCTGGCCGACGTCCTTGGCGTCCATGATCCGGTACGCGTAGCCCTGTTCGGCCAGGAACCGCTGGCGCTTCGCTGCGAAATCCTGATCTAAAGTGTCCCGCGCCACCAACGAATAGAAGCGGGCTGCCCGGCCGTCCTTCTTGGGCCGCAGCAGCCTCCCCAGCCGCTGGGCCTCCTCCTGCCGGGACCCGAAGGAGCCGGACACCTGGATGGCCACGGAGGCTTCGGGCAGGTCGATGGAGAAGTTGGCAACCTTGGACACCACGAGCGTCTGGATGTCTCCAGCACGGAATTCATCGAAAAGCCGCTGGCGGACTTTCACGGAGGTGTCGCCCTTGATGACCGGCGCTCCCAGGCGCCCCCCAAGGTCATCCAGCTGGTCGATGTACTGCCCGATCACCAGCAGCTGTTCCCCGGCATGCCGGGCGACCAGCTCCTCCACCACCTGTGTCTTGGACTCGGAGGTGGAACACAGCCGGTACTTGTCGGCGTCGTCCGCCATGGCGTACGCCACCCGCTCATCCTTGGGCAGGTCCACGCGGACCTCCACGCAGTCGGCAGGGGCGATGTACCCCTGGGACTCGATGTCCTTCCAGGGTGCGTCGTAGCGTTTGGGCCCGATCAGGCTGAACACCTCGCCTTCCCGGCCGTCCTCCCGAACCAGGGTGGCGGTCAGCCCGAGCCGGCGGCGCGCCTGCAGGTCCGCCGTCATCCGGAAGATCGGGGCCGGCAGCAGGTGGACTTCGTCGTAGATGATCAGGCCCCAGTCGTGGCCGTCCACCAGTTCCAAGTGCGGATACAGGCCTCCGCGCCGGGTTGTCAGGACCTGGTAGGTGGCGATGGTGACCGGACGGATTTCCTTGACGGAGCCGGAGTATTCACCAATCTCGTCGTCGGTCAGGGACGTGCGCTTCAGGAGCTCGTCCTTCCACTGCCGTGCCGCAACGGTGTTGGTGACCAGGATCAGGGTGGTGGTGGAACCGGTGGCCATGGCTGCCGCCCCCACCAGGGTCTTGCCGGCACCGCAGGGCAGCACCACCACACCGCTGCCGCCGGCCCAGAAATTCTCGCTGGCCAGCCGCTGGTAGGGCCGCAGCTGCCAGCCGTCCTCGTTCAGTGCGATCAGGTGCGGTGTGCCGTCCACATAACCCGCCAGGTCCTCCGCGGGCCAGCCGATCTTGAGCAGGAGCTGCTTGAGCTGGCCTCGCTGGGACGCGTGCACCACCACCGTTTCGCCGTCGATCCGGGGCCCCAGCAGGGGTTGGATCTTCTTGGCCCTGATTACTTCCTCCAGGACCGGGTAGTCGTCCGTTCGCATCACCAGGCCGTGCTGGGGATCCTTTTCCAGGCGGAGCCGGCCGTACCTGGACATCGTCTCCTCGATATCGATCAGCAGCGAATGCGGCACGGGGAACCGGGAGTACTTCAGCAGGGTGTCCAGCACCTTTTCCGCGTCCAGTCCCGCGGCGCGGGCGTTCCACAGGCCCAGCGGCGTGAGCCGGTAGCTGTGCATGTGCTCGGGTGCCCGTTCCAGCTCCGCGAACGGGGCGATGGCATGCCGCGCCTCGGTGGCCAGCTCGTGGTCCACCTCAAGGAGGATGGTTTTATCGCTTTGGACGATCAGGGGTCCGTCGTTCACGCGGGGGAGTCCTTCACTGGCGCAGTTCCTCCGCAGCCTCAACATCGATGATCCGGTGGATGGACAGGACGCGCTCTGTCTCCTTTGCTGGGTCAAAGACCCGGACGCGTCCGCCGCTTACGGATAGGGGAACAACAACTTCAAGGTTGGCATTCCCAAGGCTGTCCACCACGTTCATGCTGATCCGCTGCTTCAGCCGGATGGCCCGCTGCAGTACCTCCAGCCCCAGCTGGGTGGCCACTTCACCGGCCTGGTCACCGCTGGGATGGCGTACGACGGCGGCACCCGCCTGGCGCAGTACCGCCAGCTGGGCATCCACGTCTTCATCAGCAGGAGCCGAGCGGGGCGGCGTATAGACGGGCCGGAGGCTTTCCTGCGGAACGGGGTTCCTCCGGAGCCGGATGGCAGGATCCTCAGCTCCTTCCACGGCAGGGGACAGCCCCAGGCTCCGCAGAACCTGGGCTGCCTGCCGCGGCGGTGCCGTGGAGATGAGGACCGTGGGCGCAATCCTGACCAGCCCCAGCCCGGCCGCCTTGGGCCCGGACAGGAGCTCGAGCAAGGCCGCCTCGTCCTCGCTCTGGATAAAGCTGGCCGCCTGCCCCACGCGCACGCGGCCGTGGCGTGAGGCGGTGTCCTCCACCAGGTACTCGAGCGGCTGGGGTACGGCGGTGGCGGAGTGCTCCCGCAGGAACTCCAGCAGCCCCGGCGCGTCATAGCCGGAATCGAGCGCGCGGCGGATGGAACTGTCCGTGAACCTGTAGATGGTGGCGGGCCCCTGGCCCTCGGCGTCGGCCATGACAAGGAGCTTTTCGGTCAGTTCAGGGGCGAGGTATCCGGGTGCAACAGCGGTGAGGTCCGCCTGCAGGAGCACATGGTTCAAGGCAGCCGGAAGGTGTTCTCCCAGGATCGACAGGGCCGCGTCCGGTCGGTCCTCCGCGAAGGCGCTGCCCAATTGCGTCAGCGCCCCGGACCCCACCAGTCCAAGCAGTTCGGCCTCCGCCAGGACGCCGCGGATCAGCGAGCTGAACCGCCGCGCCATCCGGGGCTGGGCCCACTCGGCGCGCTGGAGGACGGCGGCGGTGTCCAGCACGGGAGCCGCTCCATCCTGCGCCGAGGCTTCGGTGGTGAGTTCGTGCAGTATCTCCAGGATGCGCTTGCGGATCACCGGGGCGTCGGGGCGCTGGGGCTCGGCGGACAGCGGCACGATGGTGCTGCCGGAGGCGGTGCGGTGTGCCGCCGGCAGCCCCTGGGCGCCATTGACGGGCTGGCCCACCAGGGACGGGACCCGCTCGCTGGCCAGCCAGGCGTTTACCAGCCACAGCCATTGCTCCTGCCGGGGCAGTCCAAGCCACTCCAGCTCCGGCGGCTGGACCCAGGACGACGAGTCCACATCCAGCCGTATCAGGCCCGCGAGCCCGCACAGCTCCAGCAGCAACCCAACCCGCGCCTGCTCAACGCGGAGCAGATCGGCAAGCCGGCGGGTTTCCCGTACCCCCACCCCGCCGCTGCGCAGCGTCATCAGGGGCTGTTCCCGTACGGCGTGCAGAAGTTCGCCCACCAGCCGCAGCGTTTCGGAAATGGCGCTCATCGCCGCATTCCTCCGCAGCATGGCAGTGGTCCGGCCCAGCTCCGGAACGGGCGGTGTGAGGGCGAAGTCGTCGATGATCACGCCACCGCGCAGGGACAGTCCCACGCTGTGCGGCAGTTCCACGTGTGCCGCATCGAGCGGTACCAGCAGGCCGCGGGCCAGGAGCCAGTCAATCGGCCCGGCGTCGGAACCTTCCGTCGTGACGGAAGCCTTGCGTTGCGCCTGGGGGACGGCACCCATGGCCCAGTTGCGGAACCTGCCGAGCAACGCCGTCGTCCGTTCCGGCGCACCGGCGAGGATGCCCTTCAGCGCCTCGGGGGAGGACGTCCAGTGCTGCAGGGCGAGGGCGGCCTCCATGGGGGTGGTTGCATCCTGGATGGCGGCGCCGCTGTGGTGCAGCTCGGAGACCAGCTGGACCACGCGCTGGGCAAACGCCGGCTGGAGGCGCACCAGTTCCGTGTAGCTCCGGCCAAGGCCGGCCGGGTAGAGTCCCACAACATCCTTGAGGCACCCGACCGGCAGGTAGTAGTGCTGCCTGGTGCCTGCGGCGGACGTCCCGTGCGGCGGGGCCGCCCGGTGTACCAGTGCCAGTTCCTGCAGTCCGGCCAGGATCTGCTCGACGGTGGCCACGGTGGCACCGGAGATCATCTTGCGCAGCCCCGCGGCCGAAGCACTGTGCTCGGTATCCGTGTTGGTGCACAGGTGAAGGGTTTCCAGCACCTGCATCTGTGGCCGGTTGAGCCGTTCAAGGGCCCGTTGGACGCTGACCCGGGAACTTGCGCGGGCAGCGAGGGCGGAGAAATCGGGAACAGCAGGGGAGATCAGGTCCGGCCGCGCGGCGAAAAGCGCACGCAACGAGTCGTCGCTGCGTGACTCCAGATCCTTGCCGAGCGCGCGTATGAGGGACATCAGTCCCAACGTTACCGCTGGTCCGGCTTTCCTGCCCGGCGCCGCCCGGCAACACTGTCCAGGACGAGGAAGAGCATGAGGAGAAACGCTACCGGCAGGCCATACAGTGCCGCGTACGTTACCAATGACGGCGCCACCGACCCGGCAAAAGCGAGGGCCATCACTGCTCCCACGGCCACCAGGGAAAGCACTGCAATGACTGCGGCCGCGATCATGATGGGCCGCCGGTAGCGCGAGGGTGTCATGAATGTAACGCTACAGCGCTCCGGGCACCCGGCGTGAACGCTGTTGCCCGGCCCTGTTGGAAGCGTGAATAGGGCACCGGGCAGGATAACCTTGAAGGATATAGACCAACACGGTTTAGAGCAGCCATACCTTGAACCCGCACAACAATGCGGATGCGGTGGCGGCTGGCCGTGTCTCATGACAGCAGAAGAAGGTTGATTACGTGCCTACCGGCAAGGTCAAGTGGTATGACAAGGACAAGGGCTTCGGGTTCCTGGCAGGCGAGGACGGCCAGGAGGTTTTCCTGCCCAAATCGGCGCTGCCCGAGGGCGTGACGGAGCTCAAGGCCGGCACCCGAGTGGAATTCGGCGTGGCCGACGGACGCAAGGGCGCCCAGGCCCTGGGCCTGCGGGTTCTGGACAAGACGCCGTCCATCGCCAAGGCAAAGCGGCCCGCCGCCCGGGACCTCGCACCGCTGGTCCAGGACCTGGTGAGCGTGCTGGACAATCTGTCCGGCACGCTGTCCAAAGGCAAATACCCGGAAGGCAACAAGGGCAAGGCAATCGCGGCTGCCCTGCGTAAGGTTGCCGACGAGCTGGACGTTTAGCAGCCGATGAGTCCGGAAGCTGAACAGCCGCAGACGCAGGTGCACGACGCTGCAGGTGCCGCGACGGCTCCTGCAGCGGGAACAGCCCCGGCGGTAGCCAGGAACGCGCCAAAGCGCCGGGCAGGCGTGCCGGTATGGCGGACCGGCAAGCCGGACGCCTTCCTTGCCGGTGCCGTCGATACGGCCCGCACCGCGCTGGAGGGCATCACGGCCGCCGGGGACATCGGGCGGCACCTCGCAGCCAAGAGCGAAGGCGACCGTTTGGTCACGCACCTGTTCGAGTCGAAGCTCGCCGGCTACGCCGGCTGGCAATGGTATGCGGTGGTAACCCGTAACTCCCGCTCCAAGGTGGTCACCGTTAGCGAGCTGGGCCTGCTGCCGTCCGAGGATTCGATCCTCGCTCCTGAATGGGTGCCGTGGGCTGAGCGCGTCCGTCCGGAGGACGAGCAGCAGCAGGAACGGGAAGCCTCCGAATCTGAAGAAACCGCACCGGCAGTTTCCGTCGCTGCTGTTGCCGAACCTGACGCCGATGCCGGTTTCACGGAATCCGACGCCGCCGATGCCGATTTCACGGATGATCCTGCCACGCAGGCGACGGCGAACGACGCCGGCAGCGAGTAACTGCTGAACGTCCCCTTGCCGGGATACACAAACGGCGCCGTCCGGGCGAAACCCGGGCGGCGCCGTCGTACTTAAGGAAAGGCTACTTGCGGAGCTCGCCCACCACGTAGTCGATGCTGGCCAGCAGTGCGGAGACGTCGTCAGGCTCGATGGCAACGAACGTGGCAATCCGGAGCTGGTTGCGGCCCAGCTTCCGGTACGGCTCCGTGTCCACGATGCCGTTGGCGCGCAGGACCTTGGCTACGACGGCGGCATCCACTGATTCGTCGAAGTCAATGGTGGCAATGACGTTCGAGCGCTCATCCGGGTTGGCGACAAAGGGGGTGGCGAACTCGGCGGCGTCGGCCCAGCTGTAGATGCGCCCTGCCGAGTCGGCTGTCCGGGCCGCGGCGAAGTCCAGCCCGCCGTTTGAGTTCAGCCACTGCACCTGGGCGTCCAATGTCACCAGGGTGGACAGGGACGGGGTGTTGTACGTCTGGTTGAGGCGTGAGTTGTCAATGGCGGTCTGCAGGTCCAGGAAATCGGGAATCCAGCGGCCGCTTGCCTTGACCCGTGCGGCGCGTTCCAGCGCAGCAGGGGAGAACAGGCCAAGCCACAGTCCGCCGTCGGAGGCAAAGTTCTTCTGCGGGGCAAAGTAGTAGACGTCGCTCTCAGCCACATCGACGTCCAGGCCGCCGGCTGCGGAGGTGGCATCCACCAGCACCAGTGCATCCTCATCCGCGCCTGCCACCCGCTTGACCGGTGCGTACACGCCCGTGGAGGTCTCGTTCTGCGGCCAGGCATACACGTCCACACCGGCCTCTGCCTGCGCCACCGGCCGGGTGCCGGGCTCGGACTTGATGATGGAGGAGGCGTCCAGGAACGGTGCCTTGTTGGTGGCGGCCGCAAACTTGGAACCGAACTCACCGAAGGACAAATGCTGGGCCTTCTGCTCCACCAGGCCGAAGCTGGCAACATCCCAGAACGCCGTGGAACCGCCCACGCCCAGGATAACCTCATATCCTTCCGGGGCGCGGAAGAACTGGCTGAGGCCCTCGCGCACTGAACCGACGAGGTTCTTGACCGGAGCCTGCCGGTGCGAGGTGCCCAGGACGTTCTTCGATGCGGCGGACAGCGCATCAATCTGCTCCTGGCGGACTTTTGAAGGTCCGGCGCCGAACCGCCCGTCCTTGGGGAGGAGATCGGCAGGAATAGTGATGCTTGGTTCGCTCACGGGGGCTCCAATTTCGGCGTGGACGCGCTTAGGTCCGAACGGGTGGATGGTCGCTGGCGCGCAGTCGGCAATGACTGCATCGAAGGCCTTTCCCATTCTGCCTGAACAGCTGATTCGGCGGGAACCGGGACCGTCATAGTCCAGCCACTGAGACGGGTTGCCAGGCGGCTTCCAACTATTCGGACTAAGTCAAAATAGGCTAAGCTAGCCAACGGACTACGTCGCGGTGAACAGCGATACGGTGGGACAACGCAAGGTACTGCGCTCGAGGAGCTGAGCTGGATGACGGATCTGATCGACACTACGGAGATGTACCTTCGGACCATTCTGGAACTGGAAGAAGAGAACATCGTTGCCCTGCGGGCCCGTATCGCGGAACGCCTGCGCCACTCGGGTCCCACGGTGTCCCAGACCATCGGCAGGATGGAGCGCGACGGCCTGGTGGTGGTCTCCGGCGACCGGCACCTGGAGCTCACCGAAGTCGGCCGCAAGCGCGCCACCGAGGTCATGCGCAAGCATCGCCTGGCCGAGCGGCTCCTGGCCGACGTGATCGGGCTGGACTGGGCTTATGTGCACGACGAAGCCTGCCGCTGGGAGCACGTGATGAGCGAGCGGGTGGAGCGGCGCATCTACGAGATGCTGGACCATCCCACCGAATCGCCGTACGGCAATCCGATTCCGGGCCTTGCCGCACTTGGTGGCCAGCCCGCACTTGCCTCCAGCGATACGGTGACGAGCCTCCTGGAAGCCATGAAGTCCTACGGGCCTGCGTCGGAGGTCACGGTCAGCCGGTTGGCAGAGCCCATCCAGGTGGAGCCGGAACTGCTGTCCCAGCTCGATGAGGGAGGCATCCGCCCAGGCGCGGCGGTAACCCTTGAACGTGTGGGCGACTACATCTCGGTCCGCGTGCCCGGCATTGAAGGCGCTCTGGAACTTCCGCCGGAGGTTGCCGCGCACGTGTTCGTTCACGTTCGCTAGGAAGGCCGGACCGCCCGGTGTGACGCCGGTAACGCCAAGATAACGGAATTGTTACCTAGGGCCTTAAGCCCCTATAGTTGAACCAAGCGTTGATACAAAAGCGTTACCTGATCCGGAGCCGAGCTCTGCCAGCGGATCAGGAGCACGAGTCACTAACTGGCAGAGGCGGGGGAACCACAAGCGGCAGCGGGGGACTGCCTTGGGGTGAAGTCCGTCAGCAGCAAGCCTCTTCCAGTGAAGGAATCCCTCAGCGGATATCTCTGTGCCGAAGCTTGCTTACGGCGGGCCGGGTCTTTGAACTCTCTGACCCGAATCCGACAGCTAACTTCGCAGGCTTTCCAGAGAGGAATCCTTCTTGTCCATGCAGACCTCCAGGGGGCGCCGCCGCGCCGCTGGCCCCGCTTCGGCACCGCGCGTCGCCGAAGTCATCCACACGGAGCGCCCCCGCGATCTCCACCGTGATGCGCGGCGCCGTCGGGGTCCGTTCCGGCAAATCACCGAGTTCGCCTCGGCGAGCGGCATCGGCCAGAAGGCCGGCATGGCACTGGCTGCCACCGGCCTGGTGCTCACCGTGACTGTTCCGGCCACCAGCCCGGTCATGGCCACCGACGGGGCGGGCCTTGCGCCTGTTGCGGCCACCGCTGTGACCCCGCAGCCCGCTATCTCCGCCGAAGCCGGAGCGGAGATCGACTTCAGCCGCTCGGCCGTAGTGACCCAGGCGGATCCGGACGGCAAGCTCAAGCAGCTCCTGAGCGCCCAGTCCGCCGGCGCTGTTTCCCGCGCCGCATCCACCGGAAGCCTGGGCGCCCCGCTGGCGTCGCTGACCACAGCCTCGCCCTTCGGTTACCGCGTCAGCCCCATCACGGGTGGTTCCGGCGACTTCCACCGCGGGCAGGACTACGTTGCCCAGTGCGGGACCTCAGTTCTCGCGGCCGCCACCGGCACCGTGACGTTTGTAGGCTGGCACCAGTTCGGCGGCGGCAACCGTGTGGTGATCGACCACGGAAACGGCCTGGAGACCACGTACAACCACCTGTCGTCCTTCAATGTGACTGAGGGCCAGACGGTCTCGCGCGGCGAGGTTGTGGCACTGAGCGGAACCACCGGAGCCTCCACCGGATGCCACCTGCACTTTGAGGTGCAGGTCAACGGCGAAGTAGTGGATCCGACGGGCTGGCTCTAGTCAAATGGTTGCTGACTCTCGAATTGCCGTGACCAGCCGTGACCTGAATGTGACATTCAGTCAAAACTCCTGTACCGTCTAACTCGCGTCAACTTTTCCGAAGTTGACGCTCTTGTGCGGATTGCCTAACTCTGCCACCGCTCAAGGTCCGTTCGCATTTCATCGTCTGGCAGGGGCGGGGGAACCAATTTTGGCCTTCTTCACGGAAGGCCTTGGGGTTAAGTCGCAAAGCTTCCTTGAAGCGGCGCGGCCGGGTGACTCCCATCCGAATCCGACAGCTCACCTCGCAGGCATTGGGAGAGGCTACCTTCGTGTCTTCACGCCATAATTCTGCGCGCCACCGTGCGCAACCGGTCCGTACCAACCCTTTGGACGCCGTGTCCAAAGCTGTTAGTGCCAACGCCGGGACAGTGGGTCGCCAGGCTGCTGTTGTTGCAGCCGCTTCCGGCCTTGTCCTTGCCATGGGTCTGCCGGCCACCGCGGACACCACCGCCGGTGTCTCCGCTTCCACCGAGTCCGGTTCCGCGCAGACAGCACTTGCAGTCACCGCAGCACCTACCGCCACCGTTTCCTTCGAGCGCCCGGTGGTCACCACCGTCGCCGCCCCCGTTGTTGAACGCGTGACCGTGCAGTCAACCTCCGACGACGAGGACGAAACCGCCACTTCCGCCCAGTCAACCGCGGCAGAAAAGGTTGTTGCGACCGCCGCTTCTGCGGCCACCACCGGCCTCGCGGCCATCGCCTACACCGGCATTGGCAGCCCCTACGTCTGGGGTGGCACCAGCCCCACCTCCGGTTGGGATTGCTCGGGCTTCACCCAGTGGGTTTACGCCCAGGCCGGCATCAGCATCCCGCGCGTGAACGCATGGACCGCCATGACCCCCACCTCCACCCCCCAGCCGGGTGACCTGGTGATGCAGAACGGCGGCGCACACGTCGGCATCTACGTCGGCAACGGCATGATGATCAGCGCACTCAACCCCTCCCAGGGCACTCTGCTGCACTCCGTCGCCGCTACCGGCACCTCCTCCTTCTTCACCCTCGCAGGCTAATAGTTCTTGGGGCTTCGGCCCCGGGAACTATTTCTTTGCCCGCACTTTTTCGCTAAACCACCATCCCCGTTCGGGGCGCTCCGACGTACCCCCAAGATGCCGGCGCGTCCAAAACTCTCGGGTTGCCCACAGGCCCCGAGGTAATCGAAAGAGAGAACTGATGACTACTCGTGCTACCGCACGGCACCGTGCCGAGGTCACCAAAACCAGCTCGATCGCCGTCATTGCCAAGGCTGTGGGCGACAACGCCGGCGGCGTAGGTCGCCAGGCCGCCGTGATCGCTGCCGCCTCCGGCTTGGTGCTGACCAGCGGCGTCGCCGCCAACGCTGCCGACGCCAACATCCAGCGGGACTCCGCTCCGGCGTCCGCCCTGGAAGTTGAATCGGCCATCGAAGCTCCCATCTCCGCTGCTTCCACCATCGCCATCACCTACGAGAAGCCTGCCGTGACCACCACGCCGGCGCCCGTGGTCGTGGAAGAGCCGGAGGTTGAGGTAGAGGAAGCCGCGCCGGCGGCCCCTGCCCCGGCTGCCCAGACCGCTCCCGCTCCGAAGGTCACCGCCAAGGTTTCTGCTGCGTCTGCTCCTGCCGCGCCCGCTTCCGCCAGCGGCAAGGGTGCAGCCATCCTGTCCGCCGCCTACGCCCAGCTGGGTGTCATGCAGGACTGCACCATGCTGGTGACCAACTCCCTGGCGGCCGTTGGCATCAACTTCCACGACTGGCCTGCAGGCTACCTGTCACTGGGCCGCACGGTGAGCGCTGCCGAAGCCCAGCCCGGCGACCTGATCTACTACGCTGACGGCGGCGCCGGCATGGCGCACATTGCTGTCTACGCAGGCAACGGCCAGGCGGTCCACGGCGGCTACAACGGCAACCAGACGGTGGTCTTCAGCGCCAACGTTGGCTCCGGCCCGGTTTTCATCCGCGTCAACTAGTCCCCGCGTCCCCGGCCGGCGCCCCCGACGGCCGGCGATGGAGGAAGGACCCCTGCCCACAAAGCAGGGGTCCTTTCCCTTTTAAGGGAAGCAGGCGGGGCCTGCGGCCGGTCCGTGCGGAGGGCTCCAGGAGACGGCCTGCCAGCGGACGGATCAAATGCCTTCCCGAGGGCGATTAGCTGATAGTGCGCTTCTGTGTTTACTCTTGTGGTGTCGATCCATAGCCCGGACATGCCGAGGGCAGCCGGCCCTCGTGCCCCTGACGGGTGCGGCCGTGAAGAGGTACGTGCATGCGCACTCTCGTTCTGAATGCTGGATATGAACCGCTGGCGGTTGTCACTTTCCGCCGGGCGCTGGTGCTTGTGCTCACGGGCAAGGCGAGCGTGGTGGCCGAAGGGGACGACCCCGTGGTGGGTCCACAGGAAATACTGGGCCGTCCCTCGGTGATCCTCCTCAACCGCTACATCCGCCCGCGCTACAACCAGGCCACCGCCGTCAGCCGGCGGGGTGTGCTGAGACGGGACGGGCACAAGTGTGCCTACTGCGGCAAGGCTGCGCACACGATCGACCATGTCCACCCAAAATCACGCGGCGGAGCCGACTCCTGGGAAAACCTCGTGGCTGCCTGCCTCCGCTGCAACAACGCCAAGGGTGACCATACGCCCGCGGAAATGGGCTGGAAACTGCGCATCGTTCCGGAGCCTCCGCGCGGCACCATCTGGCAGATCAAGGAGCTGGAGAAGCCCACCCCCGCGTGGGACCCCTTCCTGCTGCCCGAGCGCGCTGCCTGAGCGGTCCTTCCCTGTTTGTGCGTCCCTGCCTGCCGCTGGCTAGGCTGGAACGGTGCAAGAGCCAATGCCGCATTTCGATGCCCTGATCCTCGCCGGAGGCCGGTCCTCCCGGCTGGGCGGAGTACCGAAACAGCACCTGCTTTTCCGCGGTGCCACCTTGCTGGAACGATCCCTTGATGCGGCGTCCGGTGCCCGCCGGACTGTGGTGGTCGGTCCCGATCCTGGGCGCCTGCCGGAGGGCGTTTTGTCCTGCCGGGAGCAGCCAGAGTTTGCAGGCCCCGCCGCCGCCATTGCTGCCGGGCTGGAGGTGCTGTCAAGGGCTGGCAGCGAAGCGGAGTACACGCTGGTGCTGGCCTGCGACATGCCGTTGGTGTCGGACGCCGTGGCCCGGCTCTCCTCTGCGCTGGCAGCGGAACTGGCTGGCGGCGGTGCCGGCAGGCCCGACGTGGTTATGGCCGCATCTGACGATGGCACTCCCCAAGGCAGAGCCCAGCCGCTGGCGGGTTTTTACCGCACGGCCGGGCTAAAAAAAGCCGTGCACGAGCTCGCCGCCAGGGGAGCCTTAATCAACGGCTCTGTCCGCTCCCTCCTTGCTAGTCTGGACGTGCAGCTTGTCACCGTATCCGCCGCCTCAACAGCTGATGTGGATACGTGGGACGATGCTGCCGCGCTAGGGATTTTCCGCCGGCCACCAGGACGATGACCAGGGCCGGCGCAGCCGCAGTTAACTTGGGAGGCAGTTCGTGAAAAGCCAGGAAGAGACGCTGGAGGAATGGTGCAGGTCACTGCTCCAGGCCTATGAACTCGAAGACGTCCAGGTGGATGTCAATGCCATTCTCTCGCTCGCCGGAGTGGCTGCCCACTCCGTGGTGCGCCCGGCCGCCCCGCTGACCACTTTCATTGCAGGCTACGCCGCCGGCCTCGCCTCAGGGGCAGGCCGGGCAACAGACGCCGCCTCCATGGACTCGGCCCTCGCCGTAGCCCGCTCCCTGGCCGCCGACTACGATGCTGAAGCTGCCGGGACTCCCGGCGAATGACGGAGGAGGCCCCCTCAGAAGCCGGCGAAGCCGAAGGGCAGGACGCGCATCACCATCTCGCCCACACCTGGGAAGAAGCCCGGCAGGCCGCTTTTGATGCCGCAACGCCGATCCCTGCCGGGCCCGTAGCGCTCGGCCTGGCCCTTGGACGCAGGCTGGACCAGGACATTGTGGCACTGCAGGACATGCCCCACTATGCGTCCTCCGCGATGGACGGGTGGGTAGTCAACGGGACAGGGCCCTGGATTCCGGCGGAACCGGGGACAAGGCTGGCGCCGCACCAGGCCAGCCCGATCGTGACAGGCGGCCTGATACCCCCCGGAGGCAAGGCCGTCCTTCGCAGCGAGAATGCCGTGCTGGGCAAAGACGACGACGGTCTGCCGATCCTGACAACGGGCGGCAATGCCCGCCCCGGCGAGCCCCGGATGGGGCAGCATATCCGGAAGGCGGGCGAGGAAGCCATGGAGGGTGACCTCCTGGTCGCTGCCGGAGTGGAGCTGAATCCGGCCCATCTGGCCCTCGCTGCCCTCGCTGGGTATGACGAGCTGCGTGTCCAGGGCAAACCGCTGGTGCGGCTCCTGCTGACAGGCTCCGAGGTGGTGGCGCAGGGACTTCCCGTTCCGGGCAAGGTGCGGGACACGTTCGGCCCGCAGCTTCCTGCGGTGGTCACGATGCTGGGCGGCATCGCCGGCGGCCAGCAAAAGATCGGTGACTCCTACCAGGAATGGCTCGCCGCCCTGGAGGATGTGGTCCCGGAGGTGCCGGGCGTGCCGGACCTGCCCGCCGACGTCGTGATTACCACAGGCGGGACCGGCCGCTCCGGTACTGACCACCTGCGCAGGGCGGTGGCCGAACTGGGCGGGCGGCTCCTGGTGGATGGCGTGGCCATGCGGCCCGGGCATCCCGCCGTGCTGGCTGAGCTGCCGGACGGCCGGTTCGTGCTGGGGCTGCCGGGCAATCCGCTGGCCGCGATGATGGCGCTGTGCACCGTAGGTGCTCCGTTGCTCGCTGCGCTGGGCCACGGAGCCATGCCGGCCGTGCAGCAGGTTCCGTCCGGCACAGTGATCGAACCCGACCCCGGGCGGACGCGGCTGATGCCCTTCCGCCTCCTGTACGGCATGGCGTCGCCGGCCCAGCACACGGGTCCGGGAATGATGCGGGGACTGGCTTTCGCTGACGGCGTCATGGTGGTGCCGCCGCATGGGGTGCAGTTGGGGGAGCCCGTACCGGCTTTTGCGCTGCCGTGGGGTCCGCCCATTCCCGAGCCGGCGGACACCCCCGCCAAAGCGAAGCCGAAGAGCAGCCGGGCTGGCCGGGCCGCGGGTAAGCCGGCTCCTGCCGGCCCGGTGGACTGGAGCGCCCTGCTTGGCTAGGCAGTATTCCCCCCGACCGAAAGAGTTCCCGCAGGACGTTAAGGGCAACACTGCACTCCAGTTGAGCGGGGGCACTGCGGTTGCAATGATTGAGTTATGAACAGGCAGGAAGCATGGGACGCGTAACCCAGCGCCGCAAGGTGCACAAGTATCTGCTGGACGGCTCGCCAAAGGCCCTCGAGTTTCCGGTCCGGCACCGGGAAGACGTCCTGGCGGTGGAGGAACCGCTGGAAATCCGGCTGGGACGGATGTCCTTCTCCGTCACCATGCGTACTCCCGGCGACGACTTTGACCTGGTGGCGGGATTCCTGGTGTCCGAGGGCGTCATCTGGAGTGCCGACCAGCTGGTGTCCCTCCGGTTCTGCGCCGGCGAGGACGAAAACGGCATGCAGACCTTCAACGTGGTGGAAGCCCAGCTGCGGCCCGACGTTCCCCTCCCGGACACGGGACGCAACGTCTACACCTCCAGTTCCTGCGGTATCTGCGGTACTGACTCCATCGACTCGGTCCGGAAATCCTCGCACTACAGCCCCCAGGACGATCCGGTCACCGTGGACGCCCACGTGCTTGCGTCGCTGCCGGCGCTGCTGCGGGAATCCCAGCGCGTCTTTGAGGAAACCGGGGGAGTGCACGCGGCCGGGCTGTTCAGGATTGCGGACGACGGCGGGGTCCAGCTTCTGTGCCTCCGTGAGGACGTGGGGCGGCACAACGCCGTGGACAAGGTGGTTGGCTGGGCCCTGCGCGAAGGCCTCCTTCCACTGCGCGGCACAGTGCTGCAGGTCTCCGGCCGGGCATCCTTTGAACTGGTGCAGAAAGCTGCCCTGGCGGGAATCCCTGTACTCTCCGCGGTCAGCGCGCCATCCAGCCTGGCGGTGGAACTTGCGGAGGCGAGCGGCCTGACGCTGGCGGGCTTCAGCCGGGGAACCAGCCTCAACGTATACGCCGGCGATGCCCGGGTGCTCAGGCCGGCGGCGGAAGTGCCGGCGTCCTGAGGCGGCTGCAGATGGCCACGGATCATTCTGGAGGGGTTGGATAAGAGGCTACTAGCGGGTAGATTTGTCCATCGAATGGACACCATGGTCCACTTCCAAACTCTAAAGAAGGCACACATTGCATGACGACCGCCGGATAACGGAAGTCCGCCTCGAGAGGTTCGTGCGTGAGCGCATCACCCCTTCCGTCTACGGCCGGAGCCTTCCCCTTGCCTTGAGCAGCTGGGATGTGCCGGATGAGCCGGTCCCTGCGCTGGAGGCCATGCGGCAGGAATTCCTCCCGCAGGAGCATGGTGCTGCCTGGGGCAAACCGTGGGGCACCAAGTGGCTTCGACTCCAGGGTGAGGTCCCTGAGTCATGGGGCACCGAGCCGGACACCACGGTGGAAGTGGTGGTGGACCTGGGCTTCACCATCGAGACGCCGGGTTTCCAGTGCGAGGGCATTGCCTGGCGGCCGGACGGAACTATCATCAAGGCCGTCTCCCCGCGCAACCAGTACATCCCGTTGAAGCTGCTGGGTGGCGGCATGGCAGTGGACTTCTATGTGGAAGCCGCCGCCAATCCTGACGTTGCCCAGGGCTGGACCTTTGCCGCAACACCCTATGGGGACAAGTCCACTGCCGGAACGGCGCCGCAATACCGGCTGGGGACCATTGCGATCGCTGAACTGAACCAGACTGTGTGGGAGCTCCAGCAGGACGTCTGGACCCTCGCGGGACTGATGGAGCAACTGCCGCTGGAGCTTCCCCGCCGGCACGAAATCCTCCGCGCCCTTGAACGCATGATGGACGTCATGGACCCGGATAATGTTGCCGGAACGGCGGCGGCCGGCCGCGAAGCCCTCGCCGGCGTCCTGGCCAGGCCCGCCTACGCATCCGCCCACCAACTGGTTGCCACCGGCCATGCCCACATCGATTCCGCCTGGCTGTGGCCGGTCAGGGAAACCATGCGCAAATGCGCGCGGACCTTTTCCAATGTTGTGTCCCTGATGGACGACAACCCGGACTTCGTCTTCTCCTGCTCATCCGCACAGCAGCTGGCGTGGATCAAGGAGTTCTACCCGGAACTCTTCAGCAGGATCCGCGAAAAGGTCAGTTCCGGCCAGTTCGTGCCCGTGGGCGGCATGTGGGTGGAATCGGACACCAACATGCCCGGCGGCGAGGCAATGGCCCGCCAGTTCTTGGAGGGCAAGAGCTTCTTCCTGTCGGAGTTCGGCATCGAATGCCGGGAAGCGTGGCTGCCGGATTCGTTCGGGTACTCTGCAGCCCTTCCGCAGATTGTAAAGTCCGCGGGCAGCCGCTGGTTCCTTACCCAGAAGATCTCCTGGAACCAGACCAACCGGATGCCGCACCACACCTTCAACTGGGAGGGCATCGACGGCACCCGGCTTTTCACGCACTTCCCGCCGGTGGACACCTACAACTCCGAACTCAGCGGGCGGGAGCTGGCCCACGCCGAACGGAACTACCGGGACCACGGCAGGGGAACAGTGTCACTGGTGCCGTTCGGCTTTGGCGACGGCGGCGGCGGACCTACCCGGGAGATGCTTGCTGCGGCGGCCCGCACCGCGGACCTCGAGGGCTCGCCGAAGGTGCGGATCGGGTCTGCGGAGAGTTTCTTCCGGCAGGCCGAACAGGACTACACCTCGCTGCCCGTCTGGGTGGGTGAGATGTACCTTGAGCTGCACCGCGGAACGTACACCAGCCAGGCCCGGACCAAGAAGGGCAACCGGCGCAGCGAGCACCTGTTGCGGGAGGCCGAACTGTGGTGCGCCACGGCAGCGGTCCGGACGGACGGCGCCTATGCCTACCCGGCAGCCGAGCTCAAGCGCCTGTGGCGGCTGGTGCTCCTGCAGCAGTTCCACGACATCCTTCCCGGCAGCTCCATCGCCTGGGTCCACCAGGATGCGGAGCGCAACTACCAGGCGATCGAAGCCGGGCTGGAAGCACTGATCGGCCAGGCCGCTTCCGCGGTGCTGGGTGCGGGGGAACGGAAGTTCCTCCTCAATGCCGCACCGCATGCCAGGGACGGCGTGCCCGCCCTGGCGGCGGCAGAGCCGGGCATTCATTCCGAAGCCGTCAGCGCAACGGCCGAAGCGGGCGGATACGTCCTGGACAACGGGGTTATCCGCGCGGTGCTGGATGGAAAAGGCCTCCTGACGTCCCTGCGGGATTATGCCAGCGGCCGGGAAGCCATTGCCCCGGACCAGTACGGCAACCTGCTGGAGCTGCACCGGGATACCCCCAATGAGTGGGATGCCTGGGACATCGACGAGTTCTACCGGCGCAATGTCACTGCACTGACCAGCGCGGAATCGGTCCGGCTGGAAAGGGAGGGCGGAACCGCCATCGTGGTGGTGGAACGGCTGGCCGGGGCCTCTGCGATCACCCAGCGGATAGCGCTCGAGCCGGGCAGCCCCTCGCTGTCCATCACCACCGCCGTGGACTGGCAGGAACGGGAGAAGCTGCTGAAGCTGGGGTTCGCCCTGGACGTCCGGGCAGACCGCTCGGCTGCCGAGACGCAGTTCGGGCACGTTTTCCGGCCCACCCACACCAACACGTCCTGGGAGGCAGCGAAATTCGAGATCTGCGCGCACCGGTGGATCCACGTTGCCGAACCCGGCTACGGGGTGGCGGTCTCCAACGCGTCCACCTACGGCCACGACGTGGCCCGGAGCATCCGGGAGTCCGACGGCGGCACCACCACCACCGTGCGCCTGTCCCTGCTGCGGGCGCCCAAGTTCCCGGACCCGGAGTCGGACCGCGGGCTTCACGACCTGACGGTCACCATCCGGCCCGGCGCCGGCATTGCCGAGGCTGTCCAGGAGGGCTACCGCACCAACCTCGCACCCCGGATAGTCCATGGGGCCGCGCCGGTTGAGCCGTTGTTCGCTGTAACCAACCCGGCCCTGGTGATCGAAGCCGTCAAGCTTGCCGAGGATGGCTCCGGCGATGTGATCGTCAGGCTGTACGAATCGTTGGGGCAGCGCTCCGCCGGGCGCGTCACTGCCAATTTCGCGGCAGCGGCTGTCCGCGCCGTGGACCTGCTGGAGCGCGATGTCCAGGCGCCGGGAGTGGAAGCCGGGGCCGGCGTTGCTGCCCTGCAGCTCCGCCCGTTCCAGCTGGTCACGCTGAGGTTCGCCCGCGGGTAAGAGTTTTTGGCCAGATATGGCGACTTCAGGGCCTCTGAGGGCGCAATATCTGCCCAAAAACTTCGCGGGAAACAGGCCTTAAATAGGCTGAGTGGGGGCGGTCCCCAACGGCCGCCACCACTCATCCCCCCAATGTGTGCAAAGGCCCCCGGGACAGGAGGCGTTCAAGAATTTATCCCCGTTCGTAAACGCCGCTCGGCCCCACCTTCACACATTCATGATTGTTTCATATTCTAATGAATTTGTGAAAGCTGCCTTGTTACTTTTCGGTAGATGTCCTTTGCCTGCCGATGCTCCTTCCGCTTTTCACCCTTGCGGCCCAAATCAGGGCGAGCCCGATCACGAAGCACAGCACCGCCGTGTAGTTCACGACGAACTCTATGGCGTCCCAGGAGCGGGGGATGAATGGGAACAGCAGTGACAGGGCGATGGCAACTCCGCCCAGTGCCAGGAGCCCGGCCGCTATTCGTATGAGGATGGGCAGACGGCTGCGCACGGCACGGACCATGGCAGGCAACAGCACCAGCGAAACATAGGACGGGTAGGCCCGGCCCGCCGCCCCGTAGTACTCCACCAGGACAGCGTTGCGGGCGTCCCGCCAGGCCGGGCCCATGAGCCCTGCCGACGATCCGGCGGTATCCATGAGGAAGAACACGGCTACCATCACCACGGAAATGACCAGCAGCACCATCATGCCGGCCCTTCCGGTGACCAGCCGGTAAGCGCCCTCGGCACCAAATCCCTTGGTGACGCGGATGCCCAGGAGGAAGATGGTGGCGAAGATGACGAACCGCAGCAGGAGGTTGGCCAAGTTGATCCCGCCCAGTGCCTGGTCGATAAGCACATAGGGCGCCTCGATGCTCAGCAGGATGGCAAGGGTCATCAGGGCGAAGATGTAGAAGGGCGACCGGTTCTCACCCCGCAGCAGGCTGGGTATCCGCGCTATGGCGGTAAGGCCGCAGACTGCCAGCGTGGTCCATTGCAGGACTTCAATCATCCCAGGTTCTCCCAGATCTTTTCTGTCTGTGCTTGGTCCTGCTCCTGGCGCCGCAATACCTTGCCCAGCGCCTGGAGCCTGTCACCGGCAAGGGTGGCCAGGTCGCCGTCGGACATGCTGTCCAGGGCCGCCTGGCGCGCACCCGGCGGCCAGCCTGCCTCTTCCTCCGTGACCAGCCCTGTGGCCACCAGGCCCCCTGTGGGTCCCACTCCGGCCGCCCGCGACGTTGCAAGGGCAAGTTCCGGGGAGAGCCGGTTGGCAGTCAGCTGGGCGGAGTAGTTCTGGGGTGCCACCCCGGTGGCAGCCGAGACGCGGTGCCGCACCTCGCCGTCGTCTATGGCGTCAACCCAGTTCTTCACCGAGGTGGGGTGCGGGGCGGGGCTAAGGGCCGGCGGCTGCGGTCTTGGGTTTCCGGAGGGATCCATAGCGGGGCGCGCCAGCGCCGCCTGCAGCAGGTCCGGGGTGGAGATTTGGCTGATCAGCTCACAGCGCGTGGGCGGCGGGAGCGGGCCGGCCAGTTCACGGAAGTCTTCGAAATACGCCAATGCGGCCACGGGATTGACGTTGAAGGCCCGGGCGATGCTGACCACGGTGGTCACGGAGACCTTGCCCCTGACCAGCTGCTGGGCGAGCGTTGTCCTTTTGATCCCGGAGACCCTGCAGACGTCTGCGGTGCTGGCATCGGGGGCGATGCCTTGCAGCCAGCGCTGGAACGCCTTGGCAGGAAGGGTCATGGGGTGCTCTCTGCAGAACGGACGGTGAATCAATTTTAGCGTGCCGCCAATTCGGCCGATTTTACCGCCGATGCTGTTTCGACTATGCTTGATGGTCGAGCCCGTTGGTCCGTACACCCCCCAAGTCCGGACCAGCGGGTTCTTTCATGCCCTGCGTCCGGGATCCCCGGTATTCCGCACGGCGGCGCCGGCCCTGGTCCGGCAGAAAACCGGGCTGTACCGGTGAAAGGATGGACCAATGACTGCAACCCTCGTTGCCAAGAACATCGCGGGCGGGCATGACCACCGCCAGCTCTTCGCAGGACTTTCCCTGACCGTCGCGCCCGGCGATGTTGTGGGAGTGGTTGGAGCCAACGGGGCAGGCAAGACAACACTGCTGCGGATCCTCGCCGGCGCGGACCAGCCGCAGGCCGGGGCCGTAAGCCTGGCTCCGGCGGACGCGTTTGTGGGCTGGCTTCCCCAGGAGCACGAGCGGGTGCCGGGAGAGACCGTGGCCGGCTACATCGCCCGCCGTACGGGCTGCGCACAGGCCACCGCTGAAATGGAATCCACGGCAGAGGCATTAGGCAGCGGCGCGCCGGGCGCCGACGATGCGTACGCCCGGGCTTTCGACCGGTGGATGGCCTCCGGCGCCGCCGACCTAGACGACCGCATCCCTGCCGTCCTTGCCGATCTTGGCCTGGAGGCGGGCGCAGACGCCCCCATGACCGGCCTTTCCGGCGGCCAGGCCGCCCGGGTTGCGCTGGCTGCCCTGCTGCTGAGCCGGTTCGACGTGGTGCTCCTGGACGAGCCCACCAACGACCTGGACCTGGCCGGGCTCGCCCGGCTGGAGGACTTCGTGAAGGGGCTGCGCGGCGGCGTGGTCCTGGTCAGCCACGACCGCGAGTTCCTGGCCCGCTGCGTCACCACCGTGGTGGAGCTGGACCAGGCACAGAACGCCGTCTCGGTGTACGACGGCGGGTATGACGCCTACCTGGAGGAACGTGCAGTCGCGCGCCGCCACGCCCGCGAGAAGTACGAGGAGTTCGCCGCCACGAAGGCGGACCTGGTGTCCCGTGCCCGGACGCAGCGGGAGTGGAGCTCCCAGGGCGTCCGCAACGCCATGCGGAAGAGCCCGGACAACGACAAGATCCGCCGCGCGGCCAGCACGGAGTCCTCGGAAAAGCAGGCGCAGAAGGTCCGGCAGATGGAATCCCGGATCGCGCGGCTGGATGCGGTGGAGGAACCGCGGAAGGAATGGCAGCTGCAGTTCTCCATCGGCGAGGCCCCGCGGTCAAGTTCGGTGGTGGCCACCCTCCGCGAGGCCGAGGTCCGCCTGGGCGGGTTTACCTTGGGACCGGTCAACCTGCAGCTGAACGCGGGGGAGCGGATCGGCATCACCGGTCCCAACGGTGCAGGCAAGTCCACGCTGCTCCGTCTCCTCCTCGGTTCCGTTGAGCCCGACGCAGGCAGCGCGTCCATGGGCGCCTCCGTTGCCATTGGCGAGATTGACCAGGCACGCGGGCTGCTGCAGGGGCACCTGGCCCTCGCTGACGCCGTCGGGGAAGTCCTTGGCGACATGACCCCGGCGGAGGTCCGCACCCTGCTGGCCAAGTTCGGCCTGAAGGCCGACCACACCGGGCGGCCCGTTGATTCCCTCTCGCCCGGGGAACGCACCCGGGCCGCGCTGGCCCTGCTTCAGGCGCGCGGCGTGAACCTGCTGGTCCTGGATGAACCCACCAACCACCTCGACCTGCCGGCCATCGAGCAGCTCGAAGAGGCCCTGGACAGCTACGACGGCGCCCTCCTGCTGGTGACCCACGACCGCAGGCTGCTCGAGAACGTGCGGCTGGATGTACGTTGGGAACTGGACAACGGCACGGTCACCGAGCAGCACATCTCAAGCAGCATGAGGACCGACAGTTAGGGAACAACTTTTGACCGCGGAGCAGTATCGATGAGCATGGAACAGGTTGCCCGGGGTTCCCTTTACAACCTCGTCAGGGCCAAGAGCGGATCCAAGCCGTTCTCCAAGGAAACCCTCAAGCGGGTCCTGGCTTTTGCCCGGCCGCACCGCGGCAAACTGCTGGCCTTCATCGCCATGTCCGTTGCGACGGCCTTCCTTGCCGTGGCCACCCCGGTCCTGGCCGGCCAAGTGGTGGATGCCATCGTGGCGCGCGCCAGCGAGGGCGAGGTCATCCGGCTGGCCCTGCTGATCGCCGTTGTCGCCGTTGCCGAAGCGGGCCTGGGCCTGGTGAACCGCTGGCTGTCCTCCACCATCGGCGAAGGCGTGATCCTCGACCTGCGCACACGCGTCTTTGACCATGTGCAAAAAATGCCGATCGCCTTCTTCACCCGCACCCGGACCGGCGCCCTTGTCAGCCGCCTGAACAATGACGTCATCGGAGCACAGTCGGCATTCGCCGGGACCCTGTCCGGCGTGGTCAGCAACGTGGTGGCCCTGGTCCTGACCCTGGCGGTCATGCTGGGGACCTCGTGGCAGGTGACGGTCCTGGCCATGCTCCTGCTGCCCGTGTTCCTGGTCCCCGCCCGGCGGATGGGATCCAAGCTGGCAGACCTGCGCCGTGAGGCGGCCGAACACAATGCGGCCATGGGCACCCAGATGACCGAACGCTTCTCCGCCCCGGGCGCCACGCTGGTCAAGCTGTTCGGCCGGCCCGCGGACGAATCCCGGGAGTTCGCCGTCCGCGCCGGCCGGGTCCGCGACATCGGCATCCGGACAGCCATGCTGCAGTTCACCTTCGTGACGGCACTGACCCTGGTATCCGCCCTTGCCCTGGCGTTGGTCTACGGACTGGGCGGCTGGTTTGCCATTACCGGCCAGCTGGCCGCGGGCGACGTGGTGGTCCTGGCTCTGCTGCTCACCCGGCTGTACGCTCCGCTGACGGCGCTGTCCAACGCAAGGGTGGAGATCATGAGCGCCCTGGTCAGCTTTGAACGCGTTTTTGAGATCCTGGACCTCCAGCCGCTGATCCAGCAGAAGCCCGGCGCCGTTCCGGTTCCGCCGGGCCCGGTGTCCGTAGAGTTCGACGACGTCCGCTTCGCCTACCCGTCCGCGGACAAGGTCTCACTGGCCTCGCTGGAGGAAGTGTCCACCCTGGACACCCGTGGCGGCGAGGAAGTGCTGCACGGAATCAGCTTCCGGGTGGAACCCGGGCAGACGGTGGCGCTGGTCGGGTCCTCCGGCGCCGGCAAGTCCACCATTGCCCAGCTGCTGGCCCGGCTGTACGACGTCGATTCCGGTGCCATCCGGCTGGGCGGCAGCGTGCCGGGCTCCGGCCTGGACCTGCGGGATGCCACCTTCGACTCCCTCCGGGACACGCTGGGAATGGTCACCCAGGACGGCCACCTCTTCCACGAGACCATCGCCTCCAACCTGCGCCTGGCCCGGCCCGACGCCACCGAGAAGGACATGTGGGACGTCATCCGGCGGGCGCGGCTGGAAACGATGATCCGGTCCCTGCCGGACGGGCTGGAGACCGTGGTGGGGGAGCGCGGCTACCGGCTCTCGGGCGGTGAGCGCCAACGCCTCACCATTGCCCGGCTGCTGATCGCCCAGCCCCGGGTGGTCATCCTGGACGAAGCCACCGCGGCCCTGGACTCCACCAACGAGGCGGCCGTGCAGGCAGCCCTGGGCGCCGCACTCGAGGGGCGCACCGCCGTCGTGATTGCCCACCGGCTGTCCACCATCCGCGCCGCCGACGCCATCCTGGTGGTGGAGGACGGTCGGATCGTGGAGCGGGGCACCCATACCGAGCTGCTCGCCGCGGACGGCCGCTACGCGGAGCTGTACCGCACCCAGTTCGCGGAGGCGACCGCCGTGGCGCAGGAGGCGGTTCCCGAGCTGTAGCCTTCCGCCGTGGCGCCGGCTACGCGCCTGCGTCCCGCGCCGCGGCCAGTTCCGGAAGGATATGGTCCGTCAGCAGCGGTGCCAGGTCTGGAGGCAGGGCCTCCCCGCTGTGGAGGGCAGCCAGGTCCAGCCAGCGGATCTCGGCGATTTCTGCGGACGGGTGGGCATGCCAGGTGCCGGGCGCGCGGAACACGGTGGCTTCGATATCCGTGGCGGCCTCGTTCGCCGCGTCCGCGATCCAGACGCCCATCAGCTCCAGGTCCTGCGGATCGATCACGATGCCCACCTCTTCCGCAAGCTCACGGGCTGCCGCCTGGACAGCTGATTCGCCGGCCTCCGGCTTGCCGCCGGGATGCATGAACATGCCCGTGCCCCGCTTGCGGACGGTCAGGAGCCGGCCGGAGGGATCGAATACGCAGACGGCGGACACCACAATCCGGGCCTTCATGCGGCAACGCCCCGGACCAGATGCGATGTCAGCAGCAGGTCTTTGCGGGGGCCGGACACGTCCCAGCTGTAGCTGAAGCGGTCAGGGCCTTCAAAGGTGTAGGCCACGCGGTAGGTATCGGGATCGCACCAGTGGTTGTCCAGGTTGGCTTGCGGGGTGAAGCTCATCCGGTGGAAGGGCCGTCCGTCGGGAAAGAACACGTCCAGGGCGTCGGGCTGCCCGGCGGGCCGCAGCAGGTACTCCCGGAAGGCGGGCCCGGTGAAGGAGGGCCAGCGCACGGTGCCTTCTTCGCGGAAGGCCAGGCCGCCGTCGTCGTCCGGGACGAAACGTACGACGCCGGAGAAGGTTCCGCGGGTGCCGGTGGCCCGGTCCAGCAATTCACGTTCAACCGTCCACAGGCCGCCCGTCACCGTGCTGCCGGCGGGGCTGCGCCCGCCGGTGCCGAGCAGGTAGGCGCGGAGGTTCAACTCCCGGGGATCAGGGTTCAAGTGCCCTCGATTGGATTCGAACCAACGACACCGGCTTTAGGAGAGCCGTGCTCTATCCACTGAGCTACGAGGGCTGGCATCCGGTGACCGGCGGACCGGCTCGAACACGGTTACAAGCATACAAGGTGCCGGGCCGTACTACGCTCAAGGCATGAGTCCAGCACCGTCCACGGCGCCAGCGGCGGCGTTCATTCCGGATACCGCGTCCACCCGGCAGTACATCGGTGCGTGGTCGGTTTTGAGCGTGCTGCAGTATTTTGCCGCCGAAGCTGCGGTGATCGCGGCGTGGGCAGGCCCCCGGCCCTACGACCTGCGGACCGGCTACATCAGCGACCTGGGTGCCCTGAACTGTGGCATCTTCGACGGGCGGGAGGTGTGTTCCCCGCTGAACTGGCTGATGAACGCCTCCTTTGTGGTCCAGGGTTTGGGGATGCTGCTGGGCGCCATCCTGCTGAGCTCGGGCCTGCTGTGCGTGGCGGCGCGGGCGGGTGCGCGCGTCCAGCCGGGCCGCAGCAAGCCGTGGCTGGCAGCCATCTGGGTGCGGATCCTGACCGGAACCGCCGGGGCGGGCACCGTCATTGTGGGGCTGGTTCCCGAGGACGCCGGCTCCGGCTGGCACTTCACCGGTGCCGTCATGTACTTCCTGGCCGGCGCCGCGGCGTTGCTGGTGCTCGGCATCCTCTGGCTGCGGAAATCGGCCATGGCCTGGTTCATCCTGGTCTGCGGCGGGGTGTCCCTGGCCGCGTTGGTCACCGGCGGCCTGACCCGGATGGACATTCCCGAGCCCGGCACGCTGGAGCGCCTCATGGGCTACCCCGTTACCGTGGGCATGGCGACGGCGGGCCTGGTGATTGCGCAGCGGGTGCACCGGCACCGAAAGCAGGTCCGGGCGGCAGCGGCCGTCAGCTGACGGCTGTCCTGCCCCGCACCTTCAGCAGCACGGCTGCGGCGCCTGCAAGCAGGCTCAGGACCAAAAGGACCCACCCGGCAACGGTGAGGCCGGACGCCAGGGCCACCTGCCCGGCGTCGGGCGCTTCCGCAGCCAGCACGCCGTCAATGGCAACGTTGGCCCAGAGCCGCACCACCACGAACAGCAGCGGCAACGCCCACAGCGCCCAGCGGAGCGCCTTGCGGGCGACGTTGGTGCCGATCAGCAGCAGCCACGTGAAGCCGAAGATCAGCGGAAACAGCGTGCCGGCGGTCTTGTGGACGTAGTTGAGCTGGCCGCGTGCATCAGCGTCCATCACCGCCTGGAGCTGGCCGATGTAGGCCGGGTCAAAGCCGCCGATGAGCGAGTCCGGCATCGCCAGCCCGCCGGTCAGCTGCCGGAGCTGGTCCAGGGTCAGCAGGTGCAGGTACCAGAACAGGAACAGGCTGGCCACGACGCCGGCGACCAGGATCAGGTTGCTGTTGCTCCGGGCTTTTTCAGGTGTCCGGCTGGTAGTCGGGTTGATAACCGGCGGCAGGTGGTGCTGCGGCACGGCCGCCTTGGCGCCGTGCTTCTTGATCCGCTGGGCAGGGGTCTTGGCCATGGCACCATTATTCCGCCCCATACACTGAAGCCATGACCATTGGCCGGCACAGCGCTGTTGAACTTGACCCTTCGTTGGACGACCACCAGCTGGCAGCAGCCCTGGTGCGGGAGGCCGGGCAGCTGGCGCTCCTGATGCGGATGGCAGGGCTGCAGTCCCAGCAGAAGACATCCATTTCGGACCTGGTGACGGCCGCGGACCACGCCGCCGAGGCCTACGTGCTGGAGCAGCTGCAGCGCTGCCGGCCCGAGGACGGCATCCTGGGTGAAGAGGGCGCTTCCGTACAGGGCAGTAGCGGCCGGACCTGGGTCATCGACCCCGTTGACGGCACCTACAACTTCCTGCACGGCTCCACGTACTGGTGCTCGGCGATTGCGCTGAAGGACGGAACCGACGTGCTGCTCGGCGCCATCTACCAGCCGGAGGAGGACAAGCTCTGGCTGGGCGGACGGTCGCACCCTGCCACCCTCAACGGCGAACCGCTCACGGTATTCCACGACAACCGCGGCGAACGCAACGGAACGGCCGTCGCCGAACTCGGCGCCGCCACGTACATCCATCCCCGCTGGCTGATGGATCCGATGTGCGCCATGCCCTGGCACGCCGCCGCAACCTCCGCCGCAACCCTGCGCATGCTGGGTTCCGGCTCCTGCGATCTGGGCAGGGTGGCGGACGGGCAGCTCGGCTGCTGGTTCCAGCACAGCTGCCCCGAATGGGACTGGCTGCCGGGCAAGGCCATCGTGCGTGCCGCCGGGGGCGCCGTGGACACTGTCCGGGTCAACGGCCTGGAATGGTTCATGGCAGGAGGCACGACGGCGGTGCGGGAGTTGCGTGCGGCCCTCAAGTCAGGCTCGGTGGCCTAAGCCGGGGGACGGGGCAATGCCGGTAGATTCCGTGGCGTAATCCACAGGCCGGAAGTGCGTGTCGGTCCCACCGCCTAGACTTGTAGGCACCATGGATATGTTGTTTGACCCGTACTCCGACGGACCGTTCAAGGCCGCTCCCGCAGCTGCTGCCCGCACCAAGGCGCGCCCGGACGGCGTCGCCACGGCGGCCGGTCCGGGCGGCAGTGTCCCCGCCGGGATTCCTGCCGGCGGCCGGGAGGCAAGCGGCGGGCACCCCGGTGGCGGCCCGGGGCAGCACCCTGGCAAGTCCCGGCTCGACGCCGCCAAGCTCCTGGAGGGGCTCAACCCGCAGCAGGAGGAAGCGGTCAAGCACGCCGGCTCCGCGCTGCTGATCGTGGCCGGTGCAGGGTCCGGCAAGACCCGCGTCCTCAGTAACCGTATTGCCTACCTGATCGCCACCGGCCGTGCCCATCACGGTGAAATCCTGGCCATCACGTTCACCAACAAGGCCGCAGCGGAAATGCGGGAGCGCATCGAGGCGCTGGTGGGCGGACGCGCCAAGATCATGTGGATTTCAACGTTCCACTCGTCCTGTGTGCGGATCCTGCGCCAGGAAGCTGCGAATGTGGGCCTGAAGTCCAACTTCTCCATCTACGATTCCGCGGATTCCCTGCGGCTGGTCACCCAGGTGTCCAAGGCGCTGGACCTGGACCCCAAGAAGTTCGCCCCCAAGGCCATCCAGCACAAGATCTCGGCGCTCAAGAACGAGCTTATCGACGCCGATTCCTACGCCTCGGCCGCGAACTACAACGATCCCTTCGAACAGGCCGTCGCCGAGGTCTACAAGGGCTACACGCAGCGGCTCCGCCAGGCCAACGCCATGGACTTTGATGACCTCATCGCCGAGACCGTGTTCATGTTCCGCGCGTTCCCGGCGCTCGCCGAGTCCTACCGCCGCCGGTTCCGGCACGTCCTGGTGGACGAATACCAGGACACCAACCATGCGCAGTACGCCCTGGTGCGCGAGATCGTGGGGGAGGGACCCGGGGCGTCGGAGCTCACCGTGGTGGGCGACTCGGACCAGTCCATCTACGCCTTCCGTGGTGCAGACATCCGCAACATCGTCGAATTCGAGAAGGACTACCCCGAGGCCCGCACCATCAAGCTGGAGCAGAACTACCGCTCCACGCAGAACATCCTCAGTGCTGCGAACTCGGTCATCTCCCGCAACCCGAACCGCCCCGAAAAGCGGCTGTGGACCGCAGAGGGGGAAGGCCACAAGATCATCGGCTACGTGGGCGAGAACGAGCACGACGAAGCCCAGTTCATCGCCAAGGAGATCGACCGGCTCCAGGACGAGGACAACCTGCGCCCGGGTGACGTCGCCATCTTCTACCGGACCAATGCCCAGTCCCGGTCCATTGAGGACGTCCTGGTCCGGGTGGGCCTGCCGTACAAGGTAGTGGGCGGCACCCGGTTCTACGAGCGCAAGGAAATCAAGGACGCCCTCGCGTACCTCCGGGTCCTGGTCAACCCCGACGACGACGTCAACCTCCGACGTGTCCTCAACGAACCCAAACGGGGGATCGGTGACCGCGCCGAAGGTGCGGTCGCCGCCCTTGCCCAGCGTGAACGGATTTCGTTCATGGCCGCCGCCCGCCGCGCCGAACAGGCCCCGGGCATGGCCACCCGCTCCGTCAACGCCGTCCTTGGCTTCGTGAAGCTGCTGGACGACCTCGCCGAGGTGGCAGCCGGCTCCGGCGCCGCCGCCGCCCTCGAAGCGGTCCTGGAGCAAACCGGCTACCTGGCGGCATTGCGGGCAAGTAGCGATCCCCAGGATGAGTCCCGGGTGGAGAACCTGGCGGAACTCGTGGCCGTCGTCCGTGAATATGAGCGCGACAACCCGGAAGGGACCCTGGAGGCGTTCCTGGAGCAGGTGTCCCTGGTGGCCGACGCCGACCAGATCCCGGACGCCCCGGGCGCCGACATCGATTCCGCGGTGGCCGAGGCCAAACGGCTGGGCGTCGTCACCCTGATGACGCTCCACACCGCTAAGGGACTTGAATTCCCCGTGGTGTTCCTGACCGGCATGGAGCATGGACTGTTCCCGCACCAGCGCTCGGCCACGGACCCCAAGGAACTGGCCGAAGAACGCAGGCTTGCATACGTGGGGCTCACTCGTGCCAGGAAGAGGCTCTACGTCACCCGATCCGAGGTCCGCAGCATGTGGGGCCAGAGCCAGTACAACCCCGCCAGCCAGTTCCTCGAGGAAATTCCTGCCGAACTCCTGGAGTGGAAGCGGGAAGGCACCAGCAGGCAGGCAGCCTGGAGCGGCGGCGGGTCCATCGGCTCCGGCAAGTACAGCGGATCCTTCTGGGGCGCGGGTACCTCCCGAGGTGCCGCTGCCGGCTTCGACGCCGACGTTCCCGCGGTCATCGCCCGGAACCGGGTGCAGCCGCAAAAGGAAATCATCGCCGTCACAGTGGGGGACAAGGTGAACCACACAAGCTTCGGCAACGGGACCGTCCTTGCCCTGGAAGGTGCCGGGGACAAGACCGTGGCCAAGGTGAAGTTTGACGTCGGCGAGAAGCGGCTCCTGCTTCGCTACGCGCCGCTGACCAAGCTGGACGCCTAGGAACGCCCAGGAACCGCGGAGCGGGCCCTTGCCCGCTTCCGCCCTTCCCCCAGCAACCGACCTCGAAGCCGGAGTCGGACCATGAACTTCCTGTTCGCGAGCCAGGCAATTGACGGCCACTTCAACCCGATGACGGGGGTGGCCATGAAGCTGAAGGAGCGCGGCCACGACGTCCGCTGGTACACGGGCCCGGTGTTTGCGGGAAGCTGCCGGAACTTGGAATTCCCACTATCCCTTCGAACGGGCGATTGAGCACCGGGCCGACAATCTCTTCGAGCTGTATCCGGAACGGGCCAAGCTCAAAGGTCCCCGCGCCATCGGCTTTGACGGGGAGAAAATATTCGCCAGCACCCTGGACTTCCCCCGCCGCAACATCAATCCCCGGGTCCACTACGTGGGGCACTCCTGCCCTACCGGCGCCTCGATGCAACGCAGCAGGAACCGTTGCCGCTGGGATACGGCACAACAATTGTGGTCACCCAGGGGACCGTGGATAACGCCGACCAGAACAAGCTCATCAAGCCCGCGCTGGAGGCACTCAAGGATCTGGACGCCCTGGTCATTGTGGCCACCGGCGGCAGGGAAACCAGGGAGCTGCGCGACCGCTACCCGCAGCCGAACACCCATATCCGGGACTATGTGGACTTCGCCACCGTCTTTGAGTCCACGGACGTCTTCGTCACCAACGGCGGGTTCGGCGGGGTGCAGTTGGCCCTCTCCAAGGGGGTCCCGCTGGTGGTGTCCGGGATCAATGAAGGCAAGAGCGACGTCAACGCGCGCGTGGACTTTGCCGGTGCCGGCATCGACCTGCGGACCGACTCCCCATCGCCGGAGAAGATTCGAGCAGCCGTGCGTTCCATCCTGTCCGATCCGAAGTGGAAAAACCGGGCGCAACAGATGCAGCATGACTTTGCCCGGCACGATCCTGCCCAGGCCGCAGCATAAGTTATAGAAAGCGTGGGCGGATCCAGGAGCGCCCAGTCATGAAGCATAATGGGGGCCATGCGACGGACTGTTCGGGGGATTCTCGCCGCCCTTTTCCTGGCAGCTGCCACCGGGTGCACTGTCACCACTGAGGATCCCGGCTACGTGCCGCCGCCTCCGCCCGCGCCCATGGACCAGCTGAAACAGGCCGCCCTGGCCAACCCCCAGGATTTTTCCAATGGTGAGGACATCCTCTCGTTCATCACCGAAGACCGCACTGTGGCATGCTCCCTCACGTCCGCCCGGGGGGAGCACATCAACCTCCCGTATGAAACAAACGGCTACAGCGATTCGGCAAACAACAGGTTTGCCATCGTCCCGGTTGCGCACTGCGAACTGGCAACCTACTCCAAGCCCGGCGCGGACGACGTCAGGGACGACTGCGCCGGAACCGGGCTCGGTTATCTCGGCGGTGTTGCCCTACTCACGCCGGACAAGGCCTGGTACGGGGAGTGCCGGTCCGGCGTCACACAAATGGAGGCGACCTACGGGCCCAAGGGCAGCCGCACAGGTGCGCTGGCCCAGCTGCCGGTCCTGGCCGAGGGGCAGAACCTGGAACGCAACGGGCTGCGGTGCTCGGCCTACAACGGCGGCGTGGCATGCGGAAACGTGTCTGCCGGCGTCGGATTCTTCGTGTCACCCGGGAGCTACGAACTGATTCCAGGGCCCGGGGGAGTGGCCTCACCGGCACCGGCCGAGGCCCCAAAAACCCCGTAAATCCGCGGTTTTTCTACGCCTCATAGAATAGTGTCCTTACTCACATAAGCGGTAGTCTTGGACGGGCCGGTCCCCATTAAGGACTAGAGTTCCCAGAGGAGCATTACGCCGCGTGGCTCGTTTCCAGACAGGCCGCCGGTGCGTGCAATCCGCAGCCCGGTCATCGTCTATCGATGGTGTCCGACTGTACAGAAACTACTTCGACGTAGAAGGACACTAAACCGTGGACCTGTTTGAATACCAGGCGCGCGATATGTTCGAGGCGCACGGTGTACCCGTGCTGGCCGGCATCGTGGCGTACACCCCAGAAGAAGCAAAGGCAGCTGCCGAAAAGATTGGCGGCGTCACCGTCGTCAAGGCACAGGTCAAGATCGGCGGCCGCGGCAAGGCCGGCGGCGTGAAGGTCGCAAAGTCCGCTGACGAGGCACTCGAGCACGCCACCAACATCCTGGGCATGGACATCAAGGGCCACACCGTCAAAAAGGTGATGATTGCCCAGGGTGCGGACATCGCCGAGGAATTCTACTTCTCCGTCCTGCTGGACCGGGCCAACCGCAACTACCTGGCCATGTGCTCGGTTGAAGGCGGCATGGACATCGAGCAGCTCGCCGTCGAACGCCCGGAGGCGCTGGCCAAGGTAGCCATCGACCCCGCTGTCGGCATCGACCAGGCCAAGGCCGACGAAATCGTCGCCACGGCCGGCTTCGCTGAGGAACTGTGCGGCAAGGTGGCCGACGTCATCCTCAAGCTCTGGGACGTCTTCAAGAAGGAAGACGCAACCCTGGTGGAGGTTAACCCGCTCGTCCGGACCGGCGCCGGCGAGATCATCGCCCTGGACGGCAAGGTCTCCCTCGATGAGAACGCCGAGTTCCGCCACGCCAAGCACGCGCTGCTGGAGGACAAGGACGCTGCCGACCCCCTTGAGGCCAAGGCAAAGGCGCAGGACCTCAACTACGTCAAGCTCGACGGCGAAGTCGGCATCATCGGCAACGGCGCCGGCCTCGTGATGTCCACCCTCGACGTCGTTGCGTACGCCGGTGAAAACCACGGCAACGTCAAGCCCGCAAACTTCCTGGACATCGGTGGCGGAGCCTCGGCCGAGGTCATGGCTGCCGGCCTGGACGTCATCCTCGGCGATGAGCAGGTCAAGTCCGTGTTCGTCAACGTCTTCGGCGGCATCACCGCCTGCGACGCCGTGGCCAAGGGCATCGTCGGCGCACTGGCCGAGCTCGGCCACACCGCGAACAAGCCGCTGGTAGTCCGCCTTGACGGCAACAACGTCGAGGAAGGCCGCCGCATCCTGAACGAGGCCAACCACCCGCTGGTTACCCTGGCCGCCACCATGGACGAGGGCGCCGACAAGGCCGCCGAGCTCGCCAACGCAGCTAAGTAAAGGGACGCACCATGTCTATCTATCTGAACAAGGACTCCAAGGTCATCGTCCAGGGCATTACCGGCGGCGAAGGCACCAAGCACACCGCCCTGATGCTGAAGGCCGGAACCAACATTGTTGGCGGCGTCAACGCCCGCAAGGCCGGCACCACGGTGCTGCACGGCGACCAGGAAATCAACGTCTACGGCACCGTTAAGGAAGCCATGGCGGAAACCGGCGCCGACGTCTCCATCGTGTTCGTTCCGCCGGCCTTCACCAAGAACGCCGTTGTGGAAGCCATCGAAGCCGGCATCGGCCTCGTGGTTGTCATCACCGAAGGTGTTCCGGTCCAGGACTCCGCCGAATTCTGGGCACTTGCCCAGTCCAAGGTGGACGCCGACGGCAACCAGGTCACCCGCATCATCGGACCGAACTGCCCCGGCATCATCACTCCCGGCGAGGCTCTGGTGGGCATCACCCCCGCCAACATCACGGGCAAGGGCCCCATCGGCCTGGTTTCCAAGTCCGGCACCCTGACCTACCAGATGATGTACGAACTGCGCGACCTTGGCTTCTCCACCGCCATCGGCATCGGCGGTGACCCCGTCATCGGCACCACGCACATCGATGCCCTGGCCGCATTCGAGGCTGACCCCGAGACCAAGGCAATCGTCATGATCGGTGAGATCGGTGGCGACGCCGAAGAGCGTGCCGCCGACTTCATCAAGGCCAATGTCACCAAGCCGGTTGTCGGCTACGTGGCAGGCTTCACCGCTCCTGAAGGCAAGACCATGGGCCACGCCGGTGCCATCGTCTCCGGTTCCGCCGGTACCGCTCAGGCCAAGAAGGAAGCCCTCGAGGCTGCCGGCGTGAAGGTCGGCAAGACGCCGTCCGAGACCGCCAAGCTGCTGCGCGAGGTATACGCAGCCCTCTAGGCTCTCCTTACAGACACTGCGGGGTCACTCCCCGGCCGTTCCACTTTTCGGAGCGGCCGTGGAGGGCCCCGCGTTTGTTTTCAGTACGACGACGGGCGGCGCCTTTCCCGGTGACGCGCCGCCCGTCGTCGCCCTTCTGGTGCCCCTTATACCTTGGCGCTGCTCAGCAACTCATCGAGCCGCTCGTAGCCCTCGCTCATTCCGCCCTCCATGCCGGACTGGGCCATCCCGTCCCGGGCTTCCTGGCTGGGGTAGACCGAGTGTCCACGGAGCCGGGTCCGGCCGTTTCCGAGGTCCTCGAACGTCATGAATTCCAGGCTGACCACGTCCGGGTATCCGCCGAACTCGAAGGTCTGGATGGCGAATTCGTTCTCGCGCACAGTGTGGAAGATGCCCTTGAACTCATACGGGACACCTTCCGGTCCCGTGTGCAGGTAGCTGTAGCTGCCTCCGGTCCGGAAGTCGTAGTGGCCGACCTCCATCTTGTAGCCCCGCGGGCCGAGCCACTGCACAATCAGGTCCGGCTCCTTGTGGGCCCGGAACACGTCCGCGACAGGGAAATCGAACTCGCGCTCGTAGTCGATGAAGGGCACACCTTCGGGAACGGAGAGCTTCAGTGCGTTGGTCATTTCTTGTCCTTTGCCTTGGCGCCGTCATGCCCGGCGCTGGATTGAAGCACGGCATCCAGGCTGCGGAACTGCCCCTCCCGGACCAGCCTGTACTGGTCGATCCAGGCGGTGAGCGCCTCCAGCCGTGCGGGATTCAGGTGGACGGGCCTGCGCTGGGCTTCCCTGGTGCGGGTGACCAACTGCGCCTGCTCGAGGACCTGGATGTGCTTCGAAACTGCCTGCTTGGAAATTTCGAATGGTTCCGCCAACTCATTCACGGTGGCCGGGCCCCGGCTGAGCCGGGCAATGATGCTCCGCCGGACAGGATCGGCCAGGGCCATAAAGGCCGAGTCCAATGCCATGCTGTCGGAGTCCATACCAGCCTCTTAATCAACTAACTGCTTTATCAACCTTTTGGTTGTTTAAGAGTACAACCAGCTTCCGAGGGATTCAAGACCCAGGCTTCCCCGGTTTCGAGCATGGACGTGGGGGGCCTGCTTTTCGGCTACGACACCGGCGTGGTCTCCGGCGTCTTGCTGTACAGGAACGACTTCTGGTTACGCTGTGGAGATGAGCAGCGGAAGGTGGCGGCGCGCATGAATCTCTCCGGAAACCTGGGGCCCAACCCCCACAGCCTGGAGGTGGAGGACCTCGAAAGTTTTGACCGACTGGTATCCGCCGGCGCGGTTCACCTGCAGGGCTGGCATGCCCAGTCCCTGGACCTGCGCGGCAGGTCCACGGTTCTTGACGGCCTTGACGTGGCGGGCGCGCTGTTCATGGGCTGCATGTTCGACGACGGGGTGGAAGACGGCCTGCGGCGGCGCGGCGCGCTGATCTTTCCCCGGCTTGCGGGGGTGCCTTTCAACCCATACCGCTCCACGCTGTACTCGCCCGGGGAGCTCTACGCAGGCCTGGCGGAAGCGCGCTACGAGGACCTGCCCGACGCCCGGATCTACCAGTGGAGCGTCCAACCGGGGCAGCGCCACCGGGTGGACGCAACACTGGCGTCTGCCCTGCACGACCATGCCATTGGTGACGCTCTTGAAGAACTGGCAGCATCCCCTCCCTGGTCCGGGCGCCCGACGGTGGGCGTCATGGGCGGACACGCGGCCCAGCGGGGCAGCGTGGACTATGCGGCGGCGACAAGGCTCGGCAGCCTCCTGGCACAAAACGGATTCTCTGTTGCCACCGGCGGGGGACCGGGCGCCATGGAGGCGGCCAACCTTGGCGCCTACCTCAGCCAAGCGGACGACGGCGCGCTCCCGGCTGCGCTGGACATGCTCGCCGCCGTTCCCGGCTTCCGTCCCTCGGTCTCGGCGTGGGCACGCGCGGCGGCCGCCGTCGTCGAACGCTTTCCGGGCGGAACGCCGTCACTGGGAATCCCCACCTGGTTCTACGGCCACGAGCCGCCCAACTACTTCGCCACTGCCATCGCCAAGTACTTTGCCAATGCCATCCGCGAAGCCATCCTGCTGGAACTGTGCCAAGGCGGCATCGTCTTCCTGCCCGGAGCGGCAGGCACCATCCAGGAGATCTTCCAGGACGCCTGCGAGAACTACTACGGGGCCAGGGAGAAGGTCACGCCGATGATCCTGGTGGGCAGGCGCCACTGGGAACAGGAATATCCGGCGTGGCCCCTGCTGCGCAAGATGGCGTCGGGCCGGGCCATGGAAGAGCGGATATTCCTGGTGGACAGCGTGGACGAGGCCGTGGCAGTCCTCCGGGGTTAGCGGCGTCGAGTCCGGCTGCTCAGAGGTCCTTCCGGCACTGCGCCTTGCCCAGTTCGTAGAGGCCGTTCAGGTCACCGGCGGACAGCCCCTCCGGTGTGCCGATCTCCGGGTACATGAGCTGCCGGGGGTCCTCCACATGGTCCAGGCCCATCACGTGGCTCAGCTCATGCAGGATCACCGCGGTTGCGTACAGGTGGCCGTCCGGATTCAGCAGTTCGTTGGCGATCTGCGGCGCGTCCAGGTCCAGCCCGCCGGTGACGAACGTCTTGGGTCCGCCGTCGTAGCTGAAATGGGTGCTGCCGCCGGTGCCGATCACTTTCCCCTCGAGCTGCGGGGCGACCTCGGGCGTCGTCCAGGCAATGAGTAGCGGCGCCCAGCGCTCGCCGTAGGCATCAGGCTGGAACGGCGGCCGCTGCGGTGACGGCTGCTCATCGGTGGTGCCGTCGTAGATGAACGAAATGCCCGTTGCCGCCGAGATCGTGGCAATGGCGTCCGGAACAAGCCGCTCCGAGCCCGCTGGGGCAAGATCCGCGTTGACCACGTAGTGGAGCGGGCGGCAGGGCGAATACCCTACCGGGCTGCCGTCGCCATTGACGGCCAGGAAACGGTAGGAGTCGCTGCCGACGGCGGGCGGGCTGGGGGTACCCAGCGGGGCGTCTGCTTCCTCATAGCCCGGGGGAGGAGTGTCAACATGGGCTTCGACAGGTTGTGGCGCGCCGGCGCCACCCGAAGGGTTGCTGCCTTCCCTTGGCTTGGCCTGCGGATTCCCGGGGCCGATCCGGACGTCCAGGAGGTGTTTGACCCGGGGATCGTCCAGCACCAGCGCGCCGCCTGATACTGCCGCCAACAGGAGAGCGCCTACCAGCACGGACCGGTATCCCAGCCCCGCGCGGGGTTTGTCGCCCGCATGGCGCGGCGGACGGGTCTCAATCATGTGGTCCGCGCCACAGCGGCAATGCCAGCCATCAACCCACCACGGTGCCGAAGACCAGCCCCAGCAGGTAGGTGACCGCGGCTGCTCCCAGCCCGATGCCAAGCTGGCGCAGTCCCCGCGTCATGGGGGACGTGCCGGAGAGCAGGCCCACGATGCCGCCGGTGGCCAGCAGGGCGATGCCCACCAGGACGCCGGCCACCACCAGGGCCGCCACTCCGGTCAGCCCGAAGATGAATGGCAGGATGGGGACGACAGCGCCTGAGGCGAAGAAGCAGAAGCTGGACAGTGCCGCGCCCCAAGCGGTGCCGACGGCCTCGTGCTGGTCCTCGTCCTCGGGCAGTTCCGGCTGCAGCGACAGGCTCGGGTCGCAGTCGCAAGACAGCAGTCCCATGCGTTCCTGGACGCGGTGCTCGGCAGCTTCATGGGACATGCCCCGGGCCAGGTAGACCAGGAGGAGTTCGTTGTGCTCGATATCCAGTTTGGGGGCGGCGGCCAGGGTGACCTGGGTGGGCCGGGTTGCAGCCAACAGCTCCCGCTGGGACCGGACCGAGATGAACTCCCCGGCGCCCATGGACATGGCGCCTGCGAGCAGGCCCGCGATGCCGCTGAGCAGCACAACGCTGCTGGCGACCCCGGAGGCGGCCATGCCCATTACCAGGGACAGGTTGCTGACCAGGCCGTCATTGGCGCCGAAGACAGCGGCACGGAAGCTTCCGGCCAGGCGGTTGCGTCCGCGTGTCGCCAGCCCGCGGACAACTTCCTCATGGATTTGCTCGTCCGCGGCCATGGCATCGGTGGCGTTGGGATCTTTGGCGTAAGGGGAGCGGCCCTCGGCCCGCTGGGCCAGTGCCAGCACGAACACAGAGCCGAAATGCCTGGCCAGGAAGCCGACGAACCGGCTGCGGAACGAGGCCTGCCGCGCCTTGCCTGCCTGGTCGCCCAGCAGTGCCAGCCAGTGGGCCTCATGCCGGCCCTCCGCCTCGGCCAGCGCCAAAAGGATCTCGCGTTCCTCGCCCTGCCGGTTCTGTGCCAGATCGCGGTAGACGGCGGCCTCGGCACGCTCGTCGGCGAGGTATTGGCGCCACCGCTTGATGTCTGCAGCCGTGGGGGCCGGACGTTCGCCTTCGGGCCCCTGCTGCCGGGCCGGGCCGGACCCGGGGACCGGCGTGGCGTCACTGGACTGTACGGGGGAGGGGCGGGCGGGATTCGGCTGGGCGTGCTGTGACACGGAAACTCCTGGGCTGGACAGGGCATGGTGCGGCCCCATTGCAGAGCCCAGCTTACTGCGAAAATCCGGCGTTTTTTGGCCGGTAAACCTCGCTGGAAGGTTTCGGTCTGCCTCAATCCGGAACCCATCCCGCAGGCCCCGGCAGGGCTCCGCGGGACTATTGACCCGCCTCCCCCGCAGTGTTGTGATGAAGGTGTGGCGCAGCCAGCGCCCTCACGAAAGAGCACGTCAGGCGAACAAACGGAGGTTGGATTATGAGCACCACCGGACAGCACCCGGACATGCCGCACCTGGACGCCGTCGAAGCGGACCCCGCCTACGACTACGCCGAGGATGCACCGGTAGAGGACGACTGGGATGCAGAGGACGAATTCCTGGACGAGGAGGAGCCGGTGGTCCAGGCGCCTCCGGTCATCATCGATGCCGAGGACCGGCCCGTCCCCCTGGCGGACCCGGACGAGGTCCGCGAAACCGAACAATAACTGACGACGGCGGCGCTTCCCTTCGCTGAATTGCGGAAGGAGGCGCCGCCGTCGTGCGTGGTGCCCTGGGTCAGGGGGCAGTGACAGCTTCGGCCGGGGTTTCCCCTGCCTCCTGCCCGGAGACGCGGCGCTGCCAGTTGCGCATCACCTGCGGGTCGGTGGGCGGGGTGGCGAGCGAGACGGCGATGTAGACCACGGCGGAGGCAATCAGGCCGTAGTAGATGGGCTCGTTGGCGTAGATGCCGTCCAACGGTGCCTTGGCGTTGATTTCCAGGATGATCATGGTGCCCAGGGTCACCACCGAGCCTGCCGCCATGGAGGCTGCGGCGGCGATGCCGGTGCCGCGCTTCCAGACCAGGCCGCCAAGGATGGCCACCAGGAGGCCGCCCACCAGGATGTCGTATGCGATGGTCAGCGCTGCCACAACGTCCTTGGTGATGATGGCAATGACGATGGCGATGATGCCCAGCGTGAGGACCCAGATGCGGTTGGCCTTGACGTCGTGCTCCGGGTTGTCCGTGTCCTCCGTGCTGATGTCCTTGCCGAACCAGCTGGCCACGAACGGCAGGACGTCGGCCCGCGCAACGGTGGCGGCTGCGATGAGTGCGCCGGAAGCGGTGGACATCATGGCAGCAACCGCGGCCGCAAGGACCAGGCCGCCGATGCCGACGGGCAGCAGGTTCTGGGCCACCTCCGCATAGACGTCGTCCTTGGCCGCGATCTCGATGTTGGTCAGGGCGACGCTGGCGGCCATGCCGATGAGTGCGCCGGCGACACCGTAGAGGATGCAATAGATACCGGCGGTTGCTCCGCCCCAGCGTGCAACGCCGGGCGTTTTGGCGGTGAAGACCCGCTGCCAGATGTCCTGGCCGATGAGCAGGCCCAGGGTGTAGACCACGAAGTAGGTGATGATCGTCTGGAGGCCGATGCCGTCGATCTGGAAGAAGCTCTCGTCCACGCGGCTGCGGATCCCGTCAATGCCTCCGGCGGCGTTCATCGTGAAGGGCAGCATCAGGAAGAAGATGCCCACCGTCTTGATGACGAACTGCACCTGGTCGGCCAGCGTGATGGACCACATGCCGCCCACGGTCGAGTAGACCAGGACGATGGCGCCGCCAATGGCAATGGCGAGTGCCCGGTCCAGACCGAACAGCACCACGAAGATGGTGGCGTAGGCGCCCGTGGAGGTGGCACAAAGCATCAGGGTGTAGGCGAGCATGACAATGCCGGAGGCTTCAGTTGCCCGGCTGCCATAGCGCAGCGTCAGCATCTGCGAAACCGTGTAGATCTTCAGCTTCTGGATGGTTCCGGCAAAGAGGAGGCTCAGGAGCAGCACGCCCGCGCCAATGGCAACCACCAGCCACATGCCGGAAATGCCGAACTTGTAGCCCAGCCCCACGCCGCCCACTGTGGAGGCGCCGCCCAGGACGACGGCGGCCATGGTGCCGGTGTAGAGGAATGGCCCCAGGCGGCGGCCCGCCACCAGGAAGTCGCTGTTGTTCTTCGTACGGGATTTGCCCCACCAGCCAAAAGCCAGCATTGCGAGCAGGTACACCACCACAATGGCGATGTTGATGACACTTACGTCCATGTTGGGTTCCTTGGAGCTGTACCGCCGCCGGGGCGGGTTCGGGAGGGCGGCCGAAGCCTCAGGTGAAAGTTGGCGAGAGGAAACTCTCAATAATTGCCCTATAGGCAACAACTGTTTTCCAAAGGTTAGGCTGTGACGGTAGTAACAGTCAAGGGCGGAGTGCCGGGCGGTCCGGGCGCGCCATGGACGCGTCATACACCGGAGTGGCCATTAGTATTGCTCCAGAGTGGGCCGGGCTGCCGGCCGTGAAAGGTTCGTACATGAAGGCACTGCCAGTTGAGCCGAGCAACGTTCCCGTTGCCATTGGATCCAGGATCCGTGCCGCCCGGCAGTCCCAGCGGCTCACCATCGAGCAGGTTGCCGACGCGACGGGGCTGACCAAGGGCTTCCTCAGCCGGGTTGAGCGCGATCTGACCTCCCCCTCCGTTGCTTCCCTGGTCACCCTGTGCCAGGTGCTGTCCATCTCCATCGGGGACCTTTTCGCCGCGCCGGAAACGCATTTGACCAAGCGCAACGACGGTCCGCGCATTTCCCTGGGCGGACAGGGCATCGTGGAGCGTCTGCTGACCGCCCGCTCGGAGCGGCGCATCCAGATCATCCAGGCCTGCATTGAGCCGCACGGCCGCGGTGAGTCGGAGCTTTACGCCGTGGACTGCGACGTGGACGTACTCCACGTGATCAAAGGCAGCATCCGCCTGATCCTCACCAACGAGCAGTACGACCTTGAGACCGGAGATACGGTCACCTTCCCCGGCCGGGAACCGCACACCTGGATCAACCCGACCGACAAGCCGGTTGAGGTGCTCTGGGTGCTTGTCCCGGCTGCCAGCCGCTAGCTCCTTCCGCCCACCATGCGGGGCCCATGGCGTCACGTGAGGCAGCCTCTTGGCCCAAGGCTGCTTGCAGGCTCCCGAAATAGCGCGCCTCAAGCTGTACGGGGCAGCCAAAAATATGCTGTGCGTGATGCGTCCCCCATTTGCTGCCATCTGCTGCTGGAGTCCGATCCTTCCCGAAGCTGTTTTGGTAAACAGTTGGTGCGCATAGGAAAACCACGGTGTATGATGGCAGTCACATCAGTCATACGACTCCTTGAAGGAGAGGCCCCATGGAAGAGCTGCGCATCGAAGCCAACGGCAACCTTGGCCCCATCGACTCATCCCGCATTCCCCGCTACGCCGGCGCCGCCACCTATGCCCGCCTTCCCCGGCTGGACCAGGTAGCCAAAGCGGACGTGACGGTAGTGGGCGTTCCCTTCGATTCCGGCGTCTCCTACCGGCCGGGTGCACGCTTCGGCGCCAACTATATCCGCGAAGCAAGCCGCCTTCTCCGCCCCTACAACCCGGCCTGGGATGTCAGCCCCTTCGAAAATGTCCAGGTGGCGGACGCCGGTGACATGGCGGTCAACCCCTTCAACATCAACGAGGCCATTGAAACCGTCCAGCAGAATGCCTTGGACCTCACGGCCAACGGCAGCAAGCTGGTAACCCTCGGCGGCGACCACACCATCGCGCTGCCCCTGCTCCGCGCCGCCGCCGAACGGGCCGGCGAACCCATTGCCATGCTGCACTTCGATGCCCACCTGGACACCTGGGACACCTACTTCGGCGCCGAGTACACCCACGGCACACCGTTCCGCCGCGCCGTCGAGGAAGGCATCCTGGACACCGAGGCCATCAGCCACATCGGCACCCGCGGCCCGTTGTACGGCAAGAAGGACCTCGACGACGACCACCGCTTCGGGTTCGGCATCGTCACCTCCGCGGACGTCTACTACCAGGGCGTCCTGGAGACCGTGGCCAAGGTCCGGGACAGGATCGGCAACCGCCCGCTGTACATCTCCGTGGACATCGACGTCCTGGACCCCGCCCACGCACCCGGCACCGGCACCCCCGAAGCCGGCGGCATCACCAGCCGCGAACTCCTGGAAATCATCCGTGGCTTCCGCGGCATGAACCTGGTGGGCGCGGACGTGGTGGAGGTGGCTCCCGCATACGACCACGCGGAGATCACCGGCGTCGCCGCCAGCCACGTCGCCTACGAGCTGGTGACCCTGATGGCAGACATTGCGGTGCCCGGAGACCGCTTCGGCGCGGCCACCGGCTACGCCGCGCAGGCCCTGGGACAGGACATCCGTCGGCCGGCGGGCTTCGCGGCGGCCGGCAAGGAGTAGGGCCATGATTGACTTCGACTCGGGAACAGCAGCTCCCACCAAGGGCGCCGGTGCCCGCAACGGCGGGGACCTCGTCGTCGAGACGCTGGAGGCGCTGGGCGCCAAGACTGTCTTCGGCATACCCGGCCAGCACGCGCTGGGCCTCTTCGACGCCATGGGCCGGGGCAACCTGCAGTTCGTCTCCTCCCGGGTGGAGAACAACAGCGCTTTTGCGGCGGACGGGTATTCCCGCGCCACCGGTGAAGTGGGGGTCCTGTTCCTCTCCACCGGGCCCGGAGCGCTCACGTCGCTGGCTGGCCTCCAGGAAGCCTATGCAACGGGCGTTCCAATGGTGGTGGTGGCCAGCCAGATCCCGCTCGAAGGCCTGGGTGCCCGCCGCAAAGGCATGCTGCACCAGCTCGATGACCAGAAAGCGTCGGCGGCGAACGTCACCAAGAGCCAGCGGCTGATCCAGCACGCCTCCGGCATCCCGTCCGCCATCCAGGACGCCTGGACCGAGGCGATCTCCTCACCGCAGGGCCCGGTGTGGATCGAGATCCCGCAGAACGTGCTGCTGGACCCGATCATGGTGCCGCCGGTGGAAGACGCCCTGGCCGAAGCCGCTGACAACCCTCCCCGGGTGGAGCTGGTGCGCGAGGCCGTGAAGTGGCTGGAGGCGGCCGAACGCCCGGCGATCATCGCAGGCGGCGGAACCCGCCGTGGACGCGCAGAGAAATCGCTGCTGTCCATCGCCGAAAAATTGCGCGCACCGGTGATCTGCACCCCCGGCGGGAACGGCGCATTCCCGTGGAACCACGAGTTGTCCCTGCAGTCCTGGATCGAGGACCGCTATATGACGGACCTGCTCGAGGACGCGGACGTGCTGGTGGTCATCGGCTCGTCGCTGGGTGAGGTCACCTCGAACTACTTCACCTTCGAACCGCGCGGCAGGATCATCCAGATCGACGCCGAACCCCGCGTGCTGGAGTCAAACCGCCCCGGCCTGGGCATCCGCGCCGACGCCGGCCAGGCGCTCGCCGCCCTGGACGAAGCGCTCAGCCCGGAACGAGCCGTAGCTCCTAGCTGGCACGGGGTGCCGCCGGAGGAACTGGTCAGGGAATCGCTGGCCAAAGTCAAGGCCCGGCTGGAGACCCAGGACCTGGCCAAGGAGCTCAAGTTCATGGCCGACATCCGCGAGGCGGTGCCCGCGGACATGCAGACGTTCTGGGACATGACCATCGCCGCGTACTGGGGCTGGTCCTGCTGGGACGCCCGCGAGGGGCAGTTCCACTCCGCGCAGGGCGCCGGCGGCCTGGGCTACGGCTTTCCCGCGGCTATCGGCGCTGCCGTAGGTCTGGAGACGCTGGGCAAGCCGGGCCGGGTGCTGGCCGTGTCCGGCGACGGATCGTCGATGTACTCCATTTCGGAACTGGCAACGGCGAAGCAGCACAATGTACCGGTCACCTGGCTGATCGTGGACGACGGCGGCTACGGCATCCTGCGCGAGTACATGGTGGGTGCCTTCGGCAAAGCCACCGCCACCGAGCTGGCCCGCCCCGACTTCGTCAAACTCGCCGAAGCCTTCGGTGTGCCTGCAACCCGAGTGGCCCCTGAAGATGTGGGGGACGCGCTCAAGGCGGGCTTCGCCGCGGACGGGCCGAACGTCGTCGTGGTTGAAACCCTCCTCAAGATGTTTGGGCCCACCCACCTGGACGCCTGACCAGAAACAGAATCCAGCAGAAGACCCCGGCTCCATCAGAGCCGGGGTTTTTCGTGCCTCCGAGCAGATGGTTTCCCAAAGCAATCAATTTCGTCTATAGTTGCTTCAGGCAAACAAGTAAGGAGTGCCTGAGCCATGGCAGTAGCACCGGATACGGCAGCCGACCTCGTGTACCAGATCTTCGACCTGCAGCGCGCCGTCCGCTGCATTGCCGCGGCCGGTGTCCGTGGCCAGGACACGGGAGTGGCCCTCCAGGGCGTACTGCGGTTCGTGGGGGAGGGGGAGTCCCGGGCCACGAAGCTCGCGGAACGGTTAGGCGTCAGTGCCCCCGTCCTCAGCCGCCACATCGCTGACCTCGAGGAGCAGGGCCTGGTGGTCCGGCGGCCAGATCCGGACGACGGCCGCGCCCAGCTGGTGGCCCTCACGCCGGCCGGAAAGGACAAGCTCCGGCAGATCGAGGAGCAGCGGACCGCAATCCTGCAGGACTACCTGCGTGACTGGAACGAGGCGGACGCCGGCAACACGGCGAAAACCCTGCACAAGCTCACCGAATCACTCAAGAAATCAGCCCGGGCGACGGCGGCCGGCATGCCACCAACCACCGAGGAGCAGAACCATGGTTAGCCAAGCCGCAGCCCCCGCCCACGCAGCCTCCACGCCAGTGATGGCAGCGCCGGAGATGTCACACCGCCAGATCATGGAGGCCCTCACCGGGCTGCTGGCGGCCTTCTTCACCGCCATCCTCAGCAGCACCATCGTGGCCAACGCGCTGCCCACCATCATGTCCGACCTGCACGGCACGCAGACCGACTTCGCCTGGGTGATCACGGCCGCGCTGCTGGCCAACGCCGCCACCACCCCCATTTGGGGCAAGCTTGCCGACCTCTTCAACAAAAAGCTCCTGGTCCAGCTCAGCATCGTCATCTTCGTCGCCGGGTCGGTGATGGCCGGGCTCTCCGAAACCATCCCGCTGCTGCTGGGTGCCCGGGTTATCCAGGGCGTGGCCATGGGCGGCCTCACTGCGTTGGCCCAGGCCATCATCGGCACCATGATTCCGCCCCGGAACAGGGGCAAGTACTCCGGCTACATGGGCGCCGTCATGGCCGTGGGAACCGCGGGCGGTCCTCTCCTGGGCGGATTCATCGTCGACAGTCCGCTGGGCTGGCGCTGGACCTTCTTCGTGTGCGTGCCGCTTGCCGTCGTCGCCCTCATCCTGCTCCAGGTCACCCTCAAGATCCAGCACGTCCGGCGCCCGGCCAAGATCGACTGGCTGGGCTCCATCCTGCTGACCACGGGCGTGAGCCTGCTCCTGATCTGGGTCTCTTTCGCGGGCAACCCCGACTACTACGACTGGATCTCCTGGCAGTCCGCCCTGATGGTGGGAGGCGGCGTCCTCCTCCTGGCGCTGCTGGTGCTGGTGGAGTCCAAGGTGGAACAGCCCATCATTCCGCTGAAGATCATCTCCGAACGCACCACCGCGCTGGCCATCCTGGCCTCCGTGGCAGTGGGCGTGGCCATGTTCGGATCCTCCACCTTCCTGGGCCAGTACTTTCAGGTGGCCCGCGGCGCCACGCCCACCGAGGCCGGCCTGCTCACCCTGCCCATGATCGCCGGCAACCTGGCTGGCTCCGTGGCCTCCGGGCTCCTGATTACCCGGACGGGCAAGTGGAAGGGCTACCTGGTTGCCGGTTCCATCCTGCTGATCGGCGGGCTGGGACTGGCCGGCACCATGGACCACACCACTGAACTGTGGCACGCAGGCGTCTTCACCGCGGTCCTGGGCCTCGGCCTGGGGATGCTGATGCAGAACCTCGTCCTGGCCGTCCAGAACACCGTCCGCGCTTCGGACATCGGAAGCGCCAGCGCCTCGGTGGCATTTTTCCGCTCCGTGGGCGGCGCCATCGGCGTCTCGGTCCTGGGGGCCGTCCTCGCCAACAGGGTCAGCGAACTGGCCACCCGGGGGCTCGCCGCCGCCGGCATCCCCGTCCAAGGCGGCAGCGCCGGCAGCAGCCTGGACCTGGCGCACATGCCCGAACCGGTCCGCGAGATCATGCGCGCAGCGTACGGCGATGCCACTGCAGAAGTGTTCCTGATTTCCGCCGCTGTTGCCGTGGTGGCACTGATATCCGTCCTTTTTATCAAGGAAAAGCCGCTGCGCCGCACCGTGGACATCCAGCCCGCACCGGAAGGTACGACGCCGGAGCCTGCCACAGCGGGCAAGTGACCCGCCGCGGTACTCCCCTCGGATGATCTTCGGCAGGGTTTGTTCCCCACCTGGGAGGAGTTTCGTAGAGTGGGAAAGCTAAGGATGTCAGCCCCGGCTGCTACTACTTAACTCTCTTCCTACCGAACTTTATCCCTAAGGATCCGCGGGCATGCTCCTCACCCTCATACGGAGGTTTTCCAGGCCGTACACGCCCTACCTGGTGGCGGTCATCGCCTTCCAGTTGGCCTCCACCATCGCCGCGCTGTACCTTCCCAGCCTCAATGCCCAGATCATTGACGAAGGGGTGTCCCGCGGGGACACCGACTTCATCTGGCGCACGGGCATGGTCATGCTGCTAGTGGCGTTCGTCCAGGTGGGGACCGCCATCGCCGGCGTCTACTTCGGCTCCAAGGCTGCGATGGCGCTGGGCCGGGACCTGCGCCGGGCCGTGTTCCGCAAGGTCACCAGCTTCTCGGCGAAGGACGTTAACGCTTTTGGCGCCCCCACGCTGATTACCCGCGGCACCAACGATGTCCAGCAGGTGCAGATGCTGATGCTGATGGCCCTGAACTTCATGGTGGCCACGCCTATCATGTGCATCGGCGGCATCATCATGGCCCTGCGCGAGGACCTCAACCTGTCCTGGCTGGTGTGGGTCTCGGTGCCGCTGCTCACCGTGGTGGTGGGGTACCTGGTGGTCCGGCTGATGCCGCTGTTCCGCTCCATGCAGAAGAAGATCGACCGCATCAATGCGGTCCTCCGCGAGCAGATCATCGGCATCCGGGTGGTGCGGGCCTTCGTCCGGGAACCGTACGAGACGGACAGGTTCGGCGAGGCCAACCGGGAGCTCACCGACGTCTCGCTGAAGATCGGCGCCCTGTTCGTCCTGATGTTTCCTGCCATCAGCATGATCCTGCACCTGTCAACGGCGGCGGTGCTGTGGTTCGGGGGCCAGCGGGTGGACTCCGGCGAGATGCAGGTGGGCGCGCTGACCGCCTTCCTGCAGTACCTGCTGCAGATCCTGGTGGCCGTCATGATGGGCACCTTCATGGCCATGATGATCCCGCGCGCCTCGGTCTGCGCCGACCGCATCGGCGAGGTGCTCGCCGTCGAACCCTCCATCCACGACCCCGAGCAGCCCCAGGCACCGGCATCCCTGGCGGGTGTGGTGGAATACCGCAACGTCACCTTCGCCTACCCGGGCGCGGAGTCACCGGTCCTGAGCAACATCAGCTTCACCGCACGGCCAGGCCAGACTGTGGCGATCATCGGATCCACGGGTGCGGGCAAGACCTCCCTCCTCTCGCTCCTGCCCCGCCTCTATGACCCCGTCGAGGGGGAGGTCCTCCTGGATGGTGTCCCCGTCAGCAGGCTCGACCGGGCGGAAATCACCAAGCGGGTGGCCCTGGTGCCGCAGCGGCCCTACCTCTTCTCCGGCACCATCGAGCACAACCTGCGGTTCGGCAAATCCGAGGCCACGGACCAGGAACTCTGGGACGCGCTGCGGGTAGCCCAGGGCGAAGCGTTCGTCCGGGACAAGAAGAACGGCCTGAACGCCAGGATCGCCCAGGGCGGAACCAACGTCTCCGGCGGCCAGCGGCAGCGGCTATGCATAGCCCGGGCGCTGGTCACCAAGCCGCGGGTGTACCTGTTTGACGACTCTTTCTCCGCCCTTGATGTAGCCACCGACGCCCGGCTGCGCGCCGCCCTGAAGCAGACCACCGCGGACGCCACGGTCATCATCGTGGCCCAGCGGGTGTCCACCATCACCGAGGCCGACCAGATCCTGGTGCTGGACAATGGCCGGATCGTGGACCGTGGAACCCATGAGGAGCTGCTGGAAACGTCACCCACCTACCAGGAAATCGTTGAATCCCAGCTGAGCGTGGAGGAAATGGCATGAACCCCCGCAAGAAGGACTCCACGTCTCTCGAAGAAACGCCAGGACCGGCCGCGGCCGGTCCTCCCGCCGCGGAGGTCCTGCAGGACGATGACTTCGTCGAGGAGGAGTACAAGCCCTCCGAGGCCGACGGCGACATGTTCGGCGGGATGCCCGCGAAGAAGGCAGAACACTTCTGGCCGTCAGCGAAACGGTTGATGGGGCTGTTGAAACCCGAGGCGTTGGGCATCTACGTGGTGGTGGCCATGGTGATCGTCGCCGTCGTGCTCAACGTCATTGCCCCCAAGATCCTGGGCCAGGCGATGGACGTCATCTTCGCCGGCGTGGTGGGCAAGCAGCTTCCCGCCGGCGTCAGCAAGGAACAGTTCGTGGACGGGCTGCGCCAGCAGGGCCAGGACAATTTCGCGGACATGGTCTCCCGGATGGAGCTGGTGCCCGGTGCCGGCATCGACTTCGACAAGCTGACCATGCTCATCGCCGTGGTGCTGCTGATGTACTTCGTGGCCAACATCTTCCTCTGGCTGCAGGGCTACGTGCTGAACCGCATCGTCATGAAGGTGATCCGCCGGCTCCGCGACGATACGGAAAAGAAGCTCAACCGCCTGCCGCTGAACTACTTCGACACCCGCCAGCGCGGCGACGTCCTGTCCCGCGTGACCAACGACGTCGACAACATCCAGCAGGCGCTCCAGCAGGCTTTCGCGCAGCTGATCAACTCCCTCCTCACCGTGCTGGGCATCGTGATCATGATGTTCATCGTGTCCTGGCAGCTGGCACTGATCGCGCTCATCGCGCTGCCCCTCTCCGGCGTTGCCGCCGGCATGATCGGCGTGCGCAGCCAGAAGCTCTTCGCCGCGCAGTGGAAGAACACCGGCACACTCAACGGCCAGATCGAAGAGTCCTTCTCCGGGCATGACCTGGTGCGGGTCTTTGGCCGGGACGCGGACATGCTGGAGCGGTTCGAGGAACGCAACGACGCCCTGTACAAGGCAAGCTTCGGCGCCCAGTTCGTGTCCGGCATCATCTTCCCCGTGATGCAGTTCGTCTCCTACCTCAGCTATGTGGGCATCGCGGTGGTGGGCGGCTTGCGGGTTGCCTCCGGTTCAATGTCACTGGGCGACGCCACCGCGTTCATTCAGTACTCCCGCGAGTTCACCCAGCCGCTGGGCCAAATGGCGGGCATGGCCAACATGCTCCAGTCCGGCGTCGCCTCCGCGGAACGGGCGTTCGAATTCCTGGACGCCGACGAGCAGGACCCGGAGACCCCCACCGAACACCTGCCGGCCAAGACCGACGGGCACGTGGACTTCCGGAACGTCACCTTCAGCTACACCGAGGACCGGAAGCTCATTGAGAACCTGTCCTTCACCGCGGAGCCCGGCAACACGGTGGCCATTGTGGGGCCAACCGGTGCCGGAAAGACCACTTTGGTCAATCTGGTGATGCGTTTCTACGAGCTCAACTCCGGCTCCATCACCCTGGACGGCGTGGATATCACCCATCTCAGCCGCTCCGAGCTGCGGTCAAAGGTGGGGATGGTGCTGCAGGATGCGTGGCTGTTCGGCGGCTCCATTTACGACAACATCCGCTACGGCAACCTGGACGCCACGGAGGAAGAGATCATGGCCGCCGCCAGGGCCACGTTCGTGGACCGCTTTGTACGTGCCCTGCCCGAGGGCTACGACACCGTCATTGACGAGGAAGGCAACAACGTCAGCGCCGGTGAGAAGCAGCTGATCACCATTGCCAGGGCTTTCGTGGCCAACCCTTCCCTGCTCATCCTCGATGAAGCGACCAGTTCCGTGGACACCCGCACCGAGCTCCTGGTGCAGAAGGCCATGGCCGCGCTCCGTTCGGACCGGACCAGCTTCGTCATCGCCCACCGGCTTTCCACCATCCGGGATGCCGATACCATCCTGGTGATGGAAGACGGCAAGATCGTGGAGCAGGGGAACCACAAGGTCCTCCTTGCCGCCGAAGGCGCCTACCACCGGCTGTATATGTCCCAGTTTGCTGGGGCGGACGCCGGCGAGGTGCCGGAAGACGATTCGACGGCGGTACACAGCTGAGCGCGCAGGGCGGGATATTGGAGCAGAACATCAAGCAGGACACGAAGCAGCAGGACTCGGACGGCCACGAGCGGATCGAGGTCCTGGTGCCGATGCGTTGGGGCGACATGGATGCCTACGGCCACATCAACAATGTGCAGATCGTCCGGATGCTGGAGGAGGCCCGGATCGGGGCTTTCGGGCCGCCGAAGGGCGCCGGGCTGCCCGGGATCGAGCCGCGGGTAAGCCTGTTCAACGCTGTCCCGGACGGGACCATGGCCTTGGTTGTAGATCACAAAATCCGCTATGTCCGCACCCTCGAGTACCGCAACGTCCCCGCCGTCGTGCAGGTCTGGATCGGTGCCGTCAAGGGAGCCAGCTTTGACATCCACTACCTCATCCAGGACCCCGTCACCGGGGAGGACTGCGTGAAGGCCAGCACACACCTGGCCTTCGTGGACGAAGCCACCGGACGCGTCCAGCGGCTGACCCCGGAGCAGAAAGACCGGATGGCACCCTACACGCACCATGTAAAGCACTAAATAGGCATAAAGGCTCTGGACAAGGGGCCATCGGACCTATTGGACTGGAACTCCCGACAGTGAAAGGACGATCAGATGGCCAAGAACAAGACCCGCACGGCCAGGAAGAAGACCTGGAAGGAGATGTCACCATCGGCCAAGGTCGGCACCATCCTGGTGGCCATCGTCCAGATGTCGCTACTGGTGGCAGCGCAACGGGACATCTCCAAGCGACCCGCTGCGCTGATCAACGGACCAAAGGGGGCCTGGAGGGCAGCGTCCTTCATAAATTTCATCGGCCCCATGGGGTACTTCATCTTCGGCCGGAAGCGGGGGACGGGAGCGCCGTAGCGTTCCGCGGGAAGAGCTGGCGGGGGTTAAACAGGGTGCACCACGAAGGCTTTGAGCAGCCATCCAGCTTCACCCTGTAAATTTGAACCCATGACCCCCGCCTCCACTGCTGCCATGACCCGCGCCCTCGGCATCTCACGGGAAATAGAGGACGCGGCCTGGTTCGTCCTCGGCCCCGGGCTGCAGGGCAAGCCGTCGGCGCTGGACGGACGGACCCTGACCTGGACGTCGGAAGCGGCGGCAGAGCTGGCGGACAGGCTGGAACGGGGCGCGCCGGACCCCAAGGCGCCCATGATGACCAACCTCCGGCAGAACCTCGACGGCGCGTCCCGGGAAGCCAAACAGCTGGCCGTCGAACTGCTCTTCCTGCAGTCCCTGCCACTGGCCCACGAGGTGAAGTCGCTCAAGGTCAAGCGCGCCCGCGTCGCAGAGGCCGCTTCCTGGCTAGAGCCGCCGCTTGAGCTGCCGGAAGAGCTCTATCAGGGCATGACGGACCACGGCGTGATCCGGGACCGGACGGCGGAATTCAACTGGACCATCTGGGACCACCTCAAATGGCTGTGCCGGTTCGTGCAGCACGTGGACCAGCAGCCGCCCGCCGCCATCACCGGTGCGCTGCAGGACCCGCTCAAGTTCCACCGGCTGGCGGCCGGAACGCCACACGACCAGCCGGCTATCCGCCGCAGCATCGAATTCCTGGCCTGGCCCAGCTACTTCGAACCCGTAGTGGCGGACGTCGAGCGGCAGGAAATCCGGGACGCCTTCGCCTCACTGGTGGGCGGGGCAAAGAGCGACAGCGAAGAGGACATCACCGCCGATATCCACCGCATCCGCCTGCACCTCGACGAGCAGGCGGGCCAGCGCATCGACTGGTACGCCCGGCAGCTGGTCAGCCAGTGGCGCAAGGTGGGCGATCCCGGGCACCGGGCGTGGCTGCTGCGGACCCACGGCGACAACACCGAACTGCTCACCGCCTGGCAGGACGAGGAGAAGGTGACCCTCGACGTCGAGCACCTCCGGCTGCTGGACCCGGGAGTCACCGCCGGCGTGGTGCAGCATGCGGTGGACGAGGACTACAAGCACCTTGGCTATGTGGAACGCGAGGACACCAAGACGGCCGTCTTCGCCTTCCTGACCGTCATGAAACCAGGGGACCTGGTCCTGTACCAGCATGCCGGCACCGTGCGGCTGGGCGGCGTGCTGGGCGAACCCGACTACAACGACGACAACCGGCGGCTGCGCCGCAAAGTGCGCTGGTTTGACGAGGGGCATGCCACGGCGAGCCTGCCCCGGCACGTCCAGCGCCAGCTTGCCACCGCCGGCATCGTGGTCGACGTGACCCGCGTGATGCCGGCCCTCCAGGCCCTCCTGCCGCCGGAAGCCGAAACGGAACCGGACAGCGAAACGGAAGGCGCCGCCGTCGTACTTCCTGTCCAGGAGGGCTTCCGCCGCCTAACCCCCGAATTCGCCGACTCGCTGCACATGGAGCTGGAGCCCCTGCAGGAGATCGCTGACCTGCTGGAGGAGAACCGGCAGCTGGTCCTCTACGGCCCGCCCGGCACCGGAAAAACGTACCTGGCCAAGCACCTCGCCGCGGAGCTGGCCGACGACACCACCGACGAGCGCGTCAAGCTGGTGCAGTTCCACCCGTCCTACGCCTACGAGGACTTCTTCGAGGGCTACCGGCCGGACAAGACCGACGACGGCCAGGTGTCCTTCAAACTGGTGGCCGGGCCGCTGCGGCGCCTCGCGGAGGAGGCCGCCAAGCCGGGAAACGAGAAGAAGCCGTACTTCCTGATCATCGATGAGATGAACCGGGCCAACCTGGCCAAGGTGTTCGGCGAGCTGTACTTCCTGCTCGAGTACCGGGACGACCGCATCTACCTGCAGTACAGTCCCAATGAGCCGTTCACGCTGCCGGACAATCTTTACATCATCGGCACCATGAACACCGCGGACCGTTCCATCGCGATGATGGACGCCGCCATCCGCCGCCGGTTCTCCTTCATCGAACTGCACCCGCAGACCGAACCGGTGAAGGGCTCACTCCTGAGGTTCCTGCAGGCCCGGCAGCTGGACACCACCCCGGCGCTGCTGCTGGATGCCCTGAACAGTGCCATCGACGAGTGGGACCGGGACCTGATGATCGGCCCGTCCTACTTTATGAAGCAGGCCGCCCAGACTCCCGCCGGGTTGCGCCGGATCTGGAAGTACGAGCTGATGCCGCTGCTGGAGGAGCACTACCACGGCCAGCTCACCCGGGCGCAGCTTGAGGAGCGCTTCGGACTGGACCAGCTGCTGGGACGCCTTGCAGCCGGGTAGCCGCGCTTCCTCAATGCGGCACCTGGTGCTGGACGAACTGTCCCGGGGCATCGTGGAACGGCTGGACCCTGCCAGCGCCTCGTTCGTGAACTCCAGCGGCCTGGCCAAGGCCTCTCCCATGGGCATGGGCCTGTACCGGATCGAACCGGTGGGCAAGGTAGGCTCTGTCCGCACCTCCACGGTCCAGCTGGATGTCCGGCCCAAAGACCGGCTGGGGCTCGGCCGTCTCCTGTTCCTGCTCAGCTACGCGGGGGACCAGGGTTTCCGGCCGGAGACCGTTGCCGCCGCCGAGGACAGCGGGTTGTGGAGCGCGCTGGCCGAGTCGCTCGCGCAGCTGGCGGAGCGCGCCCTGGGCCGCGGCGTGCTGCAGGGCTACCTGACAGTGGACGAGTCGCTGCGGACCGTCAAGGGGCGCATCAGGATCTCGGACCAGATCTCCCGGCGGCCGGGCATGCTGGTGCCCCTTGAGGTCTCTTATGACGAGTTCACCGAGGACATCGCGGAGAACCGGATCCTGCGCGCCGCACTTGAGCGGATGGGCCAGGTCCCGGGGGTGCGCCCGGAGGTGGTCAGCCGGCTCCGCCAGCTCAAGGGAAAGCTCGACGCCGTCACGCGGCTTGCCTCGGGGGCACCGCTGCCGCCGTGGCGGCCCACGCGGATGAACCTGCGCTACCACGCGGTACTCCGCCTGGCGGAAGTGATCCTCCGCAACGCGTCGGCCGAAGCGGGCGAGGGCGGGCAGCAGACGGCCTCGTTCGTGGTGGACATGGCCCGGGTGTTCGAGGACTTCGTGGGCGCAGCGCTGCGGGAGGCCATGGCCGGATACCCGGGGGAACTGCGGCTGCGGTACAATGCGCTGCTGAGCGAGGCGGTGCGGGACACGGACAGGCTGCAGGTCCAGCCGGACGCCGTGCACCTGCTGGGCGGACGGCCCGTGGTGGTGTACAACGCCAAGTACAAGGCGGCTTCGGATGCCGGCGCCTCCCTGACAGCCGACCACTACCAGATGCTGGCACACTGCACCGCCCTGGCCGTGCCCACCGCCTGGCTGGTTTACGCGGGTGCGGGGGAGATGAAGCTCCGCCGGATCCTCAACACTGACATCGACATTGTGGAGTTTCCGCTGGACCTTTCCCGGCCGCCGTCGGACATCCTGGCCTCGGTCCGGGAGCTGGCCCGGCAGTCCTGGGGTGAGGTGGTCCGGCAGTCCACGCCGTAATGCCGGGCGCGGGTGGGGATTAGACCGGGACCCGGAACGTGAAGGTGGTGCCCTTGCCCAGCTGGCTGTCCACCTGGATCGTCCCGCCGTGCGCTTCGACGATGGCCTTGCTGATGGGCAGGCCCAGGCCGACGCCCGGTATGGCGGTGCGGCGGACGTTGCTGGTGCGGAAGAACTTGGCGAACACTTCGGACGTGTCCTCCGCAGTCATCCCCATGCCGGTGTCGGAGACGCGGCAGGCCAGCTGCCCGTCCTCCTGCGCCAGCCTGACCAGGACGTTTCCGCCGTCGGGGGAGTACTTGATGGCGTTGGACACCAGGTTGTCCAGGACCTGGGAGATGCGGGCGCCATCCACATGGGCTTCCAGCTTGTCCGGCGTTTCGGCCGCCAGGACCACTCCGGCCACTGCCGCCTTGGGCAGCGCGGAGGAGACGCTGGAACGGACCAGTTCGGCCACATCCACGGTGTGCGGCGTGACGATCAGCTGGCCGTTGCGGCTCGCGAGCAGGTCGGACACCAGGGTCAGGAGGCGCCCGGAGTTCCGGCGGATGATCTCCAGCATCTCCCGGTCTGAGTCTTCCTGCTCCTCGGCCAGCAGGATCTCCACATAGCCCAGGATGGACGTCAGCGGGGTTCGGAACTCATGCGAGACGCTGGAAACAAATTCGTCCTTTGCGGACAGGGCGTTCACCAGGTCCGTCACGTCGCTGAAGGCGATCACCGAGCCTGCAAACTTGCCGTCCGGATCCTTCATGGCACGCGCTGTCGTCACGAAGGCGCGCTGCTCCTGGCCCTCACCCAGCCAGACGAGGTAGTCGGTGAAGGTTTCGCCCAGCACGGCGCGGCGGACCGGGCGGTCCTCCACGGGAACCGGGGTTTTCCGGTCCGCGCCGAAGACCAGCAGCTGGGACTCGTTGGGGTCCGCGTTGTCCTTGGGGCTGGCCAGGACGTGGTTGGCCCGCTGCTTCCGGTTCATCAGGACGTCATGCCCGTCAGCGTCAACGGCAAGGACGCCAAGGTGGACGGTATCCAGGACAGCATTGAGGAGCGATTCCTGCCGCTGGCTGGAATGGAGGGTGGCCTGCAGTTGGTCGTCCTTCTCCTCCAGCTCCCGCTGCTGCCGCATCATGCTCAGCGTCAAAACGCTCACGGACACGCCGATCCCGAGCGTGATGACGGGGAGGAGCAGGGTCCGGGCAAAGTCCTGCGCGGTAAAGGTCCCCTTGAGGAGCAGCGGCGCCCACAGAATGGCCAGCGGGGCGAGGAACGCGAGCCAAAGGGCCAGCCTGGGGTAGTAGCCCGAGGCGCACAGCCAGATAACTGGCAGCACCGCGAGCAGGCCGATGCTGGTCAGGCTCTCGAGGCCGCCTTCCCGCCCGAACCCGATGGAGACGAAGTCGAGCACCGGGATGATGAGGAAGCTCGTGTACGGCAGCCGCTCCCAAGGGACGAGGTAGCAGGACGCCATCAGGACGAGCTGGGAGACCAGGAACATGACGAAGAAGGGGTTTCCCATTCCCTGGGGAAAGAACACCCACACCAGGAAAGCCGTCAGGCACGTAGTCACAAAGAGCGGCATCTGGCTCAGTGCTACGCGGTCCCGCAGCCGGTACTCGTGGAAGGGACGCCGGAAGAATCGCAGCCGTCCCGAGGACCAGGCGACGGGATCAGTCATTGCGTGGCGACTTTCGCGCGAGGGTGTAAGGGGCCATACCAGCAGGATATCCGCAGGCAGCTATACTTCTGACGTTGGCTGCTGAGGGGGCACTATGAGTGATGCACGTGTAGGGCTGGTCATCGAGGATGACCACGACATCCGGGAATTGGTCCGCACGGTCCTGACCCAGGCCGGTTTCGAAGTGACAGTGGCCAGCAGCGGCGCCGAAGGCGTGCTCATCGCGAAGACCCTGAACCCGGACGTCATCACCCTGGACCTCGGCTTGCCGGACATCGACGGCTTTGAGGTGTCGCGGCAGATCCGCGAGTTCTCCGACGCCTATATCGTGATGCTCACGGCCCGCACGGAAGAACTGGACACCCTGATCGGGCTGGAGTCCGGCGCCGATGACTACCTCACCAAGCCGTTCCGTCCGCGCGAGCTGCGCGCCCGTATCGCTGCAATGATGCGCCGGCCCCGGTCCGGTGCGGAAACCGAGGCGTCCACTGTGGAAGCTGCGGAGGGCACCGGACACTCCGAACGCGGAAACTACAACCACAACGGCCTGGAACTCAGCTACGCTTCCCGCACCGTGGTGGTCGACGGGAAGGAAATGAACCTCACCCGCACCGAGTTCGAACTGCTCCACGCCTTGCTTGAGGCCGGCCGCACGGTCCGCACCAAGGCTGACCTGGTGCGCCGGCTGCGGGACGAGGATTACGACGTCGGCAGCTACATCAGCGAGGCCGACGAACGGTCAGTGGAAGTCCACATGGGCAATCTCCGCAAGAAGCTTGGCGATTCCCCGCAGCAGCCGCGCTGGCTGCAAACCGTTCGCGGCGTGGGCTACCGGCTGGCACCAAGCGAGCACTGAGCTTGCAGCCGGTGCATGGTCAGTCCGCTGCACAGGTTGATGGGCCTAAGGAAAGTGGCGGCCAGCCGGGGAAGGACGACGGCGGCGTCAGACGAGCGTGCGTCGGTGCGGATTTCGTCTTCGAGGTCCAGAGCCAGGGCGGCAAGCCGCTCGGCTCCCACCATCTGGCTTGACGTCTTCAGGCTGAGGACAGCGTCCACTGACCCCTCCAGATCCCCTGTCGTCAAGGCCAGCCGGAGGCGGTCGATGCGCTCTGGCAGGCACTCGATGAAGTTGTCCACGAACACCCTGCAGTACCCCTCGTCCTCGTGCAGTTCCTCGCGTAGGCGGTCGAGTACGGACTGGTCCACCAGCGGCCGGGGGGCATCATCTGAGGCGCTCACGACGCTCCTTTCAGCTGGGAGAAACCATTGACGGAAACGTCGCGGGTTATTGGGGGCTGTGCTCTTTCAGGTTAGGTCTGTGGGCACTCGGCGGCAGTCTTTCAGGGGATAATTGTGGGTTTCTTGATGGGAGTACGGGATCTGCGCCAAATACTTGAGCCAGTGCTTCCTGCACGGAAAAACTGCGACTCCGGCCGCCCGTCAGCTGGGGATGGGTTGTGTTGTTTCGAATGCTGAGAACGCTGGCCGCCGCTGTGTTCCTTGGTGCCGGGCTGGTCCTGTCCGGCGTGCAGCCCGCTGCCGGCGGCGCTTCCGCCGCGCAGGTGGCAGTCAACCCGGGGACCGGACCGGCGGGGTCTGTGGTCACGGTTTCCGGTGCAGGGTTCAAGGCCTCCACCACGGGGACGGTGATCGTCGGCTCGGCCACGTTCCAGTTCCGGACCACGGCAACCGGATCCTTCATTGCCGGGATCACCATTCCAGCTGGCGCGGCAGGGAACACCACCATCACGGCCAAGACCTCTTCCATCAAGGCCTCCACCGTTTTCGTGGTGCAGGCAGCCCCGGTACCTGCGCCCCAGTCACCCGCCGTCAGCACTGCTCCGCTGCGTTTCGGCGTCGGCACGGCCGGGGGAGCGCTGGCTGCGGCCGAACTGGATGAGGTGGCCAACCTCGCAGGGGAAAGCCCCTCGATGGTCCTGATGTACAAGGACTTCCCGCAGCCCCCACCCCTGGCAGAGATGGACGCAGTACACGCCCGCGGGGCGGTGCCGCTTATGACCTGGGAGCCGTGGGCCTGGGGCGGCGGGGTCAACCAGCCGGCCTACTCGCTGGACCGGATTACGGCCGGTGATTTCGATGCCCGGATCACCGAGTGGGGTCAGGCCCTCGCCGCCTGGGGCAAGCCCGTGATGCTGCGCTTTGCCCACGAAATGAACGGCAATTGGTACCCCTGGTCCGAAGGGGTCAACGGAAACCACTCCGGCGACTACATTCCGGCCTGGCAGCACGTCCATGATCTTGTGGCGGCTGCCGGAGCAGGCAACGTGCAATGGGTGTGGTCGCCGAACGTCCCCTACTGGGGATCCACGGACCTGGCCGGCCTTTACCCGGGCGCTGCCTATGTAGATGTGGTTGCCCTGGACGGCTACAACTGGGGCACGTCCCAGACATGGAGCAGTTGGATCATGCCCCAGGAGCTGTTCGGACCCGGCATCGCCCAGCTCCGCACGCTGGCTCCGGGCAAGCCCATTCTCATCGCGGAGACGGCTTCCACCGAACTGGGTGGGTCCAAAGCCGCCTGGAACACCGACCTCGTGTCCTTCCTGGCTGCCCAGCCTGACGTGGTGGGCTTCGTTTGGTTCCACCTGCAGAAGGAAGCCGACTGGCGCATGAACAGCAGCGACTCGTCCGCGTCCGCCCTCAGGAACGCTTTGCTGGCACGGCGCAGCTGAATCCCGTCAGGAAGCAGGCTGGTCCTTGCCGCTTTCGAGGAAGCGCACCAGATGGTCCTCCAGCGCAGAACCGTCCCTGAGCTCGCACTCCCAGACGGTGAGGACCTCCCACCCCGCGTCCTCAAGGAGGCGTCGCTGGCCGGCGTCGCGCTCCCTTGTCCTGGAGCGCTTCGCCGCCCAGAATTCCGCGTTTGCCTTTGGGGCGTGCTGTCCAACCCGGCAATCGTGGAAATGCCAGAAACAGCCGTTCACGAAGATGACTTTGCGGCGGCCGGCGAACACCAGGTCCGGGTTGCCGGGCAGCCGCGACGTGCCGGACCTGCCGTGCAGGCGGTAGCGGTAGCCCTTGGCATGGAGCAGCCTGCGGACCAGCAGTTCCGGCTTGGTGTTCTTGCCCCGGATCCGGGACATGTTCCAGCTGCGCCGCTCCGGAGTCAGCTTGTCCGCCATACTCCAAGTCTAGGAGCGCTCAGATCTCCCGCTCGGGCTGTTCGCCGAACACGAAGTGGCGGCCGCTGACCGACGTTGGCTCGATCTCCACGTAAAAGTCCTTGAGCGTGGGCACCCAGGTCTTCAGGCCCAGCGCCTCCACAGCCTCCAGCTCTGCCGATTTGTTCAGCACGCGGGCGGTTCCGCGCAGCACCACGGACCAGGCCTCGTCGGAGTCGATGCCGTCCGCTTCGAAGAGCACCGTGGAATTGATGGTCAGCTGTGCCAGCTTGTTGCCCGGCGCCGTCCGGAGGTAGATCTTCCGCTCCGCGGTGACGTAGTTGACCGGGAAGATATCCGGTTCGCCCGCAACCGAGACCACCAGCCTGCCGTGTTTGGTGTTCTCCAGGAGGTGCCAGGACTGCCCATCGGTGAGTTCGAGTACGGGTTGACCGTCTGCGTGTTCAAACATCATGAAGCCATTCTTCTACGCATCGTAGAAACACGCCAGAGGGTTGGCTGTTTTTGACTCAGTCACTGTCAGCGGCGGCCGAAGTCTTGCCGTGGCGCGAGCAGAGGGCCCACCAGCCAACGGGAGAAACCTGGACCTTGAGCCGGCGCCCGCACTGGACGCAAAAGCGCGGAGGGTCCAGTTCCAGCCGCACCACGCAGTTTTGGTGCGGGGACGACGGCGGGGTGCTGCCGCCGTCGTACGCTTCCTTCTCCGAGGGGAGGCCGCAGTGCCCGCAGAAGATGAAGGGCGTCGGGGCCGTCGAACCGGGGGAGCGGGTGGGGGTCATAGCGTCTTCTGCAGTTCCTTGATGGGCATGTTGAGGTCCACCAGGAGGTTCAGGTCGGCGGTGGCGGGCCGGCCCAGGGTGGTGAGGTAGTTGCCGACGATGACGGCGTTGATGCCGCCCAGCAGCCCGTCGCGGGTGCCGAGGTCGCCAAGGGTGAGCTCGCGGCCGCCGGCGTAGCGCAGGACTGTGCGGGGCATGGCGAGGCGGAAGGCGGCGATGGCGCGGAGGGCGTCCTTGCCGTCCATGACCTGCTGGTTCTCCAGCGGGGTGCCGGGGCGCGGGTTGAGGAAGTTCAGCGGGACCTCGTGCGGGTCCAGGGCGGCCAGCTGGGCCGCGAGTTCAGCACGCTGTTCCAGGCTCTCGCCCATGCCGATCAGGGCCCCGCAGCACAGTTCCATGCCGGCGTCCTTGACCATGGCGCAGGTTTCCAGCCGCTCCTCGTACGTGTGGGTGGTGACCACCTGGGGGAAGTAGCTGCGGGCGGTTTCGAGGTTGTGGTTGTAGCGGTGCACGCCCCAGCTGGCCAGCTGGTCCACCTGCCGCCGGGTCAGCATGCCCAGTGAACAGGCGATGTTGATGTCCACTTCCTCGTTGATCCGGTCGATGGCGAACTTGATCTGGTTCATGAGTTTGATGTCCGGCCCGCGCACGGCGGCGACGATGCAGAACTCGGTGGCTCCGGTGGCGGCCGTTTCCTTGGCGGCCTTGACGAGTTCCGGAATGTCCAGCCACACGCCGCGGACGGGGGAGTCGAAGAGGCCTGACTGGCTGCAGAAGTGGCAGTCCTCTGGGCAGCCGCCGGTCTTGATGGAGATGATGCCCTCCACTTCCACGTCCTCGCCGCAGTGCCGGAGGCGCACCTGGTGGGCCAGGTCCAGGGCGGCGGAAAGGGCTTCGTCCGGCAGGCGCAGGACTTCGACCAGCTGGGCTTCGGACAGGCCGAGGCCCTGTTCCAGGACCTGCCCGCGGGCGGTCTCGAGGATTGGATATTTCAGGAGTTGCGGTTGAGTCGTCATGGGTGGTCCTCCGGCTGACTGGGATGGCTTCCCTGCCGACGCTAGTTCCGGACTGCCTCCCTATTTTTGTCGGATGGCCACAAGGGCCGGCTGCCGGTTTTGTTGACAGCTTCGGTCAAGACTTAACACAGCGGAAACAGGTCCGTGACTGGGGTGTCTTCCCGGCTGGATAGCTTCGCACCGGACCAATTCCCCGGACGAAAGCGACCCTGACAGGGCCGCGACTACCTCCGGCGCACCGACGACGGCACCGACCTGCCGATGTTCGACGCCGACGGGAACCCCAGCGATGCGAAGCTCCTCTGCCACGTGACCGGGATCGAGTCCGAGCGTCCGGACATGTTCCGCTCCGGCCAGGACGCGCCTGACGGCGGCCCGCAGTACGTCTCGGCACTCGCCCTGTCCACGGACAAGACCGGAAAGCTGGTCCTGTCCGCCCGGCGGTGACGTTCCGCAGTTGGTGACATCACAGTAAGGAAAGCCGGTGCTTGGTGGCACCGGCTTCCCTTACGGACTTTGCCTGTGGATAAGTTTGATTGCCACATTGTGACGTGGGCTACCCTTAAGGCACTGTCCGGAGAGCGCCGTCCGATAACTACTGGGGGAATAGCGGCCCATGGCTTTACAGAACGTTGTTACGTCACGTGGTTTCCGGGCTGGAGCCCTCGGTTTGGCAATTGCTCTCTCCCTTGGATTGGCCGGATGCAATTCGGGGGAGTCGCCCGGGCAGGGCGGGACCACCACTCCTGCGTCGACTGACCTGGCCACTACCAGCGCTTCGCCAACGCCTACCCCGTCACCCACCGCTGTTTACAAGCCCGCCGATGCCTCCGGCCCGGCCCAAAACGTCCCGGTCCCCGTCATGCCCGAGGTAGCCAAGACCGAGACGAAGGAAGGTCTCGAGGCATTCGTTCGATACTGGTACGAGGTTTTGGAATATGCCTATGAAACGGGGGACACGGAAACCTTGGCAATGATCAGCGGGCCGAATTGTGTCTTTTGTGCAGGCCTGAAGGACGGAGTGGAGGAAGCCTGGGGCGAGGGCCGATGGATATCAGGAGGCGGGATTGATACGCCCGCAATTACGGCGACCATTGAACCTGGCGCAGAGCCGTATGCCGTAGTTCAAGTCATTCAACAAGCCATCGAAATCAGAAATCCGGATGGCAGTCTGCACCAAGCTCCCACTGCAGCCACGAATACTGGAAGCCGTGTGGCGGCCACGTTTCAGTTTCAAGGCTGGACGATGACAGACCTCGGTCTAATTCGGTAGTCCGATATGAAAGCCAGGGGACTGAAAGTTTTCTGTCTAACCGTGCTGTTTAGTGTGCTCGCTCCAGTAGTCGCGCACGCCGATATTTCAGTCGGATACAAAGATAGGGGCCTATACGTCGGCGCTGATCAATGGGTGAAAGACAACGGAACCGGCAAGTTAGTTCGCGGCGAGCCCGGTGCGGTCTCCACTGACCCCAACGAGTATAAATACGAGCTCCAGTGCCATCTTGGCGGGGGAGACTTCGACACTCCTTGCCTGGGCAGGCAGCTGGAGTGCAAGGACGGCCCCGATGGCCAAGACGGGATCCCGGTTATGTGGTTGTCCCGGCCTAGGGGAGTGCCTGGTGCCGTCTGGGCGCCCCACTCCGGGCCCACCTGCCTCTATGACGCAGCGCCGGAGGACCTGTTGCCGCGCATTGCCGCGGACATCCAGCGGGAATTCCAGAACCTGCCCATCAACGCGGGAACCGTAACAGCACAGCCAAGCCCGCACACGCTCCGCGGCGCTGAAACCAACTTCTACGCCGAGGCAGTTGAGCAGCGGTTCGACATCACCATGTTCGGCCAGGCCGTCCATGTGGTCGCCACTCCTGTCCAGTACACCTGGAACTACGGCGACGGCACTGTCTTCGGTCCCCAGCCGTCCATGGGAGGCCCGTTGCCGCAGGACCGCTGGGGTGAAAAGACCCGCACCAGCCACGCTTACGGCCAGACCGGCGACTTCCAGGTTGTCCTGACCACTTCCTTCCAGGGCACCTACTCCGTCAACGCCGGTCCGCCGCTGCCCATCCCCGGCCAGGGCCAGTTCAGTTCGCCGCCTCAGACCATCAGCGTCTGGCGCTCGCTGACCCGCAACTACGCCGACGACTGCAACACCAACCCGAACGGCCAGGGCTGCCCCGGCGCGCCGGCATCCCATTAGCCCCTGGCCCAGCGCCAACCAGGTTGTGATGCGGATCGCATCCGGAATAGTTGCACGCGCGCCCCAGTTGGCATGGGCAGTACGTCTTTAGCCTTCGAAAGGAACTGCGCATGCTGTTTTCCCCTCTCACCCTCGGCGAGCTTGAACTTCCCAACCGCCTGGTCATGGCGCCGTTGACCCGGCTCCGCTCCGGTGAGGAAGGCGTCCCCGGCCCGCTCGTCGCAGAACACTACCGCCAGCGCGCCTCCCTGGGCCTGATCGTCAGCGAAGGCACCTACCCCAGCCCCGCGGGCCGCTCCTACCCGGGCCAGCCCGGCATCTTCACCAAGGAACAGATCGCAGGCTGGCAGAAGGTCACGGACGCCGTGCACGCCGAAGGCGGCTTCATGTTCGCGCAGATCATGCATGGCGGGCGGGTTTCGCACCCGGACATCACCGGAGGCCACCAGCTTGTGGCGCCCAGCGCCGTCGCCATCGAGGGTGACGTCCGGACCCCCTCCGGAAAGCAGCCGTACCCGGTTCCGCACGCCCTCACCACCGACGAACTGCCCCTGCTGATCCAGGAAATCGTCGATGCCTCGCTGAACGCCATCGAGGCCGGCTTCGACGGCGTGGAGCTGCACTCCGCCAACGGCTACCTGCTCCATGAATTCCTGGCACCCAACTCGAACGTCCGTAACGACAGCTACGGCGGCTCGCCGGAAAACCGGGCCCGCTTCGTCATCGAGACGGTCAACGCTGTGGTGGCAGCGCTGGGCGCCAACCGCGTGGGCATCCGCATTTCCCCGGAACACAACGTGCAGGGCATCGCCGAAACCGATCCGGCGGACGTGCGCGCCACCTACGAAGTCCTGGTGGACAGCATCGCCCCGCTCAACCTCGCCTACCTGAGCATCCTGCACCACGAACCCGCCGGTGAACTCGTCCAGGACCTCCGCGCCCGCTTCGGCGGCACCTTCCTGGTCAACACGGGCTTCGGTGTGGTCACCACCCGGGAAGAGGCGGTAAACCTGATTGCCGACGGCCACGCCGACGCCGTGGTGGTGGGCCGGCCTGCCATCGCCAACCCGGACCTGGCGCGGCGCTGGAAGGAAGCACTTCCGCTCAACGAGCTGGATGCCTCCACCTTTTACGCAGAAGGCGCCAAGGGGTACATCGACTACCCCGCCTACCAGGGCTAGCCGGCCCGGACACATGGCGACGGCGGCACCTGCAAGTGGGTGCCGCCGTCGTTGCTGCTCGGTGTGCTGTCCCGGCAGCGGGGCCGGAAGCCATCCGACGACTTCCGACCGACTTACGATTCAGTGTGGCCCGCCGGACTCCTCTGGAAGCCGGCGGTGATCAGATGCTACTCCATCGAATTTACTTTTGCTAGACCTCCGCCACCGTAGCTGCTGCAGCGGCCGAAGGGGCCTACAAAACGGCTTCCCGGCCGGTCCCTTCCCTCATCACCAGCTTGCCGTCCTCGATGGATACGAGCACGCTCTTCGGCTTGCCGGAGACCTTCGTGATCGCCTTGAGCCCGCGGTTCGTCACCTCCACGCCCACCTGGGCGCCCTTCGCCGGCAGTTCCACGGACACCTCCGACGCTATGCCAAGGATCGGATTGGTGGACACCCCAAGGTCCCGCCGCGCCTGTTTCCCGTTCACCGTCACGGTGATATTGGCTTCCTCGAACCCCTCCTGAAACACAATCAGCAGTTCCCGCATGGCGGCCTCTTCCTTGAGCTTTGTTGTCCCAGTGACGGCACCTCCACTACAGCACTTTGCGGGCGTGAGCGGAATACCCGCGCCGGGCCCCACCCCCCATGCTCCGTTCCTGCGCCGGCAGCGGTGGAGCGGCGCAGGCGGGTAAGGCAAGATGTTCTGGTGACTCAACTGCCCCAAGCACCCACGTCCGTTCCTTCTGCAGCGCCAACTGCCGGCGACGCCATTTACGCCCAAATCGCCACTGAGCTGGGCGTCAAGGCATGGCAGGTTAAGGCCGCGGTGGAACTGCTCGACGGCGGGTCCACCGTCCCGTTCATCGCCCGGTACCGCAAGGAAGCCACCGGGACCCTGGACGATACCCAGCTCCGCGACCTTGAGGAGCGCCTGCGCTACCTCCGCGAGCTCGCGGACCGCCGTCGCACCGTCCTGGAAGCGGTGGAGGCACAGGGCCAGCTGACCCCCGAGCTGAAGAAGGCGATCCTCGCCGCGGACACCAAGTCCCGGCTGGAGGACATCTACCTGCCGTTCAAGTCCAAGCGGCGCACCAAGGCGCAGATCGCCCGGGAAGCAGGTTTGGAACCGCTGGCCGAGGCCCTCCTCAAGCGGCCGGACCTGCACCCTGAGCGGGAGGCTGCAAAGTATCTCAACACCGAGCATGCGATCGGCGACGCCGCCGCTGCGCTCGCCGGTGCCCGCGCCATCCTGGTGGAACGCGTGGCGCAGGATCCCGACCTGGCCGCCACCCTGCGCGAGCGGCTCTGGACCCAGGGCCGTATGGTTTCCCGCGTGAAGAAGGGCAAGGAAGCGGACGGCCAGAAGTTCGCGGACTATTTCGAGTTCGCGCAGGCTCCCTCCGGCATGCCGTCGCACCGGGTCCTCGCGCTGCTGCGCGGTGAGAAAGACGGCATCCTCGAGCTCGACCTTGCCGAGGCAGATCCCGCAGACGACGACGCCCTCACCGCCGCCCGCTCCCGGTACGAGTCCGCGGTTGCCAGGTGCCTCGGGGTCGCCGACCGCGGCCGGCCCGCCGACGCGTGGCTGATGCAGACCGCACAGGTGGCGTGGCGGTCCCGCGTGCTGGCCCGCCTCACGGCAGACCTCCGCGGCAGGATGTTCGCCGAAGCCGAGGACGAAGCCGTCCGCGTATTCGCCGCCAACCTGCGCGACGTTCTCCTCGCAGCTCCCGCCGGCAACCGTGCCACGCTCGGCCTAGACCCGGGCCTGCGCACGGGGGTCAAAGTGGCTGTGGTGGATGGCACCGGAAAAGTGGTGGCCACCGACACCGTGTACCCGCACGCCCCCGCCAGGAAGTGGGACGAAGCCCTGGCCACCCTGGTGAAGCTGGCGCGCCAGCACGCCGTCGAACTCGTGGCCATCGGCAACGGCACCGCGTCCCGGGAGACGGACAAGCTCGCCGCCGAGCTGATCAAGCTCCTGCCGGACGTGGACCGTAAGCCGCAGAAGCTGGTGGTGTCCGAAGCGGGCGCGTCCGTGTACTCGGCATCAGCGCTCGCAGCCGCCGAACTGCCGGGCATGGATGTTTCGCTGCGTGGGGCGGTGTCCATTGCGCGGCGGCTCCAGGATCCGCTCGCGGAACTGGTGAAGATCGACCCCAAATCCATCGGCGTGGGGCAGTACCAGCATGACGTGACGGCATCGAAGCTGGACCGCAGCCTCGATGCCGTGGTGGAGGACTGCGTCAACGCCGTCGGGGTGGACGTCAACACCGCTTCACCCGCGCTCCTCAGCCGGGTGGCCGGCGTCGGGCCCCTGCTGAGCGAAAACATCGTGGCCTATCGGAACGAGCACGGCCCGTTCGCCCGGCGCGCCGACCTGAAGAAGGTGCCCCGGCTCGGTGCCAAGGCTTTTGAGCAGTGCGCGGGCTTCCTGCGGATCACCGGGGGAGCGGAGCCGCTGGACGCGTCCAGCGTCCATCCGGAGTCCTATGCGGTGGCGCGGAAGATCCTGGTTGCGGCCGGGTCCGCGCCCGCTTCCTCCCTGGATGCCAGGGACTTTGTGGACGATACCTTCGGCCTGCCCACCGTCACCGACATCCTGGCCGAACTGGACAAGCCCGGCCGGGATCCGCGCCCTGCCTTTGCTGCCGCCACCTTCTCCGAGGGCATTGAAAAAATTTCAGACCTGAAGCCGGGGATGGTGCTCGAGGGCACCGTGACCAACGTCGCGGCGTTCGGAGCGTTCGTGGACGTTGGCGTCCACCAAGACGGGCTGGTCCACGTATCCGCCCTGGCCAACCGGTTCGTGTCAGATCCCCGGGAGGTAGTTAAGTCCGGCCAGGTGGTCCGGGTGAAGGTTCTGGAGGCTGACCCGGAGCGTAAGCGGATCTCCCTGACGTTAAGGCTCGACGACGAACCCGCGGCGGGCGGGAAGGGCGCGCGGGGTGCCGGTGCGGGCAAGCCCGCTGCGGAGAGGTCGGACGGACGGCGCCAGCCTGCCGGGCGTGCGGCCGTGGATCGTCGTCGAAGCCCGAACCCGTGAACACAGCCATGGCAGAAGCGCTCCGCAGGGCAGGGCTGGGGAAATAGGCCGGTATCGGCTTAGGCCAGGGACAGGACGAAGGCCAGGACGAATCCGCCCGCCGTGCTGAGGGCCACCGCGGGGCCGCCGTGTTCATAGGCTTCCGGCATGAGTGTGTCCGCGAGGGATGCGATGACGGCGCCGGCGGCGAAGGCCAACGGTATGGAGATGGCCTCGGGGTCTGTCCCGGACAGCGGCCCCGCACCGACAACAACTGCGATGACCAGCAGGGCCGCGCACCCCAGCCAAAGACCCAGGATGGTGCCCGTTGAGCGTCCCTGGCTTCGCATGGATGCTGAGCCAACCAGGGCCTCGGGGAAGTTGGAGACAAAGATTGCCGCGAGCAGGGCCAGCCCACCGGTGCCTTCTCCCAGCGCGATTCCCAGGGCAACGTTCTCCGGGACGCCATCCAAGGTGACCGCGGCCAACAAAGCCAGCCCTGCCGCTCCCCGTGTTGAGGCAGAAGTGGCATGTTTATCTGACGCGGCGGCATCCGTATCGAGCTTGGCGCTCCCTTCGAACTCGTCCGCAGGTGTCGCCTGCTCCTGCTTTCCGGGCTGCGCCCACCGGTCCAACAGAGCGCTGAGGACCGTGAACACCACTGCGCCACCTATCAGCCCGATGGCTGCGCGGATGATCCCGCCATGTTCATATGCATCCTCGAACAGTTCGAAAGCCAGGGCGGTCATCAGTGCACCGGCGGCGAAGGCCAGCAGCATAGCCAGGAGGCGCTTGGGCAGCTCAAACCGGACACCAATAAAGGCACCCAGAATCAGTGCACTGGATGCTATGACGCCGAACCACAGCGACATCAACATGCGGTAAGTATAGGAGGGCCGCATTGACGTGGGAAGACGTTGTGCGAGAGGGCGTGCGCGGACTTTCGGCAGCGTGGGCCTATCTGCAAAGGTGGATCCATGACCTATTTCCTGGAGTACACCATCCCTGCCGCGTCCGATGATGCCGAGTTTGCGTTTCCCTACGATGAGATCAACTCCGGCACCACCGTTCCTCTGACCCAGACCGGCGCCGAGGTGGTACACACCACCGAGCTTCCCGCCCGTACCGGCATCATCGGCGCCACTGTGCCGGAGGCCAAGCTTGAAGCTGAACAGCTGATCACGCACAGCCGGGCCTCAGAGGCGAGCCTGTACTTCGATCCCTCCAATTCACTGCAGCCGGGCGTTGGCACGCTGGTGGCCACCTTCAGCGAGGGGCAGGGCTGGCGCGACGTCGCCTGACCCCCGCGGGCTGGAAGTCAACGCCTGCCGGTGACTACCGCCGGTCCGTGACTATGCGCGGCGCCCGAACCGGCTGCGCACCCCGGGAGAATAGAGGACCGACTCCGGCGGGCCGCTGACTCTGATCCCGGCGGCTTCCACGAGGCCATCGCGCAGCGTGTAGCCGCGGGCGCCGTTGCCCGTGGTCCCTGGAGCACTCCAATGGTGGTGTTGTATCCGCGACCAGAATCCGATGGCCCACCCATGACCTACCGTCGAGCCGCCGCAACCTACCTCTTCGCCGCAACCTACCTCTTCATGGCGGGGTACCCACCCTACCTAACTTGCGCATGGGACAAGTCCCCCAATGTACAGCACGGATTGCTGGGCCCGGCCCCTGCCCTCCTAGCTCCCGGAGCAGGCAATTCCCTCCAGTAGAACGCGACTAAAAAGGCGAGTACTCATTACTGGTGATTAGCCGCCGGGGCAACCATAAGCTCAACCTACCCCGGGCCAAGGAACTGACCAAGGCCCAACAAGCGCTGACTCAGCAGTGCTTCCCCGTTGGCCAGAGTTCTCCACACGCCATGAAGAGGTGAGGCATATGTCTATCTCCACCCAGCCACCCATTTCGCTCTCGAAGCTCGCAGCAGCGCCGGTGCGGGCATCGATCAGCGTGGTCATCCCGACCTTGAACGAGGCCCAGAACATTCCCTGGGTCCTTCGGCGGATGCCGCTGTACGTCGATGAGGTGGTAATCGTCGACGGCCGGTCAACGGACAACACCGTCGGAGTGGCGCGGGCAGTGCGCCAGGACATCGTGGTGGTGGATGAGAAGCGCAAGGGCAAGGGGGTGGCGCTAAGGTCAGGATTTGCTGCCGCAACCGGTGACATCATCGTCATGCTGGACGCGGACGGAAGCATGGATCCGCAGGAAATCGGCTGGTTCGTTTCCCCACTGCAGCATGACTATGACTTCGTCAAAGGTTCCCGCTACGTCACGGGCGGGGGATCGGAGGACCTGACGTGGCTGCGGCGCACAGGAAACCGTGCGCTGACCGGGCTGGCCAACGCGGTTCTGCACAGCAACTATTCCGACCTTTGCTACGGCTACATTGCCTTCCGGCGGGAGTGCCTGGATGTCCTGCAGCTGGAATCCGACGGCTTCGAAATCGAGACCGAGCTGATCGTCCGGGCCGCCAGGGCCGGCCTTCGAATCGCCGAGGTTCCCAGCTTCGAGCTGGACCGCATCTCCGGGGTGTCGAACCTCCAGACCTTCCGGGACGGCTGGCGGGTCCTGGGGACAATGGCGCATGAGTGCCTCCTGTGGGATTCCCCCACCGCCGGCGCGCGGCCCGAGGCGCTGCGCCGGGTGAAGTACGCCTACACCAGCGTGAGCTTCCCGCGGACACCCACCGATCCGCTGAGTGTTCTTCCCGTGGTGAGCGTGGCCTGACATGGAGTACATACCTTCCCCGACTGTCTCAGTGATCATCTGCGCCTACACTGCTGAGCGCTGGGACTGGCTGCTGGATGTCATCGAGTCCCTTCGGGCGCAGACCTTCGCACCGAAGGAAGTCCTGGTGGTCATCGACCACAATGAGGAACTTTACGAGCGGCTGGCCAAGACTGTTGACGACGTCACTGTCGCAAGGAACACCGGCCCGCGAGGGCTCTCCGGTGCCCGTAACACCGGCGTGGGCCTGGCCGACTCGGACGTTGTCGCCTTCCTCGATGACGATGCCGTGGCGGCACCGGACTGGCTAGAACGCCTGATGGCCCTTTATGACGATCCCGAGGTGCTGGGCGTGGGCGGCCGGGTGGAGCCTCTCTGGGAAGCGGGACGGCCCGGCTTCTTTGGAGAAGAGCTCGACTGGATTGTCGGCTGCAGCCACCGGGGCTTGCCACGGGTGGCATCCGAAGTCAGGAACGTCATCGGTGCCAACATGTCCTTCCGGCTTGATGTCATCAGAACGGTGGGCGGTTTCAACCACTCCCTGGGCCGGCGCGGCTCCACTCCATTGGGGTGCGAGGAGACGGAGATCTGCATCCGGTCCACGATGGGCTCCCCCGGGAGCCGGATCGTCTACGAGCCGGCAGCGCTGGTGCGCCACCACGTGCCTGCAAGCCGGGGAACCGTCCGCTACATGCTTTCAAGGTCCTGGTCGGAGGGAATTTCGAAGGCCCAGGTCAGCCACGTCGTTGGGCACAAGCGGGCCCTCGGCCCGGAACGCCGGTACGTCCGCAGCGTCCTGCCCAAGGCCTTCTTCTCAGGGATCTATGACTGGACCCGCGGAGATCGTTCCGGACTTGGCCGCGCGGCTGCCTTCGTGGCGGTCGTGGCCTACACATCGGCAGGCTACCTCCGCGGACGCCAGCTTGCCCATGTGCCTGGTCGCCCCCTGAACCGGCCGGTCCTGGCCGGAGTGAGTCCATGGCGGGACGTGCAGTGAACGTCGTCGGCAAGGCTCGGGGGCCGACACCGTCCAGTCCAGCAACACGATCCGACCAACACACCATCCAGACAGGGGACGAACATGCGCACTAGACAGAACAAAGCACTCAACTTTGACATCCATGGCCGCATCAACATCAGCGTTGATGCACAGGCACCGGCAGCCCACCAGCTCAAGACCATGTTGGCGTGTTTCGCCACCGACGCCGAACGGCCAGCCCACATCGTCGTGGATGGCCGGCCGGAGCCGATGCCGGATGCAGGCCACCTTGAGCACGAGCTCGCGTACACGGACAACAGCGTGCGCTTCAATGCCGACCGGGTCCAGGTGGTCCGGGACGCCGAGCAGTGGCGCATCCACGGTCCGGGTGAACTGCTGACGTCGGTAGTGCCTGTCCTCGATGCTGCAATGGTGGAGCGGGGAGCCGCGATGATCCACGCGGCAACCATGGCCTACCGGGGTCACGCGATTGCACTTCCCGCGGCCGGTGGGACCGGCAAGACGAGCACCGCTGCGAAGCTGATGCGGCGCGAAGGATGGTCGTTCATGGGCGACGACTGGGCCTTCCTCGCCGAGGACTCCACCCTGCTCGGTTACGCGAAGCCTATGTTCATCAAGCCACACCACCGGAACATCTATCCGCACCTGTTTGAAGGTGTCCGGAAACCCCTCGTCCCGTCATCGCTCTCGCAGAGCGTCGGCCGCCTCACAACACTGGTACACCCGTACGTCATCCGTTATCCGAGGCTCGCGGACTTCTCCCGCAAGTGGTCGCCCGAGCACCGGATGGTTGACGCAGGAGCGGCATTTCCCGGACGGGAAGTGACCACATCGGCACCACTCGCGGCCTCCATCTACATCGAGCGGTACGAAGGCAGCCATACGCGGATCCTCGAGAAGACCACCGACTGGATGGTCGACCGGATGATGGGCAACTTCCACATCGAGATGGCCGGCTTCTCCCAGCGGGTCGTGACCGGCCTGGCGGCCACGTCCGTCGTCCCCTGGCGCGAGCACTTTGCGGCCAAGGGCCTCGTGCTTAACAAGGCCCTCGACGGCCGCCCCTGCCATCTGCTGCAGGTGCCGGCCGCGTGGTCGGCGGACCAGGCATCCGATGACATTGTCCGCCATCTCGAGGAGCTGCTGCCCGCGGTCCTCGACGAGCAGGCATAAGGGGTGGCGGACGTGGGTCACAGCACTGCCGACGTCACCGCTGTTGTTCCGGCGCGCAACGCGGAGCACCTGCTCCCGCGCTGCCTGGAAGCCCTGCGCAAGTCCGGTGTCGCCGAGATCATCGTGGTGGATGGACTCTCCACCGACCGCACCGTCGAGATCGCCCGGGCAGCAGGAGCCCGGGTGGTGAGCGACGAGGGGCGCGGCCTGCCCTGGGCCCGAACGCTTGGGGTCCGGAGCAGCAACACGCCTTGGGTCCTGCTTGTCGACGCCGACGTCGTCTTCGGCCCGTCGGGGGTGGCCGACCTGCTCCAGGAACTGGTGGAGGACGGCTACGACGCCCTCCAGGCAGGCCTGGAAAGCGTCGCCGGACCTGGCTACTGGGGGCAGGCACTGGCACACCACCACCGCACTGGCCGCAGCCGCAACTGGTTCGGGCTCGTCGCGACGATCGTCGACCGGGAACTGATGATGGGCGTGGGCTTCGACGACTCGTTCAAGTCGGGTGAGGACATCGAACTGCGCTGGCGGATGCGGCAGTCGGGGCTGCGGACGGGTGTATCGCGCAAAGTCTTCGTCGAGCACCGTTTTGCCGCCGACGACTTCGACTTCGCGCTGGACCAGTTCCTCATGGACGGAACTGGGCTGGGAAAGATGATCCGCAAGCATGGCTGGCGCGGGGTCAGGCTGGCTCTGCTGCCCGCCGCCGCCGCGGTTCGCGGCAGCGCCCTGAGCCTCGCCTCCGGCCAGCCCCGGTGGCTGCGGTACTACGCCGCCTTCTGCTGGTACAACTACGCGGGATTGGTGAAGGGTTTCGCATCGTGAGCGATCAGCGGGGTGCTGCAACGGACGTCTCAACAGTCGTCCGGCACTCCGCGCTGCGCAGCTCGCTCGGCCTCATCCTGGCCAAGGCCGCCCAGACCGGCTCAGGTTTCGCTTTCTGGATCGTGGCCGCCCACGCGGCAGCAGCGCGGGAGGTGGGGCTCACCACGGCAGCAGTTTCGGCGGTGCTGATCTGTGCGCAGTTGGCCGTGCTGGGTGCCGGGTCGGCCGTGATTGTCTCCGTGGGTCGGGGAGAGCCGCCGGCCCGGGTACTGGACGCCGCATTCGGCATCGTGGCGCTGGCCAGTACCGTGCTGGCCCTCGGCTACCTCGTGCTGGAGCTGACCGTTGCACCGGAAACGGCGTCGGTATCTGCTCTCTTCTGGCTCATGTTCCTCCTGGCCGCCGTGACAGGGACAATGGGCACGGTGCTGGACCAGGCGCTCGTTGCATTGGGACGAGGTGCCAGCGCCACCCTGAGGTACACCGTGGGCGGCGTGGTCTCGCTCGCGGCTGTGGCCGTTGTGGCCTGGCAGGCGCATCCCGCCCCGGTGGACCTGCTGATGGCCTGCTGGACCCTGGGGACTGCCGTGACAGCCGTCATCGGTGCGGTCCAGCTGCGAAGGCTTATCGGTTATCGGCCGCGGCCCACGCTGCGTCCGGCACATGGCCGTGCCGTGCTCATGCTGGGCATTCCGAACCAGCTCCTGACCCTCAGCGAGCGCGCCCCCGGACTGCTGCTGCCGCTTCTTTTAGCGCATATGGTGGCACCGGAGGCCGCCGCCTACTGGTATCCGGCTTGGATGATGGCATGGGCCGCCTACACAGCCCCGATGCTGATGGGCATCGTCCAGTTTGCGGAGGGCGTGCGGGAGCCTGAACGCCTGGTCGCGACAACCTGGGCCACCCTCCGGTGGTCGCTCGCCGTGGGCGGACTGGCCGCCGTAGTCCTTGTTGTCTTCGCCCGCCCGCTGCTCCATCTGCTGGGGGAGCAATACGCCGACGCGTCTGCCGGTGCTCTTCGGCTGCTGGCGGCCGGCGTGGTCGCGTACGCAGTGCTGCAGGCATACAACGCCGTGTGCCGGGCCCGCGGCCGCTACGTGGAGGCCATCGCAGTCGGCGTAACGCTCGCAGTCGCACTCTGCACCGCTGCGCTCTTGGCTGCCGACAGGGGCTCGAGCGCGATGGCCCTGGCGTGGCTGGTGGTGCTCTCCACCGGGGCCGCGGCGGTGGGTATCAGGCTCCTCGCCATCCTCCGGCGCGTTAAGAAGGAGGTAGCATGACGAGCACGATCGAAGCGACCAGCCGTACTGAAGGCCGCTGGAAGCCACGTGACGTCTGGTGTGCACTGGCCGGCCTCGCGTCACTGGCGCTTGCCTTAGGGGCGGCCTCCGCTGTGGTCCTGCCAGTGGAGAGCGACCTGGGGCTCGCCGCCGAACTCCCGTACCCGTACTGGATTGGGGTCCTGCTTCTGAACGTCACCTTCGTGGTGGCGCTGCGCGGGGATGCCACGGGCCCGGCGGGCCGCCTAGTCATGATGTGGCTCCTCGCGGTGCAAGTGCTCGTGCTGTTTGGGGCCGCAGCGTTCGTGACCGACGTTCCCCGTGGTGAGGTCGCGTTCCGTCACCTCGGGATAACCGATGCACTCGCGGACATGCAGGCGGTGGATCCGAACATCGACGCCTACTTCAACTGGCCCGGGTTCTTCGCCCTCCTGGCCACGATACTTGAGGCAAGCGGTCTTGATCCGGTGACTGTCGCCCTCTGGGCACCAGTGTTCAACGTGGGGCTGTGGCTCCTTGCCGTGGCTGTGTTGTTGCGCTACCTGACCCAGGACCCGCGACGGCGGTGGCTCGCGCTCTGGATCTTCTGCCTCGGAAACTGGCAGGACCAGGACTACCTGTCGCCCCAGGCCTTCGGCTTCTTCCTGTACCTCGTCTTGGCTGTGCTGCTGATCGGCCCGTTGGGCGCGCGTCCTTCACGGTTCCGGGGTTTTCGGCCGGCCAACCTTGCGGTGTGGTGGCGGGAGCGCTCGCCTGTCGACCCCCGGCGGGGGTTCCGGGTGGGTGCCCTCGTGGTAGCACTCCTGCTCATCACAGTTATTTGTGCCAGTCACCAGCTGACGCCCTTTATGCTGCTCCTGGTCATCACCGTTCTTACCCTGAGCGGACATGTGTGGCCCGGCCGGCTGCCCCTTATCGCCGCTATTGTGCTGGTGCTCTGGCTGGTCTATCCCGCCAGCACCTACCTCATTGGGCACCCCCCAATGGAGGACGCAGGACTGTCCGCCGCGGTGGAATCGAACGTCGCTGAGCGCGTGAGCGGAACTCCCGGCCACGTGTTTGTGGTGCAGGTTCGGGTAGTGCTCACCGTCCTGCTGTGGGTCCTCGCAGCGGTGGGCGCCCTGCGCGACTGGCGTAGACGGCGGCTTGATATCAGGGTCGTCCTCTTCGCCGCAGGCCCCCTGCTGCTCTTTCCGGCGCAGATGTACGGAGGAGAGATGCTCATCCGCGTCTCCCTGTTCGCGCTGCCCTTCGTTGCCCTGCTGGTCTGTTCAGCCCTGCTTCCCCAAGAGAGCAGCAACATGCGCCCCTCTTTCCGGATGGTTGGGGTCCTTGTCGTCACCTTCTGCCTGTTGGCCGCGATGACGGTGACAGGCCGGTTCGGGAACGCCGAGTATGACGTCTTCACGGACGATGAGATGGCAGCCGTTGCCACAGCGGAGAGCTTGGCACCGCCTGGAGCAGCAATTCTCTCCGCGGCCCACCCGACGCCGTGGCGCACCGAGACCTACCTCGATCACCCCTACCGGGCAATCGAAGACCTGTGCCGGCAGGACTTGACCGCGGCAACCTGCGGCCCGACCTTCTATGGCTACGCCCGGGAAAACCCAGCCGGCGCCGTCGTGCTTCTCATGCGTTCTGCAGAGGCCAGCCTCGTGCTTCAGGGCGACAGCACCACCGGCAACATGCAGGAGATGGAAGAGTGGCTAAAGGCGCAGGATGGCGTGGAGCTGGTGTTCAGCAACACCGACGCACGCGTGTACCGGGTGACACCATGAGCAGCGGAGTCAGCCGACCCACCCTGGCGCTTGGCCTCGTTGCCATCGCGCTGTCACTGGTAACCCTTGTGGGGCTGCCCGCACCGCTGCAGGCGCTGGCGGCGCTTGCGGTCCTCGTTCTCCTCCCGGGGCAGGCACTGGCACGGCTCACACCGGTGACCGACGCCGCGTTCTTCGCGCTGCTGGTCCTGGCGCTTGGCCTCGCCATGCTCACGGCCGTCTCCGCGGCGATGTTTTACCTCACCGTGTGGTCATGGCAGGCGTGCGTGATCGCGATGGGCGCCATCACTGTCCTTGCCTGCCTGGCACGGGCACGGAAGGAGGCCACGGCATGATCGATCTTCCCGGACTGCTTGCTGCCGCCGCCCTGCTCACCACCCTGGTCGCGCTCGAGGTGCGCCATACCGGACAGGACTCCGGGCAGCCCGCACGAGCGAGGCTCCTCGGCCGGACTGTCAGCCGAACGGTCGGTCGAACCGCAGTCGCCGCCGTTTGGGTGGTTTTCCTGGTCCTTTTCATTCCGCGCGTGTGGGAGCTGATCACATGAGCCGCGCGGCGCGGTGGTGGCTCCTCAGCGACCTCCACCTGGATGTTGCGGATGACGATCCCCGCCACCCCGGCAGGGAACTGCCCGGATTCCTGCGGAACGAGGTGCTTGCGGCTGCGGGGCCGGAGCGGCACGTGGTCTTCGTCGGTGACACATTCGAGCTGGCTGGCTTCAGTGAGGACCAGAGTTTGGCACGGCTCAAGGCCATCCTTGCCCGGCACGATGGCACGTTCCGGGCGCTGCAGGAGTGCGCGGCCCGCGGCGTGCAGCTGCATTTCGTATGCGGCAACCATGACGTGGAGCTGGCCCGGCCAGCGGTTGCCGCCAGCCTAACGGAACTGCTGTCACCACTGGAGCCCACGCGCGTCCGGGTCCACCCCTGGTTCCTGCACGTGCCCCACGTGCTCGTCGCCGAGCACGGGCACCAGCACCACGCCCTGCACCGCATCCCGGAGGTGCTCCGTACTGCGGTCAACGGCACCGACGAGCTGGACCTGCCCCCGCTCGCCGCCTGGCACGCCCAGCCATCGGGTTCACGCCTGAGCCGTGCCGGAGCCGTTGCGCGCGCCTGCCTGGCGTCCGAGCGGGCGGAACGGCGCGTCAGGTCGGGCGCCTACGACGTGCTGCTGAAGACCGAGTCCCGGCGCCTTGCCCTCAACGAGGCCGCCGTTCGGGAACTGGCGCGCCTGTCCAGGTTCCGGACGGTGTCGGCTGTCCCGCGCACCGCCACCCGCATGGTCCTTGCAGCCGCCGGACGCAGCATCGCCAGCGAGGAAGCGCCCGCTGCTGCGGGCCGGTTCGCCCGTACCCTCGAGGCCTACGGTTCCGGGGTGGCCTGGTACATTTCAGCCCACACCCACAGGGCCCTGGAGTCCCCGCTGGAGGACTGCTCCACCCGGTACATTAACACCGGCACGTGGTGTTCTGACGTCCGCGGCCGCGGACCGGACCAGTCGGACCGCCGGGCGTTCCCGTACGCCATGATCGATGTGGCGCCCGGCGGCGCCACCAGCGGCGGCCTGCGGTACTGGCACCCGGCCTCGGGGTCCTAGCCCGCACGTGCCGCGGCAGGATCGCCAGGCTTCGGGGACTCCTTTTGCCACGGCCACCGCCCGGTAATCTCCAGTTCGAGCGAGAAACTGAGGAACGTCCGGATCAGGACGATGACCGCAAGGACGCCCACACTCTCGAAGGTAGGGGTGACGGCCACGGTCCGGATGATGTCGGCCGCCACCAGCAGCTCGAGCCCGAGCAGGATGGATCTGCCCAGCAGTTGCCGGTACAGCCGGTAAAGGCTGAGCTCCTCGTTGCCGGCACGGAGGCGCCGCGGCCGGTATCCGCGAAGCGCCAGGGGGATGGACACCAGGGCGCCGATGACCATGACGGCCACCCCGGCGAAATCGACAAACTCCCCGACCGTCTCGATGATGTGCCGAAAATCCATGCCTGCCCGTTCCGCTCTCCGCCGTGCCCCTGAGCAGCCAGCCTAAACGCCAGGCGGGGGAGCCGCCGGCATTTTACGGATGTCGGACGCCGTTGCCCGCCAGGATGTCCCGGTAGCCCTCGCGGAATGACGGGAACGCGAAGGTGATGCCGGTGCCCCGCAACAGGCTGTTGCTGCAGCGCTTGTTCCCGCCGCGCGCGGGTCCGGCATCACCCACTGGCGGTTCCGGCAGGTCCATGGCGGCAGCCAGGAACCGCAGCACACTACCGAGGTCTGCGGGGTCATCGTCCACGCCGATGTAGACGGGCGCAGGATCGGCGGCCATCGACACCAGGTGGACAATCGCGGCGGCAGCGTCGTCGCGGTGGATCCGGTTGGTGTAGCGGACATCTTCCGGGACAACGGCCGAACCGCTGCGCACCTGGTCGATCAGCCGCGTCCTGCCGGGGCCGTAGATGCCGCCGAGCCGAAGGGACACAGCCGCAGTCCCGGTTCCTGCCAGCCGGGCCCGCAACACTTTTTCGGCTTCCACCAGCACCCGTCCGGAGAATCCACCCGGGGCAGGCGCAGTGCCTTCGTCCACCCAACCGCCGTCTGCGTCACCGTAGACTGCCGTCGAGGAGACAAAAAGCACCCGTGCCGGCCGCACGCCGTCTCGTTCCAAAGCGTCCAGCACGTGCGTGACGCCGCCCAGGTAAGCCGCCCGGTACGCGTCCTCCGTCGGAGCGTCGGCAGCAACGGCAATCACGACGGCGGTGGTGTCCTTGGGGACGGTCGGAAGGTCCGGGGCGCCCAGGTCAGCCGCCACACCTTCGATGGCGGCAGGCAGTTTCCCGGGGGAGCGGCGCCAGCCCACCACCCGGTGTCCCAGTGCGGCGAACCGAAGGCCCGCTTCCGTGCCGAGGTCGCCGCAGCCTGCCAGCAGGATGGTCATGCCTAGGGAGCCTCAACGGCGAAGAACACGCGCGGATCCTGGAGGAGGGCCGGGTAGGCGAACGCGGAACGGTCAATAATTTCCGTGACCTCGAAGTGCCGGCCGAACCTGCCGTCCTCAAGGGTGATGGGCCGCCCCACCACCTGTCCCACGGCAAACTTCTGTCCATGTTCGAACGGGACAGCCACCGGTGTCTTGCCCGGAAGCGTGGAAAAGGCCTCCTCCTGCGCCAGCCGTTTGCGGGTGGGCTTCTTCGCCTGCGGCTTGGCCGGGGCCTTCCGCGGTTGCCGCGACGGGCGGCGTGAAGTCTCCTCAAGATAGACGGGGGAGTAGTCCTCGGCGCCGGGCGCGCCGATGCTGCCGCTCACGGGCGGAAGCGCCACCGTGTCCAGCGTCTGGGGATCAACGGCGTCGTGCGGGTCGCGGAGGATCCAAAGAATGTCGCCCTCGGGCTCCCGTGGCAAGAACTCATGCCGGGGTTCCGGCCACACGTAATCCATGTCGGGCACCGCGTCGGGGAAGACCGGGCTGTAAAACTTGGGTTCCTTGTGGACCAGTTTGGAGCGGTGGCTGAGGTGGACGTCCGGATCCCCCAGCCACGGGGGCATAGGAATCTTTCCGGCGTAGTCCGGGTGTGCCGCCTGTGGTGCGAACTCGGTGATGTTCGCTCGCGTGTTGTCCGGGTGCCCGCGCCTGGTCCATTCATCCACCATCGCCAGCCCGTACATGGTCAGCGCCGGGACGTAGCCCATCCACATACGGATGGCCGGGTGGGTCTGCCAGCCGTATCCGGGAATGACCAGGGCGCGGAGCGTCTGGAGCGCCTCGACCCGTTGTTTGCCGAGCCGGGCGGTGTCCAGTGCTGCGGCGCTCTGCCGGAAGTCAGGGTACGGGAGGAAGGTTTGCATTCATTCAGTCTGACGGCACCCGGCGGATGTTCCAATTGCAGTGCCGCCGGCCACAGTGGGAGCCTTGCGGGTGTCCAAATAGTGGACGCATGCATACGGGCGCAGGTTGAAACCACTAAGATCCTCGCAACCACCCCCGCGTTTTGGAAGCTCCCTCATGACACTAACACCTGAAAAGACCCCCGCACATTCCTCCCCCAGCCTGCCCCGTTTCGGGCAGATGCTGGCTCCGGAAGCAAAGGGCATCCTGGTCCTCGATGAGTTCACCATCGATCCCCACGCCGCGCGCAAGGAGCAGCACCGCTTCCGCGACGGCATTGCGGCAGTGGCCAAGACCATGCGCCGCATCGCAGCGCTCCGCGTGGTGATCGCCATTGTGGCCATCGGCAACCTGCCGCTGTTCCTGCTCTCGAGCGGATGGTGGATCTATGCGGTTTCGCTGGCCCTCGTGGTGGGTGTCCACACCGCCGTTACCCTGCTGAACCGGCACGAGCCGCGGATCAAGCAGAAGTCGGCCCTGGAACTGCACATGCACCGGGAACGCAGCGCCAACTACCGCAAGGTCCGGGACGCCGTGAAGTACATGATCGATACCCCCAGCCGGATGAACGAGCACCTTTACCTGGAGCTGCTCGCCGTCAAGCGGGTGGCGCTGAACCTGGCCCATGGCACCGTCGCCCTGCTGGACACGAGCGATGACTCCGCCTGGAAGGTGCGGATCGTCCGCGAGCTGCCAGCCAGCTAAGCGCTGCTGGATTAAGGGAACGACGCCGGCACTCCCCTCGTGGGGCGTGCCGGCGTCGTCTTTGTGGTCAACGGAATTTGTCTATCGCCGACCTGATTGGGAAGCCCGAAGGGCCGGGGCAGTTATGGGCTGCCGGGCAGCTTTCTATGCGGGAAGCTGGAGGACCTGTCCTTCAAAGACAAGGTTCGGGTCCGAGATGGTGTCCAGGTTTGCGTCCGCGAGCTGCTGCCAGCCGCCCTGGATGCCCAGCTTATCCGCCACGATGCTAAGGGTGTCCCCGGCCTGCAGCGTGTAGGTTTCTCCGCTGAGCGCCACCGCTGTTACGTGCTTGGCGGCAGGAACCTGGGTTGCCGGAACGGCCTGGACGTGGGCGGTTTGGACCGGCACCTGCTGCACCGGTGCCTGCTGAATTGGCGCCTGCTGGACCGGTGCGGTCCCGGTGGCGCCGCCGCTCAGGCCGAGCTGCGCAGAACAGGAGGGCCAGGCGCCCCAGCCCTGGGAGGCCTGGACCTGTTCCGCAACGGCGATCTGCTGCTCGCGGCTGGCGTCCGCCGGTGAGCCGGTGCCGCCGTATGCTGACCAGGTGCTGGGGCTGAACTGCAGGCCGCCCGAGTAGCCGTTCCCGGTATCGGTGGCCCAGTTGCCGCCGCTTTCACACTGAGCCAAAGCGTCCCATGTGGAAGTGCTGGTGGTCGCGTTGGCTGCCGTGGCGGAGAGTGCCAGGCCTGCGGCGGAAATAGCTGCCACGGTGGCTCCACGGCGCGCGACAGTACGGAAGGTGGTGTTTTTCATGTGGTGATGCTCCTGAAGGCCACCGGCGCTGGTTCCGTCCCCGGAGATCGTCGCGCCACTGCCCGCCCCTGACAAATAGAGGTCAACTTCGGTGGCTGCCGCTGGGCAGTTCTGGTGGAGGCAGCACCGGGCATTCATGCACCCGCTGGGCGGGTATGCCTTTCACGCTAGGACATGGCCGGAGGGTTATCAAATCGAGATCTGCCGGGAGTGTCGGACCGCCGGTGATCCGCCGGTGGGCGAAATTTTCCCGGGGCACTATCCTGACCGGATGGATAACATTGCCGGCGGCACCGCCGCGCCCGGAATTGAAGCTGACGAATCAGAAGGCGGCGCCCCGGCCCGGGTCCTCCCGGTGGCCGAACTGCACCTGCATATCGAGGGAACATTGCAGCCGGAGCTGATCTTCGCCCTGGCCGAACGCAACGGCATCACGCTGCCGTACTCCGGGCTGGACGAGCTGCGGGAAAAGTACGAGTTCAGTGACCTGCAATCCTTCCTGGACCTGTACTACGCCAACATGGCCGTGCTGCAGACCGAAGAGGACTTTGCTGCGATGACCCACGCCTACCTTGAGCGCGCAGCTGCCGCCGGCGTCCGGCACGCCGAGATCATGATGGACCCGCAGGCGCACCTCTCGCGCGGCATTCCCCTGGAGACCTGCGTCAACGGTGTGGCATCGGTGCTGGCCACGTCCCAGGAGGACTTCGGCATCTCCACCATGCTGATCGCCGCCTTCCTGCGCGACCTCCCCGAGGACTCGGCGCTGGAGGTCCTGGACGGACTGCTCGCCATGGAGGCGCCCATCGGGGCCATCGGCCTGGACTCCGCCGAGGTGGGCAATCCTCCTGCCAAATTCGAACGTCTCTATGCCAAGGCCCGCGAAGCAGGCCTCCGGCTGACCGCGCACGCGGGCGAGGAGGGGCCGGCGTCGTACATCATCGAAGCCCTGGACGTCCTGGGCGTGGAGCGCATCGACCACGGCATCCGCTGCATGGAGGATCCCGACCTGGTGGAGCGCCTGGTGGATGCACGGACCCCGCTCACAGTCTGCCCGCTGTCCAACGTCCGGCTCCGTGCCGTGGACACCCTCGCCGACCACCCGCTGCCGGCCATGCTCGCCGCGGGGCTGAACGTCTCGGTCAATTCTGACGATCCCGCATACTTCGGCGGCTACGTGGACGACAACTTTGCCCAGCTAAAGGCAGTCTTCGATCTCTCCGACTTTGACAAGGCCCGCCTCGCCGCGAACTCCATCCATTCGTCCTTCGCATCCGACGAGCGGAAGGCCGAACTGCTGGAGGAACTGAACGGCGGGGAAGCCACGCCCTGACGCTGCTGTGTCCCAGGCAACAACTGCATGGCAGTGCGGCTAAACTGGGTGCCGCAGGCGTGTCCGGGGACTGCAAGGCGGCACCCATGCCGGCGCTATGAGGGTTATGCAACAGCCCTTACCCGAGACCTTCGCCTCACTTTGATGCGGGATCCGCTTCATAGTCGGTCACGACACGCAGAGTTAACCAATTAAAGTCGCGCGATTTTACGGGCAGTTGGCAAGATGCCTATGACCGATCGCTTTCATAAAAGGGGAATCATGGCCAAGTCCACCGCAGAAAACACTTTCCTTCGACTCAAGACCGTCCTGGATGTCCTGACCGAAGGCGTGTGGTCAGGCGATGCACTGAACGCGGGCCAGGTCCTCGCCGAGGCGACTGCGCGCGTGCCGTTCAACGAGCACGAAGCCGAACTGCTCAGCGGCGGTATTCCCCGCGGCCACAAGACGCTCACCACCGCCACCGCCAAGCTGGTCAAGGCCGGCTGGCTGGTGAAGGGCCGCTCCGGCTGGACCATCACCGAGGACGGCATGCGTGCCACCGTGGCCTACCCCGATGCCGTTTCGTTCGCCACCGCGCTCGACGCCGGCACGCCCGTTCCTGCCGACACCCCGGTTCCCACCGCTCCCGAAGGTTTTGTCCGGAAGGTGAGCGCGGCTCCCGTTGAGCCTGCGGCCAAGGAAGCCCCGGCCAAGAAGACCGCCGCCAGGAAGACCCCCGCCAAGAAGGCAGCAGCCGCTGTGGGCAAGGCGGCGAAGGCACTTGAAGAAGCCGTTGAGCCTGTAGTGAAGGCAGTCAAGGGCAAGACGCCGGCCAAGCAGCCTGTTGCCGCCGGTTCTGTTGCCGCCGAGGCGTTCGAGGGACCGGATGTTGAGACGCACCCGCAGCCCGAAGCCGTGGCCCTTGCCGGTGACTTCAACACCTTCCTGGGCGCACCGGAAAACTGGGCCCCCCAGTACGACGAAGCCCAGATGGAGTTCGACTTCCTGGACCAGCTGTGGAAGAAGAGCGCCGAGTTGCCGGCCGGCTACTACACCTTCAAGATCGCCCTGAACCGCTCATGGGACGAGAACTACGGCGCGTTTGGCACGTTCGACGGCCCCAACCACGAACTGCACCACCCCGGCGGCACGGTCACCATCCGCTACAACCACGCCACCCGCGACATCACCATCAACTAAGCGGTCCGCCCAGCCCAACTGGGTCGCAGCAAATGTCGCTTTGAACGCCTATAACGACACTTACTGCTACCCAGTTGGGGCAGGGCGACGATCCTGAGGAGGTCTACCCATGGCCGGCCACGACGGTTCACCAGCGGGTTCAGCACCGGGTGGTTCCTCGACGGGCACGGTGCGGCTGAGTGCACGCGTGTTCGGCGTGGTGCAAGGGGTTGGCTTCCGTTTCTGGACGATGGGCAAGGCCGAGGAACTAGGCCTGACCGGCGAGGTGCGAAACGTCAGCGACGGCTCGGTTGCCGTGGTCGCGGAGGGCCCTGAGTCGCAGGTCCGTGCACTCCTCGACTGGCTGAAATCCGACCGGACCCCGGGCAGGGTGGAACGCGTCGAGGAGTCCCTGACCGCGGCCGAGGGCGGCTTCCACAGCTTCCGGGCACGCTGACTGCCGCCTGGCCCCAGGCGTTCCCCGCCTCTATTCCGCGCGCGGGCTGAGGCCGATGAAGGCGCCTAGTTCCTCGAGCGCTGCGGGCCGGCGCGGCATATAGCTGGTGAGCTCGGGGGAGCGGATGATAACCGCCCGCCACTGGCCGCGGGATACGGCTACGTTGACCCGGTTCCGGTTGAGCAGGAACTCTGCGCCGCGTGGAGCCTCCGCCACGGCACTGCACGCCATCGAGACAAGTACCACGGGTGCCTCCTGGCCCTGGAATTTGTCCACGGTTCCGACGCGCACCCCGGGCAGGCCGGCCTCTTCCAGATATTTCCGGACCAGGTGGACCTGTGCGTTGTAGGCGGCGACCACCAGGAGGTCCTGCTGGTCCAGCGGCCGCGCTTCGCTCTCTGCACCCGCGGTCCATTTCAGACCAAGATGGCGTTGCGCCTGGCGGACCACCTCGGCTGCTTCCTCCCTGGAGCTGGTCGCGTTGCCGGTGTGGTCCACAAACACGGTCTCGACGCCGGGCGGAAGACCCTCGAGTTCGCGCAGCGACGCCGCCGGAGCCGACTGGAGTTTCCCCTCGTAGCTGAGCTGCGACACCGCCCGGCACAGTTCGGGGTGCATCCGCCAGCTGTCCGCCAGGAAGTAGCCCAACCATGCGGGCAGGGTTGCGTGGCCGGCGGCGAGCCACCCCAGGGCGGACTCGTCCACGGGCTCAGGATGCGCGCCCTGAGTCACCTGCGGCAGCTGCTGGGGGTCCCCCAGCAGGAGCAGCCGGGTGGCGGCGCGGGAAACGGCGAGGGTGTTGGCCAGCGAGAACTGCCCTGCCTCGTCGATCACCAGCAGGTCCAGGGAACCCGCGGGAACTTCCTTCCCTGTCATGGTCCACGCTGTTCCGCCGATCAGGCACCCGCCGGGCGATGACAGTAGGCGTGCCACGTCGCCGTCGGACGTTAGGGTCCACGGCACCTCATGCGGTGCGGCCAGCTTCTTGCCCACCACCGCGGGGTCGACGCCGCCAACCTCGACGGCCCTGCACAGCAGGTTTTCCACCACGTTGTGGGACTGCGCCACCACACCCACCTTCCAGCCCTCGGCCACAAGCTGGCCGATCACGTGGGCGCCGACGAAGGTCTTGCCCGTGCCGGGAGGTCCCTGGACGGCAAGGTAGGACCTGTCGAGGTCCCGCAGCGATGCCGTGATGGCGGCGGCGTAACCGGCAGAACCGTCCGGGGCGTGCCGGACTTCCACGGGGCCTGCCAACGAACGGAACCGTGGCCGCTGCTTCCGCAGGATGTCCAGCCCCGGCTGGGCGGGCAGGGACGGGAGGGACGATCCCACGGCACGGGCAATCTCCGCGATGGCTGCCTCGATGCTGGCCGTGGCAAGTGGCTGGTCCTCGGTCAGAGCCACGGGGAGGTGCGGGTAGGCTGCCACCTTGCCCGATTCGCGCTCGGCGATGGTGATCAGGGTATGTTCCGGGTTGTCCGGCGCAGGGGAGAGTTCACTGATCATGGTGCCGAAGGTGAAGGCCCTGGCCCCGGGAGCGGCACCCGGCGCCGCCATCCCGTCCGGCGGGGGAGCATCATAGAGCCGGCACCAGGTGGAATCCGCGCGGAAATCCGAGCCTTCCGTCATGGTGCCGCGCAGCCGCAGAACCCGGGTGCGCATCCGCTCGCGCGGCTTGGCCAGCGCCCAGTCCACTGACACTTCGGCGGACTGCACCACGAACACGTTCCGCTGCTCCGACCAGTTTTCCAGCGGTGCCTCCACCCGGTCGAAATGCTGCCACCAGAACTGCTTGCGCTCGCGGCGGTGGTATCCGGTGGCAGCTGCCACCATGGCTACGGCCCGTTCGTCCTCGGTCCAGGGCCGGTTGTCCGGCAGGCCCGCCAAGTACTCGCGGAGCGCGGCCTCCTCGGGTGTCTCGTCCACGGTGTGGTGGCGTTCCCGCCCGCCACTGCGCTGCGCGGTTGCGGTTCCCGGCCGGGCTTGCACGGCCTCGGCACCGGCTGCCTGGACTTCGTCCCGCGCCCGGTCCCCGATCTCCAGGAGCCAGTCCCGCAACCGGAGCGTGGACAGGCAGTCGTACTGGTTGTAGTCGGAAATGGAGGCAAGGATCCTGCCGGCCTCCTCCTGGTGGCCGGCATCCCTGGCCGCGCAGTAGGCCGCGTAGGCGACGACGGATGCGCCGGCATCCTTGACGTCGCCGGAGCGCAGGTTATCGCCCATGTACAGCGGTTCCAGCTTCTTGATGGAGTACGACGCCTCGGAGATCCGCAGCGAATGCCGGACCGTGGCGTAGAGGTCCACGAGGAGGCCCTGCCGGAGCCAGTCGTCCACCGTTTCTTCGCCGGCCTGGTGGGCCAGGGAAAGGTTCCGCAGGGCCGTCTTCTCGTAGGAGGCGTAGTGGTAGACGTGCATGTCCGGGTAGCGGGCCCGGCGTTCCTCCACGTAGTCAAGGAAATCGAGGAAGGCGCGCCGTTCCCCGGACCGGGAATGGGCCCAGAACGGACGGAAGACGGGGTCTCCGGCAGCACCGGGCTCCGGGGCCTCGATGACGCCGAAGAGGTATTCGATGCCCCACACGCCGGTGGCCGGGTCCTGCCACAGGGGGTCACCCTCAAAGTCGAAGAAGATGTCGCCCGGGCTGGGGGCGGGCAGCGAATCAATGGTGTTGTCCGGCAGGACCGTGTAGGAGACGGTGTGCGGGTGCCCATCCTTGGTGAAGGTCCGCGACCCGGCAGCCCGGTCCAGTCCCAGCTGCATGCGGGCCTGCGACCGCAGCCTTGCCACGGAATCGGAGGCTCCATCCGCCGGCATGGCGGCGAGCTGGTCGATGGTGGTGATGCCCTCGGCGTGGAGCTTCCGGCGCCGCACCACTGACATCCCGGCAACCATCAGCAGGTCCCGGTGAACCTGCACCTGCTCGGCGCAGTAATCGCACCGCCCGCAGTGCACAACGCCGGGCTGCTGCCACTCGACGGGGACCCCGGCGGTCCGGTGGGCGGCAGTCAGCTGGCGGAAGCGCCGGCGTCGTTCCCGGAAAACGGGGAGCAGGTCAGGGAGGGAATGGCTGCTGCGAAGCCAGTCCTCACCCACCCTGGTGCCCAGCACCAGCGTGACGACGGGGGAGGGATCCAGTCCCATTCCGATGAGCTGGTCCCCGTAGGCGGCGAGCTGCAGCAGGGCGCCCACCTTGGCATGCCGGGCGAGCTTAGTGTCCCAGACTTCGTAGCGCCCCGGGTTCCCGGTACCAGCGGCCTCGTTCACCAGGAAGTCGGCATAACCGAGGAACTCGCCGTCGAAGAACGTGGCCTGGAAGACAACGTCGGCACCGGACCGGAGTGCCAGCTCGGTCTCCGCATGCTTGGCCTGCAGTTCGCCGCGCAGGTTTTCCCCGCGTTCCAGGGAGTAGACCCCGGCGCCCCGGCTGGCGTCCCACTCACCGTACTTCCGGACCAGGCCGGCCAGGACCGCCTGCTCATGCCGGTCACCCAGTTCGCCGGCCCGCACGCGCATCTCATCTGCCGGGAATTCCGCCTTCGGGGCGCGGCCCAGCTTTTCGTCCAGGATGCGGAGCGCGCGGTACTCACACTCGCTCGCGGCCACCAGGTCGCTGGCGGAAAACACCAGGTCCGGAGCCGCGCCGGCGCTGGCAGCTTCGAGCAGAAACACGGGGCCTCCCCATTGACAGCCGGGCCGGAGGACGGTTCCTGGGGCCCTGGTTTACACCTGCACCAAACGTAGCAAGAGGGCCCGACAATTAAGCGGTCAGCCCTTGGCGTCCGCCCGGACCTGGGCCTTGTCGTGTTCGTCGTGGGCGTTCCGGAGCAGTTCCAGGAACTCGGTTTCGTTGCGGATCAGCCTCTTGTACTTCTCCGGGAGCTTGCGGATCTGGTCCTCCTCGCGGCACATCTTCGCGAAGAGCTTGTCCCGCTCCACCATGTCAGTCTCGTAGTTGAGGTCCAGGTACTCGATGGCGTGGCGCTTGGCCCCGGATACGGCGTTCTTGGCTTTGCCCTTCGGACTGAAGACGGACGCCAGTACCGTAACCAGCAGGACGCCTAGGATCACGCTGAGCGAAACCTCGGTGCTTACTTCCACCACGCTGACGTGTTCGCCGTCATTGACGAACGGGAGGGTGTTTTCGTGCAGCGCGTGCAGGATCAGCTTGACGCCGATGAATCCCAGGATCACCGCGAGGCCGTAAGAGAGGAAGATCAGCCGGTCCAGCAGGCCGTCAATCAGGAAGTACAGCTGCCGCAGGCCCATCAGGGAGAACGCCGTGGCGGTGAAGACAATGAACACGTTCTGGGTGAGACCGAAGATGGCCGGAATGGAATCGAGGGCAAACAGGATGTCCGTGCCGCCGATAGCCACCATCACCAGGAGCATCGGGGTGAGGACCCGTTTGCCGTTCTCCATGGTGAAGAGCTTGTCGCCGTCGTAGTGGGCCGACGCCGGGAGGTACTTCCTGGCGAGCCGGACCACCAGGCCTTCGGAGTGTTGGTCGTGGCCTTCCGGCCGGAGCAGGTTGCCGGCGGTGATGAGCAGGATCAGTCCGAAGATATAGAACACCCAGGCGAAACTGTTGATCAGCGCAGCTCCAAGGAGGATGAAACCCGTGCGGGCGATCAGCGAGAAGATAATGCCGAACAGCAGCACCTTCTGCTGGTCTGCCCGGGGCACCCTGAAGCTGGCCATGATGATGAGGAATACAAAGAGGTTGTCCACGGACAGTGCCTTCTCCGTGATGTAGCCGGCAAAGTACTCGGTTCCCATGGTCGGCCCGCCAAACAGGAGCACAGCGAGCCCGAAAAGCACCGCGATGCCCACATAGATGGCGGACCAGACGGCGGCTTCCCTGAGGGACGGCGTGTGGGCCTTCCGCACATGGAAGAAGAAGTCGAAGGCCAGCAGGCCAACGATTCCTGCGATGGTCAGGATCCAGACTATGGAGGGTATTTCCACGCGGCAGGCCTTTCGTCGTCAGTCTCCTTCAAGCCTACGCGGGCTTGAGCAGTTCATGCTTTACGACGGCGGAACGCGACAACGTCTTGTACCCCTCCTGTTCGAACAGGACGGTGATGACGTCATCCTCGTGCCGCATGACCAGGCCGGATCCCCATTCCTTGTGCACCACGGTGGACTGGAGCGGGAAGGGATCATCGGCTTGCTTCTTCGCGCCCGGCTTTTTGGCTGCCTGCGCCTTCTTCCCTGACGGGCCCTTCTTCTTTGGCGCGTCCTTTTTGCCTGCCTGTGCCTTCCTGTCTGGTCCGCCGCCGTCGTGCGCAGCTTCTGCCGCCTCCTCCCGGCCGGCCGCCGCGGTGCAGCCATCGCAGTTCCCGCAGGGCTCGGGCAGGTCCTCACCGAAGTAGCCCAGCAGGAACTGCCGCCGGCAGCCGTCCGTCTCCGCATAGGCGCGCATCATGGTGAGGCGGGACTGCTCCACCCGCTGCCGGGCCTCGGCGAGTTCGACGGCGCGGTCCACCAGGGCGGGCAGCTTGGCTTTGGAGTCCAGCCGGACGCCCCGCTTGCCGATGGTGACGGCGCCCGCCTCCTCGAGCTGGTTGAGCAGCCCGGTGACCCGGCGGGCGGGAAACCCGGTCAGCTCGGCAAGGGATGACTTCGGCGTGGGCGCGTGCGCGGCCTTGAGGACGTTCAGCAGCGCCATGAGCCGTTCGGGGTCAGGGGAGCTGGTGGTGAAGAACTTCCGCAGTCCCAGGTCCTCGGACCGGTAATGCAGCACGGCTTCGGCAGGCTCCCCGTCCCGCCCGGCCCGGCCGATCTCCTGGTAGTAGGCATCCAGTGCCTCCGGAATGTCCGCGTGGACCACAAAGCGGACGTTCGCTTTATCGATGCCCATCCCGAAGGCGGTGGTGGCCACCACAACATCCAGCCCGTCTTGGAGGAACTGCTCGTGGATCCGCTCCCGGTCCGCGGCCGTCCTGCCCGCGTGGTACGCCTCGCTGCGCAGCCCGAGCCCGGCAAGCTTGGCGGCGTACTTCTCGGTGTCCTTCCGGGTGGCGGCGTAGAGCAGCCCCTGCCCGTCCCTTGCGAACCCGGCGACTTGCTCCAGCACGGCCTTCCGCTTGCCCTTGTCCTCCTGGTGCCGGACCACGTCCAGGGAAATGTTGGGCCGGTCAAAACCGTGCACCAGCACCAGCGGGTCCCGCATTTCCAGCCGGGCCACAATCTCGTCACGGACGGGCGGAGCCGCGGTGGCAGTGAGTGCCGCCACGGGCGGGCTGCCCAGCCGTTCACGGACGCTGCCAAGGCCAAGGTAATCGGGGCGGAAGTCGTGGCCCCAGGAGGAAACGCAGTGTGCCTCGTCCACCACGAACAGGGAGATGTCCAGGGCGGCCAGGCGGTCCACCGTCTCCCCCTTGGCCAGCTGCTCGGGGGCGAGGAACACGAAGGTGGCTTCCCCTGACTCGACAGCCTGCCAGGCGGCTGCCACCTCGGCATCGCTGTGCGAGGAATTGATGGCGACGGCGGCCCCGGCGCCCAGATCACCGGCCAGGCCATCCTGCTGGTCCTCCTGCAGTGCGATCAGGGGTGACACCACCACGGCGGGACGTCCCGTCGTGTGGTGCAGATGCTGCGCTGCCACCTGGTAGATGGCGGACTTCCCGTATCCGGTGGGCATCACGGCCAGGACGTCGCGGCCCGCAGCCAGGGCGCTGATACCGGCCAGCTGGCCGTCCCGCAGCCCGGGCAGGGAGAACGAAGACGCCGCGAGGGCGGCGAGGGCAGAATCGTCGGACATGAAAGGCAGCTCCGCGCAGTGGGTCCCGCGGCCGCTTGCTTCAGCCGTGGGAACCAGCCTACGCCAGCCGCGGGCCGCCGTCGTCCATCCCTTGACTTCCTCGGCGGGACGAACAACTGTGGAGGAAGCTGGTCCGCCGGCGGATGCCGAAGGCAATGGGGACCAGGAATCAGCCGAGGAGTGTGCAGCGTGACGCGCAAGAACCCAAAGGTCGAAGAAGCCGACGAGTCTGAACTCGAAGTGACCGGCCACCCCAAAACCTGGGCTGCCGGGGTGCCCGGCGTCTACTACTCCATGCAACCGGCGCTCAAGCACATGGGCGTGGAGCGGTCGCGGAAAACCCTGCTGGCGCTGAACCAGAAGGACGGGTTCGACTGCATGAGCTGCGCGTGGCCGGACCCTGGCCACCGCAAGATGTTCGAGTTCTGCGAGAACGGGGCCAAGGCGGTGACCTGGGAGGCAACGCCGATGGTCATCGGGTCCGAGTTCTGGGCAGAGCATCCGGTCAGCGAGCTGCGGGAACGGTCCGAGTACTGGCTGGGCATGCAGGGCCGCCTCACCGAGCCGGTGTACAAGCCGGCGGGGGAGGACCACTACCGGCCGGTCAGCTGGGAGCAGGCGTTCAGCATCATCGCCGGCAAGCTGAAGTCGCTCCCCGACCCCAACCAGGCCGCGTTCTACACCAGCGGCCGTACCTCCAACGAGGCCGCCTTCCTCTACCAGCTGTTCATCCGCGCGTACGGAACCAACAACCTGCCGGACTGCTCCAACATGTGCCACGAGTCCTCCGGCTGGGGCATGGGCCAGACCATCGGCGTGGGCAAGGCAACGGTGTCCTACGACGACTTTGCCAAGGCGGACCTCATCATCGTCATGGGGCAGAACCCGGGCACCAACCATCCGCGGATGCTCACAGCCCTGGAGGAAGCCAAGGAAGCCGGCTGCAAGATCGTGGCGGTCAATCCGCTGCCGGAGGCCGGCCTGATGCGGTACAAGAACCCGCAGAAGGTGAAGGGCATCATCGGGCACGGCACGGACCTGGCGGACCAGTTCCTGCAGGTGCGGATCGGGGGCGACATGGCGCTGCTGCAGGCCATTTCCAAGCGAGTGCTCGAGGCCGAAGACGCCCATCCCGGGACGGTGCTGGACCACAAATTCCTCGAAGAACACTGCGACGGGCTGGCGGAGCTGCGGGCCCACCTTGCCCGGCTGGACGACGCCACGGTACTGGAAGCCACCGGGCTCCGCCTGGAGGAGATCGAGGAACTGGCGGCCCGGTATATCGCAGCTGACCGGGTGATCATCACCTGGGCCATGGGCATCACGCAGCAGAAAAAGGGCGTGGCCACCATCAAGGAGATGATCAACCTGCTCCTGCTCCGCGGCAACATGGGCAAGCCGGGCGCCGGCGCCTCGCCAATCCGTGGGCACAGTAATGTCCAGGGCGACAGGACCATGGGGATCTGGGAGCAGATGCCGCCCGCCTTCCTGGACGCGCTGGGGCAGGAGTTCGATTTCGAGCCCCCGCGCGACCATGGACTCGACGCCGTCCAAACGGTCCGGGCAATGCGCGACGGCGGCATCAAGGCTTTCATTGCGCTCGGCGGCAATTTCGTGGGGGCCATCTCGGACACCCGTGCCGCGGAGGAGGCGATGGAAAAGACGGAGCTGTCTGTCCAGATTTCCACTAAGCTCAACCACTCACATGGAGTGACGGGGGCCGAGGCCCTGATCCTGCCCACACTGGGCCGGACGGAGATCGACCGGCAGGAGTCCGGGCCGCAGTTCGTCTCCGTGGAGGACACCGTGTGCGCAGTCCATGCCTCGCACGGCACCGTGGAGCCGGTGGCACCGGGGCTGCTGTCCGAAGTGGCCATCGTCTGCCGGCTCGCCGCGGCCACGCTGGGTGACCGGACCTCGGCAGACTGGGCCGGCTTTGAAAAGAACTACGACCTGATCCGGGACCACATATCCCATGTGGTGAACGGCTGCGAGGACTACAACCGGAAGATCCGGCAGGAAGGCGGGTTCATCCTGCCCAACGGGCCCCGCGACTCGCGGACCTTCAACACGCCCACGGGCAAGGCCATGTTCACTGTCAACGAGCTGGAGTACGTGGAGCGGCCTCCGGGAACCCTGATCCTGCAGACCATGCGCTCGCACGACCAGTTCAACACAACCATTTACGGCCACAACGACCGGTACCGCGGTATCAAGAAGGGCCGCGAGGTGGTGTTCGTGAACCCCGTAGACCTGACGGAGCTGGGGCTGTCCGACGGGCAACACGTGGACATTCACGGCGTGTACTCCGACGGAGTGGACCGGGTGCTGCGGAACTACCGCGTGGTCTCCTACCCCTCGGCCCGCGGCTGTGCGGCGGCATATTATCCGGAGGCGAACGTGCTGGTGCCGCTGGAAAGCGTGGCGGAGGGAAGCCAGACGCCGGCGTCGAAAGCCGTCATCGTCCGGCTTGAACCCGTACCCGTGCTGGAGGAGGAGCCCACCGCCTGGGGCTAATGTGCTGGCCGCGGGCAGCACCGGATCAACATGTCCCCGTCTTAGAGACTTTTCCCCATGGCATTCGGCGGGGAGTCGTCCATCAGGCGGGGATGTCGCCTGTTACTGGGCCGTGTCCGCCCAGCCGCGGCTGGCGGGACCGCCGTCGCGCCCGTCCTCGCACAGCTGGAAAGCGGTCCGGGCGGCCTTTTCCACGGCAGCCGCCGAGGCCTCCCTGGTTCCGGCGCTGCCCGTCCCGGCGTCCAGCCCGGCAGCATAGCCGACCAGGAACGTGGTGACCGGCGCCGCCGCGTGGATGACGTTGTCCGCGGACTTGCGGGCGAGGTCCAGGAGCAGCTCGTGGTCCACTTTCATGTCCAGTATCTGGAGGGCCTGCGCCAGCCGGTTGCTCCACTGGTCCAGTACCTGTGCCTCGTCGTCGTTGACTGTCATGGTCCGCTCCTTGCCATCGAAATGTGCCGGTATTGCTGTCCGGTGCCGACACTACAAGGCTTTGGAACGGAAGTCACCGGGTGCAGGCCCCCAGTGCGGAAATAGAGACGCGGCCCACCGGGTTACGCTGTCCAGAGGCCGCACCGCATCGAAGGAGATCCCCTTGAGTGACATCACCGTCCGCCACAACGCTGAGCGCGAACGTTTCGAGATCCTCGACGCCGGGAACGTGATCGGGAAGGCTGCGTATAAGGCGTACGACGGCGGCGGGTCGCCGCAGCGGATCTTCTACCACACAGTTGTTAACGAGGAGTATGGCGGACAGGGCCTGGCCGGCCGGCTGGCCACGGCGGCCCTGGATGACACGGTCGCTGCCGGCACGGGCATCGTCCCGGTGTGCCCGTTCATCAAGAAGTTCCTGGCCAAGCACCCCGAATACGCCGGCAGCGTGGTGGCGGTGAAGCCTGCGCACCTTGAATTCCTGGACACGGCGCTGGCCGCCCGCGCCCGGTAGCGGCAGCGCCACGACACCCATCGCGTCGGTGGTGATTATGCGCGTCCCCGCCCAGGGGCCACGACACTCCGGCGGGCTATCAGCCGGCTCCCAACAACTGGTGATCTAATCGGCATCACATCGCGTGCTGGGGCGTGATGCCCGGATCGTTGAGTTGTGACAGGAGCCCGTATGCCGGTGCACCCAGTAGAGCCTCGGGTAGAACAGGAAGTTCGCCCCGTCCGCCACGGACGGAGGAAGGCGGCGCTCCTGTTGTGCGCCGTCGCGCTGGTCCTCGTGGCCACTATCGCCCTGGCCGTGGTCCGGTCCGAGCCATTCGGCGGGACCGCTGCGCCCACGGCCGCCGCCCCGGTCCCGGCCGAGCCGGTGGCTGCCGCCCCTGACTCGCTGCAGGACAAGGTTGAGTCCCTCCTCCAAGAGGCCGGCGATTACCGGGTGGGAGTCGCGCTGGCGGACGTCTCGGGAGATGCCGAATTGACGTTCGGTGATACCGGCGTGTTCACGGCCGCCAGCACCGCCAAGCTGATCACCGCGGCAGCCTTCTACCATCTGGTCGAAACTGGGGAAGCCAGCTTGGATGACCCGATGGGGGATTACGACGCCGCCTTCCAGATGGAAGCCATGGTGAACCAGAGCAACAACGATTCGTGGCTGCTGCTGATGGACGCCGTGGGCTACCCCCGGCTGATCGACTACGCGGCCTCCATCGGCGTCAGCTACGATCCGGAACAGAACCTGCTGACCGCCGCAGACATGGCTCTGGTCCTTAAGAAGCTGCATTCGGGGGAGCTGCTCAACGAAGCCAACACGGCGGAGCTGCTCGGATACATGAAAGACACCAACAACGACGACCTTATCCCCGCCGGCTCCCGCGCCGGCATCGAGGTGCAGCACAAATACGGGGAAATGGACGGGGAACTCCATGACGCAGCGCTCCTGACCTACCGGGGTTCCACCCTCGCACTGGTGGTCTACACGGAGAACCCCGAAGGCTTCGAGGAACCGGAACAGGCGGAGCTCATCCGGGAGCTGGCCGGCGCGGTGGAGGACGCCCTGTTCCCGCTGACCCCGGCCGGGAAGTAACAGCCCCGGGACCGGGAGGACGCTCCAGGCAGCCAAAGTCGCTTCCCGGCCGCACCTTGCACCAGACTGTCACCGTGAGCAACAACCCCCGGACTGCCCTGGCCGTCGCCGGCCTCAGCCTGGGCACGGCACTGAACCCCCTCAACTCCTCCATGATCGCCGTGGCCCTCGTGGTGCTCCGCGCCGATTTCGGGCTCGACGTCGCCGCCGTCACCTGGGTGGTCACGTCCTTCTACCTCGCCTCCGCGGCGGGCCAGCCGGTAATGGGGAGGCTGGCGGACCGGTTCGGACCGCGCCGGATGTTCATGCTGGGCATGGCCCTGGTGGCCGTCACCTGTGCCCTGGCACCGTTCGCCCCGAATTTCGCGCTCCTCTGCGTTGCCCGGGCGGTGATGGCGCTCGGCACAGCCACCGCCTACCCAAGCGCCGTGGTGATGGTGGGTGCCATCGCGCACCGTGCCGGAATGGAACCGGCCCGCCCGCTGGGACGGCTGCAGATGGCAAACACGTCCGCTGCCGCCGTCGGGCCCGTTGTGGGCGGGCTGCTGGTCAGCCTGGTGGGCTGGGAAGCACTGTTCCTGGTCAACGTTCCGCTCGCGCTGGCCGCGCTGCTAGTCGTCCGGCAGGCGGCTCCGCCGGACGAGGCCAGGGAGCGGGGGAGCGTGGCCGAGCTGTTGCGGGACTCCGACATCCCCGGGATCCTGGCGTTCGTGGCCGCGCTGATGCTGGTGATGATGGCCGCGCTCAATGTGCTGCCCGGCTACCGCTGGTGGATGCTGGGCGCGGGAACAGTGATCGCTGCCGTCTTCGCCTGGCGCGAGCTCCACTTCACCCGGCCCTTCCTGGACCTTCGCCTGCTGGGGCGGAACCGGCCGCTGATGCTGGTGTACCTGGCGTTCGCGGTGTTCAGCAGCGTCTACTACTTCGTCTTCTTTGGCCTGCCGCAGCTACTGCAGGAAGCCGGCGGCTACGATCCCGGCGTTGTGGGCCTGCTGATGCTGCCGCTGGCCGGGATGTCCGTGGTAGCCACGCCGTGGGCGGTCAAGGCGATGGGAAAGTTCGGGGTACGGCGAGTCCTGCTTGCCGGCGTCGTCCTGCTGACCGCTGCGGCCGGGCTGATGTGGCTGCTGACCGGCAGCCTTGCCATACCGCTGGTGGTGGTGATGACCGCCCTCATGGGCGTGCCCTACGGGACGGTGGGGATTGCCTCCAACCAGGGCATGTTCGTGTCCACCCGGCCGCAGGAGCGGGGAGTGGCGGCGGGCATTTACCAGACGTGCCGGTACGTGGGCGCCATTACCGCCACCGTGATGATCGGCGTCTTCGCGGCCGGCGGGGTGGACCAGGAAAGCTGGGCGCGGATGGTGCTCGCCATGCTGGTCCTGTGCGTAGTGACGTTCTGCCTGAGCCTGCTGTGGCGGGAGCGGGAGGCCCAGCACCACCCCTAGGAAGCGTTTGGACGCCGTGCCATGCTGGCCCCATGGGAAACATGATGACTCTGGTAAACGCCGCAACCTCGGTGCAGGCCTATGTTGCTGAGCCCCCTGGAACACCCAAGGGCGGTCTGGTGGTGGTGCATGAGGTGTGGGGCCTGGTGGACCACATCAAGGACGTCGCGGACCGCTATGCCGAGGAAGGCTACCTGGTTGTCGCGCCGGACCTGCTGTCCGGAGCCGGGGGCGTGCCGGACCTGAGCGGGGAGCTTCAAAAAGCGGTGTTCGACCCCGAACAGCGCAGCAACGCGCAGCCCCGGATGCGGAAGCACATGGCGCCAATGCGCTCGCCGGAATATGCCAAGCACGCCGTTGCCGGCCTCCGGACCTGTTTCGACCACCTGGATGGTGTGCCGGGACTGGCCGGCCGAGTTGCCGCGACGGGCTTCTGCCTGGGCGGGACCTACACCTTTTCCCTGGCCGCAGCCGAACCCAGGCTGCGTGCGGCCGTTCCCTTCTACGGCCACGCCGAGTTCAAAGACGCGGGAGCTCGGAGCCATCGCCTGTCCGGTCCTGGCGTTCTACGGGGGGAAGGATACTGCCCTGATGGAGGAGCTGCCCGGGCTGAAGCGGCGGATGGCGGCAGCGGGCGTGGATTTTGAAACCGTGGTGTATCCGGAGACGGGCCATGCCTTCTTCAATGACACCAACAGGTACACCTACAACGCCGAAGCTGCGGCCGACGCATGGAACCGGACCCTCTCGTTCCTGGACAGAAGCCTCAGGGACTAGCACGCCGGGATTATCGTGGACGTATGGACTCTCCGAAGGTTCAGCTGTACCTGGATATCGCCGCCAAGGGATTGGGCATCATCGGTGTTGCGCTGATGATCTTCACCCGGGGCGGCTGGTTCTATGTTGGGGTGGCCGCGGTGGTCCTGGGCGTGCTGTTCATGGGCGGCTCCCTGGTGGCCAGCCGGAAGCTGCGCCAGCGCAGGTGGGACGGCACGCGGCGGACCTGAGCCCGCCGCGTCCCTGCGAAAGTAGCGGCTGCCGTACCGGAACGCCGCCGTCGTCGAGCCCTAGGTGTACATCAGCGAGCCGGGCGTGGTGAGCTTCTGTCCCGTTTCCAGCCAGGTCTTCAGGCCGGACAGGATCATCGGCCAGCCGCCGTAGAGCTGCTCGTTGGCGCCTTCGCGGAGGTCGCTGTGGGTGACGGTCAGCCGGCATGAGTCGCCCACGGGTTCGATCTCCCACGTGATCTTGGAGGTCCCCTCGGCCTTGACGTCCTCGCCCCACAGCGCCCGCATGGTCTGGACGAGCCGGCGGGGCGGGTCCACTTCCAGGTTTTCGCCTTCACCCAGCGGTGCGTCAGCCTTGACGTTGTTCATCACAAAGCGACCGCCCGGCGTCCAGTCTGACTCAATGGTGTTCCCGAACTGGTACTTGCTGCGGATGTCGCTGTCCGTGATGGCTTCCCACAGCCGCTCGGGTGTGGTCTTGATATAAATCTCGAAGATCTTTTCCATGGGACTTTCCAATCTGGATTTGAGGTCGCTGAGGCCAGCGGCCCATGGTTCTGCGTATTTGCTCACCCAACGGTCGTGGACCAGGCGGATGGGTACCGGGTTCAGGAAGTGCAGCTTTTCCCGTCCCCGACGGCGGGTCACCACCAGGCCCGCATCCTCCAGCAGGCGGAGGTGCTTGGCGATCCCGAACCGGGTCATGGCGAACCGTGCCTCAAGTGCGCTCAGGGTTTGGCCATCCTCCCGGAACAGCTCATCCAGGAGGTCCCGGCGGGTGGGGTCGGCGAGTGCTTTGAACACGTCGTCCATGCCTTCATCATAGGTGACCAAATAGTCACATATCAAGAGGTCCCATTGCTCTTCCCGTCCGCGGCGGGGCCTCACTACGGGGCGGTGGACGGCTGGCGGGGCTGGATGTTGTGGTTTCGGCTGAAGAGGTTGCCGGGGTCGTACCGCTGCTTGAGGCCGATGAGGTTGTCGTACTTGTCCGCACCGTAGGTCAGGCGTGCGGCGTGCGGGTCCTGGCGGGTTTCGCCGCCCAGGAAATTCAGGTATTCACCCTGTTCCGCGAAGGGCTGCATCCGTGCGTGTGCCTGCCGCGCAAACTCGGTGAGGCGTACGTCGTCGTCCGCGTCGGACCAGAAGCCGTAGACGTTCAGCAGGAACCTCGAGGACCTGTTGGGGTAGGCGGTGGACTCCTCCGGGACCCGGCTGAAGGCTCCGCCCAGGAGGTGGATGTCGATCCCGGTGCCCCGCCACTGCACCTCGGAGGCAATACCTGCCACCACGTCGATGACTTCCCCGTCCAACCGGGAGAAGGAGACGTTCTTCCAGTAGCCCCGTGAGCCGGTGGGGAAGAGGCTGTCCATGGCGCTTTGCCACTCGATCCAGGAAACCGGGCCCACCTCCTCCTGGTCCGGCGGCGCGAGTTTCCGCAACTGATCGATGAGGTCCAGTCCGGGCTGGTGGTCGGTGCCCGCCCAGGCGCACCCGATGACCATCCAGACGGCGTCGCCCAGTCCGAACTCCGCAGGAAAAGCGATGAAGCTGACAATCGGGTTCATCTCGTCCGGCAGGTCCCGGGTCCAAGTCTCGAAACCGGCCAGGGCGTCCTTCCAGTGCTCGGGAGCATAGAAGAGGTTCCCGCCCAGGACGGGCTGGGGAAGCGGCCGGGCACGGAACGTGAAGGAGGAAACGACGCCGAAATTGCCGCCGCCGCCGCGCACTCCCCAGAAAAGCTCAGCGTTTTCATGCTCACTCGCGCGGAGGTGGTCGCCGGCGGCCGTGACGATGTGCACCGAGTTCAGGTTGTCGAGCGCCAGCCCGTTGCTCCGCGTGAGCCAGCCGACGCCGCCCCCGAGAGTAAGCCCGGCGATGCCCGTGGCGCTGATGACCCCGATGGGGACCGCCAGGCCGTGCTCCACCGTCGCCCTGTCCACGTCCGCCAGGGTTGCGCCCGGCTCCACGGTGACCAGGCGCGTAACCGGATCCACGGCTACCTCACGCAGCCTGCTCAGGTCCAGGACCAGGCCGCCCTCCACGCTGCCGTGCCCGGCCACATTGTGTCCGCCGCCCCGGACCGCCAGCACCAGGCCGGTGCTGCGGGCTGCGGCCAGGACGGGGTCGATGTCCGCCACGGAACCGGCCAGGGCAATGGCCCGGGGATGCAGGTCATGCATGCCGTTCCAAACCCGGCGCGCGTCCTCGTAGCCGGCGTCGCCGGGCTGGAGCAGGCTGCCGCTGAGCTGGCTGCGCAACCCTTCCAGTGCCTGGGTGATCTGGTCTTCTGAACGGCCTTGTTCCATGGTCTGACCTCGCCGGATACAGTGCCGGGTCCTCACCGATCCGGCCGGGATGAACGTGGAGTACGCACCTTGAACGGGTGCGATTGGCAACGGCACTCCAAGTATCTGGCGGCCCCCCGGGGCGGTCAATAGCGTGTGCCCGGTGCCGGACGCCTATGGCCCCAGGGGCAGGAAAACCAGGGCGAGCAGGGCCGGCAGCGTGGCGGCCAGCGTGCCAGGGACGCTCTCCCATTTCTTCGGATAGTGTCCCTGCAGGTCCGCCAGCAGCATGGTGGGTGCGGTGAGCACCATGTTGAGGCAGCAGTAGACCACCAGGGTGTAGCCCACTACCAGTTCACCAATGTTCACGGCCACCAGCCCGGCAACCACGCCCAGCGCGACCACCAGGTTCCTGTAGCCGGTGGGGATGGCCCACATCATCACGGCGGGGACGTTTTCCGGCGGCGTGCTCAGGAACTTCTGCGCCCACGGTTTTCGCCTCAGCAGGAAACTCTCCACCGGAAACACGCCGACGTAGACCACCACCGCCAGCACCGCGAATACCTGGGACACCATGTTCATGCTCGAAGGCTAGGCGCAGCCAGCGCAATGTCCCATCCCCAAAACAGGGGATTGCAGGCCGTCCCCGGCGGCGGATACTGGACCTATGTGGGAGGAGCGCGCGGAGCGTGCCCGCCGGGAAATCGCGGTGCTTGCTGCCGGCGGACTGGATCTGGCGGACCTCTACCGCGCCGCCCTCGGGCTGGTGCGGCAGTCGGTGCCGTTCGACCAGGCCTGCTGGGCCGGCGTCGACCCTGAAAATATGGTGATGAACTCCGTGACCAACTGGCGGCCCTGGCCCGTCACGGACGAGTACGCTATCCGCTTTGCCCAGTCCGAATATGAGGGCACCGAACCCAACACCTTCGCCCGGCTCGCCCTGCGTCCCGTTCCGGTGGCACGGATCTCCGACGCCCCCAGGCATGAGGTGGCCGGCAGCGTGCGGGTGAACGACCTGCTGCGTCCCATTGGCCTAGTGCACGAGCTCCGCGGAGCGTTCCGGGTGGACCAATCGTGCTGGGGCGTGGGCAGCCTCTTCCGGGAAGGCGGCCGGGACTTCAGCGACCGCGAGGTGGAATTCCTGGCTGCCGTCACCGCCGCGCTCGCCGCCGCCACCCGTGTCGCGGCTCGGGTGCGAAACCAGCTGTGGCAGCCCGATGGACCCGTGATTGTCCTGGCCGGTGAGCACGGCGAGCTGCGGGCAGCGACGCCGGCCGCGGTCTCGTGGCTCAAGGACCTGGACGACGCCGCCCCCGGCCAGTTCAGCATGGTGCTGTTCGCGGTGGTCGCCCAGGCAAAAGCCGCGCCCTCCGGCACGGCCCGGGCCCGCATGCGGGACGCCGGCGGCAGCTGGGTGGTCCTGCAGGCCAGCCGGCTGATCACCGGCGACGATCCCCGGCAGATGGTAGTGACCGTGGAGCCCGCGTCCACCCGCCAGGTGCTCACCCTGCTGCTCTCGGCCTACGGCCTGACGCCCCGCGAACAGGAGGTCTGCCTGGAGCTCATGTCCGGCAACTCCAGCGCTGCCATAGCCGGGCACCTGTTCATCTCCCCGCACACCGTGCACGACCACCTGAAATCGATCTTTGGGAAGGTGGGAGTGGGCAGCCGGGGTGAGCTGTTGGCGAGGCTGTCCGCGTGACAAGATCTGTAGCCAGGACATGTAAAGATTTCTCCATGTTGCCTCTGAGCCAGATCGCATCGCTGCGGAACACCGTAGATCACGAATGGCGCTCGCCGGTTGCCGATGCCGTGGGTGAGCGGTGGGGCATGCCCGAGGGCACTCTCCGCTTTTGGCGTTCGTCCGCGGCCCACGTGTTCGTTGCCCCGCCGGGAGCCGATCCCCGGGGGGTCCTTTACGCGCGGTTCGCGCCGGCAACAGAGCCTGCAGGAGGCCGACTTGCCCGCGGCTCGCGGTTCCATTCGCGTCTGGCGGCTGCCGGTGCCGCCGTCGCGCCATCCTTCCCCTCCCTGGCAGGCGCCGCCCTGGAGCTGGTGCGCACCCCGCTCGGGGACATGTACGCCAGCGTGGCAGGCAAGGTGGACGGCGATGAGCTGGACGTTGAAGGGATCGACGCCGGTGCTGCCGCGGCTTGGGGCGCGGCGCTGGGAGCCTTCCAGGACGCCGCGGGCCCCCTGGCCGTTCCACTTCAACCGGACGCGCCGGCACCGTTCGACGCCCTGGCCGAAGCAGCGTCCGTGATGGCGGATCCGGAACTGGAGGAGGCGGCGAAGCGCCTGGCCGGGCTCATGGCCGCCGGTCCGGCGGTGCCGCTGGTGATGGGCCATGGCGACTTCGAACTGGACAACCTCCGCTGGACCGGCAGGGGATTTACAGGCTTCGACTTCGACGAAGCCAGGGTAATGACGGCTGCGGCGGATGTGGCCTCGGCGGCGCGGGACCTGCTGGGACCGCAGCCCGGATTCCCGGAATATCCGGAGCTCCTCGCGGCCTTCCTCGACGGCTACCAGTGGGCGTCAGGCATCGGGCTCGGGCCGCGGGAACTGGTCCTGCCCCGGGCAGACTTTGCCGCGCAGCAGCTGCTGGAGGCTCCCCGTGTCCTGGACACTAACCCGGCTGGCCCCGGCTGGCTGCACGATCTGGCCGGCTCCCTGCGTGTTCACTACGGGAGCCAGCGCAGTATCCTGCTGGCGACGGCGGAGGTGTTGGCCTAGGCGGGATCCTTCACCGCGGCCGCCGTCACCGGCCGCGGCTCCAGCCACACCTGCTCCCGCGGTCCCGGCGGGTAGGCATGCCGCTTGCCGGCAAGGGTGATGGCAAGCGCCGCCACCACCGGCAGTGCTGCGGCAACCGGAACCAGCAGCGGGCCGCCGGCAACCACGGCGCCGGAGCCATACAGTGCACCGACGGTGATGCCCAGCTGGATGGTGAGCACGGTCAGTCCGTTGGCCGCCTCCTGGTACTCGCCGCCGGCGCGAAGGATGGCCGCCTGGTTGTAGATGCCGATTGCTCCTAGTCCCGCGCCCCAGACCGTCATCAGCACAAGGGCCAGCGGAAGGTTGCCCGAAGCCAAAGGCAACAGGAACATCGATGCGGCGATTGCCGCCGTCGTGATGATCAGCGATCGCCGCGGATGCGAGTCCACGGTGAGGCCCGCCACCCAGATGCCCAGCAGGCCCGAGGCGCCGAGGACGGTCAGGGAAAGGCTGATGGCGTAGTCCGGCAGGCCGGCATCGCGCACGAACGGGGCGATGTAGGTGAACAGCGCGAAGTGCGCCAGGACTAGCAGCGGCCAGGCGGTGGCCACCGCCTTCACTCCGGGCTGGCTGACGGCACGGCGCATGGAGGGCCGGGCGGCGTCGGAGATCCGCTGGACCCGCGGCAGGAGGAAGAAAGCCAGGACCGCCAGGACCAGGCCGAATCCCGCCAGCACCAGGAATCCGGCCCGCCAGCCGAGGAACCCGCCGAGCGCGGTGCCCAGCGGCGCGCCGATGGCCAGCCCCAGGCTGTTGCCGCTGAATACGATGGCCAGGGCCTTGCCCACCTTGTCCGCCGGAACCACCCTCGTGACGAACGGCGCCATGGTGGTCCAGAGCAGGCCATGCGCCAGTCCGCCCACCATCCGGGCGATCATCGCCGTCGTAAAATCCGGGGCGAGGCCCACCCAGGCGTTGCTGGCCGCGAACGTGACCACCAGGCCCACCAGCAGGGCATGCCGGGGGATCCCCGCCAGCAGCCGCGCGGCCGGAACCACCGTGACCACAATGACGGCGGCGTAGGCGGCGGCAAGGTAGCCGGCCACGGGCTCGGATACGTTCAGGCCGCTGCTGATCTGCGGCAGCAGGCCGGAGGGCAGGAGCTCCGTGGTGATGGCCGTAAAGGCGATGGTGGCCAGGACCGCCATCGCGGCATAGGGGAATCGGGCAGGGGCAGGCGCGGGCATCGCGGAAGGCATGCGAAGGGGGTCCATTCAAGGGGGAGGGAGTGGAACGCGGCGTTGCTGGCCGGACAAATTCCTTCCTTAAATTTACAGGACCGGGACCGCTGTCACGTACATGACAAGGTCCTCCTGCGCGCCTCCCCGGCTACGTCCCGGCCGTGCCTGCCAGCCCCATGAACATGGTTCGGTGCAGGATGTCCACGTGCCGCCGGGAGACCTCCACCGCTGCCGGGACATCGCCGTTCCGGAGGGCCTTGACGAGTTCGATGTGGTCCTGGTTGGACTTGTGCAGCAGGTCGATGGGATAGGGGATGAAGTAGTCGTACAGTTCCGCGAGGGTCTCGTGGTAGACCCCGACGGCGGTCCCCAGCCCCGAGGAGGATCCCACCAGCTGGTGGAACTGCTCGTCCGACTGGTGGTAGTCGGACCAGTTGGCTGCTGCGGCCATGTCCCGGGTCAGCCGTTCCAGCTCGTCCAGCTGTTCCACGGTGGCGTTGATGGCGGCGTAGTGGGTGACGGCGCACTCGAACAGCAGCCGCCGGTCCACCAGCTCGTTGACCGCCTGGGACTCGGCCGGGGAGGCCGAAAGCTCCGCGAGGACGTCGCGCGGCGGATGGTCGGCTACGAAGGTTCCGCCCCCGCGGCCCCGGCGGCGCACCAGCACGCCCTGTTCGGCGAGGCTGGCAAGTGCCCGGCGCGCGGTGATGGGGCTGACCGAGAGGCCCAGTGCCACGTCCTCCTGGTCCGGCAGCCGCTCGCCCGGCTTGAGCAGCCCCAGGGAGATGGCCATGCCGATCCGGAGCCGCACCGCGTCGATCGCGCTGCGGCGGTCCATGCCGGTGAGCGCGGATGAACCAATGGCGGAAGTCTCCTCCACATGGGGCGTCATACCCGCTACTTTACGGTCCAAATCTGCGCCCTTCCGTTTATTTGATCATTCTGATCTAATATAGTGCAGATCACAGCCCCTTCCATGGAGAACACCATGCACCGCGTCCTTCCCCTCCTCGCCGCCCAGGCCCCGCCCCGGCTGATCGGCGAACCAATATCCGCCTTCGCCGCAGAGGTCCAGGCAGCCCTGGACACCAAGCCCCATACCAAAATGCTGGTGTTCCCCGAGCTTCACCTCTTCGGTGACTCCTTTCCGGACCAGCAGCGCACCGCGGTCCTGCGCGACTCGGCCGAGCCCCTGGACGGAACGCGCGTCAAGGAGCTGCGGGAACTCGCCGCCGACCTGAAGATCTGGCTGGTGCCAGGCAGCGTCTGCGAGCGCGGGCCCGAAGGCCAACTGTTCAACACCCAGCTGGTGCTGTCCCCGGAGGGGGAGCTCGCCGGCTACTACCGGAAGATTTTCCCGTGGCGCCCGTTCGAGCCCTACGATCCCGGCGACCGGTTCACCACCGTGGACCTGCCCGGCATCGGACGCGTCGGGCTGAACATCTGCTACGACGCCTGGTACCCCGAGGTGTCCCGGCAGCTAGCGTGGATGGGCGCGGACGTCATCCTGAACGTGGTCAAGACCACCACCCCGGACCGCCGCCAAGAGCTGGTCCTCGCCAAGGCCAACGCCATCGTGAACCAGGTCTTCATGGTCAGCGTCAACTGCGCGGGCCCCACCGGCATGGGCAGAAGCATCATCGTGGACCCGGAGGGCAACACTATCGCCGAGGCACCGGACCATCAGCCGCAGCTGCTCGCAGCGGACCTGGACCTGGCCGCCGTCGAGCAGGTCCGCACGCACGGCACGGAGAACCTCAACCGCCCCTGGTCCCAGTTCCGCGACGGCGAGGCCGCCGTCGAACTTCCCGTCTATCAGGGCCGGATCAACCCGGCCACCTGGACACCGCCGTCCTACAAGCCTTAAGGAACACCGTGACAACAACCCTCACCCGCACGCTGAAGCTGCCCTCGCTGGTGCTGTTCGGCCTGGCGTACCTGACCCCGCTGATCGTCCTGGCCATCTTCGGCCTCATCGCCGAAACCACCGGTGGCGCCACCCCGTCCGCGTACCTGGTGGCGATGGCCGCTATGCTCTTCACCGCCCACAGCTACGGCCGGATGGCCGTGGCCTACCCTGTGGCCGGCTCCGCCTACACCTATGTCCGCCGGTCCATCGATTCCCGGGTCGGGTTCATGGTGGGCTGGGCGGTGCTGCTGGACTACCTGTTCCTGCCCATGGTCATTTGGCTGATCGGCGGCTCGTACCTGAGCGCGCAGTTCCCCGGCATCCCCATCGGTGTCTGGATTGTTGGATTCATCGTGATCACCACGCTACTGAACATCCTGGGTATCAAGGTGGCGGACAAGGCCAACTACGTGCTGATGGCCTTCCAGCTGCTGGTCATCGTGTTCTTCGTGGCACTTGCCATCGGCAACGTGGTGTCCACCTCCGGTGCCGGGGGACTGGTGAGCAGCCAGCCGCTCTTCAACGACACCTCCAGCTTCGCCACCATCTCGGCCGGCGCGGCTATTGCGGCCTACTCGTTCCTGGGGTTCGACGCCGTCACCACGCTCACCGAGGAAACGGTCAACCCGCGCCGGAACGTGCCCCGCGCCATCATGCTCATCGCCCTGATCGGCGGCGGCATCTTCGTGGCGGTTTCCTACGTGACCCAGCTGGTGCACCCGGGCGGTGTGTTCGAGGACTCGGCCTCAGCGGCCAGCTCCCTTGCCCTGCAGATCGGCGGGCAGCTGTTCGGCGCCGTGTTCCTGGCCGGCCTGGTGGTGGCGCAGTTCGCCTCGGGCCTGGCCGCGCAGGCCAGCGCCTCCCGCCTGCTCTACGCGATGGGCCGTGACTCGGTCCTGCCGAAAACTGTCTTCGGTCGGCTCAACCGGAAGTTCCACACCCCGGTGCTGAACCTGGTGGCCACCGGCGCCGTCGGCCTGATCGCACTGTTCCTGGACGTGGCCACGTCCACGTCGTTCATCAACTTCGGAGCGTTCACCGCCTTCACGCTGGTCAACGTCTCGGTGGTGTTCCATTACCTCCGCCGGCGGCGTGCCGGGGAGAACCTGAACCCGCTGTCCTACGTGGCGGTCCCGGTTGTCGGCGCGGTCATCTGCGCCTACCTGCTCTCCCGGCTGGACAGCAACGCCATTACGCTGGGAGTCTCCTGGCTCATCCTGGGGGCGCTGGTCCTGGCGCTGATCACGCGCGGCTTCCGGGCAGCGCCGCCGGAGATGGCCAGCACGGAGAAGGCCACGGTGGAGGCGGGGGTCTAGCACAGGCCTCCGGGAGTGCAACGGGAAGGGCAGGCGTGAAGATAGCGCTCGGGCAGCTGGCATCCGGCACGGACATCGCGGCGAACCTCGCGGTCATCGACAGCTTCGCCGCGCAGGCCGCCGCGGATGGCGCCGGCCTGGTGGCCTTCCCGGAGTACGCCACCTACGAAAAGAAGATCGTGGACGCCACGTTCCCGGCGGTGGCCGAGCCGCTGGACGGCCCGGTCTGCCGGGAACTGGCCGCCACCGCCGCCCGCCACCGCATCGCGCTGGTGGCGGGCGTAGTGGAAGCCGCGGAGGATCCGGGGAAGGCCTACAACACCCTGGTGGCGTTCGGGCCCGACGGCGGCCGGCTGGCTTCCTACCGCAAGATCCACCTTTTCGACGCGCAGGGCTTCGACGAATCCCGGTTCATCAGCCCCGGCCCGTCCATTGAGCCGGTGGTCTTTGAGTCCGGCGGGCTGCGGTTCGGCCTGCTGACCTGCTACGACCTGCGGTTCCCGGAACTCGCCAGGGCCCTGGCCGACGCCGGCGCCACCGTCCTGCTGGTCCCCTCGTCCTGGGTGCCGGGCACGCACAAGACCGGGCAGTGGCTGGCCCTCAACGCGGCCCGGGCCATCGAGAACAGCGTCTACGTGGCCGGCGTCTGCCAGGCTCCGCCGGTCTCCGTGGGCCGAAGCGTGCTGGTGGACCCGATGGGCGTGACCGAGGCGGACCTTGGCCTGGAGCCCGGCGTCCGGGTGGTTGAGGTCCTGCCGGAGACGGTGGAGCGGGTGCGCGGGCAGTTCCCGATGTTCCGGCAGCGCCGGCTGTAGGCGGAGCCGGGACAGCGGCGGGGCTCCGCCCTTAGCGGCCGGCAGGTTCCCTGGCCGGCTCGTTCGCACTGATCCGGGCGTCCAGCAGGCCTGCGGCCACGGCCGGGGCGAGCCCGGGCGCCAGCGGAAGGCGGGGGACCACCAGGCAGTGCCAGAGGTGGTAGATGTCCGCCTTGCCGGACCAGACGGTGGACGTGACATTGCCGTTCTCGTCGAGCTCCTGCTTCCAGGATCCGTGCTCGTAGTCAATGAACCAGTCGCGGGCATGGTCCCAGATGCGCTCGTACCAGTCCGCGTACTGCTTTTCCCCGGTGGCGATGTACAGGGCCGCAGCCCCTCCGATTGCCTCCGCGGGCACCCAACGGATGCGGGTGGTGACTACGGGCTTCCCTTCCCAGTCCACGGTGTAGACAAAGCCGGGGTGGCCGTCCGGCTGCCAGGCGTCGCGGATGGCGGCGTCGAACAGCCCGCGGGCGTCTTCCAGCAGCCAGTCCGGGACCGCCAGGCCGCGGGCTTCGAGCCCGGCACGGAGGTGGAGGAGCAGCCGCGCCCACTCAACCCAGTGTCCGGGGGTGCCGCCGTACGCACGGAACTGGCTGGCCCGGTCATCGGTGTTGTACTCCGGCATCGGGTTCCAGTCCGGGTCGAAATGCTCGAACACCCGGTAGTTGTTGTTGCGGGCGAACTGGTGGATGAGCACCTCGGCGATGTGCAGGGCCCGCTCAAGCCAGCGGTTTTCCCCGGTCACGTCGGCCACGATCAGGTACGCCTCCACCGAGTGCATGCTCGCGTTCCCGCCGCGGTACGCCTCCGTTTCGGTGAACTCCCGGTTCCAGGAGTCGAAGCACATGTTGGCCTTGTGGTCCCAGAACTTCGTGTCGGCTACCTGCAGCGCCTTGTCCAGCAGTTCCTGCGCGCCGGGGCGCCCTGCAGCCACGGCGCTGGCAGCGGCGAGGAGCACGAAGGAGTGCTGGTAGCCGGACTTGATGTCGTTCACCGGGCCGTTTTCGTTGATCTCGGCGTACCAGCCGCCGAACTCGTCATCATGGAAGCCCCCGTTGAGCGCCGCGATGCCGTGGTCCACGAGGGTCCCCGCGCCGGGCCGTCCCAGCAGGGCAGCAACGGAAAAACTGTGGACCATCCGCGCGGTAATCCAAAGATGGGTCGGCTTGTCGGCGAACACCTTGCCGTAGTTGTCGAGCCAGCCGAATCCCGTGGGCACCTTCGACGCCACGGCGAAATTGATCAACCGGTCGGTCTCGGCCTCGAGCCATCGTGCGTGAGCGGCACTGTTCAGCCACGTCATGTTATTTCCTCTCTCTGATACAGGTGCAGGTGAAATCGTTGGGGTCACCCGGCGGCGTCGAGCACGCCGCGGATGATGGTGGCGGCCGCCCCCAGGTACGCCAGGATGATCAGCAGGATCTGCGCCGCGCGGGCGGGGACGAACCTTGCGGCGGCGTCGCCCAGCACCAGTCCGGCCAGGCAGGCGACGGCGACGCCCACCCACATGCCCCAGGGCAGGGCAGGGAAGGTGGCCGGCGCAGTCACCACCTTGGAGACCAGGGACAGCGCGCCGATCGTGAAGAAGTACGGCTGCATGGTGGCAGCGAAGGACTTGTGCTGCCACCGGGTGGCGATGGAGTACATGCTGACCGCCGGCCCGCCCACGCCGGCTGCCGTGTTCATGAAGCCGCTCAGGCCGCCGGCGGCCAGGAGATAGCGCCGCCGCGGCGGAAGGGTGGCGGATTTGAGGACCAGCAGGACGGTCAGCCCGACGGCGAGGATCACCCCGATGGAGATCTCCAGGACCGCCGGCGGGATGAGCCGGATCAGGAATGCCGCCGGGATGATGCCGAGCAGCGCCGAGGCCGCCAGCCACAGGTACCGCTGCCAGTCGACGTCCCGGACCACGCGGAAGATGATGGCCCCGGCCGTCACAGCGCTGCAGACGTTCACCAGCACTACGCCTTCCACCGGGCCCAGCAGCAGGACCAGGAACGGGGCGGCCACCAGGGCGAAGCCCATGCCGGTGATCCGCTGCATCCCGGCACCCACCACCACGGCGCCCAGCACCAGCCCGGTGGTCAGCACTTACGGCCTCCAGGCCACGTACTGGACCTCCTCGAACTCCTCCAGGCCCAGGCTTGATCCTTCACGGCCCAGGCCTGACTGCTTGACGCCGCCCATGGGTGCGAAGGCCACGGATGGCAGGGGGTCGTTGACGCCCACGATGCCGGCCTCGAGCTGTTCCGGGATCTCCCAGCCGCGCTTCGGGCTGCCGCTCCAGACGTACGCGGCGAGGCCCATTTCGGTGGCGTTGGCCTTCCGGATTGCCTCTTCCTCCGTGGCGAAGGTGACGACGCCGGCCGCCGGGCCGAACACTTCCTCGCCAACCAGCGGGGCGTCGTCGGGAACATCGGCCAGCAGCGTGGGAGCCAGGAAGGACCCCTGGCCCGGCACGTCGGTCCGTTGTGTCACGCGGCGCGCACCGCGATCCAGGGCGTCGTCCACCAGTGCCTGCACGGCGGACACCCGGTCCGCGTCGATGACCGGACCCAGGTCCGGGACCGGCGCACCGCCGTCGGGAACGCCGTGCCCGATGCTCAGGGCATCAAAGCGCGCACCAAGCCGTGCCGCGAATTCGTCGGCGATGCTGTCCTGGACCAGGAAGCGGTTGGCCGCCACACAGGATTGGCCGGTGTTGCGGAGCCGGCCCAGCACGGCGCCTTCGACGGCGGCGTCCAGGTCCGCGTCCTCGAAGACGATGAACGGGGCATTGCCGCCCAGTTCCAGCAATGGCCGGACCACGCGTTCGGCGGCGGAGGCCATGATCTGCCGGCCCACGCCGGTGGATCCGGTGAAGCTGACGGCCCGCACGGCAGGGTGGGACAGCAGGGCCGCGGTGATCTCGCGGGAGGGGCCGTGGACCAGGTTGACCACGCCGGCCGGGAACCCGGCGTCGTGCAGGACCTCGAACAGGCCGGTGGCGGCGAGCGGCGCCTTCTCGGACACCCGGCCCACCACGGTGCAGCCGGCGGCGAGCATGGCGGCGAGCTTGCGGGCCTGGATTGACACTGGGAAGTTCCATGGCGTGAGGCTGAGCGCCACGCCGATGGGCTTCCGGCTGCTGAGGTGGCGGCGGCCCTGCAACTCGGGCGGGCTGATGGTGCCGGTGGCGCGGCGGACTTCCTCGGCGAACCAGCGGAAGTACTCCACGGAGAAGTCCACCTCGCCCTGGGCCTCGGGGAGCCGCTTGCCGGCCTCGAGGGCCAGGGTGTGCGCGAGTTCGTCGCGGCGTTCGGCCAGGAGGTCGGCGGCGTTGCGCAGCAGGTCGGCCCTGTTCCGGGCCGTGGTGCGGGACCAGGACCCGAACGCCTGCGCCGCGGCGTCGGCGGCCCGGGTAGCGTCCTCGCCGGTGCCCCAGGCCACCTCGCCCACGGTGCTGCCGTTGCCGGGGTCCGTCACGTCCTTCGTGCCGCCGGCGGCGTGCCAGGTGCCGTTCACCAGGTGGCCGGCTGATTTCAAATTCACGGATGATGCCTTTCGTTGGGCGGGCAGGAGACCGGGGTGCTCAGCCCTTGCTGGCGCCGGCGGTGATGCCTGCAACGAAGTACCGCTGCAGGAAGACGTACGCCACCACCACGGGCAGGGAGGCCAGGATGACGCCGGCGAAGAGCAGCGGGTAGTCGGTCTGGAACTCGCCCTGGAAGCTCAGCAGCGCCAGCGGCAGGGTGCGGTTGCCGGGGGACTGGATGAACAGCAGCGGGTAGAGCAGCTCGTTCCAGTGGATGACGAACAGGAAGATAGCGGCGGCCGCGATGGACGGTGCGGACAACGGCAGGGCGATGGAGGCGTAAGTCTTCCAGGGCCCGGTCCCGTCAATGGAGGATGCTTCGTAGAGCTCCTTGGGCAGGGTCCGCATGAACCCGCCCAGGATGAAGACGGCGATGGGCAGCGTGGACACCACATTGGCCAGGATCAGGCCAGCCAGGCTGTCCAGCAGCCCCAGCCGGCCGAACAGCACGTACAGCGGCACCATGTTGGCCTGCGCCGGGATGGCCATGCCCAGGACCAGGAAGCCGAAGATGGCCCATGACATGAAGCCCTTCAACCTGGAAATGGCGTAGCCGGCCAGGCTGGCCAGGAACAGGGTGACCGGCACGGAAATGGCGGTGACGATCACGCTGTTCATGAAGGACGATCCGAGGTCCTGGCCGCCGATCACCTCCGCGTAGTTGGCGGGGGACAGGGACTGCGGCAGGCTGAACGGTCCGGCGAAGAGCTCCTGCGTGGATTTGAAGCTGCCGAAGCCCACTACCGTCAGCGGGACGATGATGATGATTGCGTAGATGCCAAGGATGGCACGGCGGCTGATTGAGGCGAGCATGCTGTCATTCCCCCTTCGGGGTCAGCCGGAGCAGCCGGCGCTGGAGCCAGGTGACCAGGGCGATCATCGCCATGAAGATGATCGACTGGGCGGCGGCGTAGCCGAACTCCGAGTTGGCGAAGGTGCTGTAGATGCGGGTGGAGAGGATATCCAGGGAGCCCTTGGGCGGGTTGCCCGCGATGCCCAGGATCAGGTCGAAGGCCTTGAACGACTGCACCGTGGTGTAGGCCACCACGATGGCGGTTGCGGGGGCCACGAACGGCCAGGTGATGGACTTGAACTGCTGCCACCGGCCGGCGCCGTCCATTTCCGCGGCCTCGTAAAGCTCACGCGGGATGGACTGCAGGCCGGCGATGTACACCACCATCATCTGCCCGGCGTGGAACCACACCTGGGTGACGGCCACCCAGTACAGGGCCTGCGCGTTGTTGCCCAGGTAGGAACCCTGCAGGGCGTCCAGGCCCACCGCGCCCAGGGCCGTGTTGGCCAGGCCGAAGTTGGGGTCGTAGATGAACTTCCAGATGAAGGCCACGGACACGGAGGACAGGATGGTGGGGAAGAAGAACAGGGCGCGGAGCAGGATGCTGCCGCGGGAGTTCTTCGTCAGGAGCAGGGCGAGGATCAGCGAGAACGCCGTCTGCGCGATGACCACCAGCAGCATGAACTTCAGGTTGTTGGTCATCGCGTTGATAAACAGTGAGTCGCTGGTGAACGCCCGGACGAAGTTGTCCAGCCCCACGTAGTTGAAGGCCGCGGAGAAGCCGTTCCAGTCCGTGATGGCGTACTGGAAAGCCTGCAGCGTGGGCATCACCAGGAAGAAGGCAATGACGGCGACGGCGGGCAGCGGGAAGAGGTACAGCGCCGGATTCACCCGGGTGGGGGACCGGCGGCGCGCCTTGGCCTCGTCGGCGCCGGTATGGCGGTGCGGCATTTTCCGCTTGGCCGCCGTTCCGGTGTGGGTGCTCATAGCCGCTCGTCAACAATCTTCTGGGCGGCCTCGGCTGCCTGCTCCGGACTGGTACCGGAGATGACGGCCGTGGCGCTGGCTTCCACCGCGTTGCGGACGTCCAGGTTCAGGAACTGGAAACGGGCGGCCAGGGCGGTGTTCTTCTCCAGCCACGGGCTCAGGCGCTTCAGGTCCGGGTTGGTGTACTCCACGTCCTTCACGGACACGTGCTGCGCCGTCTCGTTGGCGTAGTAGGCGGCGTTTTCCGGCTCGGACAGGAAATCGATCCATGCCGCGGCGGCCGCCTGGTTCTTGCTGGCGGAGTTGACGCCCAGGATGAAGGTTGCGTTGTAGACGCCTTCGTACTTGGCATTGCCGTCCGAGGTGTTGGGGAACACCAGCTCGATGGGGAACTGGGCGCCCAGGCCGCGGACCGCCGCGATGTGGTAGGAACCGGTGGCCAGCATGGCGGCCCTGCCCTGCGAGAACAGGTTCTGCGCCGGCTCCACGGCGGTGCCGGTGGCATTGGGCTGCAGGAACGGGACCAGGTCCTTGTACTGGTTGAGCATCTTGATGAACCAGTCGTCGGTGACCTTCAGCTTGCCCTGCTCAATCTGGGCGGCCATGTCGTCCACCGGGCCGTTGTTGGCGATCATGCAGTTGAACAGCTGCCCGCCGTTGCCCACGTCGCCGCCGGGCCAGGAGATGGGCACGACGCCGGAGGACGCCAGTTTCTCGCACATGGCCAGGAAGGAGTCCCAGTCCTTGGGGGCGAGGTCGGCGCCAGCCTTGTCGAACAGGTCCACGTTGGCCATGGGCATGGGGAACACCACCTGGTAGGGCAGGCCCAGGACGTTGTCGCCTGACTTTCCGGCGGCGAGCAGGCTGTCCTCGTAGTTGGAGACGGCCTTGCTGCCCTTGAGGTCGGTGTAAATGCCGGCCTCGGTGAAGTTCTTGAACTGTGCGCCGCGGAAGGTGGCGAACGCGTCGCCGATGGAGCCGCCGCGCAGCTTCTGCAGCGCCTGGGCGTTGTAGTCGTTGGAGGTGGAGATGTCCTGGGCCACCTCCACGCCGTCGTGCATCGCCGCGAACCGCTTGATCAGTTCGTCGAACACTGCCTTGTCCTCGCCGCGCCAGTGGGCGAAAGACACTTTACCGGTGATGTCGCCGGTGGCCGGGGCGGCCGGGCCGGTTGCACCGCCGGGGGCGGTGGAGCCGCCCGGTCCGGCGCACGCTGCCGCGGTGGCGCCGAAACCCAGGGCTCCAAGGACGGCGATGGCCTGCCTGCGTGAAATCTGACTCACAATAGTCTCCTCGTTGAGTGTTGCTGTGCCTTATTTGCTGGCTGGAAGGGGGTCACCTGACGGTGACGGGAATCCCCTGGAGATCGGCGTCTGTGCTCATGCATGCGTGCGCTGGGTGGAGACGACGTCGTCGACCACCGCGCAGAGGCGCTGCAGCCGGCTGACGGCGTCGGTGGACAGGGACTCGACGACGTCGGGGGCGCCGATGCAGGACGCCCAGACGGCGCGTCCGGAGAGGAAGCCGCTGGCGCCTTCCAGGCAGGCCCACCGCACTGCGTCCGGGAACACGTCCTCGGGGACCCCGGAGGACAGGACCACCCACGGACCCTCGATGGCTTTGGTGAGCTCGGCGCAGGCGGCGCGGACCTCGGCTTCGGGGGCCTGGCCCTTGTACGGGACCTCGGCCTTGTACAGGTCTGCGCCCAGGCTGCCCAGTTCCTTGGCGGCTGCCAGGATACCGGCGTTCCAGTCGAAGTCGCCGCCGGCAAGGGGCTTGCGGGAGACGGGTTCGATGATGCTGATCAGGCCGGCGGACTTGCAGCGCTCCACGAACTCACGGACCATCTCCACCCGGCCCTCGGCGGGCTCGTCCGGGCGGTACAGCACCAGCAGCTTCAGCGCCTTCACGCCCAGGGCCGCGTACTTGCGCGGATCCACCAGCCGGTCGATGGTCACCTCGCCCACGAGTTCGCCGTGTGCGGATTCGAAGTGGTCGGCGGAGGCGATGAGGCCGCAGTTCGGGTCCACCACGCCTGCCTCGATGGCCTGGTCCAGGGCGAACTGCCGGTCGATCAGGATGCCGGAGGCGTAGGGGGTGAGGATGCGGGCGGCCTCGAGCTTGAAGTTCCGGAGGTCCTCGTCCGTGACGGGCTGGTCCGTGTGCTCGGCGAACATGTTGCGCATGGCTTCGCGCTGGTCCACGGCGAGCATGGCGAACGCGCCGGACGGGCGTTGCAGCGGGGAAAGGTCTGTGGGGCTCATGGGCTGCTTCTTTCAGCTAGGCGTTGTGCTGGGAACAATGGTTAAGCAGGGACAGGGCTGATGGCCTGGCGGGGGATCATGGAGCGGCCGTCCAGTCCCGCGCAGGATGCTGCGGCGGTGCGGCCGGCGAAGGCGGCGGCATCCACCAGGGGCAGGCCCGCTGCGACGGCGGCGAGGAGGGCACCGTGGTACACGTCGCCGGCGCCCAGGGTTGACACGATGGTGGCCGCGGTGGCGGGAACGTGGACCGGCTCGCCGCCGCGTTCCAGGACCCAGGCGCCTTCGGAGCCGGCGGTGGCGACGACGGCGGAGGCGCCGTCGTCGATCGCCTTCCCCAGGAGGGCCCCGGGGGAGAGGTCCTCGCCGTACGTAGCGCGGAGCCTTTCGATGGTGGGGACGTACAGTGCGACGCCCCGTGGGCTGAAGGACGGGATGGGGTTTCCGGCATCTACGCTGATCTTGAGTCCGTCCGCGCCAACGCCCACCACGGCGTTCCAGCCAAGGTGGTCCACGTGGACCCAGGATGCGGAAGCCAGCAGTTCGGCGAAGCGGCTGCCGGCGGGGAAGCTGACGGGCGGGACAGGGCGGGTGACGATGGCGCGGCTTTCGGTGGCCCGGCTGACCACGATCACGCTGGCGCCGGTCTTGACGGCGGGGTCGCGGATGACGGCGGAGGTGTCAACGCCCTCGGCCTCGAGGCCGGCCACGATCCGGTCGCCTTCCTCGTCGGTGCCCAGGACGCCCGCAAAGGCTGTCCGGGCTCCGGCCCGCGCCGCCGCAACGGCCGCCGTGGCAGCGGGGCCACCGCCCGCCGTCGCAAAGTCTGATGCCACCGTGCGGCTGTCTGCTTCGGGGAAATCCTGCACCAGGGCGATGGAGTCAAGGGTGGCACAACCTACGAAGAGCAGGGTTCCAGTTGTCGGTTGGGGCACGTTCCACCTCGTTGTAGTTTCGGCTGGTACTGAAGAAATATACACACGCTATGTTGGAATAACAACACTATCTGTATAGTTCTGTTTGGGATGCAACGCCGCGGTCCCCCCACTCAACGTAGAGAAACGGAGCAACTCATGTCATTGCCTTCTGCGGAAACGGTCCGGACCATTCGTTATGGCCTTATCGGGGCCGGGCACATGGCCCGGGAACATGTCCGGAACCTTGCACTGATCCCAGGAAGCCGGATCACCGCAGTTTCCGATCCCACGCCGTCCTCCCTGGAAGAGACAGCAAAGGAGATCGGATATGAGGTGCGGACCTTCGCCTCCCATCAGGACCTGCTCGCATCGGGACTCGTGGATGCGCTGGTGATCGCCAGCCCCAACGACACCCACCTGGGAATCCTCAAGGATATCTTCGCCAGCGGCACCAACCTGCCGGTCCTGGTGGAAAAGCCCGTGTGCACCACCGCCGCGCAGGCAGACGAACTCGAACGGCTGGCTGCGGACTACACTGCGCCGGTGTGGGTGGCCATGGAATACCGCTACATGCCGCCGGTGCAGGAGGTCATTCAGGCAGCCCATAACGGCAAGCTCGGCAACATCTACATGCTGTCCATCGTGGAGCACCGCTTCCCGTTCCTGCACAAGGTTGACGCCTGGAACCGCTTCGCCGAGCGGACCGGCGGCACCCTGGTGGAAAAGTGCTGCCACTTCTTCGACCTGATGCGCCTGATCCTGCAGGACGAACCCACCCGCGTCTACGCCAGCGGCGGGCACGATGTGAACCACATGGACGAGCTGTACGACGGCCGGGTCTCGGACATGGTGGACAACGCCTACGTGATTGTGGATTTCAAGGGCGGGAAGCGCGCAATGCTCGAGCTGTCCATGTTCGCGGAAGGGTCCAAGTTCCAGGAACGGATCTCCATCGTGGGTGACGCGGCCAAGATCGAGACCCTCATCCCGGTGGCGGCCAACCACTGGATCCCCGGTGACGAAGCCGAAGCCACCGTGGAATTCAGTCCGCGTTCGCCGCTGGGCCCGGAAAAGCACGAGGTTCCGGTGGACGAGGCAGTCCTGGCCGCCGGCGCGCACCACGGCTCCACCTACTACGAGCACCTGGGCTTCCGGAAGGCCATCCTGGGCGAAGGGCCGGTGGAAGTCACCGTTGCCGACGGCCTGCAGTCGGTCCGGATGGGCCTTGCCGCCGAGCGCTCCATCGCGGAAGGGCGCCCCGTTGAGCTTACGAATGCCGGTGCCGGGGTACGTCATTAAGTAGATTTGGTGTTGGAATTGCAACACCCGGCCAGGCTGGTGTCCGGGATCTAGGCAGGAAAGAAGGGGCCATGAGCATCGCACGGGAAGAGGTGCCGCTGACGTCCCGCCAGCGCAGCATCTTGGACGAGCTCGGCCGGCGGGGGTTCATTTCCACCACTGACCTGGCAGAGAGGTTTGCCGTGTCGGACATGACGGTGCGCCGGGACACCCGGGTGCTGTCCAAGCTGGGACTGGTCCGGGTGGTCCACGGCGGGGTCAGTGCCGTCCACGGGCACGGGCAGAATGCGGACTTTGCCGCCCGCGTCCGGGAGGATGCCGATGCCAAGCTCAGGGTGGCCCGGGTGTGCCTGTCCATGATCGGTGAGCGTGACGCCATCATCCTGGACGCCGGGACCACCACCTACCAGATCGCACACGAGCTCCCCGCTTCCTTCACTGGCACCATCATCACCCACTCGGCTCCGGCCATCCAGCGCTGCCTCCAGCTCACCTCCGCCCGGACCATTTGCCTTGGCGGAGAGCTGCTCCTGGACAGCCAGGCGTTCAATGGCCCCATGACGGTCACAGCCGCGGCCGGCTTGCGTGCCAAGACGGCCTTCATCGGCGTCAGCGGCATCCATGACGAGGCGTTCTACATTGAAAGGGACGTTGAGCGCGCCACTAAGATCGCCCTTATGGATTCGGCAGAACAGGTGGTGGTGGTGGCCACCCACCAGAAGATGTTGCGGTACGCGCTGGCCCGGCTGGCGGGCTTCGACGCGGTGGACGTGCTGGTGACGGACGCGCCGCCGCCGCGGGAAATCGAAACGGCTTTGAGCGCCGCCGGCGTGAAGCTGATGGTTGCCGCGTGAGCGCGCGGCTGCGGGTGTGCCTGCCCGACCAGAGGCTGCTGGACGCGCTCGAGCCCACGGACGGCGTCGACTTTGTCCTCTGGGACTTGACGGGCCCTGCCCCGGAGGGCCGGCTGGACCTGCTCGTCCCGGGCTACATGGGCAAGCCGGCCGCGCTTGCCGCGCTGGAGGGCGTGGACGTCGGGCTCGTCCAGAGCCAGTCCATCGGATACGACGGCGTCGCTGAGGTCCTGCCGTCCGGCTGCGTTTTCGCCAACGCGGCCGGCGTCCATGAGACCTCGACCGCGGAGCTCGCCCTAGGCATGATGATCGCCAGCCAGCGCGGGATCCCGGACTTCGTCCGGAACGAGGCCTCCGGCACCTGGGACAACAGCCAGCGGGCCAGCCTGGCCGACCGGCGCGTGCTGCTGGTGGGCTACGGGGGAGTGGGCAAGGCCATTGAGGCCCGGCTCCTGCCGTTCGAGGCCGAGGTCACCCGGATAGCAAGCCGTGCACGCGAGGACGGGCGCGGAACGGTCTACGGCATCGATTCACTGTATGAGCAGTTGCCGCTGCACGAGATCGTGGTGGTCAGCGTCCCGCTGAGTGAGCAGACCCAGCAGCTGGTGGACGCGAAGTTCCTGGCCGCCATGCCGGACGGCGCACTGCTGGTGAACGTTGCGCGCGGGCCGGTGGCCGATACCGACGCGCTCCTGGCCGAAACCTCGTCCGGACGGCTGCGCGCGGCGCTGGACGTCACGGACCCCGAACCGCTGCCGGCCGGCCACCCGCTGTGGACCACCCCGGGCGTGCTGATCACCCCGCACGTGGGCGGCGCCAGCTCGGCAATGTTCCCGCGGATGGTCCGGCTGATCAGGAAGCAGATCGGGCTGCTGCTGGACGGCAAGGAACCCGTCAACGTAGTTCTCCACTGACCTATCCAGGCGTGGCCCCGGCTCCTAAGCTGGGGCCATGTCCTCATATGAAGTCCGCCGCAGTGCCGTCATTCCTGCCGCCCCCGAAGATATCTTCCCGCTGGTCAACAACTTCCATGAGTGGACGGCCTGGTCCCCCTGGGAGGCCGTGGACCCCGGCATGAGCCGGCGCTACTTCGGCCCGGACTCCGGCGTGGGAGCCGGCTACGAGTGGAGCGGCAACCGCAAGGCCGGCAGCGGGAACATGCAGATCGTCGAGTCGGTGCCGTCCAGCCGCATCAATGTCAGGCTGGAATTCACCAAGCCCTTCAAGGCGCTGAACCCCACCACCTTCACGTTCACGCCGGCGCCGGGCAGCACCGAGGTCAGCTGGGTGATGACAGGTGAAAACAAGGGCCTTCCGGCAAAGCTGTTCTCCCTCTTCGTCAACATGGACAAGATGGTGGGGTCCGACTTCGAACGCGGGCTGGCATCGCTGGCCTCCGCCGTGGCAGCCAAGAAGAAGAGCTAGGGCGGCCGTGGGCGTCGTCGACGATGCACTGGCGGACCTGCCGGAGGCGGACCGCGAGTGCCTGCAGCACGTCATTGAAATTGCCAGGCAACTGGTGCCGGAGGCCACTGAGGGCATGAGCTACGGCATGCCCGCCCTCAAGCTGGACGGAAAGCCGCTGCTGGGAGTGGTGGCCGCCGCCAAGCACCTCTCGGTGTTTCCGTTCTCGCCCGAGGCGGTGGAGGCAGTGGCCGGCCGGCTGGCGGGCTTTTCGCTGTCCAAGGGAACCATCCGCTTCACCGCGGAGCATCCCATTCCGAATGACGTGGTGGAGGACATTGTCGGGCTGCGGCAGGCGGAAATCAGGAAGTAGGGATTCCATGGGAAAGATCATCCTGTCCAACGCCGTGTCCGTGGACGGGTTCTTCGAGGGGCCGGACCGCGACATCAGCTGGCACCGGGTGGACGAGGAGCTGCTCCGGCACTTCAATGACGAGATTGGTGCGATGGGCGGGATCATCGAGGGCAGGGTCACGTACCAGCTGATGGAAGAAGTCTGGCCGACGGCTGACCAGGATCCGGACTCTACCGCGGCCATGCTCGAGTTCGCGGGCATCTGGCGCCGCCTCCCCAAGTTCGTTTTCTCCCGCACCCTCGCCACGGCGGGCCCGAACGCGAAGGTGTTTGCCGGCGTCGTTCCTGAAGAAATCCAGGCACTGAAGGCGGAAGCCGGCGGCGACCTCATCATGAGCGGCGCCGACCTTGCCGGAACGTTCATGCGGCACGGCCTGGTGGATGAGTTCCGGATCTACGTCAACCCCGTGGTGATCGGCCAGGGCCGGCGGGTGTTCCAGTCGCCGGACTTCACCGCGGACCTGGATCTGGTGGAGAGCCGTAGCTTCGGCAACGGGGTGGTCCTGCTGCGGTACCAGCGCCGGCACGGCGCCGTTACGCCCGGCCCTTGAGCTTCCGCCAGCCGCCGGCCCGGTTGTCCGCGACCACCGCCCGGAAGATGTCCAGCAGGGCCTCCCCGTTCACCGGATCGCCCTGGTGGAACGCGATGGTGCGCCCCGTCTGGTTGCCGTGGCCGCCGGTGATGATGTGCTGCGGGTCCGGGGCCAGGCCGCCGTCGTACAGGAACACGTTGACGTGGTCCTTCGCCGCGAGGAGTGCACAGATATTGCCGTTCAGCACGAAGTAGGGCTGCACCGTGCGCTTGATGGTCTCCTCCACCCCGGGATCCGCGGCATGCACCAGGTCGCGGACCTGCCGGCAGACCGCCTGCTGCCACTCGGGGAGAGCGTCAATGTACTGGTCAACGCGTGGGTCCTTGGCGTAGTCCATGGCCAGGATCATCTCCTGAATTCGATGCGGACGGAGTTGTCGTCCGGCAGGACGATCACCGTTCCATTCTCCGGCGTCCAGCCGTCATGGAGGAAGAAGAAGCGTCCGCCGCTAAGCACCAGCAGGCGCAGCCCGTCGTACCGGTAGAGGACCGCGTCCGCGGTGCCAACGTTCACCTCCCTGACCGCGGCCGAGCCGATGCCCAGCGGTTTGGGTGAATACACCTCGGCGCGGGGCATGTACTGCACCCCCTGCCCGTAGTCCACTGCCAGCCGCCGGCCCAGTGCCTGGGCGAAGTCGGCGGTTCCCCAGAAGAGCAGCAGCGTTACGATGCTCAGGACCAGGGTGGTTTCCACCGCGCGCTGCTCGGCGGTGAGGTCCGGGCGTGTGCCGGTCCGGCCCAGCCGGCGAAGATGGACGCACCAGGTGGCCACCAGCACGCCCAACGCCATCAGGTACGGGGTGTAAAGCGCTGCTCTGGCACGCTCCGCGATGGCCAGCAGCAGGCTGGTGCCCACCAGCAGCCCGCTCAGCAGGGCGCCGATGCCGGCCGCCCGGACGATGGCCGCCCGGCCGCGGTCCTCCGCGATGCACCGGCGCAGCCAGCGGTCGAGGGCCAGCCACACCACGGCCAGGACCAGGATGGACACCAGCGGCACGAAGAGCGCGTTGATGCTGATCAGGAGGTAATCCTGCACCGAGTACCCGAACAGGCTCACGTTCAGGCCCATGTGGGCGGCCTGGGCATCCGCGCGGGCCCAGCCGAAGTAGAAGAGCAGCGCCGTTGCCACCGTGAGCGGCGGGCCGACGGCGGCGACCACGCCAAAGGCGCGCGACCAGGAGGAACGCTCACCGCCACTGCCCTCGGTCATGGTGCGGTGCCCGACGGCGGCAGGCACGTGCGTGGGTCCGCGTAGTCCAGGGTGACGGTCCCCTGCACCGGATAGTCGGCGTCGGCCACGGCAACGCTGACCGTGACGGGGCCCGCCGCTTCAATGGGCGGGGCCAGGAAGTAAAGGTCGCCGGGCGGATAGTTGAAATCGTCCGGGCTGTTCCGGAACCCCACGGCTGCGATGGCCGTTCCCACGCTGACGGACCGGATCGACCCTGGCGGCAGGCCTTCAAGGGTTCCCACCAGGACGAGCGCCGCGCCGGCGCACACGGGGGCGGGCGGTGAGTTCCGCATATCGTCCTCGAGGAACTTGAGGTCCGCGGGGCAGGCCGTGCCCTGCCTCGGGACCAGGGTGAACGGCACGGCCGGGTTCTGCCGGCGGAAGCCGGCAATGTTCTGCAGCACTTCGTAGGCAGCCATGGACCAGCAGTCGGACGTTGCCAGGGTTGGTGCGGGGATCGTGGCGAGGGCCGCGGCGCCACTTGCCCAGGCGGCCTGGTCGCCGTTGAGGCCCTGGCACAGCGTCGGTGCCAGCTCCAGCATGGTGGTTGCTGTGGCGGGATCTCCCTGGGTGGTGCAGTTCAGGCCTTTCAGGTCCACGTACCAGACGGGGTCGCCGCGCCCCACCGGGCCGACGGGCAGCCAGTCGAGCACCACGGCCTCCGGCGCCGGTGGCTGGTTGGGCACCGGGGGACCCGGCGGTTGTGGGGGTGGCAGGTTTGGGGACGGAGCGGAAGAAGGGCTCAAAGAAGCCGTGGCGCCTGTGGAACTTGCGGAGCCTCCGGAAGCCGGGATCCCGCCGTCGTCATCGCTGGCGAAGCAGGCGGGCAGAAGCAGCGCGAGGACCGCCGCCCATGCTGGGGCGGCCAAGCGGTGCAGGCCCTCGTTCACTGCCGCATTATGCCGCGGCAGGCGTTACTGCGCCGTTACTGGGCGGCGGCCGGAGAGCGGCGAGCTGTGAGCCGCCGGATCAGGAGGGCAGCGGGGATGATCAGGAACCACAGGAACGGGGTATTGCTGCCCAGCACGAACGCTGCCGGGATGCTGAGCAGGAACACCGCGGGGGCCGTGAGCCTGGCCAGGAACACACGCCGGTGCTCGACGTCGTCCACCGTGTCATCGGTCAGGCCCTTGCGCCAGGCGTAGGTCCACATGCCGGCGAGCGTCAGGTAGACGCCGGAGATGGTGGCGGCGTACAGCACGCTGGGCCATGGACTCGGGTTTCCGCCGTAGTCGCTGAGGACGGCGGTGGGCGCGGGGAGCATCACGATGAAGAACAGCAGCAGCATGTTCAGCCACGCGAGCTGCGGGTTGAAGTCCCGGATGCGGAAGAAGTCGTTGTGGTGGGACATCCACACCCGCGCGATGATCAGGAACGAAAGCGCGAACGCCAGCAGTTCCGGAATTGCGCCCGCCAGCTCGGCCGCCAGGCGTTCCGGCGGGATGCCCAGGGGCAGCTTGAGGTCCAGCGCCAGGAGCGTGAGGGCGATGGCGAACACCGCGTCGCTGAAGAAAACCATGCGTTCGAGCGGCACCGATTTATCCACGCCAAGACCCCCTGAACCGAAACACCGATGGCCACATTTTGCCCTATTTCGCTGGCGCTGATTCGGTTCCATAATGGCTTCGTAAGCTTCGGGGACTCCCGCGCTGATGATGGCTGGCGCAGCGGTTCGGATCCCAGGTGGCCGCCCCGGCAGTCGGCGCAAAGGGCGGGCACGCGGCCTGTCCGGAAACGGCACGGCCGGCACAGGGGGAGAGCATCGCCATCAATGCGCAGCAAGGAGATTCGACCATGCTCAAGGATCTGGACGTTATGGCTGTACTGCCCGCCAAGGACATCAACAGGGCCCGGGAGTTCTACCGCGACAAGCTGGGCCTTGAACCCGTCCAGGAGATGGGCCCGGACAACCTGCTCTACAAGTGCGGCAACAGCACGTTCTTCATCTACCAGACGGACAATGCCGGCACCGCAAAGAACACCCAAATGGGCTGGGTGGCCCAGGACTTCGACCGCGAGGTTGAGGAACTGCGGAGCCGCGGCGTGGTCTTCGAAGAGTATGACCAGCCCGGCCTCAAGACCGAGAACGGCGTCGCCACCATGGATGACGTGGGCAAGGGCGCCTGGTTCCTGGACAGCGAGGGCAACATCCTCAACATCTCGTCCATGTAGGTTCGGGTACACAAAGCAGTACGACGCCGGCACTTCCCTCCCCGGCACCCCTTCCCAGGGTGCGGGGATGCGGAAGTCCGGCGTCGCCGTCGTGCCCGGCTCTTCTAGGCGGTTGCGGCTGCCGCATACACACGGACCCAATCCACCCGCATCTCACCGGCGCCATTGGCAGTGCTGTCCGGGAACCAGTCCAGTTGCAGGGTTTGGTGCATCGGGCCGGGAGGCTGATGTGTTGGGTCGTAGTCCTCAAACCACTTCACTCCATCGACATAACCGACGATCCCCCTCGGTGACCAGTCGACCGCGTAATTGTGGAACTGGCTGACATCAATAGGCCTGATCGCCTGCGTCTGCAAGTTCGAACAGCCATAGTGGTGGAAGAACTGTATGACGTTCCAGTCGCCGGTGGTCTCCGCGTAGTCAACTTCGCCGTCGCACGGCCAATTCTCGCTGTCCGGCCACAGGATGGATACCAGATGGTATTCGTTGTCACCTGATCCGGCCGCGCGGACTTCCCACCGCCCGTACTTCTGGTTTGCAAACCTCGCGCCCATTCCTGCGGTCGTGCCATCCGGGGTCCCATTCATGACCATCTTGGAACCGTCGACGGTAACCTGTTGCGGGCTCCGTATACCGTTACCCGCGTGGCCGGGGCTGTTGTAGACAATCCACTTCGTGGCGTCCGGCCCGCCCGCGTAATTGAATTCATCACCGGCCACCGGCGCGCCCCAGCCGTGGACTACCGCCGCCTCGGTTGGCGGTGCCGTAGCGGGTCCCGTGGTCACCACCAGTTTTGGACGCCGGGCGGAATCCGGAGACTCCTTCGACTTGAAGCCGATCCACTTCTGTGCGTTGCTTTCCAGCTTGAAGTTCTGTTCGCCACCCGTTGGGCTTACGCCTTTGGTAACGTCCCATTCCACCCAAGAGCCGTTTGCGAACCCGCCAACCTTTCCCAGCCATGTCCCTCGAGCCGGGGCGTTATTCCAGGTGACGCCCCGTTCGGTCCAGCCGCCAGACGTAGTAAACACATCCACGAACTCACTGGAAGATGCGGAGGCCTCCGAGAATAACCGGAGCTTGGCTGAGACAACGCGTTCGCCAGCGGGAACCTGGATATTGAAGCGTAGTAGTGTGTTCCGCCAGATGTATGCCCTGCCCTCGGTGGACAGACGAATGCTGGTCCCAAAGTTGGTGGCTGCCCTGTCCGCCTGTACAAAGGCGTCCATGGCCAGTGAGGTGGTCGCTGCGGCGTGGGCCGATAGCGGAGTGAGAATAGCGGTTCCAACCAAAATGGACGAAGCAGCCGCCATGAATTTACGCCAGAACATCAGCCCGGCCCCTATCAAAACGATAATTCCTGTTAAAACAGTTATTCCACGCGACACAATTCCGGTGTGAGGAAAAACTGGAAAGTCGGGCACTGCCGCAACCGCGGATTGGCCACGCCTAATGAACGCTGCTCTGGATAGCCGTCATTGCAGGCGGCCCAAGCGCAGCAGGAATTATCGAGCCGACTCGGTGCGGCGCTTGCGGCGAGGACGGGGGCCTTACTAAGCCATCGGACTTAGCTTGCATTTTCTTGGCTGTTTCTATTGAGGCTTCGATGTGTCCAACTGGTTAAAGCCAGCGTCGATCCCCAGAAACAACGATGGCTAATTCCAGATACGCACAGGGTAGACCTGGAGCGGAAGAACGCACAACGATCGTCTGTACCTAATTTCAGGCAATGGGCAATAACCCCTATACCTAAACCGGGAGTGGACAATAACCCCTATACCCAAGGACGCCGGGCCATCGTCAAGGCCCTCCACCAGCCGGAATTCAGCGCTTGGCTGAGGCAGCCAAGGTTAGATGGCAGGCTCACGATTGCCAGTGAACGCTATCCGGAGGGCGCCGCGGAAGGTCAGCCGGCTCCTGCGGCTGACCACGACCACCGCCGCAAGCCCGGTCAGCAGGACCACGATGCCGCCCGCCGCCACGGACCAGCGCGCGCCGAACTCGCTGCCGATCCAGCCCATCAGCGGCGCGCCCACCGCCGTGCCGCCCTGCAGGACGGCCAGGTAGAGCGCCAGCACCCGGCCGCGGAACTGCGGCTCCACGGAGAGCTGGATGCTGGTGTTGCAGCTGTTCAGGAAAGTGATGGACGCCAGGCCCACGGGGATCAGCACGGCGGCGTAGAGCCAGAACGACGGCGACACGCTGCCCAGGAGCGTGAAGGCGCCAAGGCCCAGCGCCCCGCCCAGCAGGAACCGCAGCCGGGGGCCGGACCGGCGTGCGGCGAGCAGTGCGCCGGCGAGCGTGCCCACCGCCATGATGGAGCCGAGGAGGCCGAATTCCCCCGGTCCCACGCCGAACTCCGTGGTGGCCATCAACGCGTTGGTAATGGGGAAGTTCATGCCGAACGCGCCCAGGATCCCCACCAGGACCATGATCAGCATCAGGTCCGGGCGTCGCCGGACGTAGTTGACGCCTTCGGCCACCTGGTGCTTGCTGCGTTCGGCCCGGACGGTCGGGACCAGCGCGGAGGTGTTGATCAGGAACAGCGAAATGATGACGGCGGCGTAGCTGGCCGCGTTGAGCAGGAAGACCGGTCCGGTGCCCACCCAGGCGATGAGGACGCCGGCGATGGCCGGGCCGGTGAGCCGGGCGGTGTTGAACGAGGCGGAGTTCAGGGCCACGGCGTTGGAGATGTTGTCCTGGCCCACAAGTTCGGACACGAAGGCCTGCCGGGCGGGGGCGTCGATGGCGCTGGCGATGCCCAGGCAGAGGGCCGCCAGGTAGGCGTGCCAGAGTTCGGCGGTGCCGGTCACCACCAGGAGCCCGATGGCCAGGCCGGTGATGCCCATGGCCAGCTGGGTCCAGAGCAGGATCCTGCGTTTGCGGTAGCGGTCGGCCAGGACGCCGCCGTACGGGCCGAGCAGCAGCATGGGCAGGAACTGCAGGCCCGTGGTGATGCCGACGGCGGCCCCGTCGTGGTTGGTGAGGACGGTCAGGACCAGCCAGTCCTGGGCGATCCGCTGCATCCAGGTGCCGATGTTGGACACCAGCGCGCCGCCGGCCCAGATCCGGTAGTTGCGGTTTTCGAGGGCGCGGAACATGGCGCTCATCGGCCGCTCATCTCCTGCATGATGCGGGCGGCGCGGCTGAGGATACCGCGGTCCTCTTCGCTGAGTCCGGCCACGCGCTGCGCCAGCCAGGCGGTGCGCTGCTCCCTCGCCTCCGCGAGGACTGCCTTTCCGGCGTCGGTGATGTCCACGCGGACCTGGCGGCCGTCGTCGGGATGCGGCGCCCTGGTGACGAAGCCCTGGTCCGCGAGGGCGTTGACGATCCGGGTCATGGACGGCGCCTGCACGTGCTCGCTGTCCGCGAGGGCGCGCAGGGTGCTGGGGCCGTCGCCGTTGAGGAGGGCCAGGACGGTGTACTGGCCGGGGGTGATCACCTCGCCGGTTGCCTCGACGCGGAGCCGGCGCGAGGTGCGCATCACGGCAGTGCGGAGGTCGATGGCGAGGGTGTCGGGGGAGGTGGGGGCTGCCTGGGCGTGGTTTTTCGTTTGGCTGGCGGTCATCTGGTCGGGTGCGCCTCCTGGGCGGTAATCGTTAGCAGTGCTAATTAGTTCTGCTAATGATTATGCTCCTGGATGGTTGCGCAGGGCAAACATTTGTGAGCAGCACGACCAGGGCTGCCTTGAGGCTAGGAGTGGTGCGCCTCGCGGATGTCCGACGGCGTTTCCTCCTGCAGGACCCAGCGGTTGCCATCCGGATCGCTGACATGTGCAAACAGCACGCCGCCCATGTTTTGGATGTCGCTTATGTCCGCGCCTCGGGCCCGGAGTTCGCCGCGGAGGGCGGTGAGGTTTGGAACTACCAGTTGAAGGCCCTCGAGGGTGCCTGGCTCCATGGCGGTCATGCCGGTGCCGATGACGATCGACGCTGCCGATCCGGGTGGAGTCAGCTGTACCACCCGCATTCCGGGGATGTGTTCAACATCGTGGTCAAGGACGAAGCCCATCTGCTCCACGTAGAACGACTTTGCCTTGTCGACATCCGACACCGGCACCTGGACAACTTCAAGGCGCATCTGCATGCGGTGACTCTATCGTCCGCCTACCTGCTGACGGAACTGCCGGCCCGCTGTATCCACGCGGCCTCTGCCTGCGTCAAACTGGAGGCCGGTCCACCGACGAAAGCAGGTTCCCCTTGATCACTCTTCAGCAGGACGCGGACGGCTTCGTCCGGATGACCCGGCACTACCCGGCCAGCGTCCGCATCAGGATTGCCTTCGCTGACGGCAGCACGGGGGAGTTCTCCGGGCAGGCACTCAACAAGGCCTATGACGCGGCACTGGCGGAGTTCAGGGCGAAGAACGGCCTGGACGCGCGGGGATACGACCGGACAAAGGCCGGGCGCAAGAACCCCGGCAACAAGGTGGACTATGTTCCGGTGCATCCCGGCATGGGGGAGTAGGGGTACGTCCGCGAGTACCGCCGGTCCTCAACCAAGGGAGTAGCCATGGCACCAACCGCCGCTGCTGTACTGCATGACGGCAGCACCATTCCCGTCACCATCCAGGGAGGCGGGCCGGACCTCCTGCTGCCGGTGCCACTTGCCGGGCATTCGCCGGAGGAAGCCGAAACCATCCTGCAGTGGGGCGCTGATCCGGACCTGGGGCCGAACCTGGTCCAGGGGCTTTCCGCGGCGAACCGTGTGATCGCCGTGGACTACGAGGCGCACCGGATGGCCTTCCCGGCCCCGGACACGCTGACCCCGGAGAATGTGACCGCCGACCTGCTTGCCATCGCCGACGCCGCGGGGGCAGCCACTTTCGCCTACTACGGCTACTCCTGGCTGGGACTGTGTGGTCTCCAGCTCGCCCTCCGGACTGACCGGCTGGGTGCGCTTGCCATGGGAGGGTTCCCTCCCCTCGAAGGACCGTACAAGAGCATGCTGGCCGTGACCCGGGCTGCCCACGACGCAGCGGTACGGGACGCGGCCGCCTGGGCAACGGGGGAGCTGCCCGTGCCCGCCGAGGTTGAACCAGGGGACTGGGACTCGGCCTCCATCCAGGCCAACGAGGACCAGACGCGCCAGTTCCTCACCCTCTATGAGGTTCTCCAGGATTTCGACGACGCCGCGGCGCTGGTCCCGGCCGGCCTGCCCCGGTTGGCGTTCGCCGGAGCCGAAGACCGGATTGACTACTCGCCGCAGTGGGGCGGCGTGCAGGTGCGGATCGGTGACCCGCTGGCCGCGCATGAGCATGAACTCGTCGAAGCCGGCTGGGACGTCCAGGTCCTGCCGGGCCTGGACCATCTCGGGGCGATGCAGAGCTCTGTTGTCCTGCCGCTGCTCAAGGACTGGCTCAGGAAAGTGGGCTGGGCAGCCTGAACCCTCCGGGTTTGTCCTGCGGAAAATGCTATGGTCTACGGCGCTTTTCGTCAGGCGCGTTCCACCGGCAGCCATAATTCGCAGGTTGCCGTGCTGAAGTCGGGGGCGCGGCCAGTATGCCCACGATGGAGGGCCCGGGCCTCAGCCGCCACGGGTTGGAGGGGAACCAGTCGGCGGCGGTCGCTGCCCTCCGTGTAGTCAGGGTCCACGTCCGCGCTCACCTGCAGCAGCCCTGCAGGTTCCGTGTTGCCCAGTGCCTTGAGGCGGAGATGTTCGGATTCAGGCAAGGAAGCGATGTGCTCCTGGATGTACGGATTGACGCCGTGGTGGATGAGCGGAACGCGGGCTGAGTGGCCCACGAGCCGGAAGGCGGGCTTGTCTGCGATGCGGGTGTCCATGGGTTTGTTCCCTTCTACGGTCAGGCGAAACCTGAGCTGCGGTTGTGTGCGAAGGGGGCCGCCGTTGCGGCGGACCTCGCCAGGGCCGGCACCATGCACGGCCCGGAAGGCCCGGCTGAATGCCTCCGCTGAGCCGTAGCCATAGCGGACCGCAATGCCCAGCAGGTCGCCGCCGCCCAAGACATCGGCCGCGGCAACTGCCATCCGGCGCCGCCGCACATACTCTGACAACGGCATGCCTGCCAATGACGAGAACATCCTCCGCAGGTGGTACTCGCTGGTGCCGAGACTGCCCGACAGGCCGGCAATGTCCAGCTCCTCAGTCAGGTGGTCTTTAATGAGCCCTACCAGCCGGTTAAGAATTCCGATCACGGTTCCCCTTTCCCCTCAATCCTGCTTACCGGCACAGGCTCCCGCCCCACTATCCGTGCCCGATTCAATCGGCTCCGATCCCAGCCGTCCACTGTGCTGCAGCGCACAGGAAGCATTTCGACGGCGGGGGGTTGTCTGGGTGGGTTGGTGGGTGGTTTTGGCGCGGGTTTCCGGGGTTTTGGTGGGGTGGTGGGGCCGGGTTGCGGTGGGGTGGGTGGGGGTGTATTGTTTTCTGAGTCGCCGCGAGGGAGACAGCGAAGAGC